>NZ_JALJVC010000007.1 GCF_022967985.1 Acinetobacter lwoffii | reverse complement strand
ACCTTACCTTTGTCACAGCTTATAAATGTGAAAGAATTACATAAGCATTTGAATGGTGAAATAATTTATTTATTGGGGAAAGTTGAGAAGAACTTATTTGTTAGAAATTTAATTGCTCATTCAATTCCTACACTAATAAAGGATAAATATATCGTTTTCTTATCTCATGATATTAGTGAATTAAAAAAATACGCATCAATGCGAAGAGGGAGGATTATAAATATGCAGAAACAGAGAGAACGAAAGCCTTATTAAAATTGAAAGAAAAAATAGATCATAGTAATTATAGTGTTATGAGGCTTAATGATTTGATTGGATTAAATGAGCTTTTAGATTATTTAATAAAGGAAATAGAATTTATTGTGAATCATATATGATAATAAAAAGCCCATCATTTGACGGGCTTTTCGTTTTATTTAGCTTCTTGCTCAGCAGCATCCGCTTTTTGGGTCCAGAACTCAGCTAGTTCCTCATCGCCATCTACACCTAAACCATTGGCATAAATAAAAGCAAGATCGCGCATGGCCTGAACTTCACCCCACTCCGCAGCCTGTTTAACTAAAGCAATCGATTTTTCTACATCTTTTTCAATCACATCACCGCGACGGTAGAAACCGGCCAGCTCTAAAGTCGCAGCAGGGTGCTTCTCGATATTGGCCTTGCTTAACCAGTAATAGGCTAACTCAAAGTGAGCTTTAGATTCTTCCGGATCTTCTTCTGCTAATTCTTTGGCATACACGGTGTAACCTTCACCTAGCCAATACATTGCATCCACCAGACCGCCATTTGCTGCTTTTAAAGCCCATTCTTCAGCAAGAATGATGTCATCATCATGCTCGCTTTGCATATACAGTTCAGCCAGTTCAAATTGCGCTTCAGCATTGCCTGCTAAGGCAAGATTGGTCAGGACAGCAGAGGGAGAAACACGCTGGGTCATATCAACATCTCAAAAATATTGTGCGTAGACTAAAAGGTTTAAAGCAAAAAAGCCAATCCGAAGGTCAGCTTTTTAAAGAGATTGGTCAATCAAATGATTAGATCAAGCAAATAATCCCTGAGATTGAAGCGATGAACACACAGAACATTACGATCACTTTAATTTTACTTGCCAGATAGCTCAGGCTTAAACCGACCACCAGTGCTGCAAAAGTTAGACTACCCAGCCAGTAACTGATCATATTGCTGGCAAATCCTGTTAACAGACACAGAATCAGGGCAATTATGAGCAATACCCAACCCAGAATAGTCGCAAGTTGTGTTTTTTTAGGGTTGAGTTCTGTGTCAAAAATCTGTTTTTGATGTTTGGACATCGACATTGCAAGCGTAAAGAAACCCAGTGAAGTTAAAGCCCAAATCAGTAAGAAAAACATCATAACTGATTCTCCTTGAGAGCAACCTTGGCTTTTTTAGGCGACAAGCCTTTATGGTTTTTCACTTTTTTAAATGAAAGCCAGAACAAGATCGCAAGCACCCACATCGCCAGATCAAAAGAAGCAATGACCCATTGACCATGCAAGATGCTATTCCAGATCGCCTGACCGCCGGTCAGAAAATTGACGATTGGGAGCAAGGCAAATGCAGCAGTGGCAAGCAGTAATAGTTCCAGCCAGGCCTGACGATGACTGCGAATCATGGCATACAGCAATGTCAACAACCATCCAATAAAGAAGCTACGTATTTCCCAGTTCAAACGCATCTCCATGTCTGCCGGAATAAAGCGGTTGGCATAGAAATAGGCAGCACAGGCAATCGGTAAACCAATAATGGCAGCGATATTGGTGACTTCAACCACGCGATAGCCAAAGGATTTATAGCCTTGCTTCTGTTGCTGCGGTGCACGTTTGACACACCACAGAATCAAACCGGTCGCAATCATCAAGGTGCCCACCACGCCCGACATGAACAATAACCAGCGTAAAGCCAGATCCACGCCACGTGCTTCATGCAATGTGGTGAATACATTATAAATACCATTTGCGATTGAAGGCATTTTCAGTGTGGTTTGATCCGGCTCTAAATCACTAGTCACACCCTTGAAAGCAAGACTCGGATAAACATTACGATAAGCTATGCTGACTCCGTTTAAGGCACGAAGTTCAATTTCAGCTTTTACGGTATTTGGCTGGATGATGGTTATCGTACCCACCGGATTATTTTTCCATTCTTTTTCAGCTGTTGCCAAGATCGGAGTCAGATCGGTTAATGGTGCAGGAGATGCAACTTGCATTTCATCACGAGAGCGGCGACTTTCACCACGTGCAGACATTTCACCACGTGCAGACATTTCACCGCGCTCGCCAAGATTTTCTCTCTCAGCTTGCGGTCGACGTTCTTTACTCTCACTACGGCCTTCATGGAATTCAGTCTGAATACTCTTCTCCTGAATCAAGCTCTTACGTTGATCCTGAAGGAAAGCACTACGGTTTTCATAAATCTGGTTTACGCCCCAAGGCATCAGGGTAAAGAGTAATAGTAATAAGCCACTGAAGGTAATCATGATATGAAAGGGCAGGGCAAATACCGCAGTAGCATTATGTGCATCCAGCCAGGAACGCTGACCCTTACCGGGACGGAAAGTAAAAAAATCCTTGAAAATTTTCTTATGGGTAATGACACCGCTGATGATTGCCACCAACATGAGCAGGGTCGCAATGCCGACAATCCAGCGTGCCCAGATTCTTGGCAAACCATACAATTCAAAGTGGAAACGGTATAAGAATGAACCGCCGCGTGTTTCACGCGCTTGCAGAACTTCACCCGTGGCGCTGTCAATTGTCACGCGGGTACCGCCACGACGGGCACGCGGATCTTCGCCGGCACTACGAATAGTCAGGGTGGTGGTATTTTGGCGTGAATGGGGAAGCTGGATCGCCCAGCTGCCGGCATGCGGATGGTGCTGTTGCAGATAAGCCAGTGCCACACGGGTTTGTTCGATTTGAGTCTTTGGTGGAACTGACTGATGAAATTCCGGTTTCATCCAGACGGTAATTTCGTTCTGGAAAAAACTTAAGGTTCCGGTCAAGAAAATCGCATATAAAAGCCAGCCTAAAATCAGACTGGCCCAGGTATGCAACCACGACATCGACTGGCGTGGACCTTCGGGTTTTGCATCTACTCTCATCTCAATTTCCTAAAAGCTTATAGGCGATATAGAGTAAAACACCGGGAATCGCGATCCCGAGCGTAGCTTTGAGCGTCTTATTCACCATAAATACCCAGATAAATGCAGCAGCATTCAAGCTAAAGCCAATCAGGGTGGCGGACATGGCTGCACTGCTTCCACTGTCGATAAAAAGCTGGGCAATCACGATCGTTGCCAGTGTAGCCAGTAGATAACCGCCAGCACCCGCCAGAATAAAGCGATATAAAATCATCCCACGATAAGCCAGCATATTTGCTTTGACTTTATTTTTGCTTGATGGTTTCGGTGCAGTAACTGTTCCAGTCGCTATGGCTTGCATATTCGGACTATTCATCATCGAAAATTCTATTTACAAACTTATGAAGTAATTAATGATAATGATAACAATTATTGTTTAGATTTTAAATATGGGTTGTTGAACTATTTATATGAAAAATAATTAAAACTGGAAGCTAAGTTAAAAAAAGAGAGGGGGAAGGGAATTAAAAAAGATCAAAATGTAAGGCTTACAAATAAAAACAGCGGCTCGAAGGCCGCTGTCTAAACTTCATTTATTCACGATTAGTCTTGCTGAATACCTGCAACCACCCAGTCCTGATTTGAACCTGCTGGTTTGGTGAAATGCCAGATTTCTGCGAACGGTTGCGGCAAGCTGTTTAAGTCTTCGCTTACGGTACCTGTAAAGCGTACGCTGACAATATACTGGCCATTGTCAGTCGATGAGTCGACGACCATCGCATTCAGATTTGAAAACTCGGCAACATCCTGATCCTGATTGCTCATAATGTCGTTATACATCGACTGATAAAGTTCAGGAGTCAGATAACGCTGAATTTCAGAAATGTTACTTGCCGTATTCATGGACTGAATGTGGTTAAAACGCTGACGCGCTACACGCAAGAATGCTGCAGGTTCAGTACCATCCGGTAACTGGCTGCCACTTTGGGTATAAGCTGCACCAAAAGGCGCGTTATTTACCGGAGCGGAACCAAGCGGAGCATTATTGCTTGATGTTTGACCACCCACGTTCTGGCCAAAAATATTGGTACTGTCACCACCGCGAGGTGCAGTCGGTGCCTGACCAAAAGGTGCTGTATTACCAGCACCGCTATTTGGTGCAAAAGGGTTAGAAGCTACTTTTTTTTTTGCGCTCATTTTACGGAAAATGAAGAAGGCAACAGCAGCAGCAAGCAGGATCCAGATCCAGCCCGGAATACCACCTTTTTCCTCTTCGGCTTGAGCAGCCTGAGCTTCAGATGCTGCTACACTTTGATCATCCGCCAAGGCATTGGCAGCAACTGCACCAATCGCAGCACCGGCTACACCCGCGGCAACCATGCCGCCGACACCCGGACCAGATTTTTGCTGGGTTGCAGCACCGGCAACTGGCGCTTGTTGAACAGGCGCAGCTTGACGAGGTTGTTGATAAGATTGAGTAGGTTGTGCAGAACGTTGCATGCCGTGACTTTTACCGCCACCGGCACGTTTTGCTTCAGCTGCAAAAGGCGCAACCAATAAAACTGCTGTCAAGATACCTGTGATCAAACCGCGCTGTCGAACTTCCATTCATTTTTCCTATGAGAATAAAACCTGTTTGTACAGTCTATTTATATAGGCTTTGTGTGGAATTTCAATCAAAAATCTGTATTTTTTTACTCTTTGTACCAAATGAGCCAGTTTACAGTTAGTTGAGTTCATCACTCAGCGCCATCGCTTCGCTCAAGGCTTCATGTAAACGCGCAACTGAAATAATTTGCACGCCCTCGATGGATTTTTGCGGTGCATTGCCGCGTGGGACAATAATATATTTAAACCCATGCTTGATTGCCTCTTTCAGACGTTCCTGACCATTTGGTACAGGACGAATCTCTCCAGACAGTCCGACTTCACCAAAAACCGCCAGCTGTTGCGGTAAGGCTTTGCCACGAATACTGGAGGCGCAGGCGAGAAGTACCGCCAGATCCGAACCGGTTTCGGTGATTTTCAACCCACCGACAATATTGACATAAACATCCTGGCCGGAGGTTTGCACACCACCATGCCGATGCATGACTGCAAGGAGCATATTTAGACGGTTCTGATCCAGGCCAAGCGCTACACGTCTTGGTTGGCCATGTGCGTCATCGACCAGTGCCTGAACCTCAACCAGTAGCGGGCGCGTACCTTCGCGGCTGATCATTACAATCGAACCGGGAATCGCTTCATCATAACGGCTTAAAAAGATGGCTGAAGGATTGGAAACTTCGCGCAGACCTTTATCGGTCATGCCGAACACACCGAGCTCATTGACCGCACCAAAACGGTTTTTGACCGCTCGGATCATCCGGTAACGTGAATCCGACTGGCCTTCAAAATACAGCACACAGTCCACCATATGTTCCAGTACACGTGGGCCGGCCAGTGCGCCTTCTTTGGTTACATGACCGACCAGAAACAAAGACGTGCCACTATTTTTGGCAAAACGGGTCAACAAGGCCGCTGATTCACGAATTTGTGAGACACCACCTGGTGCAGATTGCAGGGTTTCGGTGTACAGGGTTTGGATCGAGTCCAGGATTGCCACCGCAGGACGTTGCTGGGCCAGTACTTCACAAATACGTTCGACGCAGGTTTCTGCCATGACTTTGAGCTGGTCGGTCGGCAGATCCAGACGCTGGGCACGTAAAGCCACCTGAGACAAAGATTCCTCACCGGTCACATACAGGGCCGAATTTTTGGCAGAAGCCATGTGCGCGGCTGTTTGTAGCAAGATTGTAGATTTACCAATTCCGGGATCACCGCCGATCAGGACCACCGAACCAGTGACCAATCCGCCACCCAAGACCCGGTCAAATTCACTGATCCCCGTCGGCAGACGGGTTTCGTGAGAGACTGAGACCTGATTTAAGGTGGTGATTGTCGATGCCTGGCCTGCATATCCACCAGCGATTTTTGGCTGAGCCCGATGTGTAACCGCAGGTGCAATGCTGACCTCAGTCAGGCTGTTCCATTCCCCACATTCCGAACATTGCCCTGACCATTTTGGATGATCCGCGCCACATTGTTCACAACGATAGACACTTTTTGCTTTAGCCATATTTTAAGATGAAGCGATTGAAATTGACTGACAGCATAGCGGTGAATGTAATCGAAAACCAAGCCTTTCACCTGAAAATTCATGGTTTTTACGACAAGGCTTGTCGTTTTTATTTATGCTGATTTGAATACTGTACGGTAACGCCGTCTATAATGCCCGTCTTGTTATGCTGGAATGGAACAGATCTTGTCACAATTGCTGAAACATATTGATGCGATCGCACGTGAAAAAAACCGTGATGTGCTGTTTGTGCATTTTGAAGATTATGTACATTCTGATCAGGATACCAATTCGGCTCGGCAACAGTTTATCGGCTGGTTAGAGCAACAAAATATCCGTTATATGCCTTGTTTGGGCATTGAGCCAAGCGTGCGTAGCGAGGTATATTCGGGTGGACTTTATCTGGATGTACCTTTTGATCTGCAGCATAAAGCCTACCAAAAACTGAGTGAGTATCTGGAAGATGATCAGGGCAATATGAAAATTGACGGGATTCTGTTTTTTGTTCTTTCTTTGGCTCTGGCGCTTGAACTCGAGTCTGATAGCAAAGTACCACAATGGGGTGGTTTGCGTTGCTAAATTTTCATAATGAAAAATGGAAAAGATTAAGCAGAAAAAGCCACGATTGACGTGGCTCTTTACTATTTAAGTTGAGTAATTAAATAGCTTATCAATTAATAAAGTTCACCAGATTTACGTCTTGCAATAAAGTTTTTCGATTCCTTGGCAATCACTCCGGATAAAAGCAATAGTGCAATTAAGTTTGGAACCGCCATGAGCCCATTAAAGGTATCGGCGAAGAGCCAAACCAGATCAAGGGTCGCCACACAGCCAATAAATACCGAAGCGATATAAATAATGCGATAGGGCAGCACAAACTTCTCACCGAGCAAATAAGTGGCACATTTCTCGCCATAGTAGCTCCAACCCAAGATGGTGGAATAAGCAAAGAAAATAATCCCGAGGGTCACAATCCAGCCGCCGATCCCAGGCAACAGTTTGTCAAACGCGCTGATGGTCAATACTGCGCCGGTCTGGTCACCGAATGAGTTGCCGGCCATGATATAACCCATCACCAGTACAATACCGGTAATCGAACAGACGATAATCGTATCAATAAAGGTACCAGTCATAGACACCAGACCTTGACGCGCCGGATGATCGGTTTTCGCTGCTGCGGCCGCAATCGGTGCAGAACCCATACCGGCTTCGTTGGAGAATACTCCACGCGCTACACCATAACGAATCGCTGCGCCAATCGCACCACCTACAGCAGCCTCACCGGTAAAGGCATAGGTAAAGATCATTTTCAGGGCTGGAGCGACTAACTCCAGATTGTTGATGATAATCGTCACTCCCCCTGCAACATAGCCCAGGGCCATAACTGGAACAATTACTGAAGAAGCGCGAGAAATGGTTTGAATTCCGCCAAGAATCACCAGTGCTGAAAAGGCGGTAATGACGATACCGGTCATCCAGGTTTCGATGCCCAAGCTGTTTTCAACCGCCAGTGCTACAGTATTCGACTGTACTGAACTGCCGATTCCAAAAGAAGCCAGTGTCCCGAACAAGGCAAAAATCAGTGCCAGCCATTTCCATTTCAGACCACGCTCGATGTAGTACATCGGACCACCCGACATTTCACCTTTTTCATTTTTGACTCGGTATTTGACTGCCAGAACACCTTCGCCATATTTGGTGGCCATACCAAACAGGGCGGTCATCCACATCCAGAACACGGCGCCCGGACCCCCGAGGACACAGGCAGTGGCTACGCCGGCAATGTTACCGGTACCAATCGTGGCAGAGAGTGCGGTCATCAATGAAGCAAATTGGGAAATGTCCCCTGAATGGTCAGGGTGCTTGCCAAAGACCTGTTTGAAGGCTAGGGGCAACATGCGGAACTGCCAGAACAATAAACGGAAGGTAAGGAAAATCCCGGTACCAACAATTAGTACCAGCATATAAGGGCCCCAGACCCAGCCGCTTAAAGTTTCCATTAAACTTTGTAAATTTTGCATAAAATTCTTCTTATTGATCCATGTCTGTGTAGTTCGAGGTATTGATTAAAAAGCAATTGCTATGCCAGATACATTCATCCTGAATGCATAAATTGACTGAATAGTGTTCTATTTTTTACACAGTTTTAAAAATTTGACAAGAAATTACTGGAATATCGCAGGTCAAAAATAAAGCAGAAGTGTAACCGTAGAGCGATATAAGAAAAATAAATTAACTTCTTCAATTAATCAGGAAATACAAATGATGCAAATTTTATTTTTGTATTCAGCATTTTTTACGTTAATTTGTCGCGAGTAAAACTCAAAGTTGTAATTAATAATGTCAGAAAAATATAACAATTCGTCGGCAGAGCACGGTGAATTAAAGCGGAGTTTGTCCAATCGGCACCTACAGTTAATTGCCATTGGGGGCGCCATCGGAACCGGCCTGTTTATGGGTTCGGGTAAAACCATCAGTCTCGCAGGTCCTTCGATTCTGGTGATCTATATGATCATCGGTTTTATGGTCTTTCTGGTGATGCGTGCATTGGGTGAGTTGTTGCTCTCCAATTTACAATATAAATCATTTATTGATTTTGCCACGGATCTGATCGGGCCTTGGGCCGGATACTTTGTCGGCTGGACCTACTGGCTGTGCTGGATCACCATCGGGATCGCAGATCTGTCAGCCATTATTTACTATCTGCAATTCTTCAATAATGGCTTGCCCTTTAGCCCTGAAGAAGGCGTCATGATCAGTGTTGCCGCGATTGTGTTTATCATGGGGCTGAATCTGGTCACGGTAAAACTGTTTGGTGAAATGGAATTCTGGTTTGCCCTGGTCAAAATTATCGCCATTGTGGTGCTGATTGCTGTTGGTCTGTGGATGGTGTTTACTGGCTTTACCAATGATGTTGGTACGATCGCATCCTTTAGTCATATCTGGGAGCATGGCGGTTTGTTCCCAACGGGTGCCATGGGCTTCCTGGCCGGTTTCCAGATTGCCATCTTTGCCTTTGTGGGGGTGGAACTGGTGGGGACTACCGCGGCTGAAACCAAAGATCCGGAAAAGAACCTGCCAAAAGCGGTGAACTCTATTCCGATCCGTATCATTATTTTCTATGTATTGGCACTGCTCATTGTGATGTCAGTAACTCCATGGAACCAGATTGACCCGAATGTTTCGCCCTTTGTAAACCTGTTCAGTCAGGCTGGCATTGCAGCGGCTGCGATTATCATGAACCTGGTGGTATTGTCCTCGGTGATGTCATCGATGAACAGTGGCGTATTCTCAACCAGTCGTATGCTGTTTGGCCTGTCGCGTGAAGAGCAGGCACCGGTTGCTTTTGGTCGCTTGAATCGTCGCGCAGTGCCTGCAAATGCCCTGTATTTTTCTGCGGTGTGTTTGTTGCTGGGTGCAGCACTTCAGTATTTTGTTCCGGATACCGTTCGGGCCTTTACCTTGGCCACGACTTTATCCACGATTCTGTTTATTTGTGTCTGGATCATCATTATCTGGAGCTATATTGTGTATTACAAAACACGTCCAGAGTTGCATGCTAAATCGACCTTTAAGCTGCCAGGTGGATTAGTGACCTGTTGGATCGTGATTATCTTCTTCCTGAGCATGATCGTGGTCTTGGCGCTGGAAGAGGATACTCGCCAGGCACTGATGATCAGTCCGATCTGGTTTGTCCTGCTAATCATTGGATATTTTGGTTTCTATAAACAGAAACATAAATAAACCTTATCAATAAAAACGTCAGCGATCTGCTGGCGTTTTTTTTTGTCTAAAGATACTCTCTAGCGTTTAACGCTTGGGTCATGCCGAATGATCGCGTTATACTTCATCGAAACTATTACATTAGGTGGTCAGATGCGCCAAGTCATTTGCTACATCAGTATCTTAGCGACAGGTCTTGCTCTTGCAGGTTGTGGACAGTCAGGTGCTTTGCACTTGCCGAATGATCCGAATTACGACAAGCGTGCCAAGTATCTGTTATACAAAAATACTGAAACTGAGCCTAAAGCGTCCGATGAAGAACGCGAGGCACCTGTGCAACAACAGTTTGCTGCACCTACCGATTCAGACGTTAAAACCACACCATAACGCTTTCACAGAAAGGATACCTTCTATGAGTTTCACCCGCATTAATGGGGTATTGCACGCTGAGCAATGTTCATTACAACAGCTCGCGGAGCAATTCGGCACACCACTCTATGTTTATTCTAAAGCCACTTTGGAAAAGCATTTTTTAGATATGGATCGTGCTTTTGATTTTATCCACCATCAAATCTGTTTTGCGGTAAAGTCCAACTCTAATCTTGCGGTATTGAATGTATTGGCCAAACAGGGTGCCGGTTTTGATATTGTGACCGGTGGTGAATTGGCGCGTGTGCTGAAAGCCGGTGGTGATGCATCGAAAATTGTATTTTCCGGTCTGGGTAAAACTGAAGCGGATATCAAAAAAGCTTTAGAAGTCGGGATTGCCTGCTTTAACGTCGAATCGTATGCCGAGCTGGATCGTATCCAGAAAGTTGCGGCTGAATTGAATGTCAAAGCGCCGATTTCCTTGCGTGTGAATCCGGATGTCGATGCCAAAACCCATCCTTATATTTCAACCGGCTTAAAAGAAAATAAATTCGGTATTCCATCGGATAGCGTGTTTGAAACTTATCAATATGCAGCGTCATTGCCAAATCTGGATGTGGTCGGGATTGACTGCCATATCGGTTCACAGCTGACTGAAACCCAGCCATTTGTGGATGCACTGGATCGTGTCATTGTGATGATTGACCAGTTAAAAGAGCTGGGCATTCACCTCAAACACATCGATATCGGTGGTGGTCTGGGTGTGACGTATAAAGATGAATCCCCGCCGTCGGTTGAAGAATATGCCAATGCGCTGCGTCCAGCTTTAGAAAAATTGGGCTTGAAAGTGTATATGGAACCGGGACGTAGTATTTCTGCCAATGCAGGTGTGCTGCTGACTAAAGTGGATCTGCTCAAGCCAACCAATCACCGTAATTTCGCAATCATTGATGCAGCGATGAATGACCTGATTCGCCCTGCGTTATATGAAGCATGGATGGATATTCAATCTGTTACACCTCGTACCGATGTCGAAATGAAAGAATGGGATGTGGTGGGTGCAATTTGTGAAACTGGTGATTTTCTGGGTAAAGAGCGTGAGCTTGCGATCAAGGAAAATGATGTGCTGGCTGTGCTGGGCGCAGGTGCATACGGTTTTGTGATGAGTTCAAATTATAACAGCCGTGGCCGTGCTGCTGAAGTAATGGTCGATGCTGATCAGGCGCATTTGATTCGTGAACGTGAAACGATTGAATCACTCTGGGAACGTGAGCGTTTATTGCCTTAAGGATAAATCAGGATGTTATTAGAATTTACCAAGATGCATGGTCTGGGCAATGACTTTATGGTGGTTGACCTGATCAGCCAGCGTGCTTATTTAGACACTTTGACCATTCAGCGTTTGGCCAATCGTAACTTCGGCATTGGTTTTGATCAACTCTTGGTGGTTGAGCCACCCGATGTCCTAAGTGCAGACTTTAAATATCGGATTTTTAATGCCAATGGTTCAGAAGTGGAACAATGTGGCAATGGCGTGCGCTGTTTTGCCAAATTTGTACATGATCGTCAGCTCACGACCAAAACCAAAATCAAGGTACAAACCAAATCTGGTATTGTAGAGCCGGAATTGGGTGCGAATGGTTGGGTACGGGTCAATATGGGTTATCCAAAATTTTTGCCTCAGGAAATTCCATTTGTAGCTGATGCGCCGGAGAGCCTGTATGACATCGATCTTGCTGGCGGTGAAAAGCTGACCATTGATGTGGTCAATATGGGGAATCCACATGCGGTGACAATTGTACCGGATGTGATCGCTGCTGATGTCGCACGTATTGGTCCACAAGTTGAATCACATGCGCGCTTCCCGGCACGAGTCAATGCTGGCTTTATGCAGATTATTGATGAAAAACATGCACGTTTACGTGTGTACGAGCGTGGTGTAGGCGAGACCTTAGCTTGTGGTACAGGTGCCTGTGCTGCCGCAATTTCAGGTATGCGTCGTGGTCTGCTGTCGAGTAAAGTCGAAGTTGAACTGGCAGGCGGCAAGCTGCAAATTGAATGGAAAGAAGGTGATGTGGTCTGGATGACCGGACCAACGGCGACCGTATATGAAGGACGTCTGGATTTACGTTATTTCCAGGGTTAAGCTTGGTTCCGCTTGAGAAAAAAGCACTGTCTTCGATGGTGCTTTTTTTATGCTAGGATGGGAAAAACCGTAGAATTTGACCGAGATGAATAAGCTTGTGTTCCTGCCGGGTGCTTCAGGAAGCCAGCACTTTTGGCAGCCATTAAAGGCAGCATTAACCGAATATCCAGATCAGCAAGTCATTGCCTATCCAAGCTTTGATGGCGTAGCACCAAATTTGGCCATTCAAAATCTGCATGATTTGCAAGAATTCGTGGAAAAGCAGATAGAGGATGATTCCATTCTGATTGCCCAGTCTATGGGTGGTGTATTGGCCGTTGGGTTGGTACTTAAGCATCCACAGAAAGTCAAAGGACTGGTATTGTTGGCGACATCTGGTGGCCTGAATTTGCAATCATTTCATTGTGCAGACTGGCGAACAGATTATCATGAACATTTTAAAACAGCACCGGACTGGTTTGTACAAGACCAAACTGAATTTAGCCGCATTCAGCTTGAAAGTCTTGACATTCCGATCTTACTGATCTGGGGCGATCATGATCCTTTAAGTACTGTTCAGCTTGGACAATACTTGGCAGGAATTTTTAAAAATGCAAAATTGCATATTATCCAAGGTGGAGATCATTTCTTTGCCGATTCTCATGCAAATCAGGTTGCAATGCTGATTCAAGATTATTTGGAGCAACTCTAAATGGAGCAAGCAGTGATTGTCCCACCTCAACTCTTGCTTAACATGTGGCTGAAAGAACGTGAAATTCAAAACCAGTCCAAACATACCTTGCAAGCCTATGAACGTGATGTCTCAGATTTTTTAGAGTTTTGCCAGCGTGAGCAGCTCAATTTAAACGATGTAGAAGCCACCGATTTACGCCAGTTTCTGGCTGAAAAAGTGGAACAGCATCAGCTCAGTCCTAGCAGCCTGCAACGTATGCTTTCGGCTATTCGTCAGTTTATGAAATGGGCCGAGCAGGCTCAGCATATGGCTTTTAATCCGGCGGATGATTTTCAGTTAAAACATCAATCGCGTCCTTTGCCGGGCATGGTAGATATTGAAACCGTCAACCAAATTATTGATCAGCCTGCGCCTGAAAATGAAATACAACAGCAAATGTGGCTCCGGGACAAAGCGATGTTAGAATTGCTTTATTCCAGTGGGCTGCGTCTGGCAGAACTGCAAAGCCTGAGAATTAAAGATATTGATTTCAACCGGCAGTTATTACGCATTACTGGTAAAGGCAATAAAACCCGGATAGTGCCTTTCGGTTCCAAGGCCAAAGACAGCGTGATGGCTTGGTTGCAAGTCTATCCCTTATGGAATGGCGATTTTGTACCGGAGGCGAATGTATTTATTACCCAGAAAGGCAATCCGCTCGGTGCACGACAAATTGAAAATCGGGTCAAGTTTCAGGCGCAGCGCGCAGGCGTGAATGTAGATTTACATCCGCATTTGTTAAGACATTGTTTTGCGAGTCACATGTTATCGAATAGCCGGGACTTACGAGCCGTGCAGGAAATGCTGGGACACAGTAATTTAACCACCACGCAAATTTATACCCATGTTGATTTTGACCATCTGGCCCAGATTTATGATCAGGCCCATCCGCGTGCGCAGCATAAAGAAGATTGATCATGTGCCCAGTTTTAAAGAATAAAAATCATGAAAATTGTATTTTTGGCACAAAACTTTCATATATAAACCTTAAAATGGAATTGAACTGAACATTGGCGTTCGCGTAAGCATTTCACTATTGTCTTATTCGTTAAATGCGCCATTTCAGGTATAACAATAACTAGTATTTAATATTTAAAATGAAATATTGCTGAGCAGTGTCTCAGTATTTGACCGATGGGAGGTGATATGGACACACTGGTAATTGCAGATATTGAGCAAAAATATGCACAGTTAAGTGAAGCTCAAAAAGAAATGTTTGCGGGTTATGGTCTGCGACAAATCAAGCATTTTGTGGAAATTAGCTTACCCAATCTTGAAGCGACCTTACCTGAAGGCGCCATCATTCAAGGGATTAATGCCGATGGAAAAGTTCAGGCCTTTAATGCGGCGACTGGACAATACTATTTATGGATTTCTGATTTGCAATGGCAATTGTCGAATCGTGCGACCCAGGCAGTCGATTTAAAAGAAGATGCGATTGCAATTTGGCAAATTTTTGAATTGGCAGACTATGAGCTGGTAGATTTAAGCCATGTACATCGTGATTTTTTAGCACAAGAAACTGAGTAAATTCTGAAGTATCCACACAGCATAATAATAAGATTCAGTCCTGTGGTTTGGCTTTGTTCACGAGGAAAAGGTTGTCTTCTATAGGCAACCTTTTCTTATAGTAGAACTTGTAATCTATGCGCTTGCAGCACAGGTTATGGTTTAAGCAAGCTACGATTATGCAAATCTTAGATTAAGAACATAGCGTCGTTGTCTAAAATCAGTTTGCCTATAAATCTTCTAAAGGCAGCTGGAAACTCTGTTTAATAATCTGGCTGGGTAAATCCGTTTTGACACTGGTAATGCCATTTTTTTTGGTCAAATGGGTCGACTGGAATTTCCGGTAACTTTCCAGATCAGGCACCACGACTTTCAGCATCGCATCACTTTCCCCCAAAATAATGTAGCACTCCATCACTTGCGGCAATTCTTTCATCGCCTCAATAAAGGTATCAATGGTTTCGGCATCCTGACCGACCAGCCAGATGCGCGAAAATAAAATCAGCTGAAAACCAATTTTTTGTTGGTCGACAATAGTCGTGTAATTCTGAATAACGCCTGCATCTTCCAGTAATTTCACCCGGCGTAAACAGGACGAAGGCGAAAGTCCGATTTCACGTGCCAGATCATTATTCTGAATACGGCCATTGGCCTGTAAATGTCGAATGATATTTTTATCAATTCGATCAAGTTTTACCCGTACAGACTTGGTGGATATTTTCATAAATTAGAATAATATTCGAAAAATAATACGTATTATAAAATAAATTGAAAGCCAATTTTGTAAAAAATCGCAGATACTTATTTCACTTTCTGGAGTTTGAAAGGAAACGGAAATGTCTGTATTTGTACTCTTTGCACTGACCGTGCTTCCCCTGATTTTTACGCCTGGACCCGATATGTTGTTTATCCTGTCTCAAGTGATGGGTAAAGATGCAAAAGCAGGCATGATGGCAACCGTAGGAGTGTGTTGCGGTTATCTGGTGCATTCGATCCTGGTAGCGCTAGGTATTGCCGCCATCATTGTTTCTTTTCCGGTGCTGTTTGAAACGATTCGCTGGCTTGGGATTGCTTATCTGCTGTATCTGGCCTTTGGTTTACTCAAATCGGTATTCAGTAAAAATGCGTTAAACATTGAGAAAAAGACCTCAGCCAATCCGATAAAAAAAGGTTTTTTTACTTCGCTGTTAAATCCGAAAGGCATGTTGATCTATTTTGCGATTTTGCCACAGTTTATTGATAAATCAGCCAATACTGTCAGCCAAGGTTTGATCCTGTCCTTTATTTTTATCAGTCTGATTTTTGTAGTGTATTGTAGCTTAAGTATTTTGTTCAGCAAAATCAGCCAAAAAACCCAAATGGATGAACGTAAACAAAAATGGGTAGATGGAACTTCTGGTGGTTTACTGGCACTTGCCGCAAGCTGGTTAATCATTAATTAATCGGATTGCAAAGAAGCATACTGTTCGCAGTATGCTTTTTTTATAATTGTGAAGATTTGAAATTAAATATTCACTTTGTCGGCGTAGAATTCAATGCGCTGGTTTATTATTTGGTCAATTTGTCTTTATATTAGGTTTAATTCGCTCTCAAAAAGAATTCTGTCCAAAATGACAAAAGCTGACATACGTATATCCCGGCTGTTTTGCTGCAAGCTGCTTTAAATCAATTTAAATTAAATGTGATCAATCAAAACTTCTGATGTGATTAATCAGATAAAAAAATAATATAAATCAATGGTTAAATTTTAAGTAAATATTGATACATTTCATTGTAATAAAACGATAACAATTAATTGTGAACGCATCGTTCAGGGAAAATTACGCATTTTTACACCTCTTTGTTGAATTGTGACTTGACCGAAATGCCGTACACATTGCAAGATAGGGCACCTAAAAAAATTTAAGTGAAGAGTTACACTAACTTTTCTCAACATTTACATTTGCTAAAACAGCCGAGGATTACATGAAGGCTCTTGTTGCTGTAAAACGTGTGGTTGATGCCAACGTTAAAGTTCGTGTTAAACCGGACAACAGTGGTGTTGACTTAACTAACGTTAAAATGTCAATTAATCCATTCTGTGAAATCGCAGTGGAAGAAGCGGTTCGTTTAAAAGAAAAAGGAACTGTTTCAGAAATCATTGTTGTTTCTATTGGTCCTAAAGAAGCCCAAGAACAGATCCGTTCTGCAATGGCGCTTGGTGCTGACCGCGGTATTCTGGTTGAAGCTGATGACAGCCAACTGGGTGCGCTGGAAATCGCTAAAATTCTGAAAGGCGTTGTTGACGCTGAACAACCACAATTGATCCTTCTGGGTAAGCAAGCAATTGATGATGATTCGAATCAGGTTGGTCAGATGCTTGGTGCTCTAATGGGTGCAGGTCAAGGTACATTCGCTTCTGAAGTGAAAGTAGATGGCGACAAAGTACAAGTAACACGTGAAGTAGACGGCGGTTTACAAACTGTTGAGTTGACACTTCCAGCAATCATTACTACTGACTTGCGTTTGAACGAGCCACGTTATGCGGCACTTCCAAACATCATGAAAGCGCGTAAAAAACCGCTTGATACCAAGTCACCTGCAGATTTCGGTGTAAACCCTGCAACTAAACTGAAGACAGTGAAAGTTGAATCACCTGCAGAGCGTAAAGCTGGCGTACAAGTGAAGTCTGTAGACGAGCTTGTAGAAAAATTGAAAAACGAAGCGAAAGTGATCTAATACAGAAGGATAAAAATCATGAGTATTTTAGTTATCGCTGAGCACGACAACAAAGCATTAAACGCTGCTACTTTAAACGTTGTTGCTGCGGCGCAAAAAATCGGTGGTGATATCACTGTATTGGTTGCTGGTTCTGGCGCTCAGGCAGTTGCTGACCAGGCGGCTAAAGTTGCGGGCGTAAGCAAAGTATTACTTGCTGATGACGCTGCCTATGCAAACCAATTGGCTGAAAACGTGGCTAAACTTGTTGCTGAATTAGGTAAAGGCTATACACATATCCTTGCTGCTTCTACAACAACTGGTAAAAACATTTTACCACGTGCAGCTGCGCTTCTTGACGTAAGCATGATTACTGACATCATCGCGGTAGATGGTCCTAAGACTTTCAAACGTCCGATCTATGCAGGTAACGCAATTGCGACTGTAGAATCAGGCGAAAACATCGTATTGGCGACTGTTCGTGGTACGGCATTTGATGCTGTAGCTGCTGAGGGCGGTTCTGCTGCTGTTGAAGCTGCTGCGTCTACGGGTGATGCGGGTATTTCTAAGTTTATCAATGAAGAAATCGTAAAATCTGAACGTCCTGAACTGACAGCTGCGCGTATTGTGGTTTCTGGTGGTCGCGGTGTAGGTTCTGGTGAGAATTATCACAAGATCCTTGATCCATTGGCTGACAAGCTTGGTGCTGCTCAAGGTGCATCACGTGCTGCGGTAGATGCTGGCTTCGTACCAAACGATATGCAAGTCGGTCAAACTGGTAAAATCGTTGCACCTGATCTGTATATCGCTGTAGGTATCTCTGGTGCGATTCAGCATTTGGCAGGTATGAAAGAATCTAAAGTGATCGTTGCGATCAACAAAGATGAAGAAGCGCCAATCAATGCAGTCGCTGACTACTGGTTAGTCGGTGACCTGAACACTGTTATTCCTGAATTGGTTTCTAAAATCTAATTCCTGAACACAGTTTAAAAGACGCTCTTGCGCAGGCAGTGAAAGCAATGCTTTACTGTTTTGTCCAAGGGCGTTTTTTTATGCAAAAATTTTAAAAATACTCGACAGTCGAAACTAGAGTATTTCATTTGCATGAAAAGTGATAAAATCCCGGTTTGCTTTTTCTCCTGTTTTTAATCATGTCCTTTTCCAAAGCCGCCCATATCCTGTTCATTAGTTTTCTGCTGATTGCGCTTTATCTGGGTATTTGTATTCATACTGCCCTGAATGCACCAGCTTCGGTAACTCAGTATTTATTTAGTGAATCAGGCGCTTTTGAAGTCATGAGCCCATGGTTATGGTACTTGCTGGCAGTGCTGTGTTTGCTTAATGTTGAAATCAAACTCAATACCCGAGTCTTTACGGCTATAGCAGCGACATTGTTGGGATTACGGGAAATGGATTTTCATAAGCAGGTGTTTGAAATGAGTTTTATCAAAACTAATTTCTATCGCAGTGCTGAAATTCCGCTCATGGATAAGCTGCTCGGATTTATTTTATTGCTTGGGATTATTTTTGTCTTTCTGGTATTGGCGAAAAAATTGGTTCAAACCATACGAAGCATGAAAGATTCTTTGAATATTGCACATTTTTTTATCTTCCTCACCATTGCCTGTGGCGGACTAAGCAAGGTGCTGGATCGCACGACCTCAACCCTGAAAGATGAATTCGGCATCCAGTTGGTGCCGCATACTCAAATCATGATTATGACCATTGAGGAAGGGGTGGAGATGTTATTGCCAGTTTTATTGATTGTGGCTGTGCTGAGCTATCGTAAAGTACTGAACCAGGCACAATAAAAATATAGAAAAAACGATGAAGATGCGCCAGTTGATTGGCGCATTTTGTTTTTGTACTCCTGTATTTCTCAAAATTTTGAGTATTGAAAAATCCTGTCTGGATGCACTGATTTTCTGTTTTGAAATAACAAGAAAATGATCACTAAAATGAAGATAATTAACAAGGTTAAGCTGAATATTTCGACACAAAAATACAAGTGTTTATGCTATAATTTAGGGCTGTATTTTAGTTTTTAACTCAGTCGTTTGAGTTAATGATTTTGCTAGTTTTACGACATATAAATACAAGCCAAAATTGGCTTGTAGAATAAGGAGTATGCATGAGCGTATCGGAAATTAGACCGATTGCCATTGAGGATGAACTTAAAAGCTCATATCTCGATTATGCGATGAGCGTGATTGTGTCACGTGCATTGCCCGATGTACGAGATGGTTTAAAACCTGTTCATCGTCGTGTGCTTTTCGCAATGCACGAATTAGGCAATGACTATAACAAAGCTTATAAAAAGTCTGCACGTGTAGTCGGTGACGTGATCGGTAAATATCACCCGCATGGTGATTCTGCCGTATACGAAACCATTGTACGTATGGCGCAAGATTTCAGCTTGCGTTACCAATTGGTTGATGGTCAAGGTAACTTCGGTTCGGTCGATGGCGACAGCGCAGCAGCAATGCGTTATACCGAAGTACGTATGCGTAAACTGACCCACGAACTGTTAGCGGATCTTGAAAAAGATACCGTCGAGTGGGAAGACAACTACGATGGCTCTGAGCGTATTCCTCAGGTCATGCCAACCCGTGTTCCGAACTTGTTGATTAATGGTGTCACCGGTATTGCAGTCGGTATGGCGACCAATATGGCGCCGCATAACATGACTGAAGTGGTGAATGCGTGTCTGGCCTATGCTAATGATCCTCAGATCAGCATCGAAGGATTGATGGAACATATTTCTGGTCCGGATTTCCCGACAGGTGGCATCATTTACGGTAAATCAGGTATCGTCGATGCGTACCGTACTGGTAAGGGCCGTTTGCATATCCGTGGTAAATACCATTTCGAAGAAGATCCGAAGAATGGCCGTACCACGATTGTCTTCACTGAAATTCCATATCAGGTCAATAAAGCAAAAACCATTGAGCGTATTGCTGAACTGGTCAAAGAGAAAAAACTCGAAGGCATTTCAGAGCTTCGTGACGAGTCTGACAAAGACGGTATGCGTATCGCGATTGACCTGAAGCGCGGTGAAAACGCCGAAGTGATCGTGAACAACCTGTTCCAGAACACACAACTTGAAAACTCTTTCAGCATCAATATGGTTTGCCTGGACAATGGCCAACCAAAATTGATGAACCTGAAAGACATTATTGCAGCGTTTATCCGTCACCGTCAGGAAGTGGTAACCCGTCGTACCATGTTCGAATTACGCAAAGCGCGTGAACGTGGTCATATCTTGGAAGGTTTAACCGTTGCCTTGGCGAATATTGATGCCATCATCGAAACTATCAAGAGTTCTGCGAATCCGGCTGAAGCGCGTGAGCGTTTGCAGGCAGGTGAGTGGGCAGGTGGCGGTGTTTTGGCCTTGCTGGAAAAAGCCGGTTCAGTTTCTGTGCGTCCGGATGAGATTGAAGGTGAAGACCCAAGTCGCCCGTTTGGTTTGGAAGGCGAGATTTATCGTCTGTCACCAACCCAGGTGAATGCAATTATGGAACTTCGCTTGCATCGTTTAACTGGTCTGGAACAAGACAAGTTACATGCGGAATATAGTGAAATTCTGTCACAAATTGCTGAATTAACTGCCATTTTAAATGACTTTAATCTGTTGATGAACGTGATTCGTGAAGAGCTTGCACTGATCCTTCAGCAATATGGCGATGCACGTAAAACGTCGATTGTCGAGTCACGTATCGATTTCTCTCGTGAAGATCTGATTCCTGAAGAGCAAATGGTTCTGACGGTATCGAAATCAGGTTATGCGAAAACTCAACCATTGTCTGACTACGCTGCACAGCGTCGTGGTGGCCGTGGTAAGTCTGCGACCAGCATGAAAGAAGATGATTACATTCAACATCTGATTGTGACGTCAAGTCATGCGACGGTACTTTGCTTTACCAATGTTGGTAAGGTCTATCGTCTAAAAGTGTATGAAGTACCACAAGCATCACGTGGTGCCAAAGGTCGCCCAATGGTGAACTTGCTGCCACTGGATGAAAATGAGACCATTACTGCGATCTTGCCGGTGATTGACGCGCCGAAGAAATTTAAAGAGCGTCTGGCTGACTTCAAGGCATTTGTAAAAGCCAATGCAGCGCAGTTGCAAGCCAATGAAGTGATCAATGCTCATTTTGCTGAGCTTGAAGCAGCGCTGACAGAATCTGAAGATGGTGCGGATGATATTTCTGATGCATTGCGTATTCAATTGAAACAGTTGGGCTTGGAGCTTTCTGCAACAGATCTTGATGATGACATCATCAATGGCTTTGCTCAGCAGGCTGAAGCGGTACGTAAAAACTTCTATGTGTTTATGGCGACTGAATACGGTACGATTAAACGTGTAGAGCTTGAACAGTTCTCGAATGTTCGTTCAAACGGTTTACGTGCGATTGAGCTGAATGGCGACGATACCCTCATTGGTGTAGCGATTACCGACGGCGAACAGCAAATCATGTTATTCTCGAACGAAGGTAAAGCCATTCGCTTCGCAGAGACTGATGTGCGTTCAATGGGCCGTTCTGCCAAAGGTGTACGTGGTATGCGCGTGACCATTGGTGCAGCTGCACAGCTAGAAGAAAATGACGAAACTGAGATCGAGTCTGATGACGAAGATGGTTCAGATTCAGCATTGATTAGCCGAATCGTATCACTGGTTGTTGTACCTGAAACTGGCGAAGTACTGTGTGCATCTGAAAACGGTTATGGTAAACGTACTCCAGTAGACGACTTCCCAACCAAGAAACGTGGCGGTAAGGGCGTGATTGCGATCAAAACCTCTGAACGTAATGGTCAATTGGTGGGCGCTGTTGCCATCGATGCGTCTAAAGAACTGATGCTGATTTCTGATGGTGGTACGCTGGTTCGTACCCGTGCATCTGAAGTGGCGCAAACCGGTCGTAATGCACAGGGTGTTCGTCTGATCCGCTTAGGTAATGAGGAATTGCTGGTTGGTGTGGTTTCAATTGAAGCGGTTGAAGAAGATGAGTTTGTTGAAGCGATTGAAGGTGCAGAATCTTTAGTAGCAGAAACAGATGTAGCAGCTGAAACTGAGCAAGTTGCAAAAGATGGTGAAAATTCAGTAGAAGAATAAGTTTTTTACTGATAAAAAGGGCGCTTCGGCGTCCTTTTTTATAAACCTTGACTGCATAAGGGTAAGCGATGAAAACTAAATTAATGTTGTTGGCAGCAGCGGTTGCATTGACTGGCTGTAATTCAATGGACAATATTCCGAATCCGAGTCCTGAACAGGAAAAGGCGGCACAGCTGGCTTATGAGGATTTGCGTGACGGGAAATATGAGGAATTTCTGGATCAGTTAGAACCGCAGTTGCAAACCCAGTTTAAGGATAATGAAAAGCTGATGAAACACTTTTCACGTTCAATTCCTCAAGGTGAATACAAGTCTAAGACTTTAATGACCAAAGAGATTGAAGAAGCAACCAATCAGCCTGGACAATATAAGGTCAGTTATGAAATTGCCTATCCGGAGAATCTGGTTCAGTATGATGTGAGTTTTGATAAGCCGAATGGTAGCAACAAGATTCGTAATTTCAATATTCAGGTCTTTGGCGAGTCGAATAAATAAGTGGAATAAGGGCATTGCTATAATGCTCTATCTACTTTGATGATTGGGAATTAAACGTCGATAAGCCAAGAAAAAACACAAGCTGCCGATCATTCCAAGATAGAGCAGTTTAGGCAAGACCAGTGCGGTAGGTACACCCATCTGATTGAGTTGAATAAACATCTGCACAATTTGGGTGGAAGGCAGGATTTCGCCAACGACTTGCATCCAGATAGGCATTGCAGCATGCGGCCAGGCCGCACCAGATAAAAAGAACAGTGGAATGGAAGTGAATACAATGACATGACCCGCACGTTCTGGCAGATCCAGAAAACTGGCAAATAGGCAGGTCATGCCAATTATCGTGTAGATAAAAACTGGAACAGCCAGCAGCATCCCGAGCAGGTTGCCACCGCGCGGATAATCAAATAGCCAGAAGCTAAAACCGAATAAATAGAAACATCCTAGACAGCCAATAGTAAATACCGCTAAACACATCCCAATCAATGCATTTGCATTCAATTCTATTTTTCTTTCCCGATATACTAAAATCAGCATACTCAAACCCAAAAGAATGGTTTGGTGGATAATTAAAGGTGCAACCGCAGGAAAGACATAACTGCCATAGCCGGACAGTGGATTAAATAAAGGAATTTGATGTACAGAAAGAGCAGGTGAAAAATCCGAGACCTCACCAAAGCGTTCAGTATAGTCTGCTAAAGTTTGCTCAACCGATGTGGCTAAGCCCAGACCAATTTGTTTGGTCACTAAAAAGTTGGCCGTGCTTAAATACAGTCCAATTCCGCCTGTTTCACCATGCCTTAAGCTTTGCGATAAATTGTCCGGTAGTAACAAGATACCATCGGCTTTTTGAGATTCCATCCATTGTTTGGCTTCGGCAAAATTTCCGGTAATCGCCTGAATTTCGACATTGGGGCTTTGTGCCACCTGACCAATAATGCGGGTACTTAAGCTACTTTGTTCTTCATCGACAATAATAATCGGTAAGGCTTCAGCTTGCTGTGCCTGATAAGCGGTTGGATAAAAAAAGCTGTAAAACAAGACGGATAGAATCAGCGTGGTAAAGATCGTGCTGTGACTGACGATATCTTTAAAGCTTTGTAGATAGTAAAACCAAAGGGATTTCATGGTGTTGCTCCTTTGGCGATTTTTTTAAGAAACAGATAAGCCAGCAGAGCGTAGACTAGGGCATAGATCAGCAGCATTAATCCAGCTTGCAGTGAAATATGCAATGGACTACCAATCACCCATTGTTCAGTTTGTAATTTGGCATAGGGCGTGAACGGAATAATATTGGACCAAAACTGGGTGAATAGGGGCGCATTATTTAAAGGTAAAGTCACACCGGCAAAACTTAAAGATGAGCCACCATAGACCGCAATGATGCCAAAAGATTTACTTAAATCTTTGGTTGCCAGAACCACTGCACTGCTTAAAAATGCATAAGCGTTATATAGCAGAAATTGTGCCGATAGAATCAGAGCGAGCGAGCCGGCAACAAACCAGCCGCGAATTTCAATCAGCCAGAACATCCAGATCCAGGTCCATAGACTAAAAATAGCCACATAGACCAGGTTCTTAGACAGTAATGCCATCCAGATGGATGAGTTGCTAATCCAGCTTGTTAAGGTCTGCCGCTTCAGTTCCTGACCGACGGAAAATGCCACACAACAACACAGCAGTAAATGCAGAATTGCCGGAATGACATAGAGTTCCAGATAGAATTCATAATTCAGCTGCGGATTATACAGCGGCGATATTTTGATATGCGGTGACGGTGCTTCGAGAGAAGGCAGCCGGTTGCCCAGATATTGCTGTCCGCTAAATTCAGCCAGTGCTTGCAGGGTACTGACCAGCATGGCAGAGGAAATGGTATTTCCGATACTGAAATAACTCTGGTTAAAGGCAATACTGATGTCAGCATCCCGGGCACGAACCAGACGTTGCTCGGCACCGCTGGGAATATGGATATAACCCCAAATTTTATTTTGATTTAACAGGCGCTCAATTTCAGCTGTTTGTTCCGACACCGTAGCAATTTTAAGAGTATGATTCAGCGCCACATGCTGATAAATGCTTTGACTCAGCGCACTCTGGTCTTGATCAATAATCGCAATCGGTAAATGATCCGGTTTCCCTTGAGCAAACATGCTGCTGAATAAAATAATCACCAGTGCAGGTGCGAGCGTGACCAGACACAGATCCCATTTTTCGCGGAGCAGATAGCGCAGTTCGCGCCATATACCCGTCCACATTATCGGGTCTCTTTCAGTTTAAATAACACGCTCATCCCAACTTTCAGTTCAGGAATCGCTGGTGTGGGCACAAGATGCAGCTTAAAACTTCTCACATCATAACCGCCGGTTTGGCGTGTGGTCTTAATGGTGGCAAATTCACCTTCAGCACTGATCTGCTTGATTTTAAAAGTGGCGGTTTTATCTAGGGCGGGAATATAACCTTCAATACTGCTCATTTTCTGAAACGGGGCATATTGGTCTTCACGAATATTCAGGCTCACCCACATTTGATCTTCAATCAGGCTGACCACAGGGACTGCGGTAGCTACCAGCTCCGAGACTTTGCCATAGGTTTTAGACACCGTTCCGTTTACAGGTGCTACTAATTGGGTTTCTGCTTCTAAAGCATTGGCTTCATCCAGCGCAGCCTGGGCAATATCTACCTGTGCATCGGCGGAACTCTTTTGCTGCGAAGTGCTGCCACGTTTGGCACGTGCATATTGCTGATACGCCGCCTCTGTCATTTGCGCCGCTGATTGACTGGCTGCATACAATTCATCACGGCGCTGGCGTGAAATCACACCTTCCTTCAATAAATTTGCACCACGCTCATAAGAAACTTTGGCTAAATTTTGCTGTGCTTTCAGCGATTGCCAGTTGGCATACAGACTGGCGATATTTTCTTCCTGCGAACCACGTTCAGCAGTCGATTGTAAGGCTAGCGCAGATTGTAAAGCCGCTGCGGCTTGCTGTTTTTTGGCCTGAATTTCCGGGCTGTTTAAGCGCACCAGTACATCGCCTTTTTTGACCCGCTGACCTTCTTCTACATAAATTTCTTCAATGCGGCTCGGCACTTTGGTCGCCACCTGAACCGTTTCAGCTTCTACACGACCCTGCAATTCCAGCGGAGCCGGTTGGTAGCTTTTCCACAATCCAAAAGCGATGACTACCAGCAGAACTGGAATCAGGGCAAGCAATAAATATTTTTTCTTTTTGGAGATTTCAGGAGCTTGTTCATGCTCGGTCGAAGTCGCCGCATTATTTTCTATTCCAGTTCTTGTTTCTACCTGTTGCGCAGGAGATTTTTCTATATCGCTGGATGAAGCCGCTTCATTCACAGGATCATTGGGTTTTTGATCTTCGTTCATGTTCGGCTCCATTAGCGAATATAGTGGGTGTTGGTATGTTGGATGTAGTTCGGAAATTCTGCAATCGAGCCATGGCTTTGTAATAGGGTGGCCAGTGACATCACATATTTGTAGGCATTCAAGGCAGTTTCAGCTCGTAATCCGCTCAGCATATTTTGTGCATCGATGACCTGTGTGGCGGTGCCCATATCTTCTTTAAAAGACAATTCTTGGATGCGTAAATTTTCCTGTGCGGCTTTCAAGTTTTGTGCCAGAAGCGCATCACTTTGCTGTGCACTGAGTGCTTCGCTATAAGATTTATAAATCAGATTTTCAATTTCCTGCTGGGTGCGTGCAGTAAGCAGTTCTGTAGCAGAGCGTTTGAGTTCGGCAGCCTGAATATTTTTATTTTTATCAATTCCGGAAAATAAGTTATAACGGGCAGCCACCCCGACAATCCAGTTTTCATTTTGATCCAGACTATATTCACCAAAAGCAAAAACATTCGGTTTTTTTGCCGCTTGCTGGGCTTTGACATTGGCTTGAGCCAATTGGGTATCCAGCTGCATTTTTTGAATCAGCGCAGAGTTCTGACTAAAGGTTTTCAGCAGATGATTTAAGGCCTGTGGCTCGGTTTTATTGACAAATAAAGGCGTTGAAAGCTCAGTGATGCTACTTTCTTGAAGCAGATTATTCAGATGGAAAAGGGCAGCATTCAAATTGGCTTGCGTGTTTTGCTGGCTGCGTTCGGCATTATTACGTGCCACTTCAAATTGCATGCGCTGGCCTTTACTGATAAAACCTTGCTGTTCCATCTTTAAGGCATTGCGATAATGCTGTTGCATGGCATTCAGGTTAAATAGTGCTGCTGCATGTAGTTGCTTTTGAAGCTGTACATTAAAATAACTTTGAATCAGTTCAAAACGCTGCGTGTCTTGCTGCTGTTTGTTGCTGAGCTGACTACGACCGACCTGAATATTGGCGATTTCTTTGGCGCTGCTTGTCAGTCCACCGGTATAAAGCGGCATCATGACTGAAATCGTCGGACGAATCACCTGGTCATCCAGCACGACATGCGAACTATCAGGAATTAAGCCCACCCCATTTTGAATAGGTTGTCTTAAACTATTTTTTAACGGGTCAGCCAGATCACCTAAGTTCAGTTCATCAATTCTATTATTGACACCATCCGTTAAGGATTGCTCTAAATTATTTTTTAATGCGCCCAAAGGTAGATCGAGTTCATTATGAAAGGCATACGCACGAACATTCAGATCGATTCGTGGCAGACCTATACCTTTCACCGCTTCAGCTTCAAGTTTTGAGGCCTGTTCCAGACTTTGATAGGCTTGGCTGCTATAAGAATTTTGCAACAACTGACGTTCAGCGTCCTGAAAGCTGATGCTCTGCGCATGAGCAAAGCTGCCATACATCATTGATGCAAGCAGATTTAAACCCCAGACAAGCTGTCTTTTATTTTTCTTTAAGTTCATAAAGTCGCTAAACTGATTTAAAGCCGGTGATGTTATCCGGCTAGTATAGATTAAAAGTTCGTAGATAGAACTAGTGTAAAGTTATAGTATTGTTTCTTTTACATCTGTATTTCAAATACTTATCGGCTGTTTTTAATGGAATATCTAGAATCAAAAAATGGCTTAATCTTGAATATTTTCAATTGTTAGTTCAAAGATGATAAAAACAGCAGGCTAAAATACTGGTCAATTTATCTTGTGAATCTACATTGATTTTTTGACTCTATCTTGACTCATAGATTGAAATAATTTTGTGCAAGACCCTGCCAGATATGGTTAAATGCCATCATTTTATTGTGTTTCACTCTGAAAGGAAAAATCATGCGCGCGTACAACTTCTGTGCTGGTCCTGCTGCATTACCGACTGCCGTACTTGAAAAAGCTCAAGCTGAAATGCTTGACTGGCACGGCAAAGGTCTTTCGATCATGGAAATGAGCCACCGTAGTGCCGACTATGTTGCCATGGCTGAAAAAGCGGAAGCAGACTTACGTAAACTCATGAATATTCCTGAGAACTACAAAGTATTGTTCTTGCAGGGTGGGGCATCATTACAGTTCTCGGCAATTCCATTGAACCTGCTTGGCAAAAACAACAAAGCAGACTATATCGATACCGGTATCTGGTCTGAAAAAGCCTTGAAAGAAGCGCAGCGTTATGGCGATATCAATGTTGTAAAAGCAGGTATCCAAATTGATGGCAAATATGCGATCAGTGCACAAAGCGAATGGAATCTTTCTGATGATGCAGCTTATGTGCATTATGCCGATAATGAAACCATTGGCGGTCTGCAATTTGCTTCAATTCCTGAAACAAACAAGCCATTAGTTTGCGATTATTCATCTAGTATTTTATCTGCGCCAGTAGATGTCTCTAAATTTGGTTTGATCTATGCGGGTGCGCAAAAGAATATCGGGCCTGCTGGTTTAACGCTGGTGATCATTCGTGAAGATTTACTTGATCAAGCTAAACCTGAAATTCCAAGCATCTTGAAATATTCAGATCAAGCGAAAAATGGCTCAATGGTTAACACACCATCAACTTATGCATGGTACTTGTCTGGTCTGGTGTTTGAGTGGTTGCTAGAAAATGGCGGTGTAGATGCCATGCACAAAGTGAACCTTGAGAAAGCTAACTTGCTTTATGGTTATATCGATCAAAGCGATTTTTATGCGAATCCGATTGCAAAAGCAAACCGTTCGATCATGAACGTACCATTTACTTTGGCTAATGCATATCTTGAGAAACAGTTCCTGAAAGAAGCTGAAGCGCAGCATTTATTGAATCTTGCTGGTCACCGTTCGGTTGGCGGTATGCGCGCAAGTATTTATAATGCCGTGCCTTTAGAGGGCGTGCAGGCATTGGTGAACTTTATGGATGACTTTGCCAAACGCAATGGTTAATTCCTGAAACGAAAAAACCCAGCACAGGCTGGGTTTTTTATGAATACAATAATTTTAGAAAATAAAAGTATGCAGGATGAATCCGCAGATCAGCATCCCCAACATGAAAAAAAGGCAGGACATCATATCAATATTATAGCGGGAGCTAAGATGATGCTCGACCTGTTGTAATGTTTCTTCTTGCACGATTTTCATAGATATTTATTGTCCGATCTATTTATCGTTAATACTAATTTGTTGTGAGTATTTTTATCATAAAAAATTGATTAAATAAAGTACATTTTTAATTAAAGAGCATAAATTTCATTTTTATTTAAATATTAGATTTGTATGACAACAGATTATTTATATGAGAAATCAATCGCTTATTTTTACAAGGTTTTTAGGGTTATTTTAAATATTTAAAATGAATTTATTTGAATTTAAAAATGTGGATAACTCGGTTTTTAATGAATTTAAATAGATTATTAAGCCAGAAAATATGTATAAAAAATAATCAAAAATTAAAATGACAAATAAGGATATAGATGGATTAAAAGAAGATACCCATCAAAATGAATATCTTCTTTTTCTGTTTGAACTTAGGCCGCTTTTCTATAAATATTGGCCTGAATCCACAAGTTGCCACGAATATACTGGCCAATCTGGAAGTCTCTGTACTGGTCATTCCGCGTTGCAATCCGGATCAAGGTCGCAGGCTGGCCTTCATCATGAATGAGGGTGACATCATAAAGGGTATAGTCCTGACCCATAAACTGCATAGTCGTTTTACCGACAATATTGCCCTGGAACCAGGCTTCATCTTCCTGACCCATGGTTTCGCCGTATAGATAAGCCACCATTTTAGAAAAATCTACGGTGACAGGTTCTTTATCTTCTTCGGACTGCGGCTGCCAGGCATCAATCTGTTCCTGCAAATTATCCGGCGCTACACCATTATTGGCAGCCAGAATATCGTTCAAGGCACGGTGGTGCTTGATCGAAGCCGGATCATCAACCACCAGATGCTCATGATCTGCAACCGCTTCAAGTTCATAGGCCCAGCCATTCAGATTTACCACATAGGACTGGTCTTTTTCATAATGCGGGTGATTGACGCTATACAGGCTATCGAAAGCGTAAATAATATTGTTAGCACCTAAATTTAGGCGCAATACAGCCTGAGTGTTGGATTTACAGCTAATAATCCGGTCAATCGTGGCTTTCACCTGATAAGGACTGTCAAAGCACGGAAATGCAGTTTTTACTGCTTGAGGTTTGTTGTTTTCGACGGCAATCACCTGACTCAACTGTACCGCAGCTTTACTCGGTCCCTGAATCAGCCAAGTCTCTGCATCCATATCACATTCTTGTGTACAAAGGCCCATCGGCATGATTGGTTCATCAAGAGCTTTGCCTAACCACTGTGGTACATCTGTGCCAGGGTTGTCGGTGAGCAAGGTCCAGTGTTCGACATGACTACCGAAATTTTGATCATCAATGGTGATGATCTCTGGGCTATTCTGATTTTTCATATGCACAATTGATCTTGGATGATGTATTTATAGTTAATCGAGGGTCATTGCGATTTTTCAAGTCAATCGAATGAATTTTAAAATTAAAATGCCAGTCAAATGAAGTCAATTTTTTTTCTCGCGTGAATCACGCCAGTTTTACCGAGCACATACTTTTTAAAATACTGATGACAGATACTATGAAAATGGAGCGATTTAATCATCAACCTGATCGTCTCAATTTGCTAGAATAACCATGATTTATACCTTAATGGGAAGCCTTGTGTTGCCATTCAAACTTTGGGTCGATGCCGATGCATTGCCTCGTATGCTGCGAGATGTGATTATTCGTGCTTCGGATCGCTATCAGCTGGAAGTCACTTTTGTTGCCAATCAGCCAGTCGGAATCACACCTTCGGTCAGAATTAATTCAATTCAGGTGATGAGTGGGGCGGATGCTGCAGATAAAGAAATTATTCTGCGCATGAAAGAGCATGATATTGTCATGACCCAAGATATTCCCTTGGCTGCGGAAGTGATTGAAAAAGGCGGAATTGCGATTCATCCCCGTGGTGAAATTTATACTACGGCCAATGTCAAAGCGCGCTTACATCTGCGCGATTTTATGGACAGCTTACGCGGAGCGGGCGTGCAAACGGGCGGTCCGCCACCGATTTCAGAACGGGATAAACGCGAATTTTCCAGCGCACTCGATCAGACCATCCAAAAACAAAAACGTAAAACTTCCGCGCTTTAAGCCTTATTCAGAGTGACTCGCATGCCCACACAAACCAATATGATTGCCACCTATCTTTTATTGGTTTTTATCTGGGCGACGACACCGCTAGCTATTGTCTGGAGTGTGACGGATTTGCATCCGCTCTGGGCTTTGGCATTGCGTTTCTTTTTGGCTTTGCCTTTTGCATTTGCCTTGTTGTGGCTATTTAAAACCCGTTTTCCCTTAGATAAATTATCCATGCACAGTTACCTGGCTGGTGCATGCAGTTTTATCGGCTCACAGATTTTCACTTATCTGGCCACGGATTATCTGAGTTCAGGCATTATTGCCCTGATGTTCGGACTGGCGCCGATTATTACCGGTTTAATTGGCCGTTTTGTATTTCAGCTTAAGCTCTATCCTTCGCAGTGGGGTGGTATGGCGATTGCCTTGCTGGGTCTGGGCATTATCTGTGTCGGTGGCAAAGATCAGCATATTCAGCCGATTGGCATAGGCCTGATGTTGCTCAGTGTTTTTATTTACTGTGTTTCGATGTTCTGGGTGAAAAAAGTTAATGCACCTCTCGAACCTATGGCACAAGCGGCCGGTTCTATTGCTGTTTCAGCGGTCATGGCCTGTACCATGTTGCCATTTATCTGGCAATTTGCACCAACCCAGATCCCACAGGCAAAATCGCTGATTGGACTCAGTTATGCTGTAATCATGGCTTCCCTGATTGCGATGTTCTGTTATTTTAAACTGGTGCAGAAAATCAAGGCGACCACTTTGTCATTGACCACCGTATTGACGCCGATGCTGGCCTTATTTGTCGGGGTGATTCTGAATGATGAAAAATTATCGGGTGGAGCAGTCTTTGGCGTCGTTATCTTACTGGCTGGTTTGTTGTTATATTTTTCCAGAGAAATTAAAGCGAGCTATAACGCTCGCCTTTCATCACCCAGCAGCACTGACTAAAGCAGTAATTTAAACAAAGTGAGCCTTGACGCATTCACCCAGTTTGACACGGTCTTGGGGATGCATGGTAATAAAATATGCACCAGTCCGATATTTGCCATTTTCTTCTTCGCGACTGTAGGCCACCTGAGCGGTTGCTGCAATATGGAAGAAATTTTCTGGATGACTCAAAGTCACGTGCAGATAGGTGCCTTCAGCGATAGGGCGCTCATTAAAGAAGCTAAAACCGGTTTCCGAAAAATTCACCTGTTCCGGTACAGGTAACATGCTTTGTACAATTGCGTCATACAAAGAACCGGTAATAAGGTTTAACTTTTGATTAAATAAGGATAAGATTCGAGCAATTTGTTGATCTTTTTCAGATAATTGTTCTAATTCGTAGTTAACCGCATGATCAAATTGATCTAGTTCTGCAAGTAGTAGAAAATAGCGGGGCAACACGAAGTTAGGATCGTAAGGATCATTCAAGGCAACATCATCGGAAATAATCTGATAATTAATTCGTAAGGCAGCATCGATTCGAGACATGACGCGTCTTTCCGTAAATCCGTTTGGATGCTGTACATTTTCCATAATTTATTACCTCGGACTAGATGGTTATGTTCAAACCAATCTCGCTGTATATAGGGTTGAAATATACTCGCGCACGGCGTAGTAACCACTTCATTTCTTTTATCGCGTTGGTCTCAATGATCGGCCTCACACTCGGTGTGGCAGTCCTTATTACAGTCTTGTCTGTGATGAATGGTTTTGACCGAGAGTTAAAGAATCGTGTCTTAGGAATGATACCTCAAGCGACTGTTTCCTCCACACAAATTTTAACAAATTGGCCAGAACTTGCAAAACAAATTGAAGGGCATGAACATGTCCAGGGAGTCGCACCTTTTACTCAATTACAAGGCATGCTGACCGCACAGGGTCAGGTCGCCGGCATTATGGTCAGCGGGATTGAACCCGAGTATGAGAAAAAAGTTTCAATTATACAAAACCATATGGTTGAGGGCAGTATCGACAGCCTGAAAAAAGGTGAATTTGGTATTGTTTTGGGCAAGCAAATGACCGATGCCATGGGTGTGGGTTTAAATGACAATATTACTCTGGTTTTGCCAGAAGCCACCCCATCACCAGCTGGTGTCGTCCCGCGTTTCAAGCGTTTTAAAGTGGTGGGAATCTTCAGTATTGGTGCTGAAGTTGACTCGATGATGGGTTATATCGCTTTAAATGATGCCTCGACCTTGCTGCGTCTACCGGATGGTGCGCAGGGTGTGCGTATGAAGCTGGATGATATTTTCCTGGCACCACAAGTGTCTCAGGAAATTGTGCGTGATTTGCCGGGGAATTTCTATGCTTCGGACTGGACTTATACCCATGGTAATCTGTTCAGCGCGATTCAGATGGAAAAAGCCATGGTCAGCCTGCTTTTATTCCTGATCGTTCTAGTCGCGGCATTTAATATTGTGTCTTCACTGGTGATGGTGGTGACGGATAAAAAATCGGACATTGCCATTTTAAGGACTTTGGGGGCTTCACCTGCCACCATTACCAAAATCTTTATGGTGCAAGGTACCGTGATTGGGGTGATTGGAACTTGTGCAGGGGCCATCCTCGGGATTATTGCGGCAACCAGTATCAGTAGCTTTATTGGCTGGCTCAACAATACTTTAGGCCTGAATATGTTTGATGCCTATTTTATTAACTACTTACCTTCGTATCTGCGCTGGCAGGATGTCTTGGTGATTGTAGGCTTGTCACTGGCACTCAGTTTTGTCGCGACAATTTATCCGGCTTTACGTGCAGCAAAAATTCAACCGGCAGAGGCTTTGCGTTATGAGTAATCTGATTTTAGATGCCCAGAATATTCACAAATCCTTTACCGATGGCAAGGCCACTGTCGATGTGATTCGCGGCTTGTCGCTACAGGTAAAAGCAGGTGAGTTTGTTTCGATTGTAGGTTCAAGTGGTTCAGGCAAAAGTACCTTATTACATGTTTTGGGTGGATTGGATCGCCCGACGTCAGGTCAGGTCATGGTGAATGGCCGCCGTTTTGATACCTTGTCTGAAGCAGAACGCGGTTATGTGCGGAATGAGCATTTGGGCTTTGTTTATCAGTTTCATCACCTGTTGCCAGAATTTACGGCACTGGAAAATGTGGCCATGCCGCTGATGTTACGCGACAACATGAAGTTTAAGGAAGCCAAACAGCAGGCCGAATATTTGCTGGAACGTGTTGGTCTTTCGCATCGTCTGACTCACAAGCCGGGTGAATTATCCGGAGGTGAGCGTCAGCGTGTAGCTTTGGCGCGTGCAGTGGTCGGTAAACCTAAACTGATGATGGCCGATGAACCGACCGGAAATCTAGACCGCAAGACTGCAGCAAAGATTTTTGAACTGCTGACCGAATTGCAACGTGAGTTCAATATGGCGATGCTGATTGTGACGCATGATGAACAGCTAGCCCATGCAGCAAATCGGATTTTACATATGCAGGATGGTCTCTGGATTGAACCATAAATAACGAGAATATTCGCATTTGATTGAAGCTCACTCCGGTGGGCTTTATTATTGGGCAAAATAATAACAAGATAGAACAAGATTTAATGTTGCAGTGGCTGTGTATCGGCTGGATTTTAGGCCTTGCCTGTATGGGGAAAAGTTTCCTGTCTGTTCAACTGAGCGGGACGGTAGTTTTGATCGTTGCGCTGTTGTGGTATATGAGTTGCCATAAATTAAAGTTCATTTCGAATACACCGCTGCGAAGCCTGTTGATCACTGGGTCCGGCCTGCTTTTAGGACTGTTTTTAGGCCACGCTTATGCCAATCTGCAATTGGCTGAACGTTTATCCAAGCGAGAGCACGAGGTTTTTGAAAAAGAAATCGTGGTGTATATTAAAGAGCTGAATAAACTGGGCGATCAGAATATCCAGCAAGCCTTACATGTGCTTAACCTTGATGGCACTACAGTTAAGTGGATGGGTTTTCTGCCAATCTCAGATCCTGCTACATCCAGATTGGTAAATGATGAAACCAAACAGCAGACTCTTGAACTGGGACACTATTATTTATTACAAGGCCAGATTCGACCTAACCATAGTTATGCCGCACCGGGTGCTTTTGATGCAGAAAAGTGGGCATTGCAGCAAAATGTTATGGCCGGATTTAGGATTAAACATATCCGAGAGTTGCAACTGCAACAACTCTATGCACTAGGTCATGCTCAACATTTACGTCAGCAGAAAAATTTGAATCAGCGATTTTTGCTTTGGGTAGAACAGCAGCGACTGGCCTTAAGAGAGTTTGTAGCCAGACAACCCGTACAGCAGAAAGGCTTGTTACTGGCTCTATTAAGTGGTGATGAAAGTTTGTTGGATCAATCAACTGAGCAGAAATTCCAGCGTTTTGGCATGAGCCATTTACTGGCAATTTCCGGACCACATGTGCTGATCTTTGCCTTTATCGTCTGTGGTACGTTGCAATATTTGATTTCAAGGTACGCGCCGCAGATTTATCTGAAATGGCCAAGGCAGTATTTTTTGAGTCTGCCTTTTTTATTATGTGTGCTGTTGTATTGTGCCTTTGTCGGTTTTGAAATTCCGGCGCTACGCACTTTACTGATTTGTGTGATTGTGACTTTCACCCTGCTGTTTAGGCAAAGTGTGCAGCCATTAAAACTGCTGATTTTAAGTGCTGCCTTATTGTTGCTCTTTGATCCTTTTAGCATTTTGTCGGCCGCATTCTGGCTGTCTTATGGAGCCTGTTTTGTCTTGCTGCGAATCTATCAAACCATTCAGCAGCAACCGCATCAAACAATACAAACAGCATTACAATGGCTGTATTTTGCAATGAAAGTTTTAGTGGAGTCGCAGTGGAAAATTTTTCTGGCCCTGTTTCCCTTAATGATGCTGTTCTTTAAGCAGATCGCCTGGATTACGCCGCTAAGTAACCTGGTGGCTATCCCGTGGATTGGCCTGCTGATAGTTCCCGTAGATATTCTGGCGGCTTTATTATTTTTCATCTCTGAACCACTTTCGAGTCTGCTGTTTCAGCTCAATGATATTTTTATTCATATGCTGCTGGCATTTCTGAATCTGCTTGATCGGCTGTTTGCGCCACAACTGATTCCGGTAGCCATGAATGTCTGGATGATTGCTCTATGTATTTTGGGCTTGTTAATTGTCTTTTTGCCGCGTGGCTTAGTGCCCAAAAGCTGGACAGCAATTGCCTGTGTACCGCTGTGCATTCCTCAACTTAATCAGCATGCATTTCAGCTGTCTGTTCTGGATGTCGGGCAGGGACAGGCCATCTTCATTCGTGACGGGCAACACAGCATGATGATTGACATGGGTGGTTATTATAATGAAGAAAAATTCAGTATTGGCCGGCAAGTGATTATGCCGTTTCTATCTGTGCAAGGTGTTGGAGAACTGGATCGACTAATTTTGACTCATCTGGATCAGGATCATAGCGGTGCTTATTTCAGCATTAAAGATCAATTAAACATCAAGCAAGTGTCATCCAATCAGATGCCTGAAACCGCTACTTCTTCAAGCTTTCAGTTTTGTTATGAAGGACAGCAATGGCAATGGTCTGAAGAGATTAACTTTAAAATTCTGGCACCTCGGCAGCAGCAGTTAAATACGCCAAACTTCAATAAAAACGACCGATCTTGTGTGATATATCTGCAAGTTAAAAATGCCGGACCGTACCAAAACTTTTTACTGATGGGGGATGCGGGTTGGGAAACTGAATATCAGCTGCTCCAAGACTATCCCGAACTTCAGGTCGATGTGCTGGTACTCGGCCATCATGGCAGTCAGCACAGTTCAGCCTATCAATTTTTAGAAGTTTTGCAGCCTAAACTGGCGATTGCCTCGGCTGGGAAATTTAATCGATATGGCCACCCGAGCCAACTGACGCAGCAACGGTTGAAAGCACTTAATATTCCCTTATTGACTACAGCAGAACAGGGGAGTGTGCACTTCCAGCAACAAGGCTCAAAACTGGTGCTTTCTGCCGAACGACATGAATGGCAGTGGTTGTATCGTCAGCCCTTAAGTGACTGATTCCAATATGGGCGAAACTTCATGTAGTTCTTGTGTTTTCAACGCATTTACTTTGTCCAGGGCTTGTTCATGTTCAAGTTTATAGAGATTTCCTAAATCTTGATGCGCATTAAAGCGTTTATAACTCCAGTGATAATGTTCCGGATGGCGGCGAATTAAATTTTCAATACTGTTGATAATGACTTGCGTACCTTGATTGGCATTGCCACTATAAATTTTTTCATCAACCGTTTCGATAAAGATATCGAATCCATCTGCAGTATTACGTAGAGCATATAAAAACAGGGCGCGCGCTTTGGTCTTTTGAATCAGCTTAGCACTCAAATTACTCGTAGCTAAAGGCACACCGAAATATGGAATATATTCACCACCGATATTCGGGGTATGATCCGGCAGGATGACCGTAGTGCCGCCTTGTTTTAAGGCCTTAAAAATCTGACGGACGCCCGATTCATCAGTCGGTACCAGATGCGCCTGTTCCCGGCTACGGGCAGCCCGTACAAATTGATCTGCAGCCTGATTTTTCACAGGTTTATACATAATGGTCATTGAAGTGAACTGGGCAATATAGGCATTCATAATTTCCCAGGTACCAAAATGCGGCACGATTAACACGAGGCCTTTATTTTGTGCAATGGCATCATGAAGTAGATCTTCGCCAATAACGCGATGAACGCGTTTAAGATTTTTCTGATTGCTTGAGCCCCAAATAGTAAAGAACTCGAAATATGACATTAATTCATTGCGAACCGCAGCACGGTTAATCTGTTCACGTTCCTGATTAGACAGTTCTGAAAGACTGATTTCAAGGTTCAGACGAATGACTTCCGAAGTTTTAGTGACTTTAAAACTGTTCACAATAAAGGCCAGAATACGGGCCATCCAGCGAGAAACCGGAAGCGGTTGGCGGCTAATGTATTTGAGTAATCCGTAAGCTGAATTCCGTGGGCCCTGTTTCGTCATTGATTTCGTCTAAGTACAAAAAAAGAGAACAAAATTTATTATAGGCGAAAACGTTTTGTTTAGACAGAATTACCCGATTCAGTGTATATAATGGATTCAATATAAATCAATTTATTGGATTATTTATGTCCGATTGGCCACCAAAACCTGAAAATCAAATACAAAATATGCAACAGCCAGTTCAACCGACTGGTCCGGAATGGAAACTGCTGGAAAAAGCAGTTTTAGCTTCTGTTGAAGAACAGCGCCGTGCGCGCCGTTGGGGAATTTTCTTTAAATTTCTGACTTTTGCTTATCTGCTTGTCGTCATTTTGGCATTAGGCAAAAGCTGTAGTTCAGTTTCTTCAGATGCTAGCGCTGCTGCGGGTTCGCATATCGCAGTCGTGGATATAGTGGGTACGATTGCTGCTGACAAACAGAGTGTGAACAGTAGCAATACTATCAAATCATTGAAAAAAGCCTTTGAAAATAAACAAAGTAAAGCAGTGGTGCTGAATATTAACTCACCTGGCGGTTCGCCGGTACAGTCGGATGAAATCTGGCAGGAAATTCAGTATCTGAAAAAACAGTATCCTGGGAAAAAACTGTATGCCGTGATTGGCGATACTGGGGCTTCAGGTGCTTATTATATTGCTTCAGCTGCGGACGAAATTATTGTCAATCCATCGAGCTTGGTCGGTTCAATTGGGGTGATCATGCCGAATTATGGCGTGACTAATCTATTGCAAAAATTAGGTGTTGAAGATCGCACTATGACCTCAGGCGAAAACAAAGCCTTACTGTCGATGACTCAGCCAGTTGATCCTGCGCAAAAAGCTCATGTACAGGGTGTGCTAGATAATGTGCATGGTCACTTTATTAATGCAGTGAAACAGGGACGTGGGGCTAAGTTGAAATCCAATGATCCTGCCATTTTCTCTGGCTTGTTCTGGACCGGTGATCAGGCGGTGAAATTAGGTATTGCGGATCGTATCGGTAGCTTAAATACCTTGAAACGTGAACTGAAAACTGAAAAAGCGTTGAATTACACCATTGAATATAGTCCATTTGAATCAGTCTTGGGTCGTATGGGGTCATCGATTGGGGATGGAATTGCTTCTTCGGTTGCACAGAAGCTTCAGTCAGAAAACAGCACGACACTGCAATGAAACCACTGATTCATTTCGCGCACGCCAATGGCGTGCCATCCAAAGTCTATAAAAAGCTGTTTGATGGATTGCAAGATGATTACGATATTATCTATGTGCCGCTTTTAGGGCCAGATAAGCGTTATCCGATTGATAACCATTGGAAAAGCCTGACCCAGCAAGTGATTGATAGTATTGTGCGCCAGTCACATGGGCGACCTGTCATTGGTCTGGGGCATTCTTTGGGATCCGTGTTAACTCTGCAGGCGGCTTTGCAGCGCCCAGAGCTGTTTTCGCAAATGATCATGCTGGACCCGCCGATGATTATGGGCAAAGAAGCCTTTGCCTTGCATATTGCCAAGACTTTGCGCTTAAAAGCTTTGGATAAAATGTCTCCAGCCGGTCTGTCCAAACGCCGTCGTGACCATTGGGATTCACGTGAACAAGCCGCTGAATTGCTGCGCCCTAAAGGTTTTTATCAGGATTTTGATGCAGATTGCTTCCAAGCTTATATTGATTATGCCTTGCAAGAGGATCCCATCCGAGGCGGGGTAGAACTCACTATTCCTAAAATGGATGAGGTGGCAGTCTTTAGAACCAATCCATCGCTATGGTGGTTGCCTCAGGCAAAACCAAAAATTCCTGTGCATTTGGTCGTTGCCGAGAAAGGTCCATTTCTGGCCCGCAAGTTCCCGCAGCAAGTGCAAAAGAAGTTTGGTATTCCTTTTACCGTAGTCGATGGCGGGCATATGTTCCCATTGGAACAACCTGATCAAGTCGCGAGCTTGGTAAAGCAATTGATTCAGCAACAGTCTGCCTGAGTCATCGAATGTATTGGAAATAAAAAAACGCATCCGAGGATGCGTTTTTTATTTCTAAACTTTTTTAAAACTTGCAGAATTGAACAGGCGCTTGCATTTTCTCATTTCGATACAGCACACCATCTTCAGTATGTTGAATCGTTCCGCTACAAATCCATTCTACGACTTGTGGATAGATTACATGCTCGAGGCTATGCACACGTGTTGCCAAACTTTCTACCGTATCGTGGTGAGAAACCTTAAGAACGCCTTGAGCAAGTGCTTGTCCTGCATCCAGTTCAGCAGTGACATAATGCACTGTACAACCGTGCAGAACATCACCGGTATTGAGTACACGCTGATGCGTATGCATGCCTTTATAATAAGGCAACAGGGAAGGATGAATATTCAACATTTTCCCTTCCCAGACTTTCACAAATTTTTCACTTAAAATTCGCATAAAGCCGGCAAGTACCACTAGATCCACATCCCATTCCAAAAGCTGTTGATGCATCACATCATCAAAAGCTTCACGATTCGGATATTGCTTGTGTTCAATAACTGCAGTCTGTATGCCTGCCTGTTGTGCACGCGTTAAAGCAAAGGCTTCAGGTTTATTGGAAATCACGCCCACAATTTGCCCTGAAAGATTGGCATCCATCAAGGCTTGCAGATTTGATCCGCTACCTGAAACAAGTACAGCAATTTTAGTCATGCGAAATTACGCGAAGATCACACGAATTTTTTCGTCTGCACCTGCAACTGATTCAGCATTGTCTTGAATCTGACCCATTGCCCATGCTTTTTCACCAAGCTGGTTGAGTAATTCAACAGTTTTGTCTGCATCTGCTGCACCAACAACCAGCACCATGCCGACGCCACAGTTGAAAGTACGATACATTTCAAACTGTTCTACGCCGCCTTCGCGTTGTAGAAGCTTAAATAGCTCAGGCCATTCCCAAGAAGATTCATTTACAAGCGCTTGAGCACCGTTTGGAAGTACGCGAGGTAAGTTACCTGGTAAACCACCACCCGTGATGTGTGCCATTGCATGTACATCAACGTGTTTTAACAGTTCAAGAATTGGTTTGACATAAATACGTGTCGGTTCCATTGCAACATCTGCAAGTGGGCGGCCATCGATGATTTGATTCAGGTCAACGTTTTTTACGTCTAAGATTTTACGAAGCAGTGAGTAGCCGTTTGAGTGCGCACCTGAAGAAGCTACACCAATTAAAACGTCACCCGCTTTGACTTTAGAGCCATCAATAATTTTGCTTTGCTCAACAACACCGACACAGAAACCTGCAAGATCGTAATCTTCGCCTTCATACATGCCTGGCATTTCAGCAGTTTCACCGCCAACTAATGCACAGCCAGCAAGTTCACAACCAGCGCCAATACCAGTGACTACATTTGCAGCAACATCAACATTTAAGTGACCAGTTGCATAATAATCAAGGAAGAACAGTGGTTCAGCACCACAGACAAGAAGGTCATTCACGCACATTGCAACCAGGTCTTGACCAATTGTGTCATGACGGTTCAAATTCAGTGCCAGACGTAATTTTGTACCAACACCATCTGTGCCAGATACGAGAACAGGTTCTTCATAACCTTTAGGAATTTTACAAAGTGCACCAAAGCCACCTAGACCGCCCATAACTTCGGGACGTGAGGTACGCTTAGCGACAGATTTGATACGATCGACTAACGCGTCGCCCGCCTCAATGTCGACACCTGCATCTTTGTAGCTTAAACCAGTGTTTGGGGTAGAAGTTGAGTTGCTCATAATGAAGTCTCCGCATTCGCGGGTGCGATTATAACCTGAATATGTAAAACTCTTATGGTATTTGTGGCCTAAAATGCTATCTTTATTGAAATATTTTAATTTTTAGAATGATTAATAGAGAAAAGGCAAGATTCTATGGTCGATCGTACTTTACGGCGCATTCTTATACTTGCTGGTATAGCATTGATACTTTGGGTTTTATATCTGCTTAAACCAGTTGTAGTTCCTTTTGTTGCAGCTTTTCTAATTGCTTATTTATTTAGTCCACTGGTCGATGTTTTACACCGCATCGGGCTGGCTCGATGGCTCTCGATCAGTATTGTATTTATCGGGATTGGGATCGTGGTTACATTGGTGATGTGGTATCTGGTGCCACTGGTCTGGCAGCAGCTGATGTATGCGCGTGATAGCATTCCGGCCGGAATTCACTGGATCAATTACACGTTCTTACCTTGGCTTTCCGATAGCTTTAATCTGGTTCCGATGGAAATCGATACCGATCAGATTTCCTCAGTAGTAATGGACTATGTTCAGACCAATTATAGCGCAGATAGTATTCAAGCAATGCTGCTGAAACTGGCACAATCTGGTCTGAACTTTATCCAGATTGGTGGCACGATTGTCCTGATTCCGATTATTGCCTTTTATTTCTTGCTGGATTGGGATCGTATGCTGGACAGCTTACGTCGTCTAATTCCCCGTCCTTATGAAAAAACAACCTTAACTATTGTGAGTGAATGTCATAGTGTGTTAGGTGCCTTTGTCAAAGGTCAGTTCCTGGTCATGGTTCTGCTGGGTGTGGTCTATGCAGTGGGACTGCAACTGATTGGCCTAGAGATTGGCTTGATCATCGGGATGATTGCCGGATTGTGCAGTATCATTCCGTATCTTGGTTTTGCGGTTGGAATTATTGCCGCAGTTATTGCAACCTTCTTCCAGTTTGGAATCGACTGGTGGCAACTGGTATTGGTCGGGATTGTCTTTATGGTCGGGCAGGCAGTCGAAGGCTATATTCTGCAACCATTCCTGTTGGGTGATAAAATCGGTCTTTCTCCTGTAGCTGTAGTGTTTGCAGTTCTGGCAGGTGCACAATTGGCTGGATTCTTGGGCATGCTGATTGCTTTACCAGTTGCAGCCGTGATTGTGGTACTGTTACGGCATATCCGTGAGTATTATGAACATACGCCATTTTATGGTGATCGGGCTGTTATCATACAAGATGCATCTACCGGTTCAATCAATATTGAAACAGCAGACTTAGATGTTGATATTGAAATGAAAAAGCCACAGAAAAAACCGCTGCAAGCAGAGGAGAACTCAAGTAAAATTCACGATCCACATCGTAAAGACTCATAAGGCCAAAAAATCGTATGCGTCAATTGCAGTTAGATATAGAACCTCAGCTCGATGCCCGAATCAGTGATTTTTCAGGGCCGGGTTGGGGGCATGTCATTGATGCTGTCCGTCAATTACATGCAGGCCTGATCAACCGCTTTTATGTCTATGGGGGAGCCGGTACAGGTAAAAGTCATTTGTTGTCTGCCATCTGTGACTCTTATCTGGAAGTAGGTAAATCTGCAATTCAGGTATCTTTGCTTGAGCTTTTAGATGCACCCACTGAGGCGATTACCTCTCTGGATCGTTTTGATCTGGTAGCACTCGATGATATCGAAGCGATTAGTGGCGTACCCCATTGGCAACGCGCCGTCTTTCACTTAATTAATTATAATAATGAAGGTGGTGGGCAGTTGGTGTTTTCGTCACGTTTTGCACCTATCGAACTCAAACTTGAATTGCCAGATTTACAATCCCGTCTCACGCAGGCGGTCAGTACCCGTGTTCCGAGTGGCAGTTTGTATGCTGATCGCTATGCGCTGGTTTCCTCGGTACTCGATCGTCGTGGGATCCATTTAGACCCTCAAATCTTTGACTATTTACTCAGCCATGGGCCGCATCAAACTTCAGTGCTGCTTCAAAGATTAGAGCAGATTATTCAACTACTTAAAGGGGAAAAGTTAAAAGTTAGCAATGCCAATCTGCGGCAGATATATGCCTTGATTGACGAATATCGGTAAATCATAAAAATTCTTGAGTAATTACTCAGTCTATGACACAGTAAGGCAAAATAATTCGCTGTTGCAAGGATTCTGCAACTTTAGAAGAAAAAGAAAGAAATAAAAATTAAGGAGAAGGTTATGCTCAAGAAGAGCATAGGCATAGCTTTGCTATGTATAGCGGGGCAGTCGTATAGTGCAGATATTATTGTAACCACTACAGAAGATATTGAAAAAGATGACAAGGAATGTTCACTTCGAGAAGCTGTTGAGTATGTTAACCGTGGCTTAGCTAAATCAGGTTTTATGGGGTGTGGTGGGGAGAACTCATCCAGTACCATTATTTTAAAAGAAAAAAATACCTATGTGTTGAACCAGCATATTGCGATTAAAAAATCTCTTACCATCCGTGCGGTCGCAGAAAGTGATGGTGAATTCAGTACGGATGAAAAAGCATTAGGTTTGCATAATGCTCATATTCAAATGAAAGGTACCGATAACCTTTTCCGGATCAACAGTACAGATACACTGGTTCAGTTAAATTTGAAAGAACTGGATCTTGAAGGCTGTGGTAAAACCAGTTGTGCTGAACAAGGTGGCCTAATTTATAATAAAGGTCAGCTAATTCTAGAATATAACCGTCTATTTAATGCTGCTGCCAACTTGGGTGGGGCAATTTATAATGCTGGCAAGTTTGGTCAGAACTTAACAAGCCGTGCACAAATTAAAAATAGTCTGATCGAAAATAACAAAGCCCAACGAGGCGGGATCCTGTATAGCGAGCTACCTGCTTTCCTCATTTATCAAAGTGTACTTAAAAATAACCAGACACTGGATAATTCCGCGACCAATATTTATAGTGCAGGACAGTTTGCTGACTCCAGTAAAGATCAAGGTATTAGTGGGGAGGTATTAAGTAGTACGATACTAAAAAATAAGGGTGTACTCATTAATGTCCTGGACGGGATGGGATTGAATAATCTCACCATGGTTGATAATGAAAATACTGCCTTACGTATCCATGCGCCGTATGGCAGAGCTTATGTAGCGAATAGTATTATTTTAAGAAATGGTACACAGGACTGCCAAATTATCACTGGTGACAAGTCTGTGTCGCAAAACAATCTGCTGACAGCCTCGTGTGGTGTAGGGGATGCCGTCGCGCCGAACCAGTTCTGGAATGGTACACGACTTTTTGCTGAATCCTCAGATACAAGTGAAGGTGCTTGTCAGACCCTACAAGAAAATAATAATGCCATACTTTGTCCATACAGCGTTCCTAAAGGACAATTTCTCGGTTATATGCGCCCACGAATTTTGTTGAACTATATCCTTGTGAATGAATCGCCGATTGTGAATAGAGGCACAGGATTGAGTCTGGCAAATCCAACAGTAGCATGTGAGGCGGCAGATCAGCGCGGGATTAATCGTTTGATGGATAACCTGTTTTGTGATCGGGGTGCTGTTGAAATCACAATACCAATCTCAGGCAGTCTGGTGGGACAAGATCTGTTAAAGGGTGAAATTGCCAAGTTTTCAATAGAATCTTATCTGGGAGATAGTGATTTAATTCCAAAAGAACAGTGTAATGCCATTGTTGGTCAGAATCCGACGGGTGAGCCTTGGCAAGATGGCTGTTTGAAAGTGGTACAAACCAAAACAGCTTCCAAGGGTAAAACAATCATCGATATTCATGGCAATGTCGTTTATACCCCCGATTCTACCTGGCATGGAGCAGATATTTTCGAACTACAAGTGGTGACCTCATCTACACGGTTTAATAAAAGTAAACCTTATTTGACTATTACTACTCAAATTGTTCAGGAGCCAAAAAATGAAATGGAAGACAAAGCAGTCAAAACTTCAGGCGGCTCATGGGGGGGTGGTGGACTACTGATTTTACTCGGATTAATAGGTTTACGCCGTGGATTAAAAGATTAAGGAAAAATCATGAAAAATTATAAAAAAGGACTGCTTGCTGCCATGATTTTATCTGCGATGAGTTTGATGGCAGCCGAAGATAAAACGATATATGTGACTACTTTTGCTGATGAAGATGGCGAGAATAATAATGCCTGTTCTTTGCGAGAAGCCATTAAAACTGCAAAACTGGATAAATCTTATGGCGGATGTAATGTAGGACGTACGCTTCGATTGGATGGTTCAGCTGCAGATGTGATTCAGCTTGAAGCAGGCGAGTATAAATTAGATAAAGAGCTGATCGTAGAGTCAGCGCTCAAAATTTATGGGAAAACTCCACTTAACTATGCTAGTCGTAGTCCGATTACGCTGTTATATCCAACCCGGGAGGCTTTAAAAAGTACTATTTCAGGCCAGGGGAAAACCAGATTATTTAATAGTATGGCCAGTCAATCCAGTCTGGAAATTCATCATCTGATTTTAAAGGATGGTTATGCAGCAATAAATACCTTGGATAAAGGTAATGGCGGTACTTTTTATGTAGCTGGGCCTTTAAGTATTAATACCAGTGAAATAGTAAATTCCCGAGCAGCTGCAGAAGGTGGGGCGATTTATAGTGTAGCAATGAATACGGAAAGGAATATTGTCATTCAGGATTCTTTGATTCAAAAAAATCAGGCGAGTTCATATGGTAGTGTTCTGGCGATGGACTGTCAGGGAAATTTAGGTACAACTCAAACCAATGTGAAAATTAATTCCAGTAGCATTGTTAAAAATGGTTCAGATCTTACTAACAGTATTATTGATTTTTGTGGCTATGCTACAGTAGAAATTGTTAACTCTACTATTGCGAAGAATACTGCAAGTACCACAGGACATATTGTGCGTATGACGAATGAAGTTAATCGTCCCCTCAGTAAATTCTCCAGTTTAACTGCATTAAGTAATACTATTGTTGAAAATACAGCCCAATCTACTTTATTTTATGACAATACCGGGTTTAGGTATTTTAATTTCAATGTTTTAGCCTTTAACCAAGGCCTGTCTTGTGAATATGCCTTAAATCAGGGAAATCCGACCAAGGCACAACGTGTTGAATTTTCTACAATTCGAAATGCAATTCAAACGACTGGGCCATCACGTTGCGTATTGCCAGAATTAGACGAAGATACTACTTCAAATAATCTTGATGTCTCTAATAATATAATCAGCAGTTTATTAACAAATTATATTGAGCCTGCTATTGATAATCGCTATTTAGGGCTGTATTACCCGCGTGATAATCAGACCGCAACGGATTTGGTAGATATCGGGGTGAGTGGCTGTATTGAACAAGACCAGCGTGGTATTGATCGTGTGATTGGATCCACATTAACATTTGATCCAAGTGCAAAAAATACTTGCGAGATCGGCTCAGTTGAAATCCGACGTTTGACTGCAGCCGATATTACGGACTTGCAAAATAAGAGTTTGGTAGAACTCAATGACTTTTATCAGGAGAATATAGATGATCTCGAAGAAATCATTGCTGATAAAAATACTCCAGAAAATGAGCTTCCTGGTTTAAAGGAAGAATTGAAAAGTTATCAGGATTTGCTTAAATATACCAAGCAATATCAGAAATATCGTGCAATCTATATTAATCCTTTTATCTTGGCTATGCCTCAAGAAACTCTAACCAATGATAAGATTCAAATTAAAGCCTTAAATTCAGAAAATTATGAGGTCAGTGTAAAAACTTTAGGTGTTGGTAAGTTAATTGGTACTGGTAATTCGACCACTGTGGAAGGAAATCCCAATGATCCAAATCTTAAATGTGAGTGGAAACCTGATTTAAACCGGATCATGATGTATCGCACTGATGGTAAGCAGACCAGTTCGGTTGATATGGAGTTCTGTAGTTATACACTTAAAGACCAGGCTACAGGTGTAAGCAGTGCTGGCCTCTTAAGAGCAGCTTTTAACAACATTGCACCGATTGCAAAAGATGATGAATATCGGCTTAGTCCAGAGAATAATCTTACAGTGACGGTAAATCCGCTTGAAAATGATAGTGATGATGGGGATGGGCCTCTACCATCAGGAAAGTCGGCTTTTTATCAAGATAAAGATGGAAAAGAGATCCCGATTCATATTGTTAAGCTGCCTGCGGGAGTTTCACTGAAGGCAGAGCGACAAGGAGCATGTCCTGATACCTATCAAAATCAGACCTGTTATGGTGGACAGCTGACATTTAGTGTAAAAAATAATTTAAGCCAGGCAAATTACAGCATGGATTATGCGATTTTTGATGCTGATGAAAAAATGTCAGAAAAAGCGACAATCTTGTTACGTAATACAGTTAAAAATACGAATACGTCCTCAAGTGGTGGTGGGGCAATTGGAATGTGGGGGCTACTAGGATTATTAGGGCTTGCAGGTTATCGACGCTTAAGAAAATAAAATATGATTGAAACATCAAAAAAGCCTCCATATAGAGGCTTTTTTATATTAAGTGTTTAATGCGAGTTAGGCTGCTGAGTCACTTGCTGATATTTGAGAATGTATTCTTCGCGAATGGCAAGGCGTTGCTCAGGAGACGCTTTTTGCATACGTGCGCCCAGTTCTTTGCGTTCCTGACTGCTCATCATTTGCCAAGTCTCACGCATTCTTTGTTTTTCCGCATTAGGGAGTTGAGTAAACCAGTCCATACGCTGCTGTAAGCTAACACGTTGTTGTTCGGGGATTTCTTTTAAAGATTGATAACGTTTAATCAGTGCCAATTGTTCAGAATCAGAAAGACTATCCCAAGTATCAGTTACTTGGGTATTCGCATCCTTGGAAAATAGCCAAAAACGTTCAAATCCTGCAAAGCTGGTTTGCAGAAAACTGAATGCACAAAAAGCAATCGCCAATTTTTTAGCTGCCATGTGGAACTTTGTCCTCACCTAAAACCATTAACATTTCTAAATCTTCAAGCATTTGCGGAGACAGTTTTGGGACTGACACCATTTGAGTTTGCGGCTCGTTATGGTCCGAAAGATTCGGTAATACCACAATGCCTGCAATCGCAGCTGCCAAAGCAAAACCTGACATTTTTAGAAATGCAAAGCGTGAATGTTTTGAATCCTGAATTTCTTCAAGAACATGGTGCATGACAACAGGTTTGTCTTTATGTTGTTGTGCCAGTCCATCAAGTTTGGAAGTTACTTGTTTTAAGAAATCATCTTGATTCATTCGGATGACCCTCCCAGATATGGATTTAAATGTGCTAAAGAGGCGCGTAAGCCTTGGATAGCACGGTGGTAATGGGTTTTTACACTGCCTTCTGTGCAGTTCATAATCTGTGCGGTGGTATGCGTATCAAATCCTTCCCAAGCTCTTAGCATAAATGCCTGCTGCTGACGCACAGGCAATTTTGCAATCGCTTCCTGGATTTCTTCAGCAGTAACTGCCTGATCGAGAAAGTCCAGCGGCGTTGGTGTTGATTCATCGACGACATCATCAAATTCAATTTCGTCGTCATCGAGACTGACTTTCTTGAAAAATGAAAACATTTGACCACGCCGTGACTCTTTACGACGCCAGTCCTGTAACTTGTTGTTGAGAATGGTATAAAACAGGGGATACCATTCTTCAGTACTTTTTTCTGCATAGGATTTGTGTAAGGAAATGAAAGCTTCCTGAACCAGATCCATAGCAATACCATGATGACCTTGAGTTGCACTTTCCATCATCACCAAGGCACGCCCAGTCACATCCTGCATAAAATTCTTCAGACGTGCTTCAGCCGTACTCTTCAGAATACTTACATCGTGTGTTTGCAACTGTTTTGGTGCTAAATCCATAGAGATGGAAAATCCTGTCATTGGACACCCACCATTATTCCCAAGTTCATAATCATATAACGTTGGGAATCCTGGTTTGGTTGACAATTAAGTTTATTATTTTTGTAGTTTAATCTATTTTATACACTGGCAGGGTCGTATTAAAACACTGTAACCTAAATCCTTAATTAGATACGTTGACGTACCATTTCAAAGAAACAGATCGAACCTGCAATTGCGACATTCAGTGATTCCTGACCACCGGGTTGCGGAATGCTCACGGCTTCAGCATGTTGCATCGCATAATCAGATACGCCTTGGCCTTCATTACCCAGAATCCACACGCAAGGTTTACGTAAGTCTTTTGAATACAGGCTTTCAGCACGGTGTGAGCTGGTTACATAGACAGGGATTTGAAATTGCTCAAGAATTTGTTCAAGCGCAATATTTTCAAAGGTTTGTAATGTGAAATGTGCACCCATACCAGCACGTAATACGCGTGGAGACCAGAGCGATGCAGAACCTTTGGTACACACAATCTGTTCAATACCGGCAGCAGCAGCAGAGCGAAGCAGGGTGCCTACATTACCCGGATCCTGTACATTTTCCAGAATCAAAGTGTCTGCTTTAAAATCCAATGCATAATTTGCTGTCGGTAGAGTGACCACAGCTAAACAGGCTAAAGATGTTCCTAAGGTGCTTAAATCTTTGTATAAAGACTCGCTCAGAACAAAGACCATACCTGTGTATTTTGCGAGAATTTTCTCGAAATCAGGATGTGAAAGTGCATGTTCAGTGGTGAAAATCGAATCAATTTTACGGTTTTCATGTAGCCAGGCAAGAGATAGATGTGTGCCTTCTAAAACCGTTTGCCCCTGTTTTTTACGATAGGTATTTTGTTCGATTAAACCACGTAAGTGTTTAATCTTTGGATTGTCTTTTGAATCAAGAAAAAAAGTTGGCATGGGAGATATAATCCACGGCAGCCGATTCAATATCGACTGCCGTTATAAAAATTAGTTATGGTAGCTGGTCACAAGATCAACTTCGTTTTTAGAACCAATGATCACTGGCACACGTTGATGTAGATCTGTCGGTTCGATTTCAAGAATACGGACACGACCTGTAGTCGATGCACCACCAGCCTGTTCCATGAGCATACTCATTGGGTTGGCTTCGTACATTAAACGCAGACGGCCTGCTTTAGCCGGATCTTTAAGGTCGTATGGATACATGAAGATACCGCTACGGCAAAGAATACGGTGAATGTCGCCCACCATACAGGCAACCCAGCGCATATTGAAGTCTTTTTCACGAGGGCCAGTCTTGCCAGCTAACAATTCATCGATATAACGCTGTACTGGTGCTTCCCAATGACGCTGATTCGACGCATTGATCGCATATTCTTTAGTATCTGCAGCTACCTGAATGGCTTCAGAAGTCAGTAGGAATTCTTGAGTTTCAGGGTCATAGGTAAAGAACACTACGCCTGCGCCGACGGTCAATGCCAGCATGGTCGATGGACCATAAAGCACGTAACCTGCAGCTACCTGATGAACACCGGCTTGCATAAAGTCTTCTGCCTGAGTCACGGCATTTTTCGCAGGAAGAATCGAGAAAATGGTACCAACACACATATTGATGTCGATATTGCTTGAGCCGTCTAACGGATCGAACAATACCAGAAATTGACCATTTTCTTGTGCAGGGGTGAATTCATCCAGTTCTTCTGAGGCCAAACCACCCACATTTGGATGTTGCTGCAAGGCATCAATCAAATAGTCATTAGAAATGACATCCAGTTTCTTTTGCTCTTCGCCTTGAACGTTCTCATGCTGTGCACTTCCCAATACACCCGCTAAAGCACCTTTTTGCAGTAACTGATCAATGTCTTTGCAAGTGTTTGCAATTGTTTCAATAACTTGTGCTAGTTCAGGTGTGAGATTCCCGCTTTGTTGTTGTAAAAACTGGGATAAAGTGCGGTATGACATAGGGGAAACTCCAAAACTTAAATCGGGAAAAAATGATCAAAACGATATGCGGCTATATTTTAGATGAGAACGTACTAAAAGAAAAATTAAACTGGATTATTTGTATCGATTTTGCCCTTGCAACTCCTGCGGAAAGTGCTATGTTGAAGACAAAGGAAAATTGAGAATAGGAGCACAGATATGACAACATTGAAGTTTGATGCGACTCCAACGCCAAGCGAAGGCATTACTTTAGATGATATCTCTGAAGACAAGATGAAAGAAGCCTGGCGGGATTATGAAGCAAAACCAGAGTACAAACAATTCAATAAACATGACCTGATCGAATCGATGCATCCGGCTGAACAAGATCAGCTTCCAAAGTAGACCGATTCTTTCATTGAAGCCAATAAAAAGCACTCATGATTGAGTGCTTTTTATTTGATGAAACCATCATGAATGAAAATTATTTCAACAATGGTGGTACCGCTTCATAATTAATTTCTACACGGCGGTTTTCTTTCCATGCATTTTCGTCATGGCCCGCATTGATTGGCATTTCCTTGCCATAGCTGACTGCTTCTAGTTGACCAGGATTAACACCAGTCGTCACCAGGAAGCTTTCTACTGCTTTGGCACGACGCTCGCCAAGTGCCATGTTGTATTCACGGGTACCGCGTTCATCGGTATGGCCGGTGAGTGCTACACGTGAATTGGCATTGGCCATCAGGAACTGCGCATGGGCTTGCAGCGTATTTAGATCTTCATTGCTGAGTTCAGTACTGTCATAGTCAAAATGCACCACGCGTTTTGCCAAAAATGCTTTATTTTCTGCAGTAACACCTTTTGCAGAAGCGCCTGCCATGTTTTGTGCATTCAGTGCTGCATCTTCACTCAGGCCTTGAGTATTCACAGTTGTTGTACCAGTCGTATCTAAACCGCCCGTTTGAACTTCAGCGGCAGGCTTACGGCTCGCACAACCTGTCATGACAACAGCTGCTGCTAAAAGTGGTAAGGCAAATAATTTTACTTTGTTCATCTTCATCTCCATGAAGTTTGATTATGGGGTAAAGGGTTTATCAATATAAAAATGTTATTTTGGTGCCCAAGCCGGTTCACGCACTTCGCCCGTTTCACTTGGCAAATTCATACGGAAGCGGCCATCCAGCGACATGATCGACAAGAGTCCGCGTGCACCTTCACGGGTGGCATAGACCACCATCTGGCCATTTGGCGAGAAGCTTGGTGATTCGTCCAGCGTCGTTGGTGTCAGAATGTTGTTCACACCGGAGGTCATGTCCTGAACCGCAACTCGATAGTTACTGCCGCTTGGACGATGAACTAATGCAAGTTTTTTACCATCTGCGCTCAGCGTACCACGCGCATTGAATGCACCACGGAAGGTCAGGCGTTTATTGCTACTTGATTCAAGATCATGGCGATAAATTTGTGGAGAACCACCACGGTCAGAAGTGAAAATAAAAGATTTTCCATCTGGCGAATAACGTGCTTCAGTATCAATGGCACTGTCATTGGTCATGCGTTGTAGCTGACGCGTTTCCAGATTCATCTGGTAGATTTCCGGATTGCCGTGCATAGAAGCAGTAAACAGCATGCTCTTGCCATCTGGAGAGAAGCTCGGCGCGCCATTCAAACCGCGGAAGCTGGCCAGTTTTTCACGTTGACCTGTTGCCAGATCCTGTACATAAATCGCCGGACGTTTGGTTTCAAAGGACACATAAGCGATTTTTTTGGCGTCTGGTGTCCATGCTGGAGAAAGGATCGGATCACGCGAGGTCAAAATGGTCTTTGGCTGTTCGCCATCGGTATCGGCAATCTGCAGCGTATAGCGTTGTTCCGGCGTAGCAGGATTACGCAGCACATAGGCAATACGTCCGCTAAAGTCACCCGGAATACCGGTCAATGCCTGATAGATGGCATCACTGATCATATGCGCTGCCTGACGGGTGCGTGAGGCTGGAACAGTCAGCAATTCATTTAATAGATATTGTTTTTTTTCGACATCATAGAGCTGATATTGGATTTCAAAAGAACCATCGGCTGTGGTCTTGGATGAGCCGGTGACCACATAGGGAACACCAGCCGATGCCCAAGCTTCTGCATTCGGATTATTCAATGTCGCTGTTGCAGGCAGGTTTTTTGAAGCACTGGTAAAGCGGCCAGAACGATTCAGGTCATTTTCAACAATCGGATAAATGCTCTGATCCTGACTGAAAGGTACAACGGCAATTTTAGGTGCTGCCTCAGGTGCCTTGGTAATTTCCAGATGCAATTGGGCATAAGACTGGGTTGCCAATACAGGGCTTAAAGCGCTAATGATTGCGAGGCAGAGTAGATGTTTGCGAGTCTTTTCCATCATTCGTTATTTACTCAAATCAACGGATTTATTGTATAGGTGCTTGGGCTACATCATCGCATGGATTTAATAGAATAAAACCATGAATTTATGACCAAACTGTTATGACACTGTGAAAAGCGAATATTATTTAATCAATTTAAAGTGAAGTTTAGCTTAAAAAATAAAAGCCATCACAACATTATTTATGTGATGGCTCCGTTTTTTATTGCGCAGTAAAGGTTGAAGTAAAGCTTCTTGCTTCACGGCGTGCATCTGGATCGGATGGCATTGGATAAGGTGCAGCAGCACGAACTGCAGCTTCTACACTGGCTTTCATGTCTGAATCACTTGAATTCACAATAATCGAGACCACACCGCCATTATCATTCAGGGTTACACGTGCAGTGGCACGCTGGCCTGATGATCCGACTGGTGTATCCCAGGCGCGTTTGATTTTGTTTTCAAAATCGCGCTTCGCAGTGGATGCAATCCGTTTTGATTCCGCTTTTTTCTGTGCAGCTTCTTCAGCAGCCTGTTTCGCGGCTGAAGCTTTGGCATCTGCATCAGCTCTGGCTTTTGCTTCGGCATCTGCTTTGCGCTTGGCATCTGCATCAGATTTGGCCTTAGCATCGGCATCTGCCTTGCGTTTGGCATCAGCGTCGGCTTTTGCTTTAGCCGCTGCATCGGCTTTAGCTTTCGCATCAGCGTCCGCTTTGCGTTTCGCCTCTGCATCATTTTTAGCCTTGGCTGCCGCGTCTGCTTTAGCTTTCGCATCAGCGTCTGCTTTACGTTTCGCCGCTGCATCATTATTGGCTTTTGCTGCCGCATCTGCCTTTGCTTTAGCAGCAGCTTCAGCCTTACGTTTGGCATCAGCCTCTGCTTTGGCTTTTGTGGCAGCATCCGCTTTTTGCTTGGCAGCTAAGTCAGCTTTTTTCTGTGCTTCCAGTTTGGCTTTTTGAGCAGCATCGGCTTTGCGCTGTGCATTTAGTTCAGCTTGACGTGCAGCTTCGGCTTCCGCCTTTGATTTTTGCGCTGCATCCGCTTTGGCTTTGGCTGCTGCTTGTTTGGCCTGTTCAGCGGCTTGGGCACGTTTTGCTGCTTCCGCTGCTTGCTGCGCAGCCTTGGCTTGTGCTGCCTCTGCCGCTTTCAGTTCCTGCTGGGCTTTTTGTGTATCGACTTTAGGTGCAGGTGGAGCAGGAGGTGTGGCAGGCGCCGTCGTTGGAACCACTGGAGCAGGTTCTATACTGGGTTCAGCAGTCTGGGTAATTTCTTCTGCGACATTTTTATGTGCAGTTTCCTCAAATTCGGTTTCTTCGCGAGTCACCGGTTTAAGGTCTTCTGGCTTGATCAGAACGGTTTTGATCTGTTTTGGCGGTTCAGGGGGATTACTCATGCCCAGATAAAGTAAGCCCACCAAAGCCACTGCATGGATGCCTAAGGTGAATCCAAGTGCGATGGCTTTTTTCTGAAATGGTGGCTTTTTATAGTCTTTCATACTTTATTCTAATGGCTTGGTCAGTAAACCGACTTGAGAAAGGCCAGCATCCTGCAGGCTGGACATCAAGGCCATGACATCGCCATAAGGACGAGTATTGTGGCCATTGATTACGACATTCAGCACCTTGTTGTCATTTTGCGCCTGGGTTTGGGCATCAACAAGCGTACGCGTCAATTCTTCCAATGTGACTGGGCCAGTCGCCTGATTTTTATATTCTAGATAATATGAACCATCTTCTTTCAGTGTGACGATGGTGGGGGCGTCCTTGGATTCGATCGGCAATCCATTGGCCTGAGGCAAGTCAACCTTAATGCCGCTGGTAATCATCGGGGCAGTGACCATAAAGATCACCAACAGTACCAGCATCACATCGATATACGGTACGACATTCATGTCACTTTTTAGTGGTTTTTTAATACGCTGAAAGCGTCCTGAACCTTGAATCGCCATTAGTCTTTGTCCTGAGTTACGCCCACAGACTGACGTTGCAATAGCGCCACCATTTCTTCAGCAAACAGTGCACGGTCAGAGTAGACCGTTTCACCTTTGGCCGTAAAATGGTTGAAAGCCAATACCGCTGGAATGGCTGCGAACAGACCGATCGCAGTTGCAATCAAGGCTTCTGCAATACCGGGTGCGACCGTCGCCAGTGTCACCTGATCAACATCTGCCAGGCCAATAAAGGCGTTCATGATGCCCCAGACTGTACCGAACAGACCAACATAAGGTGCAACAGAACCAATACTTGCCAATGCACCCAGACCTTGTTCCAGATGACCTTGGTCACGGCTTAAACCGACACGCAGAATACGCTCTGTTCCTTCAATCGACTGGGCAGTCGGCGCATGGCGTTTTTTCAGTTTCAGGAACTCGCCCAGACCCTGATAGAAAATATCTTCAAGGCCAGTGCGTTTGGAGTTGAGTTGTGCATTGTTATACAGGGTATTCAGCTCAGCACCAGACCAGAAGATTTTCTGGAAATGTTCATCATCGGCCTGGGCTTTTTTATAACTCATATAGAGCCTGGCAATCAGATACCAGCTATATATTGAGGCTAACAGGAGAGAAAGCATCACCAGTTGTACGACAGGGCTTGCTTGTAAAATAAGATCTGAAACTTGAAGAGATGATTCTAACTGAGTCGCCATAGTTGTTACGTGTGCCAATAAATTTTTTTAGTCTTGTTCCAATTCTTTTTGAATTAGTTCGCGGATTTCATCCGGGAGTCGACGTGGTCGCATCTCTGCACTGATACATGCCAACTCAACCTCACCTGATGCAAGCATGATTTCACCACGATAAATATTTTGTTGCAATACAAATGATGAAGCTTTACATGAAATGACACGTGCCGTAACAGTAATTAAATCATCCATCAGGATCGGACGCATGTATTTGACATTAATTTTATGCACCACAAAATTGTAGTCTGTCTGATGCCAGTAATGGCTCACTCCAGCGGCACGTAACCATTCGGTACGGGTACGTTCCATATAGCGAATATGATTGGCGTGATAGACAATGCCACCCGCATCAGTATCTTCAATATAAACGCGGATATTGAATTCAAAGTGATTCGCCATAGTTTTGTTCCATGCAGATTTTCGAAATTTTTGCTTGTTTTTAGATGCAGGAAAGGGATTAGAGTTTGCCGGATTCCTGCCAACAGTCAAGCAATTTAGCGGTTCAAAGTTTAGCATTGTGAGTCTTGAGACCAATGGCACAAGGTGTCAAATCTGGAGAGAAGTCACTAAGATGAAGTACTAAGCGCTTAACAGCTCATTTATAAAACAGCAGCAGATACTAAAATGCGCGAGTCCTTGGAGCCGCGCATTTTTAGTAATAGAAGATTAGCCTTTATTTTTCTGTTTCCAGTTGGCCTGAACCTGCTCAGCTACTTTTGGATAGTCCAGAATAAAACGGACATGGCTTTCGACACCGGTTTTCAAGGTCGCATCATCGACAATGAAATTCGGGTTGTGATTCGGTGCGGCTTTTGCCGGATCCTGATCTGCTGGTGTGGCACCAACAAACACGAAGAGCGATGGCATGAGCTGGCCATAATAAGCAAAATCTTCACTGGCGCTGGCATTGTTGTCTAAAACATGCAATTTATCTTCATCATGCACGCTCGCCAAGGTTGGGCGCATCAATTCAGTCAAGGTTTTATCATTGGTGGTCACTGGTGCATAAGGTGCAATTTCGACTTTCACCTTAACGTCATTGGCTGCGGCATTGTGTTCCAGCATTTTCGGCAAGTCTTTTAAAATGCCCTGACGTACATCTTCACTATTGGAACGAATAGTCCCGACCATATTGACCTGATCTGGAATGACGTTACCGGTAGTGCCGCCCTGAATACTGCCAATACTGACCACACCCATCCCTTTGGTCAGGTCGGCTTTACGGCTGATCAGGCTTTGTAAATTGGTCACCATCTGGGCAGAGGCATAAATCGGGTCTTTACCTGCCCAAGGCATGGAGCCATGTACCTGACTGCCATTCACCTGAATACGTAAATGATCGGCACTATTCAAAATCGCACCATCTTTGTAGAAGATATTGCCACTTGGCATGCCTGCCATGACATGCATCCCGAAAATCACTTCAGGTTTTGGATTGTTCAAGGCACCGTCGGCAATCATTTTGCGTGAGCCAATCTGATCGCCATGAGTGAAGTTATCGATATCTGCACCGCCTTCTTCAGCCGGCTGGAATACGAATACCACTGTCCCCGCAATTTTATCTTTATTGGCGGCCAGAACTTTGGCTGCACCCAATAACATGGCGGTATGTGCATCATGTCCACAGGCATGCATCACATAAGATTCTTTACCTTGATAAATGGCTTTTTGCTTGCTGGCGAAAGGCACCGTTGCAGTTTCTTTAATTGGCAAGGCATCCATATCTGCGCGTAAGGCCATCACGGGGCCGGGTTTTGCACCTTTTAATACGCCGATTACACCGGTTTTGGCATAGCCTTTACGTACTTCAATGCCGTAGGATTTTAATTCTTTTTGGATCAGCTCCGAGGTTTTAAATTCCATATTGCCCAGTTCTGGGTGCTGGTGGATATGCTGTCGTAGTTTGATGGTGTGTGCTTCAGCAGCGTGTACAGAGTCATCAATCCAGTCGGCCAGACTGAACTGGCTACAGAAAAGAAGAGGGAGACAAAGGGATATCTGCTTATACATGTTCATACTTCGGGAGAACCTTAAGAATTTGAAATGGTTAAAGTGATTCTTTAGGATGGCATACTGATCTAATTTCGACCAAAACCCTCTAAGTATTTTTTGATACTTTAAAGGTATTCTGGGTGTTAATATCTGTTCTCAAAGAGCTTTACTTGCTCTTTTACATTGTAAAAATATGTATCTAAATTGATTGTTTATATTTATAAGGTATGAAAATCATAAAAATTTCAGGCTGAAAAGGGATTAAAAACGATCACATCTATATCAACAACTCGGATGAAGTGAAGATTTTTTAAACCTCTTAAACTTATTTTGGCACTTAGATTGCATTCACTCTTCCGTAATATTTTTTATGATGGAAATTGAACACATGTTAAAACCTTTGGCTTTATCTCTGGCAGTGGCTTCAAGCTTAAGTTTTATTTCAACAAGCATATGGGCTGAAGACTTTAAAATACTGAAACAGCTGGAAAATAAACCGACATTACTCAAAAGTGGTGAATATAAAGGTCATTATTATGTGCCGAGTACCTTGAATACGATTACGTGGGGTTATCTGCCAAATAAAGATGCAAAACCTGTTTTGACTGTACCTTCAGGTAGCACAGTTACTTTCGATACAGTTTCGCATGAAGGGCTGCTGGAAGATCAAGGCCGCAATGCAGAGAAATATTTCACATCAAAAGGCGTCAAGCCTGAGCATGTATTGGATGAAGCCAAGCTGATCACGAATTCCAAATTGAAACATGATTTCCATAAAGATGGACCACACATTATTACCGGGCCTGTCTATGTAGAAGGGGCAATGCCGGGCGATATTCTAAAGGTGGAGATTTTAAAAGTTGAACCGCGTGTACCTTATGGCGTGATTTCAAACCGTCATGGCAAAGGCACCTTACCCGAATTCCCGAAACGTCAGAAACATGAGCATGCATCTCCAGCCAATCCTGATGCTTATGGCAACGTGTCCATTTTTACCCCAATTGAGAAAAATGCGGATGGTGTATGGGAAGGCGTTTTAAAAACTGAATCTGGTAAAGCGATTCGTTTCCCGCTGAATCCGTTTATGGGCACGATGGGCGTTGCACCAAATACCAGTGAGCCTGTGCACTCTGTACCACCATCATTTTATGGCGGGAATATCGACATCAATGAATTAGGAGCAGGGGCTACGGCCTATTATCCTGTACAAGTGCCAGGTGCTTTGTTCTATACAGGTGATAGTCACTTTGTACAAGGTGATGGTGAGGTGGCTTTAACTGCTTTGGAAGGATCGGCACGTGCGACTTTAAAATTCACTTTGCTTAAATCGGGCAAGGATAAAATTCCGGGTGCAGAGATTAAACAGCCGCTGGCTGAAAATGCTGAATTCTGGATTACGCCGGGTCTGGATGAAGACTTGGACGAAGCTATGCGTAAATCCACCCGTGAAGCGATTCGCTTCCTAGTCAATGAATATGGAATTTCGGAAGAAATTGCCTATGCTTACTTAAGTGCTGCCACTGACTTTGAAGTGTCTCAAGTGGTCGATCGAACCAAGGGTATTCATGCGATGATTCGTAAAGCGGATTTTAAGGAGTTTAAAAAAGAAGAGAAATAATTTCTTTATATAGTTTTTTGTTTTGTGCTTTTGCCAACTGATTCAGGCATGGTCAGTTGGCTTTTTCTTTTGTAATGCTTTGAAAATGTTTACAATATGATAAATAAGTAATCTATTTGAAATATAAAGGGGTAACGTGTGGCAGAAGGAAATAATAATGAAGTGATGATTCAGCAGCCATGGACAGTGCCACAACAGCCTTTATATGCAACTCACATCGAAGCTGATTCCGAAAGTAAGAAGATTCCGCTTGATTTAAATGTAAGTTCTACTGATACGACAGCGATTTCATCATTTGCTTTATCGGTGATTATTGCACTAATTTTAGGTAGTCTGGCAACTTGGCTGGCTTATTGGTATGGACGTAAAAGTTTTCAACTCACAGAACTATCTTTTAAAGTAGTAAGTGAAGATATTAAAGAAGCAGCAGAATCTCATAGAAATATGACTAAACAACTTATAGAAAGTCAAGAAAAGTTAAAAAGAGTTGAATTACAAGAAGAATTTTATAGAGGTCGGAAACTTAAGTTAATAGACGATCTTGCTGTATTGAAACCATTAGTGCATAAATACATTACATTGTTAGGCTCTGTAGCTTTAGTATTAAATGATGTGAAAGACTGGTTCAAAAATAATGAATACGAAGATGTGCGTTCAGAATTAAGGAATTTAGAAGATGATATATTCCCTTTAATAGCTCGTATCAGTACTCATTTAAAAATGTTAGTAGAGGAAGATCATGAATTAGTATCTGAATGGGACGAATTTGAGCGTTATCTCACTCAGCTACAAATCATGTGTATTACCGCGGTAATTGATAAAGAAGGTATTGCTGATAGTTTCAAAGCTCTAAACATTGTAGTAGATTCTCTTATTAAAAATTTGAAATCTATATTCAATAAAAAAGCAGCCTAAGCTGCTTTTAATTCTCTATTTTATCTGTCTTTCGGCTCAGGTGGTGTCATTCCAAACTGCAAATACGCCATATTGGTGGCAATACGACCACGCGCGGTTCGCATCACATAACCTTGCTGAATCAGGTAAGGCTCAATGACATCTTCCAACGTGCCTGAATCTTCTGCCATGGCTGCGGCCAAGGCTTCAACACCGGCAGGACCGCCATCAAAACGCTCAAGAAGCATAGATAAATAGCGGCGGTCGAGCGTATCTAAACCATCTTTATCGACTTTGAGCATGTCCAAAGCACGTTGGGCCATATCCTGATTGATTTCACCAGTCCCTTTGACCTGAGCGTAGTCACGCACACGACGCAATAAACGGTTGGCAATACGAGGTGTACCTCGTGAACGACGGGCAATTTCTTTTGCGCCATCTCCAGTCATAGGTACATCCATCAAATTGGCTGAACGTTTGACAATATGGGTTAAATCTTCAACCGAATAAAACTCTAAACGTTGCACGATTCCGAAACGGTCACGCAGCGGAGAGGTGAGTAGACCTGCACGTGTGGTTGCTGCAACAAGCGTAAATGGCGGTAAATCCAGTTTAATCGAGCGCGCAGCCGGGCCTTCACCAATCATGATGTCGAGCTGATAATCTTCCATTGCCGGATACAGGATTTCTTCAATCACGGGTGAAAGACGGTGAATCTCGTCAATAAACAGGACATCACCTTCTTCCAGATTGGTTAGCATCGCGGCTAAGTCGCCGGCACGTTCCAGAACCGGACCAGAAGTTGACTTAAGATTGCCACCCATTTCTCGGGCAATAATATTGGCCAACGTTGTTTTACCCAGACCTGGCGGGCCAAAAATCAGGGTGTGATCAAGGGCTTCTTCACGGCCACGGGCTGCGCCAATGAAAATTTCCATCTGCTCACGAACCACCGGCTGACCGATGTAGTCATCGAGGGAAGTCGGGCGGATGGCACGATCAAAATGATCTTCGGGTTTTTCAGAACCACTGATGAGACGGTCTTGCATAACGTTTATATACCAATGTTTTGGTGATCCTTTGAGCTGGTAATTTTGACACGGCCTCAAATATGGATCTGAATCCTAAGATTTTCGCCTAGGCGAGGAATTGAATTTTTGCAGAGTCTTTCCAATCAGATTTATATCTGAGTATTAACCTGCGGTTCGCCTTACTTTTGTTTCGGCAAAAGTAAGCAAAACCACCGTCATTCGCAAAACTCGTCGAATATTGATTCTTATCGAATATATCGCAGAAACATTTAACTATAAATGTCTCCTGCCTCAAACAGTTGCGAATGACTTTTACGCGTATCAGATTTTATCCTGTAACTTGGATATCATCTCTATTTATTCATCGACTTCAACGCTGCGCGGATAATATCGCTGGCTTCGGTAAATTCACCTTTGGCAGCATTCACCAGTTTTTGTGCCTCAGCAGGTTTATAGCCCAAGGACTGTAATGCAGCTTCCGCTTCAGCCACGGCTGAATTACCCATAAACTGAATTTGTGGTGCAGTTGAATTGCTTGGTGCAGCACCTGAAGCCATGGCTTTAAAGCGGTCACGCAATTCAATCATCAGGCGTTCTGCAGTCTTTTTACCCACCCCCGGAACTTTGACCAGAGTGTTGATATCTTCATGTTCAACGGTGTGGATCAGCATTTCCACACTTAAAGTGGAAAGAATACCAAGCGCCATTTTCGGACCAACACCGTTCACCTTTAATAAGGTACGGAAAATGGTTTTTTCCTGCGCATTGATAAAGCCATAAAGTAACTGGGCATCTTCACGAACAGCAAGATGGGTCCACAGGGTAATTTTCTGGCCTTTTTGCAACTGACAGAAAGTGGTTAAAGGGGTGTCAATTTCATAACCTACGCCGTTTACATTTAATAAAACAGTCGGTGCTTCCAGCGCCAGTACTTCCCCAATCAGGCATCCAATCATTTTTTATACATACTCAAATTTAATACAGGCATAGTAGTCAGCATTTTCGATAAAGGCAAAACTCTATCATTCAAAAACAGTGATTTTGCTGAGATTATCATCAGGCGCTCGTTCGCATTAGAGTAACCCGGCTTTATTGCCATGCAGTTCCTGCGCCAGATTATAAGCCTGATGATCCGAGAACTTGGAGACAATATCTAGCACCTGCATAATGTTGTCATAATGATCAGCGCTAAACTGCGCACCCGAGCGTTTTAAAATAGCCATTAAACGCTGCTCTTTAAAGCTTAAAGTTTTGTGCGGCGTGGTCAGTGGAATAAAGGCATCCAGAATCGTTTGCAGACTTTGATGCGCGATAATTTCCAGACCGGCTTTTTGTGGATGTTCGAAGATCTTGTCTCGCGCCAGTTCTTTGGCCCGGTTAATGCCAATCTCAATGTCGGCACTACAATAACCCAGCAATGAGCCTTGCAATTGGCCCATCAGAATTTCCTGCTGATGTCGGGCAAAGGCTGTGGTGACTTCATCTACCAGACGTTTCATGACCCGACCACGTAAGGCGGCAATTTTTTGTTGCCAGGTGGTATTAGGCAGATTGATTTCTTCAGGTGTGCCATATTCTCCCAGCAAGTTCAGGAAAACTGGCTCGACTTCGGCATAGCTGAGCATATTCAGGCTAATGCCATCTTCCAGATCAATCAGGGCATAGCAGATGTCATCCGCAGCTTCTAAAAGATAGGTCAGCGGATGACGACAATAATGATATTCACCAAGCTGGATTAGACCTAGCTGTTCAGCAATTTCCTGCAAAATTTCTTTTTCAGACTGGTAACAACCAAATTTTGGACGTCGGCTGGCCGGGGTGTTACCAGTCGGGTCAATCGCCTCAGAGAGCCATGGGTATTTAAGATAGGCGCCGAGCGTGGCATAGGTCAGGCGCATGCCGCCATCATAGGGATGATAATCAATCTTGGTCAGCAGGCGCAGGCCTTGGGCATTGCCTTCAAACTGGCGGACATCGGCTTCCTGTTCAGGACTTAAATCTTTTAAAAAGTCGGTATGAGAAGCATCGTCAAACCATTCCCGAATGGCGTATTCACCGGCATGACCAAAAGGCGGGTTGCCAATATCATGTGCCAGACAGGCAGCCTGAATGATGGCACCGACATCAGCCGGAGAAATCCAGGCAGGTAAATTATCTTTGATTTTCTCGGCAGCCAGCATACCCAGTGAACGGCCAATACAGGAGACTTCCAGCGAATGGGTCAAACGGGTATGAATGCCATCGTGCTGGGTCAGTGGATGGACCTGGGTTTTGCGGTTTAACTGCCGGAAGCTTTGCGAAAAAATAATACGGTCATAATCTTTATGAAACGGGCTGCGTGCCAGTTCAGTGCTCTGCTTTTTACTACCAATCCGAACTGTCGAAAGCAGTTCTAACCAACGCATTTGAGTCATTTATCATTATTCAGTGATCCACTATTTGCATCATGCCAAAAAACTGGTTCGGGGACTAGGGCAGTGCGACATGAATTGTCTTGCTGCATATTGTTATTTCAGTCAGCTGGAAAAAACTAAGAATTAAAAATCGAAATCATCAAATGAACAATAAAAAAGCAGACTCAATGGCCTGCTTTTTGTTTAAGGCGAAGAATCAGATTAGCTCTTCGCCATTTTTCTTGGCCTGTTGTGTGTCTTTATAGACATTCAGGCAAATCGTGAACAAGACCAGGCTTGCCACCAATGGCCAAAAAAGTACATATAGAGTCAATAATTGACTTGTCATCTGAAATCTCCTTATTTACTTTTCTCAGATAGATGGTGAAATTCAATCACCATCTTGTTGATTTGTTTAAAATCAAATCGTTCTTTGCTGTAGAGTAGCGTCAACACAGTACATACCAGCGCACTACTGCCATACGCTGTCAGTGAGCTTAACAAGGTGCCGTATTCACGCAAGAAGCCGATGGTCCATGGCATGAAGCCAATACTGGCCAATATGCCAACGACCAGACCCACTTTCTTGCCAAAGAAACCAAAGGTCATCAGACCCAGCACCACACCAATCCCCAGGGTCGCAACGAGTTCAAAGCCAAGTGCGATCAATCCCTGAATCGGAAGCCATTCAAAACGTACTATCAGAAAGCTGAAAAATGCGAGGCCCACTGACCAGTTAAAGGCCCGGGCATTCACCTTGTCCCAATACAGGCTGACAATCACCGGGAACACAATAGAGCCCCAAAGTGCACCTACAAAAATCAGCATCGACAAAATGTCAAACTTCAAGGTGGCAATCACAATCCCCAGCATGGTGGCAACGATCATGGTCATACGGCCAATAAACAGCATTTTCTTTGGATCAGGACGGTTTTTCGCAATCTGTTTGCCATAAATGTCCGTCATGACAATCGCAGACAGGGCAGACAGATCCGAGTCAGCGGTAGAAGACAGGGCTCCAATCACCATGATGAATAACAGCGCGACCATAAATGGAGAAAGATAAGTCGCTGCCATTTGCGGAATCAGGTTATTCAGGTTGCCATCAATAGGTTGAATACCTGTAAATAGTGCCAATAACCCCAGCATGCCTAGACCAATGACAATTGCAGCATAACCAATGGTTGCAGTGATAAAACTCGGTTTGATCAGGTCTTCACGGACTGCAAACAGGCGCTGGGCAATGGTCTGATTACCAATTGCATAGGCCAATACAGCAACAAAAAAAGGCGCGCCTTGTTCCAGAAAGGCCGTTTTAGAGAAAAAATCCAGCTGTTCCGGTTGCAGGTTATGAATCCCGCTTTGAAACAGGGAAGGTCCGCCTAAGGTGAAAAATAAGGTTGGAATAATAATCACAGCCGCGACAATCATCGCCACCAGTTGACCAAAATCGGTAAAGACTGAGGAACGGAAGCCCGACCAGAGGGTATAGGACAGTACACCGATACCGGTAATCAGCACGCCATGGATAAAGCTTAAAGGAGATAAAATTTCAACCAGTGCCCCGGCAGCGGTAAAGTTCACCATCAGGCTGATCACGCTACCCACAATATTGGAACCCGCCAGAATCATCTGGCTTTGGTTGCCATGCCGGGCATGCATGATTTCTGCCAAGGTGTGGGCATTAGGCGCCAGTTCACGAAAGCGCTTGCCAAAGGGATAGATAAATAAAATCATCAGCGCACCCCACAAACCATAGTGTAGGGCACCGGAAACGCCGTATGTATATCCGGATGAAGCTGCTGCATAAAACGAGGCGGCCCAGATCCAGGTGGCGGTCATACTGGCCGCAGACATTCCAAATCCGATGGAGCCATTCGAGACCATGTAGCCATCAACATTCTCATTTTTCTGTTTAATACGTAACGATAGTAAAAAAGTGATGCCATAGAAAAGCACCATCAATAGTACAGTTGCTGTACTAGTGAATTGAAACATACATACTCCTTAAGCGGGTCACCTTTTGTTTTTGAAAATTAAATCATTGGTGACAGATTAAGGCTCTAAAATAGACAGAGCAGTGAAGCTATAGAACATCAAAAAATTAGTGTCCGAATATAGAATTTATATTCATCTCTACAGCAGAAAGGAAAAACCATTGCCAGGCCCAGAATTTGGACAATTCCTCAGCAATTCGGCTAGAGCTTAACATAAAATCATCAAATTTACTGATGAAGTGTCTATTTGGTAAGATTCTTAGCTGATATAGACGTGTGGGCCTGTTATTCTGTTAGTTGAATAAAAAAGAAAATTTTCTATATTTTTTCAGCCATTACAAATATTTATTTTAAACTTTTCGAGTTAAATAAAACCTGAGAATACGGATTAAATAAAAAAGGTAACAAAATTTTATTATTAATCATTTCTTCATTATTTTTTTATATAAGCCTCATAATTCCTGGTAAATTTCCTCATAAATATAAGTGGTATTTTGCTATTTATATTGTGTTTTTTACGCATAATAGAGCTCATGAATAAATGATGAAATTTCAAAATATTGGATATGGTGGGGGATTTTGTCGATATATTTTTTGGTCTTTTAGATGAGTAAATTTCGCTTAATTATGATCTGAGAAGATAAAAATCAAATATAAAAAAATAAAAGGCCCAAATAAGAAACTTTATTTTTATTCTTTTAGAAGGTGAGAATGGATGTCCGGTTTTTTCCCCGCAGATGATGTCAGATTAAAATACCACTCAGTATTAATTATTCTTTCATAGAGGGGAGTAATTTGCCTCTGTTACTGTAATGGCGGAGATCAGCGGAGAACTGTTCCTTGTAGTACAGAAAACGGCAGAAGACCTTTAACCAGTTTTCTAATCTTAGAAGTCAAAGTTAAGAGTCAATCAAAAGAATCAAAAACAGTCTGCAAAAAATACGACTTCATTAAATCTTGTAATCAAGTATTTCATTTTGGCCTAAATAGGAATTTTGGCAGGTCATGACAATAAAACCTGAATTTGATTTTGTCCCGATTGTTGTTGAAAAATAATACAATTTTTATGCAGAAAATTATTCTGAAGCGGTTTTGATTTTTCTTGAAAAAAATGTGTTAACCTGTGCGACTACATTCAATTTTCCTGACTGAAAATAAACGAAATATTTTAAAAGTCCAGGATATTTCAGACGTAGTTTTCTGATTTGGCATCTAGCCGATTTCCTTATTTCACAGTAGAATATGCGCTCTCTCAAGTCACATTGTGGCATGGTTGTTCAGACCATCCCGTGGAGCCAAAATCAGCATGTTTATCGTTGCCGGTGCACCCGCACATTCTTCTTTTAAGAAAACTCAACTATTATCGCGTTTGACGTCAATTAGTTCTGTTCAATCAATTGAAAGTCAATGGGTCTACCTCTTTGACCAAGCGCTCAGCGAGCAACAACAGCAATCAGCTTTACAGCTTCTCAACGATGGTCAATCTTTTGAATTGCACCAGGCTGCAAGTGATGAAATCCAGATTTTAGTCACACCGCGCGTCGGAACCATCTCTCCTTGGTCCTCTAAAGCGACGGACATTTTCAAAAACTGTAATACGCCGGTTCATCGACTTGAACGCGGCGTTTTATTTACTTTGAAGGGCGTAAAAGAGCTTTCTAAAGAAGCATTGCAAGTACTTCACGACCGTATGACCGAAAGCGTATTCAATGCGATTGAAGATGCTGCGGTATTATTTGTGGAAACTGCGCCAAAACCACTGAACTCGATTGATATTCTGGGTGAAGGTAAAGAAGCACTTGTAAAAGCCAACAACGAGTTTGGTTTTGCATTATCAATGGATGAAATTGATTACCTGACTGAAGCTTTCATCAAGCTAGGCCGTAATCCAAATGACATCGAACTGATGATGTTTGCTCAAGCCAACTCTGAGCATTGTCGTCATAAAATCTTCGGTTCAGAATGGACGATTGATGGTGAAGTTCAGCCATTGTCATTGTTCCAGATGATCAAGAACACCTATAAAGAATCACCAACAGACGTATTGTCGGCTTATAAAGACAACGCTTCGGTGATTGTTGGTTCGGATACCCAGCGTTTTTATCCAACCCAAGAAGACAATGGTCATCAGGTTTATAAATACAAGAGCCAGGCCGCGCATATCCTGATGAAAGTGGAAACCCACAACCATCCAACTGCGATTGCACCATTTGCCGGTGCAGCGACAGGTTCAGGCGGTGAAATCCGTGACGAAGGTGCGACCGGTCGTGGTGGTAAGCCTAAAGCAGGTTTAACCGGCTTCACCGTATCTAACCTGAATATTCCGGGCTTTGAACAGCCTTGGGAAGAAAACTACGGCAAACCATCGCGTATGGCATCGCCGTTACAAATCATGATTGAAGGCCCATTGGGTGGTGCTGCGTTCAATAACGAATTTGGTCGTCCAGCTTTAAATGGTTACTTCCGTACTTTTGAACAAAACGTCAATGGCGATGTTAAAGGTTTCCATAAGCCAATCATGATCGCTGGTGGTTACGGAAATATCCGTCCAGATCACGTTGAAAAAGATCCGATCTTACCGGGTGACTTATTGATCGTGCTCGGTGGTCCAGCCATGCTGATCGGTCTTGGCGGGGGTGCTGCATCTTCTGTAGATAGCGGCAAATTGGGCGAGAACCTTGATTTTGCCTCAGTACAACGTGAAAACCCGGAAATGGAACGCCGTTGCCAAGAAGTGATCGATACTTGCTGGCGCATGGAAGACCACAACCCAATCGTGTCGGTACATGATGTCGGTGCGGGTGGTGTATCAAATGCCATGCCTGAACTGGTGAATGATCACGAATTGGGTGCGGTGCTAGATCTTCGTAAGATTCCATCTTTAGAACCTGGCATGTCGCCAATGGAGATCTGGTCAAACGAAGCGCAAGAACGTTATGTATTGGCGATTCGTCCATCTTCTTTAGAATTATTTGAGTCAATCTGTGCGCGTGAACGTTGTCCGTTTGCAGTACTGGGTGAGGCGACTGAAGCACGTCACTTAACCGTTGAAGATCCATTGTTCGGCAACAAACCGGTGGATATGCCAATGCAGGTGATGCTTGGCGGTACTCCGCGTATGAGCCGTTCCTATGAAACGATTGAACGTAAAGGCGATGATTTTGACGCGGCTAAAGTTACGGATTTAAAAGATGCGATTTATCGCGTTCTGAAAAACCCGACAGTGGCTTCTAAATCATTCCTGATTAGTATTGGTGACCGTTCGATTACCGGTATGGTCGCGCGTGACCAGATGGTGGGTCGCTGGCAGGTTCCTGTCGCGGATGCTGCAGTAACAACTACAAGTCTTGTCGGTTACACCGGTGAAGCAATGGCAATGGGTGAACGTCCTCCAGTAGCGTTGTTGAATCCTGCTGCATCAGCACGTTTATCTGTGGCTGAATCGATCTCTAACATCATGTCTGCGAAGATTGAAAAAATCAGCGACATCAAATTGTCTGCAAACTGGATGGCTGCTGCGGGTCAACCTGGCGAAGACCAGGCATTGTTCGAAGGCGTGAAAGCTATCGGTATGGAAATGTGTCCTGCACTCGGTATCGCGATTCCGGTCGGTAAAGACTCATTGTCTATGCGTACCACCTGGAATGACGAAGGTGAAGACAAGTCTGTGACTTCTCCAATGTCAGGTGTGATCACTGCATTTGCACCAGTGACTGATGTACGTCAAACACTGACTCCTGAATTAAAAGATATTGAATCTGTACTGGTTCGTATTGATCTGTCTAAAGGTCAATTCCGTTTAGGTGGTTCGATCCTGGCGCAGGTGTATAAAGCAATCGGTTCTGTGACTCCTGATGTAGATAGCTTCGATGATTTCAAGGCATTCTTCGCATTGGTTCAAGACTGGAACAACCGTGGTCTGATCAAGGCATACCATGACATCGGTGATGGTGGTTTACTAGCGACTGTTGCAGAAATGATGTTCGCATCACGTCTGGGTGTAGCACTAGAAGATCAATCAACTGCAAGCTTATTCGCTGAAGAAATTGGTGCTGTCCTTCAAATCGCCAAAGCAGACTGGGAAGCATTACAAGCTGAAGTTGCAGCATCTACGCTTAAAGATGCAATTGCAGTGGTTGGTACTGTAAATAATTCTGACCAATTGTCTGTAAATGGTCTGGTACTTGAACGTGCTGATCTGCAAGTGGCATGGACTGAAGTTTCTCATCAAATCCAACGCCTGCGTGACAACGTACAAACTGCAGATCAGGAATTTGCCTTAATTACCGATAAAGCACACCAAGGTATTATCGCCCAACCCACATTCGACTTGAATGAAGCGATTGAAGCACCTTTCATTAACTTGCGTCGTCCAAATATGGCAATTCTGCGTGAGCAGGGTGTCAATGGTCATATCGAAATGGCGGCAGCTTTCGACAAAGTGGGCTTCAATACTGTTGACGTACATATGAGTGACTTGCTGGCAGGTCGTATCAGCCTGGATGATTTTGAAGGTCTGGTGACGTGTGGTGGCTTCTCGTATGGTGACGTAATGGGCGCTGGCGGCGGTTGGGCGAAATCAGTATTGTTCAATGCTAAATTGCGTGACCAGTTTGAGAAATTCTTTAACCGTCAAGAAACCTTCTCGCTCGGTATCTGTAACGGCTGTCAAATGTTGTCTCAATTGGCTCCATTAATTCCGGGTGCGGATGCTTGGCCACGTTTCCACCGCAATACGTCTGAAGTATTTGAAGCGCGCGCAGTGAACGTTCGTGTGGAAAAATCGAATTCAGTCTTGTTGCAAGACATGCAAGGTTCGATTCTGCCGATCGCTGTGGCACATGGTGAAGGTCGGGCAGTTGCAACGGCGGAAAACTTTGCTGCACTGAATGCATCGAATCAGGTCGTTTTACGCTATGTTGACAGCCATGGTAATGCAACTGAACAGTATCCATTGAACCCGAATGGTTCACCAGAAGGTATTACCGGTGTAACGTCTCAGGATGGCCGTGCAACGATTATGATGCCGCACCCTGAACGTAACTTCCGCGCGATCCAGCATTCATGGAAACCAGAAGACTGGGATCAGGATGGTGCTTGGTTACGTATGTTCCGTAATGCACGTGAATTTATTGGCTAATTTGTTTTAGCTTGAAAAAGGGTTGCGGAAGCAGCCCTTTTTTATTGAAGAAATCACTGGAATAGCTGCAAAACTGGAAAATCTTTCAGCTTTTGTTTAGACTATCTTCATCAATTGCCACCTTTAGGTGGCTTTTTGTTTTTTAAGGATTTTGATTTTTTAATTTTCCTTCTCCTTACGGACTTGGTTTAGATTTTGCTTTCATATTGTATATAAAGTGCTATGGTATGTTTTATGCACAACTTTATTGCACTATAAAAGAAAGATGGAATAGATCGGTTCAGTATCAATTCTCAAAGATGAGGTGATGACATGGCTAAGACACTCAGAATAATGGATAAGGCAGCAATGCGTCAGAAAGGTTGGTGGTTATTCGGTTTTGTTGTTGGTTTACAGATGCTGTTTTTGGTAGGTAGTTATTTGTTACAGGGTTCTTGATCATAAGATTTTAAAAAGCCACCGTTAAGGTGGTTTTTTTACGTATAGCGTGTAGATGGAATTGTTACTTTGAAGGATGAGGAATATATTCCGTAAGGTAACCAAAATCCTTTCTCAGCCTGATGGGCGTCCATGTCCCACAGTCTGACGGGCGACATCCATGTCGCAGGGCATGTGATGTTACTTAGTCCTTGAAAATATATTTATAAAAAAAGAAATACTCCTCCTGAATTTTATAGTCATAAGGGGTGTTATTTTGAGCTTCTGAAAACCATGAGCCATCTGCTAATTTTTTAATGAAACCAAAGCTAATTAGATCCATATTAGCTAAAGGAATACTTACGATTCGTTGATGAGGATTTATAGAATATTCAAGATATAAATTTTCGATAAGAGTTATTAAGTGATTATTTAACTTCGTAATAATATAAGTATATTTATCAAACTCTTGTTTTGATATTTTTTTATCTTTTAAAAGTAGAGTTACACGGCCAACCATACGAGCTTGGCGTTCTAAATAGGTTTGATCCAGAATACCTAAAATTTCCAGACCAATTTCTGCATTAGATTTTTGTTTAAAGAACTTCTCGACAAAACCATTATCGAGATTTTCTGTTTCTTGGATAAAAGCTAAAAGCTGTTTCTGCTCTTTTAATATTCGAAATCTAGTATAAGTCTCAATTGAACCTGTAATGAGAGATGCAAAAGGAATCGACTTAACAGCATCTTCAAGGAAGCTATTTGCAGTCTTAAATAAAATTTCATCACTGAGGTTTTCAGTAGTTGTTAGTAAAATTTCTGATGTATTTCCATGTTTTGTCATAATTTAAAAATTATAGATTTTATTAATTAACAATCATAAATGAAAAAGACCACCCTAGAATGGTCTTTTTTATAGCTACTTAAATACGATTATACAAGGTATAGAGCTCTTTTTCTTCGCGCTCAATACGTTGCACCAATGCAGAACCAATCGCTTCATATTCTGCTCTGAATTCAGCAGCAGATACTCGGTTTACCCCAAAATCCATCCAATAATCTATAAACTTAATTACAGTACGTTCAATGACACGCATTTCCTTTCTAAACTGACGTAAAGATAAAAATACCTGGCTTTGTTCTTTTAAGCCTTGTTCCAAGTAACCATAAAACTTGATATTTTCAGCATCTAAATGCGCTTTAAAATCTTGTTTGAATTGAGCTAATTGATCAGACAGTAAATGATATTCCTCTAGATTTAAAGAATTGCCAATGTTGCTGTATAGACTCAGAAGTTGTTGGTGATCTAGTTCCAAATGTTTAATCAGATTCGGATAAAAAGGAATACCCACCTCATCATGTTTAGAGGTGGTATCAATCGAGTGACGATTACCCAAATCTAACGCCGTTTCATTTTGTGGATTGTCCGCTTTGGATGGGTTAAATCCCTTGAAAAGTGATGAAAATAACTGTTTTAACCAATTAAATAACATTGGGGAAATCCTGAATTTAGGTTTTATTTTCAAATCAAGATCATCCATTCTTTTGATTTGAAAACATGAAATTTTTGCGTTTAAGTGTTTCAGGCCGGCATGTCATTGGCATTGCATTCGCGGTATCAATGAGAGGATCAAAACTTGAAGTTAAGTTTTCGACCATTCCTAAAGCCGTCGAATATCTGGGAGAGATTTGCCATGACATGTGCTTATCTCATAAAGAACATATCTTGCTGAATGAGTGGGGGGAGAAGTTTGAACCACAGATCAACAAAATGAATGTGTCTTAGCTATACAAGGCAGAACAGTATGACTAAACCTGAATGAGTTTAGCTAAACTGCATTAATGTGAAATTTATCACAAAATCAATCGTATATGTGTATTGGTATGGGTGAAATGGTTGCGATTAAATGAGTTTTAATCAATTAGTGAGTTTAGGAAGGAAATTTTAGAACAAAGTGGCTTCAAGAAAGGCTGAGAGTCAGTATATGTTGTTATTTTAAAAGTATAAAAAACCACCCGAAGGTGGTCTTTTCAAAAATTATTCATTAAATAACTAGCTGAACCTGTTTGAGTACTGCTTTCAGCGTATTTTCATAATCAAAAGCTTTATTGGTACTGTCCTGATAACGCCAAGCCACATAACCATCCGGACGAACCAGTACTGCACCAGATTCATGAATTTCAGACTTGGCATTCCAGGTTCCATACACATCACGATAGTCACGTGAACCAATCTGAGTCACATCCAGATATGGCAAATCCAATGCTTCTGCCGCCTGTTTCCAGCCTTTACCGGATAAACCTGTGAGCAGGGTAAAACGACCTTTACCCGTAATATCCAGTGTCGACTGCTTTTGACCTTTGGCATTGATCAGCCAAGTATGCGGAACTTTAGCGCCTGGGCGAGTGGTTGCCTGTAAATAAAGCTGCTCATCTTTTTCAAAAATCTCAGGCTCGGATTCTGCAAGCACCGTATTGGAGCTATATCGCTGGTTCAGTTCTACACCTTGTGCATTAAATTCGAAGTTTTTAATTTCCAAAGCTTCAAATAGTTTTTGACGGATTTCAGCACCTTGCTCATCTTCCGCAAAGATACGTTCCAGCATTTGCTTCTGAGTCGTCACACCTTGATCAAAACCAAAGACTTCTTTCAGGTATTTATAATCAAAACGTGACTGGTTCGCACGCGCTACAATCTGCTTGCCGACCGGTGCACGCTCGGTGGTATAGGAATCCAGCAGGGAAGGTGCAGCCCAGCCTTTTACCGCGTATGCCAGTTTCCAGCCTAGATTAAAGGCATCCTGCATGCAGGTATTTGAACCTAGGCCACTCGATGGTGGATGACGGTGTACTGCATCACCACCACAGAACACTCGACCTTTAGAATATTCAGTGGCCCAGGTCTGGTTCACATACCAGTACGATAATTTCTGGATTTCAACTTCTTCGACTTCAGTACCAACAAAAGCATTCAGGCGGGCACGGACCTGTTCTTCAGTAACTTGTGGTTCGCCTTTGGAAATGTCAAAGCCCCAACCCATGATCCATTCATTCCATGGCGTAATGGCACGTAACAATCCCATACCGAGATCGCCAAAGCTGGCTTCAGGATTCACGATCCATTGCAGAATCGCAGGACGGTGCTGAACGTATTGAGAAAGATCAGCTTTAAAGGTCACATAGACGGTACCGGCACGTGCCATCACGCCTTCCAGTGGCAAGCCGAGCTGTTCCAATACACGAGATTTAGCACCATCCATACCCACCAGATATTTTGCTCTTAAGCTAAATTCAGTATTGGTAATGCGGTTCAGGAAAGTAGCAGTCACGCCATCTTCGTCCTGCACATGTGACAGGTATTCAGTATTGAAGTTATAAATTGCACCACGTTCACCGGCATTTTTCACCAGTAAAGCTTCCATTTTTGGCTGAATCAGATCGACTAATGGACATGGACTGCCTTGGATATAGTCACCATGACGTTCATCACCGGTACCCCATGCACTTAAACGGGCGATTTCTTCGCCGACCAGACTGGTGGTAATCAGGCTTTCACCCATCTGTTCCCATGGTGTTGCAATCTCTTTAACCTGTTCTTCAATACCTAAATCACGTAATACTTCCATGGCACGCTGATTGGTAATATGGGCACGCGGACTATTGGCCAGCCAGCTAAACTGGGTAAACAGTTGTACCTTGATACCATAATTCGCCAAAGCCAAACCTAATGTTGAACCTGCAGGACCGGTACCAATGATCAGAACATCAGTGTCATAGTGTTGTGTCATACAAGACTCCATGTGTATAGGTGAAGAACAAGCTATCTATATAATCAGGCAGTCTAGTAAAACAGGATCTGTTGATATAGCGATATTCATATAAACTATCGACCTATTCTTATTTGCAATACGTGGGTCATAATCTTAAGATGCTGACCTGATCAGAAACCGGGCAGGCTATGGAACTTCGACATTTACGCTATTTTATTACTGTGGCGCAGCAACAAAGTTTTCCAAGGCTGCCGAAAAACTGTTTACCGCTCAGCCGTCATTAAGCCAGTAAATTAAGGATCTGGAGCAGGAAGTAGGCGTCATGCTGTTTGATCGTTCATCCAGAAAGGTCAAACTCACCGATGAAGGGCAGGCTTTTCAGATCTATGCCGAAAAAGCACTGGAAAATGCTAAACTGGCAGTAGCAGCAGCGCGTCAGGTTGCGCAGCAGAAAAATAACCAGATTCACATTGGCTTCCTGAATGTCGCAGAAATAAAAGTGATGCCACAGATTCTGGCCCAGCTTAAAAAAACCATGCCGGACTTAAAAATCCATCTGCATAGCCTGACCTGTATGGAACAGATTCAGCGGCTAAAAAATGCTGAACTGGATTTATGTATTACCCGCTTTCATCTGGACCATCCAGATTTTGAGAATATTCATTTATTAACCGAGCAAATTTATCTGATAGCCGCTCAGCACTTACATTCTACAGATCGAATCCTGAAATTACAGGAACTGAAAAATCACAATATGATTATGTGCGAGCAGAATGCTTCGCCCGTATTTTATGAAAAGCTGGATAGACTACTCTGCATTGATCAGCTTGAGCATGAACAGCTGTTGTGGGTGACCAATGTCTTGCAACACATCAATCTGACCAATATGGGAATGGGCTTTAGTTTTGCGCCTGAATATTTACTGCGGTTTTTGAATGATCATGTGAAAATTGTCCAGACTGATCAGGCACTGCCAAAACTGGGCTTGTATGCAACATTTAACAAGAATTCCCAAAATCCTGCATTGAAGATGATTACCCAAGCCCTTAACAATACGACAAGTATCTGAATTGCAGGAAGGAATATATGTTAAAGCTGATTTATTACGTACCGGATGAAAATTTGGAAGACACCAAGAATGCGATATTTGCAGCAGGGGCAGGCGGCATTGGTGAGTATACGGACTGTGCCTGGCAGGTTTTAGGAACCGGACAGTTTAAGCCGCAGGAAGGTGCAGATCCTCATATTGGTGAAGTGGGTAAACTGGAACAGGTGGAAGAATGGCGGGTAGAAATTCTGGTGCCGGATGAAAAGGCAGTCAAAGTGGCCAAGGCGCTGAAAGAAAGCCATCCTTATGAAGAGCCAGCTTTTGAGTTTATTCAACTTCTGGATATCAAAGTCTAAAATTATAAAATTGATGCTCTGCTGCGGCGCGTTTGACTTGGCGCGCCGTTAGTCTAGATTCAGAAACTATCCAACCTGTTTTTGTTATTATCATCTCTGCCAGAATAATCCAAAGAAAAAATATAATAAGGAAAATAACAATGCCGTGGCCAAAACCGCTGAGCAGCGTGCTTAAGAATACTCTCAGCAAATCTATCCAGTACGGTACAGAAATCCTGCATCAGCGCATTCCATATTCACCGGATAATCCCTATCTGGAAGGTATATTTGCACCAGAGCGGCAGGAACACTTTTCCACAAATTTAAAGGTTGAAGGGCAAATTCCTGCAGAACTGGATGGCGCATTAATGCGGATTGGTCCAAATCCTATTAATGTTAAAAACCCACGCAACTATCACTGGTTTACGGGCGATGGTATGTTGCATGCGCTCAGACTGAAGGGTGGCGAGACACATTGGTATAAAAGCAGTTATATCGGTTCTGCCAGTGTGCAGAAAAAACTTCATCGACCACAAATTCCAGGTAAAACCCGAGGTGTCGCGGATGCAGTCAATACCAATGTTATCCACTTTGCCGGAAAAATCTGGGCACTGATAGAAGCGGGAGCTTATCCAGTTGAGTTGAATGCCGCACTGGAGTCAAAACGACATCATTTGTTTGAAGATGATCAGGATTTTCCATTTACTGCCCATCCGCATATTGATCCTGAAACGGGCGATATTCATGCGATTTGTTATGATGCTTTAAGTCAGAACAAAGTTTTTTTATCTACAGATAGATTCCACAGGAAAATTGAAACATCACGTCGACATTCCAGTGAAACATGGTCCGATGATTCATGATTGTGCTATTACCAGATCCCAGGTTCTGATTCTGGACCTGAATGTGAACTTTTCTGTATGCAGTGCTTTAAAGGGTTCAATGTTGCCATATCAATGGAATCCAAAACGGCAGGCACGCATGGGGATATTGCCTTTTGGCGGTAAGGCAATTGATATTCGCTGGTATGAGATTGATCCCTGTTTTATTTTTCATACCGTGAATGCTTATGAGCTGGATTCTGGTGATGTGGTTATGGATGCGGTGGTGCACCCCAAAGCATTGGTCAGTTCGATTCAGGGACCGATTGAAGATCAGGATATTCGGCTGGAGCGGTTTATTTTTGAACACGGTACTGGAAAAGTGGTGCGGACGATATTATCCGAGATGAAACAAGAATTCCCACGGATTAATGAAGCTTATACCGGACGGCCTTATCGCTATGTCTACACTATTTCCTTTGGCGAGTTTGATGATCCTTCTCATGTCAGCAGCAATACTCTTTTGAGCCATGATGTGGAAACTGGCAATTCAGAAAGCTATTCTTTTGCAGAAAACTGGGTGACAGGAGAGGTGATATTCGTCGCACGGCAAGGGGCTCAAGCCGAAAATGATGGTTGGCTGATGTCTTATGTTCATGCTTTAGATGGACGCCCATCCAAAGTGGTGATTCTGGATGCACAGCAGATGACGACAGGACCGGTTGCAACCATTCATTTGCCGGTACGTGTACCCATCGGGTTTCATTGTAACTGGATTGATTATCGGAAACTGAGAACAATATAAGCTTGAGTTGTTTACAGATAGCTATATAAGCAGAAGCCTACCTGAAATCACACGGGCTTTATCATAAGGTTTACAATTGAAATTCAATTCCAGAATTCCTGATATTTTGAGACCCAGTACAATTTGGTTTCTATATCGTAGCTACCATCAGGATTCAGGGAGATAATATAGTGGATCTTCTTACCTCGACTACGATTACCTGTATTAGTTCAGACTTGATCGTACATTCTTCTTGAAAAAGAGAAAGTTACCCGTTTTGATAAAGGTGTCGAAATCTTAATTAAACAAAGGTAACTTTCTTATGTTGCATACTAACAATCAAATCATCAAACACAAAGTCGGCTTACTCAATTTAGCTGAAGAGCTTCAAAATGTTTCTAGAGCATGCAAAGTGATGGGTGTCTCTAGAGATACTTTCTATCGCTATCATGAGTTAGTACAGTCTGGTGACATTGATGCATTAATCAATAAGTCCCGTCGAGTACCAAATCTAAAAAACCGTGTAGATGATGCTAAAGAGCTGGCGGTCATTGATTTCGCAATTCAATATCCAGCTTATGGTCAGCATCGTACCAGTAACGAATTGCGCAAGAAAGGTGTATTTGTTTCTATAAACCACATCCTGTCCTTTTAAGTGATCATTTATCTGAAATGATATTGAATTTTTCATTGGCATAGTTGAACAGCCTGATAGGATTAGACTAATAGTTGAGCTTATTAAAAGCATTATTTTTTTCATTGTGCTTCAACCCCTGTTGCTGCTTTAAATGTTAATGCTGTCCCGTAATTGGCTTTGATCCAGTTAAAATGATTTATTATTTGAATTAAACAGATGATTATTTTTTAATTATAAAAGATATCTATTATTTTTAAATAACCTGAATCTCGGATAAGAAATTGACTTGAAAAATAAGAGGACTAGAGCCATCAGTTGAGTTACCACACCAAACTTAAAGCTCTCGTCCTGATGTTCAATAGTACTGAATTATTCTGCATAATTGATGATTTCTTTCTTAAATTTGAAGCAACTTATTGGACATTTCTCAAACAAAGTTGTCATGCTGTAAGAATTCGAACTGCCCCAACTGACTATCTCTGAAATTAGTTTTATCGCCATTTGGTATAAATGCTCTCATTTCAACAATTTCAAAGCATTTTTCACATGGTTAAAGGAAGATAAAAGCGCTTTATTTAATAGCTTACCCTGTTACCAACGGATGATTCACCTCATTAATATGCATCAGTTGACACTACATGCTTTACATGTAGCCTTAATGAAAGGTCAACGGAGCCAATATTTATGGGTTGATTCAACCACTTTACCTGTCTGTAAAAACCAACGGATTCAACGCCATAAATCATTATCTAAAATTGCTTCTCGTGGTAAAAGCTTAATGGGCTGGTTCTACGGCTGTAAATTACATGTTGTGATGAATCAACTTGGAGAAATAGTTTGTTCAGCATTATCCAATGGGCATGTGGCTGACATAAAAATGGTTGAGCATTTGGTTGAGGGCTTAGAAGCAAAGCTCTATGCAGATCGTGGTTATATCAGCCAAGAACTAAAAAGTAGATTGAAAGATCAAGGTATTGATTTAATTACTTATCATCGGAAGAATATGCAGGCTATTCAACTCTGTACATCAGATGAATATCACCTAAGGCAACGCAATAAGATAGAAACATTATTCAGCTTATTGAAAGGGCAATACAATTTGGTGACGAGTAAAGCTAGAAGTGTGGCAGGCTTTTTAAGTGGGACTTATGCATCGTTATGTGCATACCAACTCACTCATCAAAATAAGCTAACAATTCAAATTATGACGTCATTGGCTTAAACAGGATTCGGGTTATGTATAGTTTTTAGCGTATAAAGAGTGAATTATGTGACATCCATGTCACAAGAGATCTATCAGATTTAAGATATTTAATTTCTATAGATGTGAAGCCTAAACCTTCTGAATAAATAGCTCACGATCAAAACGGTACTGCGGGAAGAATACTCCATCTTCAGCACGTTCACCCGCACCAATTACCATGACTGGATACTGTTCATCATTTAATTTCAGAATTTCACGAACCATCGGCTCATCAAAACCTTCCATCATACAGCTATCAAAACCATAAGCACGTAAAGCTAAGACCAGGTTTTCACAAGCAAGCGCCGTCGTTTTGGTTGCCCAGAGTTTCGCATCAGCTGGGCTGAAAGCAGACACTGGCATTTGTTTGTCCAGTGTACGGGCAACTTTGAAAGCCACTTTCTTAAAGTTACCAAAAGCATTCAGATAACCAGTCTTATAGTTGTAGGGAATATATTTATAGTATTTCTTAATCGCGGGCGGAGCTTCTGGAAATGGAAATTCATTCACATTACGTTTTGCCATTTCATCAATACGGTCGGTACGTGCGATACAGACAATTAGCTCAGAAGCTGTTTTAGCTGCCAGTTGACTCATACAGGCTTTGACCAGACTTTTTTTCTTGCCCGGATTTTGTACCACATAAAAAGTCCAAGGCTGCAAGTTCGATGAATTTGGTGCCAACAATGCCAGATCTAGACAGGCATCCAGCACTTCAACGGGAATTGGCTTTTTGGTAAATTTACGCACCGAACGTCGGCTTTCAATCACCTTACGAAAATTATCTATATCTATATCTTGAGGTGCAGGTTCGTAATAACGTTTCTTTTCTGGATTTGAACTATCTGTTGTTTGGGAAGAGGTTTGGGAGTTTTGATTTGGCATACTTCAGATTCTTGGAAAAATAAAAGATTGAGGCAGTCTAAACCACCTCGTTGAACTCATAAGTTTGAAAATTAGTTGAATTGTGTGAAGTCAGGTTTACGTTTTTGCATAAACGCTTGAACCGCTTCCAGCATTTCTGGCGAGCCTACACGCTGCATGAAAATTTCTGCTTCATGGTCAATCCATTCCACAATTTCATTCACATTGTGTTTCATCAAGGCTTTGGATTGCACCAGTGATGCTAATGGCAGGGCAGAGAGCTGGGCAGCTTGTGCTGCTGCTTTAGTGTAAACATCTTCTTCAATGCTATTCACCAGACCTGCGTCGAGCGCTTTTTCGCTATTGAATTTTTGCGCAGTCAGCAATAATTCAGCTGCTTTATGATAGCCTGCCTGTTGAATCAGTAATTTGCTTGATGCGCCTTCAGGCGATAGACCCAAACTGACAAATGGAATCTGGAACAGAGTAGTATTGTCACTATAAACCAGATCACAATGCAGTAAAATTGTCACGCCAATGCCGATTGCAACACCACGCACGGCTGCAATCAATGGCTTGGAAAATTTTGCGGCAGATTTCAGTAAAACAAATGGCGGGCCTTCAGCAGCAGGTGCCTGACCTTTCTTCGCGGCAGATTTCATAAAATCCTGCATATCATTGCCCGCACTAAAGTCTGCATCCTGACCACGTAATACAACTACACGAACTTCAGGTGCCTGATCAGCTTCATCCAAGGCTTTCGCAATCCAGAGATACAGCTCGCTATATAACGCATTTTTCGCTTCCGGGCGATTGATGGCCAAAGTAAGTACACCATGTTCTAAATTCGCATTCAAATGCTCATGAGGTTGTTGAATACAGCTCAGTGTCATCGTACTATCCTTGCTTTAAACTTAATTTGATTTTATGGGAATGATTATGTCGCATATTTATTGGGGCAGCACAACTCATGAGTCATAAAAAAACTGATCCCTTATGAACTATACATTTGATTATCTGGTTTTCATTGGCCGTTTTCAGCCTTTTCATCTGGCACACATGCAAACGATTAATATTGCCCTGCAGCACAGTCAACATGTGATTTTGGCTCTCGGTTCTGCGCAAAATGAACGCAATATCAAGAATCCATTTTTGGCTTCGGAGCGTGAAGCCATGATTCTGTCAAATTTTAGTGCTGAAGATCAGGCGCGGATCAAATTCGTAGAAGTCATTGATGTTTATAATGATGAGAAATGGCAAAAACTGGTGAAATCGCTGGTGAATCAGGTCATTGAGCCGGATGCCAAAATCGGACTGATCGGGCATTTTAAAGATGATTCTTCTTATTATTTAAAGTTTTTCCCAGAATGGGAAATGGTCGAACTTGACAGCCTGGAAGATGCCTTATCCGCGACACCAATGCGTGAAGCTTATTATCGTGGCGAAATTCAACAAGATAAATTTCCACAAGGTACGATTAATTTTCTGGAGCAATTCCAGTTCACTGAAACCTATCAGCAGCTCAGTGAAAAATTTGCCCAGAACGACAAAAGCAATCTGGCCTAACTTGATCAGCTGTCAATAGGCTGATTCATGGCCGTTTGAGCATGCTGTTTTAAACATTCACCCAGAATTGCCAGAGCAGGAGACTGTTCTTTCCAGTGATGCCAATACAAAGGGACTTCAATCCGCATCTCCTTGGAAAGTTCAAGCAATTGGCCTGATTCCAGTAAATGCCGGGTTTGATAATCTGGCAACCAGCCGTAGCCTAGACCCATGACAATCGCATCAAAAAATGCATGGGTCGATGGAATAAAAAAGTGTGGATATTGTGCCGGGTTCAGCCCAAATTCGTGCTGGATATACTGAGTATGCAGCTGATCTTTTTCATTAAAAATAATGGCAGGGGCAAGGCGTAGCACATCCCGATGTACACCTTGACGAAACCAGTTTTGGGAAAACTTAGGGGTGGCGACCAGACGATACTGCATCTGTCCGATCAATTCCGCCCGACAACCTTTCATTGCCTTGGCTTCAGTACTCAAACAGGCATTGACGAGACCTGCTTCTAACAGATGATGGGTTTGTGATTGATCGTCTACCTGAAAATGCAGCACAATTTTATGCTGGATCAGCTGGGTTTGTAAGGTTGGTAATAGCCAGGTCGCGAGTGAATCAGCATTGGTGGCAATATTCAGGCAGTAGAAACCTTCATGTTGCAGCTGTCCACCCAGATCCTGCATCAGATTCTGTTCTAGCAAACGTTGATGCTGTAAATAATGCAATAAAGTTTGTCCGGATTGAGTCACACGGCAAGGCCGATCTCTCACCAGAAGCAATTGTCCCAATTTTTTTTCCAGACTTTGAACACGAAGGGTCACTGCCGAGGCAGTAATATTTAGCTGCTCGGCAGCAAGATCGAAACTTCCCGTTTTTGCAACTGCGTAAAAAGCATCACATTGTTTTGCATTCAGCATATCTGTTATCTAAAAATAATTTAGTTAAATTGATATTAACTTAGTTTTAATTAATCGCACTCATTTTTTTGCATAATTCATTTATTCAAAAAAAGGGGAATGTGATGTTCAGTTATATGGTGAGTGGTTTTGCTGTGGGAATGAGCCTGATTGTCAGTATCGGTGCACAGAATGCTTTTGTATTAAAACAAGGTTTAAAACAGCAGCATGTGTTCTGGGTCTGTGTGATTTGTGCTTTGTCTGATTCCATTTTAATTCTGCTTGGCGTACTGGGCTTTGCGCGCGTCATTGAACATTATCCGGATATTGTTATATTTTCTAAATATATTGGCGCAGGATTCCTATTTTATTATGGTTTACATCATGCGATCAGCGCATTTAAATCAACAGAGGTTTTGGCACCAAGTGGTCAGCTAACAGAGCATTTTCTACAAGTACTGATGATCTGCCTGGCTTTTACCTGGCTGAATCCGCATGTTTACTTAGACACAGTCATATTGATTGGATCAATTTCAACCCAATACGCTTTAGGAAAATGGTGGTTTGCTTTAGGCGCTGTCTGTGCTTCCTGGTTTTTCTTCTTTAGTTTGGGATATGGGGCAAAGATATTGACCCCTTGGTTCCAACATCCAAAAGCATGGAAAATACTGGATGCTATTATTGCCTGTACCATGTGGGGCGTCGCAGTGTCATTAATTCTCAGTATTTGATTCAGGCTACGAAAGCTGATAGATCGGTTAAGAGTTGTCTAAGCGTGTCATTTTAGATAGTGATCGTGAATAGGCAGCGTAGAAAACAACTCTTTTCAGTGCTGCAAGCACATGGATATTTCCAATATAAATTGAACTTAAAATAAAGGATCTGGTTTGTATAAAAAATTTATAAAATCAAAATTTTATAAGATGAAACCAGTCTCCTGCTAGGCTAGCAGGGCCACTTATTAGAGAAAAATCAAAGCAAGTATTTTGTCCGTTAGTCATGAATGATTTTACAAAAACTTCAATAAACTGGTATAAAAATAACGAAAACCTGTTCGCTCAAAAACAAGAAAATTTAGTTTCAGATTAAGCCGTGTACTTAAATCCGATCAATAAGAAATTAAACAAGGTGGATTTAAAATTGAAAACAACAATAAAAACTGGGCTCCTTAGCTTGGCGATCTGTTTAGCTTTGACCAGTCAGTCTTTTGCAAGATCATGGACCTTAACTCCCAAAAGTGATGTCGGTTTTGAGATCAAGTCGATGGGTCTTACTGTAGTTAAAGCCAAGTTCAATCAGGTTCAATCCACGATGCAGTTTGATGCTAAAGCACCGCAAAATGCCTCAACCCATCTGGTCATGGATGTGGAAAGTTTAAGCTTTAGTAAGCCGCTATTTAAACATATGATTTTGGGCGAAGACCTGTTTTATGTAGAAAAATATAAGACTGTAATTTTTAAAAGTATCCAATTTAAAGACTTGGGTAATGGCAAATACAATGTTTTAGGTCATTTAACCCTACGTGGTGTGACCAAACCTGTGATTTTTGAAACCACGTTTAAACCCAGTATGTCAAATGCCAACCTGCTTGATGTTCAGGCATCAGCCGTGATTAACCGTAGGGATTTTGGTATGAAAAAAGGAATTGCCGGGGTAGGGGATAAAGTTAATCTTCATCTATCAGGCCAGTGTGAAATGAACTAGGGTAGATATAAAATACTTGATGATATGAACGTTATTGTAAAAAAAGCTCGAATATTTCGAGCTTTTGTCTATACGGTAAGCATGCAATTAAGCAGCTTGCAAAGCTTTTAAATCTTCCAGCACTTGCTCAGCATGACCGGCTGCTTTCACTTTACGGTATTCTTTCACCAGTTGACCATTATGGAAAATGAAAGTCGAACGCTCAATGCCCATCACTTGTTTGCCATACATGTTCTTTTCTTTAATCACATCAAAATGATGACACAAAATTTCTTCTTTATCGCTGATCAGATTGATACTCAAATTCTGCTTTTCAGTAAAGTTCTGATGCGCTTTTACCGAATCACGGGATACGCCAAGAATTGTGGTGTTTAAAGCATCGAACTGGTCTTTTAAACAGGAAAAGCCAACTGCCTGAGTGGTACAACCTGGCGTAGAATCTTTAGGATAAAAATAAATCACCAGCCATTCTGTATTTAACTGGGTTAAATTGATTTCGCCTGTCGTCGCAGGAAAATTCTGGTCAAGCAAACTAATTTCAGACATAAAAACTCCTGTTTTCTTTAAATTTTTTCAAAAAAATAAGCCACATTATAGTGGCTTATTTTATCAAAGAATAATCAGATCTTATTTCTTTGGTGCCGCTTGAGCTGATTTCATTGCTTCTTCAGTCAAAGTTTTCAGTTTGCCTGTTAACTGTGGACCAAAGCATGCTTGAAGATCTTTATTCTGCTTCTGTACAAAAGCTAAAGTGCCTGGGCTTTTCTTCTGGTTAATAGTGCTTTGAATTTCCCATTTTTGTGCATTGGTTAATTTTCCATCTGCTTCAATAGCACAACCACAATATTTGCTGACTTCAGCAGCCGTCAATTTTTTACTTTTGCCAGTTTCATTTTTACAAACATTGATCAATGCAGATTTTACATTGGTGCTTTTATAAGCTTGTTGTAATTTGTCATCAGCCGCTTGAGCCGTAGTTGCGAACATAGCAGCAGCTGAAACAATTGCTGAAAGCACGATGCTTGATTTTAAATTCTTCATAAACTCTACCTTGTTATTACGGTATATAACGTGTCGGGTCTTCAACACCTGCGTCCGCAAAACCCTGTTTACGTAAACGACAACTGTCGCATTTGCCACAGGCACGTCCTTGGTCATCTGCTTGATAGCATGACACCGTTTGACTGTAGTCTACGCCATGTTCAATACCTAAGCGAATAATATTTGCTTTGGATAAATGTAACAAAGGTGTTTCAAATTTGAGCGCCTGACCCTCTACGCCAACCTTGGTCGCAAGGCGTGCCATGTTGGCAAATGCGTCAATAAATTCCGGACGGCAATCCGGATAACCGGAGTAATCAACCGCATTAATTCCGATGACAATCGCTTCAGCTTCGAATACTTCAGCTGCTGCTAAGGCGTAAGACAAGAAGATAGTATTACGTGCTGGAACATAGGTAATCGGAATGCCAGCCTGTTCGTGGTCAGGTACCTCAATACTATGATCGGTAAGGGCTGAACCACCCAGATTACCCAGATCAATATTGATCACTCGATGTTCCACACCCGCACGTTGTGTTAAAGCTTTTGCTGCATCCAGCTCGGTCGTTGAACGCTGACCATATCGAAAACTGAGTGCGATACATTCATAGCGTGCCTGCGCCCAAGCCAGACATGTTGTTGAGTCTAATCCGCCAGATAACAGGACAATGGCACGAGGGCGCATAAGCTGATTCTCCAAAAAAATACTTTACAAAAAATTAACGACCAGTTTCATCATTCCATAACAACTTGTGTAGCTGTAACTGGAAACGAACAGGGAGATGGTCTTCTAAAATCCACTGAGCCAAATCACGTGCCAGTGGTGGTAAACGAACCGCACCTTTTTCAACCGCAAATGCAGGCGAAAACCAAACTGTACTCACTTTGTCTTGAAGTTGGTACAGCTCTAACTGCTGCTTTGACCATTCATAGTCTTCACGATTGCATATCACAAACTTGATTTGATCATGTGCAGTTAAATGATCGAGATTAGAAAGCAAATTCCGTGCAACTTCACCTGAAGTTGGTGTTTTTAAATCGAGGACTTTGGAAACACGTGAATCCACTTTGGACACATCTAAAGCGCCACTGGTTTCAAGTGAAACTTCGCATCCTAAATCCGCAAGTCGCTGCATCAGGGGTAGGGCATTGGGCTGCGCCAGTGGTTCACCACCGGTCACACAGACATAAGGGGTTTTAAAATCAAGCGTGGTCTGGATAATATCGTCCAGAGACTGACGCTCACCGCCTTCAAAGGAATAGGTGGTATCACAATAGCTACAACGTAATGGACAACCGGTTAAACGGATAAATACTGTTGGCAGTCCTGCGGCATTGGCTTCACCTTGCAATGAATAGAAAATCTCCGTAATGCGTAAACCCGCAGACGGATCAGAGACAGGAATTGCGGAAGATCGAAGCATATTCATAACAAAACTAACCAATGAGAAATAAATAACCGGGTATAAAAATAAAAATCCCTACGATTATTACTAATCGTAGAGACGAGGAGCGGTTGAAGCTCCGAGGAACACGAATGTATCCTCTAAGTTAAGACATTTTAGTCTTCGCGTAATAGATCGTTCAGGCTTGTTTTGGAACGAGTTTGTGCATCAACTTTTTTCACGATAATGGCAGCATACAAGCTGTAAGTACCGCATTTAGATGGAAGGCTACCTGCAACAACGACAGAACCTGCTGGTACGCGACCATAATGAATTTCGCCAGTGGCACGGTCATAAATCTTGGTTGATTGACCAATGAATACGCCCATTGAAATCACGGAGCCTTCTTCAACGATTACGCCTTCAACGATTTCAGAACGTGCACCGATAAAGCAGTTATCTTCAATAATAGTTGGATTTGCTTGAAGCGGTTCAAGCACACCACCAATACCTACACCACCTGACAAGTGAACATTTTTACCAATTTGCGCACATGAACCTACAGTTGCCCAAGTATCAACCATCGTGCCTTCATCTACATAAGCACCGATATTGACATAAGAAGGCATCAAGATCACGCCTTTGGCCTGGAAAGAACCTTTACGTGCAACAGCAGGCGGTACAACACGTACGCCAGCAGCCTTGAATTGTTCTTCAGTCCAACCTGAGAATTTAGTCTCTACTTTGTCATAGAAACGAAGATCACAAGCTTCCATTGGTTTGTTGTCGTTCAATTTAAATGATAACAATACCGCTTTTTTAATCCATTGATGAACAACCCATTCACCATCGATTTTTTCAGCAACACGTAAAGTACCATTGTCCAGACCAGCAATTACTTCCTCAACTGCCTGACGGATTTCAGCAGAGCAATCTGCAGCTGTAAAATTCGCACGGTCTTCAAACGCTTGTTCAATGATTGTTGAAAGCTGCGACATGATCTTCCTTCCAGAAAAAAATTTTCTAGATTTTACACTATATTGCAGGAAAAATAGTTGAAAGGACTAAAAATAGATGAAAAATAACCAAAAGTGTAGAAAGCGTGAAATTATTAAAGTGATAAGTGTACTTTTTCATTATGTTGAAATGTAGGAGAAGTGTTAGAAAACGCTTGGTTCTGAACAAGAAAAATTAATTTGTATCAAAAAATAACAAAAGATGAGCAAAATGCGAATAAAAAATATTTTTTAAGTCCTTTATATTGAGCCTATCACGAATAACTAATGATCAAAATAAGTTCTTTTGAGGAGAGAAATAATGAAATCTTTACATAATATTTTGGCAGTATCAGCCTTAGCTCTAGCAGCGAGTTCTGCGATGGCTGCTGATGAAACAATCGTAACAGATGAAGGCGTTGCTGAATTCTCTTTCTTTAAACCAGCTTCTGTTCGTGCTGAAGTCGGTACTACCGGTTATGGTGGTGCAATTTCCTGGAGTGCTAACCCATATGTAGGTGTCACTTTAGGTTATAACGGCGGTGATATTTCCTGGTCTGATGATATCTCAGTTAATGGGACTAAATATGACCTAGATATGGATAATAACTTAACCTATTTAAATGCTGAAATTCGTCCTTGGGCGAACTGGTTCTACATGGCAGCAGGTGTAGGTTATATTGATAATGATTATGGTTTAGAAGGTCGTACGGGTGCTGATGGTACTATTACTGTAGACGGTAACCGTTATCAAACTGTCGGTGGAACTACAGGTCGTGTAACTGGTGACTTATCTTACAAAAACAATATCGCTCCTTATGTAGGGATCGGTTTCTCTCCAGCAATTACTAATCGTTGGGGTGTCTTTGGTGAGATTGGTGCATACTATAACGGCAATCCAACAGTTAATTTAGCTTCTACAAGTAACTTTACGCCACTTGACCCAAGTGCACCTGATATTGACACAGCTTTAAGAAATGAAGAACGCGAAATTCGTAACGACAATGAATACGAATGGCTACCAGTAGCGAAACTGGGTGTCAGCTTCCGCTTCTAAGTTTTAGTCTTATAAAAAACGGGCTTCGGCCCGTTTTTTTGTATTTTTAGAACAATTTTAAAAGTGATAACCCAGTTTCAAACCTAGAATCCAGGCACTATTATCGGAAACTGCAGATAAACCTGCAATCTGTGGCGTAATAGGTTCGGATGAGGAAATTTCAGGTTTTTGAAACTTTAAATAATATAGTCCAGTAGCCATATCCCAGGTTTCTTGAATCTTATAAAGATGACCTAGTCCGATACCCCAATAGCCATCACTCGGATTCAAGGTTGAAGCCGGATTTCCTGTATCAGAATCCCATAAAAGCTCGATAGAATTTATGCCAAAAGATGGCCATTGATGGGCAAGTCCGATTTTTCCAGACCATTGATCCTTACGATAATCAATCATTCTAAAAGGTTTTACTTCAGGGAGCTGTAAGGCCGCATAGTCAATTACAGTGCCAAATTTAGGCGGCTGGATCACGAAATTCTGCCAGTTTGACCAACGCAGCGTGCCGTAGAGCGCATTTTGATCAGTTAAAGCTGTCTGAAAATCTAGATTCACTGACTGAGGAGTTTGAATTTCTGTATAAGGTGCTGGATTCGTACCGACAACAATCGATTCAGTGGTTTTATTGTGATGAGTGATTGCAGAACGATAGGTCAGTGCGGTTCTAAAAAAATATTCTGGAATCTGATAACTGATTCCTGCAAGCCAGCCCCAAGCGGGATCTTGTTCAAATGTGGCCCGATAACCATTGAATATATAAAATGTCTGCCCGGATAAATATAAATTTCCCTCTAAGCTTTGATAACTTAGCCCTGTATAAAAATTCCAGTTATCGTCTGGTTGAAAGCCAATTAATGAGGTCAAATTATGGCTCTTAAACTGAATGGTAGCAGCCTCAATTGGAAGTGTTGCACCTGCAAAAACAGGATCATAATGATAAGCGATATCTATAGAATAAGGCTGATCGTAAATCAGTCCCCACGACATTTGAGGATTCAATTGGACTTTTAATGCGGCATTGGAAATCCATTCGCTATGGGTAAGATTTCCTGTAGAAAAATCAGTGATGCCTAATTGTTGCAGCTCTTCGGTATGTTGTACCTGACCGCTGATATCAGGGCGGACCCAAGCTAGAGAAACTTCAGCATAATGATTTTCTTCAAAAAAAGATTGAATGGACTGACCAGATTGTTCAAACGCTGCTGCATAACCTGACTCAGAGAAAAACAACCCCATGCAGAAAAGAGCAAATTTATTATTGATCATCTTGGTATAATTCAATTTATTATGCATGTGATTATGCTTGAAATTTGTACTCTTTATCTACTCAAAAAATAAAAAAGAGGCGATGTAGCCTCTTTGATTAAAAACTTAAAATATTGCACTTTATTCGTCTGGATAAGCCACTTTTTTCAGTGCCTTAATATCTGCGTCTGGTGAGCAGAGGGAAATAAACTCGTAGCCATAACCGCGTAATAAATGACCTTTACGCACTGCAATCCAGGTGGTATTTACGCCGAAAATATCGGTTTCAATCTGCTTTAAACGGTAATCACGCTCCGGGTCATAGGCCACATCGTTGACAATGCCGATGCCCATATTCATTTCTACATAGGTCTTGATGACATCGGCATCAAGCGCGGACATCACAATATCTACATCAAAACCAGCTTCTTCAAAGGCGGTATCAATCTTGGAGCGACCGGTAAAACCACCATGATAGGTAATAATCGGGTAGTGCGCCAGATCTTCGATGAGCACGTGTTCTTTGCTTGCCAGTGGATGATTCTGCGGGGTAATAATACTGTGTTGCCAGTTATAGTAAGGCACGCTGGCCAGATTATCTTCAGTGGTGAGTGCTTCGGTCGCAATACCGATATCCGCTTGACCTTGCAGTAACATTTCCGTGATTTCAACCGGGCTGGCCTGTTGCAAAATCAAATGAACTTTAGGGAATTCTTTTTTGAATTGGCTGACAATTGGTGGCAACACATAACGCGCCTGGGTATGCGTCGTGGCAATGGTCAATGTGCCTTCATCGACTTTATTGAAATCATCGGCCAGACGTTTGATATTGTCGGCATCGACCAGCATGCGTTCTACAATGCCTAAAAGTGCCTGGCCCGGTTCGGTTAAGCCCAGTAGACGTTTACCTTTGCGAATAAACAGCTGTACCCCCAGTTCATCTTCCAGATCTTTAATATGCTTACTTACCCCGGACTGTGAAGTATAAAGCGCAGCGGAAGCTTCTGTTAAATTAAAGTTTTGTCTAACCGTTTCTCGTATAATTCTTAATTGTTGGAAATTCATAATTCTCTTACCCTAGAAGAGGATGGGGCATTTTAAAGCCCCATCTTTTGATCTTAAGCGACCTGGTTTTCAAATAAATGCAAATTCACCGCACTTAACCACACGGTTTGATTTGGGCGGAATTGATGCGCTCTCGCTTCATCAGGTGTTAGTAAAATTTCGATCAGGTTGCCTTGACGGTCATTTAGCTCTGCAACTACTTTACCCGCGATCCATAATTCACGAATGAAGGTCGCTTGAATGGCATTGTCGTGTGGCTGTGCATGAATGCGTAGCTCATCTGGGCGCGCGAATAAAATCACTTCACCTTGAGCGGCATTTTTTGCACCCTCGAATTGAATGCGGTCTTCACCGAGCTGAATAAGGCCGCCATGGTTCTGACCTTCAAAACGGTTCGCCTGACCCAAAAAGTCGAATACAAATGGAGTTTTTGGTGTTTCATAGACCTCACGCGGTGAACCGATCTGCTCTACATTCCCTTTGTTCATGACTACGATCTGATCTGCAACTTCGAGTGCTTCTTCCTGATCATGGGTTACAAAGATCGAGGTGATATGCAATTCGTCATGCAGGGTACGTAACCAGCGACGTAGCTCCTTACGGACTTTGGCATCCAGTGCGCCGAAAGGTTCATCCAGTAATAATACACGCGGTTCAACTGCTAAAGCACGTGCCAAAGCGATACGCTGACGCTGACCACCAGAAAGTTGAGCTGGATATCGGTCAGCCAGGAAACCAAGCTGAACCAAGTCGAGTAAACGTGTAACACGTTTTTTAATTTCCGCTTCTGATGGACGGGTTTTACGTGGACGCACACGCAGACCAAAGGCGATGTTGTCAAATACCGTCATATGACGGAATAGGGCATAGTGCTGGAATACAAAGCCAACTTCACGCTCGCGCACATGAACATTGGTGGCATCCTGACCTTCTAAAATCACTTGGCCGCCATCTGCTGATTCCAGACCGGCAATAATCCGTAGCAAAGTGGTTTTACCACAGCCTGATGGACCAAGAAGTGCGACCAGTTGACCATCCGGGAAATCCAGCGAGATATTTTTAAGTGCATGGAATGCACCAAAGTGTTTTTCAATATTTTGTACTTGAATACTCATGTGGGCATTCCTTAAGAAACTGTTGAATCTTCATTACGTTTGTCTTGTTTTTCCTGGCGCAGTTCCACCCATGTTTTTAAAATCAGGGTCACAATTGCGAGGAGAGCCAGAAGCGAAGACACGGCAAACGCAGCACTAAAGGTATATTCGTTATAAAGAATTTCGACGTGTAGCGGTAAGGTGTTGGTTTCACCACGGATATGGCCAGAAACCACCGACACCGCACCAAATTCACCCATAGCCCGCGCATTACACAGAATCACGCCGTAGATCAGACCCCATTTGATATTGGGCAGGGTCACTTTCCAGAAAGTCTGCCAGCCAGATGCACCGAGTACAATCGCAGCTTCTTCTTCTTCGGTCCCCTGTGCTTCCATTAACGGAATCAACTCACGCGCAACAAAAGGTACAGTAATGAAGATAGTCGCCAGAACAATCGCAGGTACTGCATAAAGGATCTTGATATCATGATCCATCAGCCAAGAGCCCATCCAGCCTTGGGTACCGAAAATCAGCACCAGCATCATACCCGCGATTACAGGTGAAACCGAGAAGGGGAGATCAATAATGGTTGTCAGGAATGATTTACCGGGAAAGTTAAACTTCGCCACAGACCAGGCTGCCGCAACACCAAATACGACGTTAAGCGGTACTGCGATTGCAGCAGTCAGCAAGGTAAGTTTTACTGCCGACAGAGTATCCGGATGCACCAGCGCTTGGGTATAAACGCCAACCCCTTGTTTAAAGGCTTCAACAAAAACCAGAATCAAGGGCAGAATCAAGCAGCTTAAAAAGAAAATCAGCGCAATAGTGAGCAGCGTATAGCGTACCCAAGTTGGCTCACGGGTTGCATCACGGGATTGCAACTTTTCAGCCAGCGCATTGCTGTTGGTATTTAAACTCATCGCGCAGTTCTCCCGGTACGACGGCTAGCCCATGCCTGTAATAAGTTAATCAGGAATAGCATCACGAAGGAAATCAGTAGCATGACGACAGCAATCGTGGTTGCACCGGCATAGTCATATTCTTCTAGGCGAGAAATAATCATTAAGGGTGCAATTTCCGTTTCAAAAGGCTGGTTACCAGCAATAAAGATCACTGAACCATATTCACCGACACCACGGGCAAAGGCTAAAGCGAAGCCAGTGATCAGCGCAGGCAGCAGAATTGGGAAAATCACTTTGGTCACAATCTGAAAACGGTTGGCACCCAATGCAGATGCAGCTTCTTCCAGTTCGGTTTCCAGATCGCTAAGGACTGGCTGAACCGTACGCACTACAAAAGGCAGACCAATAAAGATCAATGCCAGTGTAATACCAATCGGGGTATAAGCGACTTGAATGCCAATCGGTTCTAAATATTGACCAATCCAGCCGGTCGGTGCATATAAAGAGGTCAGGGCAATACCCGCAACCGCAGTGGGCAAGGCAAAAGGCAAATCTACCAGGGCATCGACAATACGTTTGCCCGGAAAGCTGTAACGTACCAGACACCACGCCAGTAACAGGCCAAATACTACATTGACCAGTGCAGCGACAATGGCTGCGGTGAAGCTTAACTGCAATGATTTCAAGATACGTTCAGAGCTCAGGATTTCCCATAAGCCATCCCAACCAATGCCCAGTGATTTAATAAAAACAGCTGACAGCGGGATCAAAACGATTAATGACAAATACGCTAGGGTAAAGCCTAGAGAAAGACCAAATCCTGGCAGCACTCGGGATCGCTGCGACATGATTACTCCTCAAAAGAGAGAATGCTGATTAAAAATAACCAGCGAAATTAGAAAATAAATTTGGCACAAGCATAGTTTGCAGCGACTAAAATGCAAATTTAAAATAATACTTGCTCTCATCAAATTTGCTGATATGGCGCATAGGGTTTTCTGAAATCAGATATTGTTCAATTTCAGGAAAAGGGCCAAAACCAGAAGCGACATTGACATGACCGACTGCGCCCAAATTGATCGGTTTGATTTTCCAGGCTTGGGCCAGTATGTGCGCATCTTCAAAACTTAACCAGGGATCATTTTCACTGATCAATAACGTGGTGGGCACCTGAAGCTTGAGCTGTTGAAAATAGGTGCTGTAGTCTGTCTGACTGTCGCGCGCAAAACCATTTTCCCCAAACCGTGCCGGATTGGCCGGGGCCACCAATACCAGATTTTTTACTTTTGCATTGAGTTCCGGATGTCGGGCAAGGGCCGCAATACTGGTCAGACAGCCAAAGCTGTGCGCGACAATCTGAACCTCTGCTGGAATGGCTTGCAGAGTTTTGACAAATTCTGCCACCCAGACATCCAGTACCGGATGATTCCAGTCCTTTTGCTGCACACGGGAGCATCGCATCAGCCGGTGCTGTAAGCAGGTTTGCCAGTGGTTATATTCACTGCCACCTACACCGGGAACGATAAGCGTATGAATCATGTCGATGCTCCTGTATCAATCAGCCTGGAGGATTATTTCGCGCTGTTGGCTTTAACGATCTGGTCAAATACACCACCATTTTCAAAGTGGGCTTTTTGTACCTTGCTCCAGCCGCCAAATTCCTGATCAATCGTCACCAGTTTGAGTGGTTTGAACACATGATTATATTTCTTTAAAGCTACTTCACTGCGTGGACGATAATAATGTTTGCCTGCCAGGTCTTGACCCAGTGGCGAGTACAGGAAGTTTAAATAACCTTGAGCCAGATGCTTATTGCCTTTTCTCGCTGCATTTTTTTCTACAATCGCCACTGGCGGTTCAGCCAGAATAGACAGACTTGGCGTGATAATTTCAAACTTACCTGGTTGCTCACGAATCGCTAAGTACGCTTCATTTTCCCAGGCCAGCAAGACATCACCGATCCCACGCTCGGCAAAGGTGGTAGTTGCACCACGCGCACCTGAATCCAGGACTTTGGTGTTTTTATAAATTTGGCGAACAAATTCTTGTGCAGTCGTGTCATTGCCACCGGCCTGATGTTTGGCCCATGCCCATGCCGCCAGATAGTTCCAGCGCGCGCCACCTGATGTTTTCGGATTCGGGGTAATGATTGCTACGCCCGGTTTGACCAGATCGCCCCAGTCTTTAATCCCTTTCGGATTGCCTTTACGCACCAGGAACACGATGGTTGAAGTATAAGGCGTCGAGTTTTGCGGCAATTTCTTTTGCCAGTCCGCAGGTAACAGTTTAGCTTTTTCTGCCAGCACATCAATATCGGCAGCCAATGCTAACGTTACGATATCTGCATCCAGACCATCAATCACGGCACGTGCCTGTTTGCCTGAACCGCCATGCGATTGCTTGAAATTGATTTTTTGACCGGTACGGCTTTCCCAATATTTGCCAAAATTCTTATTTACATCTTCATACAGTTCACGGGTCGGATCATAGGATACATTGAGAAAATCACGTGCTGCTGCACCAAATGAGGTTGCCGAGATAACAGCTGCTAAAACCCCAAGTTTTAATGTGTTTGAAATGCTCATCTGGACTGAATCTCTGATATGTTCTGTAACATAAGCGCAGAATAAACTTATTCTTTATGCATAAAAAATAATTAAAAATGAATTTTATATGAAAAAAAGAGATAAATAAGCTCTTAAGTGTTTGAAATAAGAATGGCCTTATGAATAAAGGCCATAATGAACTGCATTTAAAGTATTATTTTGCGTGATTGGCTTTGACAATCTGATCAAACACACCGCCATTGTCAAAATGCTGTTTCTGAACCTTGGTCCAGCCACCAAATTCTTTATCAATGGTGACCAGTTTTAAGGACTTGAATACGGTACTGTATTGCTTTAATACATTCGCATTACGTGGACGGTAAAAGTTTTTCGCCGCCACAGTCTGTCCAGCAGGTGAATAGAGGTAATTTAAATAGGCTTTGGCCAGATGTTCATTACCATCTTTCTTGGCATTTTTTTCTACGATTGCCACGGGTGGTTCAGCCAGAATAGACAGAGAAGGAGTAATGATTTCAAATTTTCCCGGCTGTTCGCGGACGGCCAAATGTGCTTCATTTTCCCAAGCCAGTAATACATCCCCAATCCCGCGTTCAGCGAAAGTCGTGGTAGCACCACGTGCACCCGAATCCAGTACTTTGGTTTGTTTGTAGATTTGACGGACAAAGTCTTGTGCTTTGGCATCATTGCCACCTTTCTGGTGTTTGGCCCACGCCCAGGCAGCCAGATAATTCCAGCGTGCACCACCTGAAGTTTTTGGGTTCGGGGTAATAATGTCTACGCCTGGTTTAACCAGATCTCCCCAGTCTTTGATTCCTTTTGGATTGCCTTTACGTACAAGAAAAACGATGGTTGAAGTATAGGGTGTCGAATTCTGCGGGAATTTCTTTTGCCAGTCTTTAGGCAGCAAACCACGTTCTGCAATTTCATCAATATCTGCTGCCAGTGCCAGTGTTACAACATCGGCATCCAGTCCGTCAATCACGGCACGTGCCTGTTTGCCTGAACCGCCATGTGACTGTTTATAATTGACTTCCTGACCAGTGGTTTTTTTCCAGTAAGCACTGAATTCTTTATTAAAGTTGTCGTACAATTCGCGAGTCGGGTCATAAGACACGTTCAGGAAATCTTTTGCTGAAACGCTTAAGGCGCTTGCTGAAAGTAGCGCTGCCAGTACCCCAATTTTTAATTTACGCGTGTTCATTTTTTGCCTCAAGTTTTTTAGCTTTTGTTAGATGAGGCAAGAATAGCTTGAGATTTTTTGCATAAAAAATAATTAAAAAAGAATTGGATGTGAGTAAAAAAGATATATAGGTGAAGCCTGAATCTGACTGCTCAATTTTTCATTTTAGAGGCTGTAAAATATGCTGTATTTAAAAAATGCCCAACAGGTCAGCCAGATAGATGTGCTGGATCGTGGCTTTCATTATGGTGATGGCTGTTTTACCACGGCCCGGATTCGGCATAACCGGATTGAATTATATGATCGTCATCTGGCACGTTTGCACATTAGCAATCAGAAATTAAGCCTGAATGCCAATCTTGATCTGATTGCAGAAAGCTTACAGATTTTACGTGCATCAGAACATGAACTGAATGGCACATTGAAAATCGTGCTGAGTCGTGGAATTGGTCAGCGCGGTTATAGCTTGCCGGATCATCCTGCAGATCTCTGGCTATTTTATTATCCTCAAACCGTACAGGATTTTAAGTTTGAGCAGATTCAAAGTGGCATTTTACAGCAGGCATTAGGACTGACGATGCCGAGTCTGGTAGGGCTAAAAACCTTAAACCGTCTAGAGCAGGTTTTGCTGAAACAGGAAGCAGATCAAAGCGGCTGGCCTGAGGCCCTGGTGACAGATGTACAGGGCGGTGTTGTCGAAGGGGTAAGCAGTAATTGTTTCATTCGTATAAACAATACATGGATTACGCCGGAACTTCGTTATAATGGCGTCTTCGGTGTCATGCGTGCAGAAATTCTACAACGTATGCAAGATCAGGGAATTAGCTGTCAGCAACGCTGTATCGATATGGATGAAATCAACCATATTCAAAGCCTGTTTTTCTGCAATGCACTCAGCCCGATGAAAATTGTCACGCAATTTGAGCAGCGAACCTTGGATGGCGATGCTTGTATTGAAATTTTTAACCGTCTTCGATTGAACCAGATGTCTTAATATGTCAGCTTCCAAACCTAAAGCCAAAAAGAAAAATAAAGCGAGATTCTCCTCATCTTTCAAAGGAATTGCCTTGGTCCTGATGGGGATTGCTTTGATCTTGGCGTTGATCCTGAAAAGCAGTTTGTGGAAGGAGTATCCTGTCGAAGGAAAAAAACAGCTGCTCGCGATTGAATCTGGTCAAACCTATTCCGGTTTTATTGATCGTCTGGCCAAAGAAAATCAGGTGAGTTTTCCGATCATTCTCAAGCTGTATCAGCGCATCATGATTCATGACAGCATGAAAGCGGGCGTGTATGAAGTGCGCCAGGGCATGAGCATCCGTCAGGTCTTGGAGATGATTTCCGATGCAGACAATGCCCAGATGAGCCGGATTCTGGTGATTGAAGGAACGACTTTTAAGCAACTGATTGATGCCCTGAAGAAAAATGATTTAGTCACCAAAGAAGTACTGCATCTGCCTACTGAGCAATTACTCAAAGAATTGAATATTCCGTTTTCACATCCTGAAGGGCTGTTTGCACCGGATACTTATTTCTTTGCCAAAGGTGAAACTGACCGTAAAATTCTGACCAATCTGTATCAGCGCCAGATGAAAGCACTGGATGAGGCGTGGGCGAAACGTGCAACTGATCTGCCGTATCAGAATAAATATGACGCGCTGATCATGGCCTCAATCATTGAAAAAGAGACTAGTGTGGATCGTGAATTGGAACAGGTTTCTGGGGTATTTGTACGCCGTTTAAAAATTGGCATGCGTTTACAGACCGATCCAACAGTGATTTATGGCATGGGTGACAGCTATAACGGCAATATTACTCGCAAGGATTTACGCACACCGACGCCGTATAACACCTATACCATTTCAGGTTTGCCGCCAACACCGATTGCCTTGCCAAGCAAGAAAGCCATTGAAGCAGCCATGCATCCGGATAATTCTGACAACCTGTATTTTGTCGCTACCGGTAATGGTGGGCATAAATTCACGAGCAATCTGAATGACCACAATAAAGCCGTACAGGAATATCTGACGATTTTACGCTCGAAAAATAAGGAATGAGTATGTTTATTAGCTTTGAAGGCACAGAAGGTGTAGGTAAAACCACGCTCATTCGTTCGATTTATGAAGATTTCATCGCACAGGGTAAAGATGTCATTTTGACTCGTGAACCCGGTGGAACCCCGATGGCCGAGCAGATTCGTTCGCTATTGTTGACAGTGAATCATGAAGAAACCATGGCGCATGATACCGAGCTGTTATTAATGTATGCGGCGCGTGCCCAGCATCTGGCACAAGTGATTCTGCCCGCATTAGCAGCCGGGAAAATTGTCCTGTGTGACCGTTTTAGCGATGCCAGCTTTGCCTATCAATGTGCAGGTCGGGGTCTGAGCGAAACCAAGTTGCAATTACTCAATGACCACTTTGTCGCACGTATGCCGGACATTACTTTCTGGCTAGAGGCACCGATTGAACTGGGGATGAACCGAGCACGTGAACGTGGTGCGCTGGATCGCTTTGAACAGGAGAAAGTCACTTTCTTTGAGAAAGTGAGAGCAGGATATGAAAGCTTGTGGCAACGTCATCCTGAACGGATCAAACGTCTGGATGCAACTCAAACGCCTGAGCAAGTATTTGAGCAGGCCTTAAGTTATTTAAAATAAGCTTGGAATTAAAATACTTTTTATTTAATTTTTCTCTAGGTTTATCTGTGAAGAATCTTCTATATTAAGACTGATATACAAGATTTTTTAATCATATGAAAACGACCAAAACTGAGATAGAACAATTTTTACAACAAGAATTTCCGCAAAGTCTGGAGAAATGCCGGATTGAAGCCGTTTCTCCGCGTGGAGCCACTCTGCTTTATCAGGTGAGATCAGAAGAATTGCGCCCAGGCGGCACAGTTTCTGGCCCAACCATGATGACCTTGGCGGATTTTGCTCTTTATGTCGCGATTCTGGGTGAAATTGGATTGGTTGGTTTGGCTGTGACCACTAACTTGAATATCAATTTTTTACGTAAACCTTCAGGTGGAACAGATATACGGGGAGAGTGTAAGCTCATCAAGGTGGGCAAAGCATTGATTGTGGGAGAAGTCTGGATTTATTCGATTGATCAGGATGAACCTGTGGCGCATGTGACCGGAACATATTCAATTCCACCACAACGTTAATTATCTGAAATATAAAAGATTGACTGTAAATAGCCTAAGCTAACTTTGAGCAGATAAAAATCTAAAAAGAAAAGGAGATATCATCCAAGGATGTTATCTCCATCTACTTTTAACAATTCACCAAAGGCGTTTCCACTTCAAAATTTGGTGGGACGAGGACTGTTTTGCGTAATTCTGGTAGCAGCTCGGGATAATCCAGGGTGAAATGCAAACCGCGAGATTCTTTACGGTGCATGGCGCAGCGCACGATCATCTCGGACACCAGCACCAGATTGCGCAGCTCGATCAGATTTTTGCTGACCTGGTAATCCTGATAGTACTCGGTAATTTCTTTTTTCAGCATTTCAATACGATGTAGCGCACGTTCCAGGCGTTTGGTCGTGCGGACAATGCCAACATAGTTCCACATGGTCTGACGTAGCTCATCCCAGTTTTGCAGAATCACGACATCCTCATCCGGGTTGGTCACCTGAGAATCATCCCAAGCTGGAACTGCAGGAGCTGGCTGATCGGCCTTGAAATTTTCCTGAATGTGCTTGGCTGCACTCATTCCATAGACAAAACATTCTAAAAGTGAGTTACTGGCCATACGGTTAGCACCATGCAGGCCAGTATAAGAGGTTTCCCCAATCGCATAGAGTCCGGCAATATCTGTCTGGCTATGTTCATCGACCACAACACCACCGCAAGTATAATGGGCTGCCGGAACAACTGGAATCATGTCTTTGGTAATATCGATCCCTAGTTCAAGCAGACGGGCATACAGGGTAGGGAAATGCTCTTTGACAAAGCTTTCATCTTTATGGGTAATGTCCAGCCAGACATGACGTATACCGAGACGCTTGATTTCATAGTCGATAGCACGTGCCACAATATCACGCGGTGCGAGTTCGGCTCGTTCATCAAAACGCAGCATAAAGCGTTCACCATCGGGCAGACGCAGATAAGCGCCTTCACCACGCATTGCTTCAGTAATTAGGAAAGAACGTGCTTGTGGATGATAAAGGCAGGTCGGGTGAAACTGGTTAAATTCCATGTTGGCGACCCGGCAGCCGGCACGATAAGCCATGGCAATACCATCACCCGTGGCAATGTCGGGATTTGAGGTGTAAAGATAAGCTTTCATAGCACCGCCACAGGCAAGGGCGGTAAATGGAGCCAAGAAGGTATGCACTTTCTCAGTGTTTTCATCCAGCACATATAAACCCAACGCGCGATTATCACCATCTAAACCGAGCTTTTGTGAACAGATCAGGTCAATCGCAATATAATTTTCAAAGATTTTAATATTCTGTTTTTCTTGGGCCCGTTGTACCAAGGTGGTGGAAATGGCACGACCAGTCGCATCGGCCGCATGAATAATTCGGCGCTGTGAATGACCACCTTCACGGGTGAGATGTAACTGTTCCTGTTCATCCAGAGTAAATTGCACGCCGTGTTTCAGCAGGAAATCAACTGAAGGTTTGCCACCTTCTACCGTCTGTTTAACCGCATCCATTTCACATAGCTGTGCGCCTGCAATCATTGTGTCATCAATATGCTGTTCAATTGAGTCCATTTCATCCAATACTGCGGCCACGCCGCCTTGAGCATAAAAGGTACTGGCATCTGTCAGGGTGGATTTCGCTAAGACTGCAATATTAAAATGATCTGGGAGCGATAAGGCTAAACTTAAACCAGCACCGCCACTGCCCACAATAATGACGTCAAATTGATGGGTAAGGGATAAATTAGACATGTCCATCAGCTAATTTTAAAAAAGTTTGGTAATAACAGCGCTTTTTTGTACAAAAGGCAAGCGTTGAAGTGCTCATTTATTGATGAAAAAAATTAATCAAAGCCTTAACTTAATGCTTTAATAATGAGATATTGCCCAGAATAAAGTATTGAAACATATTATTACTTAAACTTTACAGTGTTTGTGATAAAACCTATTTACATAAATTTATCAATAATTTGAGTGAATAATTTATATGAAAATTCTAGACTTAAAAAAAGGATTATTTGCAGCCACTCTCACCATGAGTGCTGCACAGTTGCAGGCGGTTACGCCGGTTGATTTTTCAAATCTGGTGGAGCAGGTCAGTCCTGCTGTAGTCAGTGTCAATGTCGTTAAAAAAATGAGCGAAGAAGAGCTCTTACAACAACAAGTTCCAGAAATTCTGCGCCGCTTTTTTGGCAATCAGGTGATTATTCCGCAGCAGCGTATGCCACAGGAAAAGACGGGCTATGGCAGTGCATTCTTTATCAGCAAGGATGGTTATCTGCTAACCAATCATCATGTGGTTGAGGATGCTTCCAAAGTTACAATTACCCTGAATGACCGTCGTGAAATTGATGCCACTGTTGTCGGTAGTGATGCACGAACTGACGTAGCTTTGCTGAAGGTAAATGGTTCGAATTTCCCAGAATTACGGACAGGAGATGTCGGACGCTTACGTGTTGGTGAGCCTGTACTCGCCATTGGTTCGCCATTTGGCTTTGATTATTCCGCTTCTGCCGGAATTGTCAGTGCCAAAATGCGCAACATGATGGGTGAAACTGCAGTACCTTTTATCCAGACTGATGTAGCTCTAAACCCAGGTAATTCCGGTGGTCCTCTGTTTAACCAGCGTGGTGAAGTAGTTGGTGTTAACTCACGGATCTTTAGTGGAACCGGTGGGTATATGGGTTTGTCCTTCTCGATCCCGATTGATGTGGCGATGGAAGTTGCAGATCAATTGAAGAAGAACGGCAAAGTGACACGTTCATATCTGGGGGTGAGTTTGCAGGATATCGACCGTAATCTGGCTGAGTCTTATAACCTGCCTAAACCAGAAGGTTCTCTGGTAACTCAGGTTGCACCAAACTCTCCGGCTGCACGTGCAGGTCTGCGTGCCAGTGACGTCATCTTGAAATACAACGGTACCCCAATTTCACGTACCAGCGAGTTATTAAACTATCTGAACCGTACTGCACCTCAGCAGCAGGTACAACTTGAAATCTTGCGTGATGATAAACGTCGTAGTATTGCAGCGACTTTAAGTGCGGCACCAGATGATACCCCAGCAAAAGCAAGCACGCAGGCTCAACCCAACAAAGGGCCAGTGATCGGGGTTTCAATTCGTGATCTTAGTCCGGCAGAGTTAGCGAGTTTGGAAATCAAAGGCGGTGTGGTGATTCAGGATGTACGTCCAGGCGGTATTGCTGCACAAGCACGAATCATGCCGAATGATGTGATCACTCAAATTAATAACCAGACAGTACTGAATTCCAATCAGTTTGTGCAAGAGGTGTCTGAGCTGAAAAAGGGTAGCATCGCGCGTGTCACCTTGATTCGTCAGGGTCAGCTTGCAGTGGTCGGAATGCGGATCTCATAAAATTGCTAGATTTTCATGAAAGACCGCTTGTATAAGCGGTTTTTTATTTTTTGCAATTTACCCCAGCGATAAATTCGGTAGACTCTATAGCCTTAAAATCATGGAAAGGATAACAGCAAAGTGAGCGGTATTTTTGATCTTTCTTTAAAGGTACAAGCCAAACATATTGATGGCTTGGGTCATGTGAACAATGTGGTCTATGTGCAATGGATGCAGGATGTCGCATCAGCTCATATTGAAAAACTGGGCTTGGGATTAAAGCAATATGTGGAACTGAAACATGCCATGGTTGCGGTTGAGCATCAGGTGCAATATCGCAAGGCAGCTTTTGAAGGAGACGAGATTATTCTGCGCACCTGGCTGAATGATATCAATGCCCTGTATTCATTTAGACAATACGCATTTTATCGACCACAGGATCAGACCGTGTTATTTACCGGAAGTACACAATGGGCCTGTATTGAAATGGCCACCGGACGTCCAAAACGCATGTCACCAACTTTTACTCAAGCTTATCAGCCACTTTCAGAACATGTAAATCCTTTTGATTTTTCAACTTTACATCTGGATTAATGAGACAAAATTTTCCAGTTTGAGCAGTACATCTGGATAATATTGAGGAAGAAGTGGAGTTGGGGAGCTATTTTCTAATCATGGCGATCGAGACTTCATCTGACTGATGTGTACGCGACATAGGGAATAAAGGAAAAAATATAATTCTTTTTCTAGATCACCATTCTGCTATAATCCTTCGCAATTTCTATTCGGCTTTTGTTATGTAATATTTTTAAATTACATAGCGCGTTTTTTCTCAAGGTAACCCATGGCGCAAGCTAAAAAATCTGTTGATATTAAAAACATTCGTAACTTCTCGATTATTGCGCACATTGACCACGGTAAATCGACCCTAGCGGATCGCTTTATTCAAACTTGTGGCGGCTTGCAAGATCGTGAAATGCAGGCTCAAGTCCTTGACTCAATGGAGCTTGAGCGCGAACGTGGGATTACCATTAAAGCCACTTCGGTAACCTTGTACTATACTCATCCCAACGGTCAAGAGTATCAGTTGAACTTTATTGATACACCGGGGCACGTCGACTTCTCGTATGAAGTATCACGCTCGCTCGCTGCCTGTGAAGGTGCCTTGCTGGTTGTAGATGCAGCACAGGGCGTAGAAGCACAGTCTGTTGCCAACTGCTATACCGCAATTGAACAAGGTCTGGAAGTCCTTCCGGTACTGAACAAGATCGACTTGCCGCAAGCTGAACCTGAACGTGTGATTCAGGAAATTGAAGACATTATCGGGATTGAAGCCACAGAAGCGCCGACCTGTTCTGCAAAAACAGGTTTGGGTATTGAAGGTGTGCTTGAAACACTGGTCAATGTAATTCCTGCACCTGAGGGTGATCGCGAAGCGCCGTTACAAGCGCTGATTGTGGATTCATGGTTTGATAACTACCTTGGTGTAGTTTCTTTGGTTCGGGTCAAGCAGGGGCGTGTGCGTAAAGGCGACAAAATGTTGATTAAATCAACCGGTCAAACGCATATCATTACTTCCGTGGGGATCTTTAACCCGAAACATACTGAAACCGGTATGCTGGAAGCGGGTGAAGTTGGCTTTGTGATTGCTGGTATTAAAGATATTTTCGGCGCACCGGTTGGTGATACGATTACTCTGGCAGCGACACCTGAAGTGGCAACATTACCGGGCTTTAAAAAGGTGAAACCGCAGGTTTATGCCGGTCTATTCCCGATTGATGCCAGCGATTTTGAACCTTTCCGTGAAGCATTGCATAAACTGCAAATCAATGACTCGGCCTTGTTCTTTGAACCTGAAAGTTCAGATGCACTCGGGTTTGGTTTCCGCTGCGGCTTCTTGGGCATGCTGCACATGGAGATCGTACAGGAACGTCTGGAACGCGAGTACGATCTTGACCTGATTTCTTCTGCACCAACTGTAATTTATGAAGCGGTGATGAAGAATGGACAGACGATTTATATCGACAGTCCATCCAAAATGCCTGATGGTTCAACGGTTGAAGATCTGCGTGAACCGATTGCTGAATGTCATATCCTTGTGCCGCAAGAGTACTTGGGTAATGTCATGACATTGTGTGTTGAGCGCCGTGGTGTGCAAAAAGACATGAAGTTTATGGCGAATCAGGTTTCTATTACTTTCGAAATTCCAATGGCCGAAGTGGTCATGGACTTCTTTGATAAATTGAAGTCTTGTTCACGTGGTTTTGCATCACTCGACTATAATTTTGTCCGTTTTGAAAGCTCATCTTTGGTAAAAGTAGATGTGCTGATTAATGGTGAAAAAGTCGATGCCTTGGCGATGATCTGCCACCGTAATGATGCACGTCATCGTGGTATTGCACTGGTTGAAAAAATGAAAGACCTGATTCCACGTCAAATGTTTGATGTCGCGATTCAGGCAGCAATTGGTGCCCAAATTATTGCACGTTCGACTGTGAAAGCGATGCGTAAAAACGTATTGGCGAAGTGTTATGGTGGTGACGTGTCACGTAAGAAAAAACTTCTGTCTAAACAGAAAGAAGGTAAGAAACGCATGAAACAGGTGGGTAGCGTAGAAATCCCGCAAGAAGCGTTCTTAGCCGTATTAAAAGTCGAACGCTAAAATAATAAGGATATAAGCCCATGGATTTTGATTTTAATTTGATTCTTGTGCCTGCGACCCTGTTTTTTGTCGCAGTGTGGTTGCTAGACAAGTTTGTTTTGAAACAAAGACAAACCCGAGGCAAGGGCCATGAGAATTTCATTATCACCTGGGCTTATGACTTTTGGCCGGTACTGACCATTGTGCTGGTACTGCGTTCATTTTTATATGAACCTTTTAATATTCCATCCGATTCGATGGTGCCGACGCTGGAAACCGGCGATTTTATTCTGGTGAATAAATTTGACTATGGCATCAAACTGCCTATGGTCAATACCAAAATTATTGATACCGGCAGTCCGGAACGTGGTGATGTGGCAGTGTTCCGTTATCCACCGCAACCGACCATCAGTTATATCAAGCGTATTGTCGGCTTGCCAGGCGATCATATTGTTTATGATCATGGCCAGTTGAGCATTAATGGTGAAAAAGTAGCGAAAGTTCCAGTAGAATTTAGCCGCGGAAAAGACCGTTTAGATACTCCAAATGCCATTTATCATAAAGAAACCTTGGGTGAGCATACCTTTACCATGCGTGAGCTGGAAGGCGTGAATGTCGCTCGTCAGGCACCTTTTATTAACTACTTGGAAAATGGTAAATATTCAGGTGAAAATGGTTTATATTGGGAAGTGAAAGTACCAGAAGGTCATTACTTTGCGATGGGGGATAATCGCGATCAGAGTGCTGACAGTCGTTTCTGGGGGCTTGTTCCGGAAGAAAACTTAACAGGTCGTGCCTTCTATATCTGGATGCATAAAGAACCTGGCTTTAAATTGCCATCGTTTGGTCGAAACGGAACAATCGATTAATTGTTTCAATCAGGAAAATAAAAATGAGACATCAACAAGGTGCTTCTTATATTGGGGTTTTAATTGCAATCGTGGGCTTTGCATTTCTTGCAAAAGTGGCGATTGCGGTGTGGGGACCATACTTCGATGATCGTATGGTCGATGGTGAGATTGAGGCGCTGTTAAAAAATGCTCCAGCCAATATAACGCCAGAAACATTCCGTCAACAGATGAGTCAGCGTTTAGAAATGAATAATATTCGTGATCTGAAGTTTGATGAAATTGCCAAAGTCACCAATACCGATGGTTTACAGGTGCACAAGAATTATGAAATTCGTAAAAATTTCATAATGAATATCGATTTAGTGATGAAGTTTGAGAAAGAGTTTGATCAAAGCACAGTCAAAGCTAAATGATGAACGTCTTGCCAAACGGATCGGCTATCAGTTTAAACAGGCTGATTTGCTGAAACTGGCATTGACTCATCGTTCAGTCAGTCATAAACACAACTACGAGCGCCTGGAATTTCTGGGCGATTCTCTTTTAGGGATGATCATTGCGAATTATCTTTTTAATGCCTATCCAAGTGAAAATGAAGGCCGGTTGACGCGTATGCGTGCAACCCTGGTTCGTCAGGAAGCATTAGGAAAAATCGCCAATGATTTAAAACTGAGCCAGAATTTAATTCTCAGTACCGGTGAATTGAAATCTGGTGGTCATCATCGTGAGTCTATACTGGCAGATACAGTAGAAGCCATTATTGGCGCAATCTATGTCGACTGCGGTGATCTCACTGTGCTAGAACCGATTGTGTTAAAATGGTACGAACCCTATTTAGATCATATTGAGCCCACAGATCAGCTTAAAGATCCTAAATCTCGCTTACAAGAGTATTTACAAGCACGTAAGAAACCTCTCCCAGTTTACGAGGTTGTAGATATTCAAGGTGATGCACCCAATCAGCATTTTAAAGTGGAATGCCAGATTGCGGGATTGCCGACTATGCAAGGCGAAGGCGCGAGTCGACGTTTTGCTGAACAAGCCGTTGCGGCGGATATTTTGAAACTTTTGGAGCATAAGTCTTAATGACTACTCATTCCGATCACATTGATGCTGATCACGAGTCGCAAAGCGACAGTCACGACCTTATTAGTCAATTTTTTAGCGCACAAGGCACCGAAATCCCATCGGATTATCGCAGTGGTTTTGTTGCCATTGTAGGTCGCCCGAATGTGGGTAAATCTACCTTAATGAACCATATTCTGGGTCAGAAACTTTCGATTACTTCACGTAAACCGCAAACCACACGTCATAAAATCGTGGGGATTGATTCACGTGAAAAATCTCAGGCAGTATTTGTTGATACACCTGGGATGCATAAAAAAGAAGTCCGTGCCATCAATAAAATGATGAACCGTGCGGCACATTCGGCTTTGCGTGATGTGAACCTGGTTTTATTCGTAGTGGATGCACAAAAGTGGACGCCAAACGATGACCTGGTTCTGGAAAAGCTAAAAAATGCTGAAATGCCAGTCATTCTGGTGATTAACAAGCTGGATACTTTTGAAAACAAGAACGAAGCTCTGCCGCTGATTCGTGAACGCGAAAAGCTGATGAACTTTGCAGAAATCGTACCGGTATCTGCGCTTCGTGGTGCCAATCTTGAACATTTGCGTGACACGATTGCCAAGTATCTTCCATTCCAGCCACCACTGTACTCGCTGGATCAACTAACCGATCGTTCAGAGCGTTTCCTGGCATCTGAAATTATCCGTGAAAAGATCATGCGCCAACTGGGTGAAGAGCTTCCATACGATTTGACCGTTCAGATCGAATCCTTCAAAACTGAAGAACCGGTCTTGAATGAAAAAACCGGTCGTATGAAGGCAGCCTGTACGTATATTGATGCCACGATTTTTGTCGATCGTCCGAGCCAAAAAGCCATTGTGATTGGTGAAAAAGGTGTCAAACTGAAAAAAATCGGTATGGATGCGCGTCTCGACATGGAAAAAATGTTCGAGCAAAAAATCATGCTAACCCTTTGGGTGAAAGTCAAAGGTGGTTGGTCTGATGATGAGCGTGCATTAAAAAGCTTAGGTTATAGTGATATCTAAGCGATAAAAATTTGTAAGACCCTTTAAGGAATGCCGTGATGATAAAAGTGTTAGCAGTAGTTGTATGTGTTTTATTCCTGCAAGGCTGTATTCATAAAGTGGTCACGGTTCCTGTCAAGGTGGCTTATAAAACCACAAAAGTCGCAGTCAAAGGTACTGCGGCTGTTGTGGGTGCAGTGATCCCGGATGGGGATGACGAAGAAGATGATAAAAAATCAAAAAAAGATAAGGATTAAAGTACCCGCTTATGCGTAATGAAGTACTGCATGGCTATTTGATTCATCATCGTAAGTACCGTGAACGCAGTCATATTGTGCATTTATTTACCCAAGAATATGGCAGGGTAGATGGTATTCTCAGGCAAATGCCACCACCACAGTATCAGCCCATTCGCTTGCAGGCTTCAGGTAAATCCGAACTCAAAAATTTTACTAAACTGGAAATTGTCAATCAGCCGATTTTCTTTTTTGGCGATGCCTTTTTCTCAGGTTTTTATCTGAATGAAATCCTGTTGCGGTTATGTCCTTTAGAAGTCGAAATGCCGCAAACTTTTGCCAAATATGCTGAGACCTTAACTGCATTACAGCAATTATCCGTACAATCTAATCCAAATTTATATTTAAAACAGATCTTGCGCCAGTTTGAGTATGTTTTGCTGGAAGAACTCGGTTATGGTCTGGATTTTTCGGTAGATGCCAATCAGGCGCAGATTGATCCACAACAGCACTATTATTTTCAGCTCAATGCCGGCTTTATGCCATCGGCCAAAGCCTTACGCTCCACCCTATCTGGTCAACAGATTTTAAGCATGTTGACGCATGAAAATGGTGGGGATTTTAATCCGGAACAGTTACAATTACTGACGAAACTGTATCGACAGGTGATCACGGCCTTGCTTGGTGATCGACCATTAAAAAGTCGACAACTCTGGATTCAAAACTCTCAATCTCAATCGTAGTTAGGAAAAGATTATGGCTGCATTACTTGGTGTCAATATTGACCATGTCGCAACATTAAGACAAGCACGTGGTACGACGTACCCAGACCCAGTCAATGCTGCATTGATCTGCGAACAGGCAGGGGCAGAAGGCATTACCTTGCACTTGCGTGAAGACCGTCGCCACATTCAGGATGACGATGTGCGTCGTATGCGTCCTGCGTTAAAAACCCGTATGAACCTTGAGTTGGCGGTAACAGATGAAATGATCGCCTTTGCCAAGGAAATCAAGCCTCAGCATGTTTGCTTTGTTCCTGAAAAACGTCAGGAAGTGACCACTGAAGGTGGTCTGGATGTCGTGGGTAATTTTGATGCTGTAAAAGCCGCGACTCAAGAGCTGGAAGCCATTGGTTGTGATGTATCTTTATTTATTGATGCCGATTTTGCACAAATTGATGCAGCAGTTGCTTGTGGTGCACCGACGATTGAGATTCACACAGGCGCCTATGCCGATGCAGAAACTCCAGAAGCGCAACAAGCGGAACTGGAACGCATTGTGAAAGGTGCTGAATATGCTGCATCTAAAGGTTTGGTGGTGAATGCAGGTCATGGCTTAAATCTGGATAACGTAACGCCAATTGCTGCGATTCCACAGATTCATGAGCTGAATATTGGCCATTCTTTAATTGCAGATGCAGTATTTGTTGGCCTAGCACAAGCCGTTCAGCAAATGAAAGCCGTGATTAAGTCAGCGCGTTAAGATCAGAGTCGTTATGTCGAATATTAATTATGATGAACTGATGCTGCCGGTGATTGCGTTCCTCGGTTGTGAAACACCGCAAGCATGGCTGGATATGGCAGTCGAAAATCTTGAAATCTTGATGCAGGATCATGCCAACTGTGAAAAAAAAGCAGCCAGCACGGCCATGAACCTGATGTTCCGCTATAGCTATTTTGTTGACCTACAGGTAAAGCTTGCACAGCTGGTGCGTGAAGAAATGCTGCATTATGAGCAAGTACTTGAATTGATGAACAAGCGCGGTCAGGCTTGGCAGAACTTGAGTGCAGGGCGTTATGCTGGTGGTTTGCGTAAGGAAATCCGCACTTTTGAGCCTGAAGCCTTGATTGATGTCTTGGTGATTGGTGCCTTTGTGGAAGCACGTTCCTGTGAGCGTTTCTACGCACTTGCTTCGCGTGTTGATGATGAGTTAGCACGTTACTACCGCTACCTGCTCAAGTCCGAATCTCGCCATTTTGAAGACTATCTGGCTTTGGCGATGGATGTGGCTACCACAGCGAAACTGAAAAATCCGAAAGAGGATATTCAGGAGCGAATCCTGCATATTCGTGAAGTTGAAAAACAGCTAATTCTCACGCCTGATGAAACTTTCCGTTTTCATAGCGGTGTTCCGGCTCAAGCGGCTTAATCTCGGTGACAGCTTAAAAATCCTCCATCTATGGGGGATTTTTTATATCTCGAAATTTTAAAAGAGGGGTATTTATATATCGAGTTTTATGAGGGATTGAAAATAATTATTTATTTTAAATATTTGAAAATAACAAGCCGTCAAATTTTAAGTAATAAAAAAGCCCACTTCATTATGAGTGGGCTTTCTTGAATTTGGCTCTCCAACCTGGGCTCGAACCAGGGACCTGCGGATTAACAGTCCGTCGCTCTACCGACTGAGCTATTGGAGAATCTGAAAGCGATTATAGAGAGATTTTGACAGGGGTCAAGCAAAAATTATCATATTTATTATAAATACAGCCTGTCTGTTTTTAATTTAGGCAATTGCATAAATTTCACGAAAAATACTTGTCAGAATAAATTTCACTTGCTAGATTAAAACCATAAAGTCGTTTGACCAAATGGTCAAACAGTGTGGATTTAAACCTACTTGCCAGCACAAAAATGGCTAAACCGGAGACAGCGAATGAATACGCTCAGCATCCCTCAAATTTTCTCTCAACTGGCTTATTATCAAGAAAACTATCTGCAAATTATTGCTGATCCTGCACAGTATTATATCCCGGTTAAAGACGCTTATATCACGCTATGGCCCTTGGCGCAAAAATCACTTTATTTAGGTGATTTGCTGCAATTATGGTTTGCAGAAAAATGGTTGGTAGAAACTGAACGTCAATTTAACTTTGAAGTTTTCCTGAATGCAGACTATCTGAAAGAGCAAGACAAAGATCTTTATATCTATGCCATTTCTGGGAATCTTTTGACGGGAACCAATCAGTCTAAAGCGTGGCAAGCCTCAATAACACAAACACAAGATGTGGAATTAGCCAATGTTTCCAAGCATTATTTTGAGTTTCAAGGCTTAACTCGACCACGCTTGTCATTTGTTGAAGCGGGGCAGGCGAAAAGCAGTATTATTTAAATGAATTACCTGATGAGTTGTGCAGGCTAGCAATTTCATTCAGTCCGAATAATCATACAGGTCGCAGTGGCATGGGCATACAGGCGACCTTCTTGATCCAGAATCTGACCTTCAGAAATACCTAAATTTTTACTGAGATTAATTGATTTTCCTACGGCTTTCAGTGGCTCATTCTGAGGTATAGGGCGGCACATCTTTACATTCAGATCAATGGTGCCATAACCGACACCTGCTTCAAGTAAAGTATGAATCGCGCAGCCTGTCACGGTATCCAAAACGGTTGCAGCAAAACCACCATGGACGCCGCCAAGCGGATTTAAATGTCGATGATCAGCTTTGACCTTAAATTCTACATGTCCGCTTTCAATCACTGCTGGTTGCATCGACATGGTTTCGCTAATACTTGGGGCCGGGATTTTTTCATCACGCATCGCTTCCAGTAATGCTAAACCGCTCATTTCTTTTGGGTTCATTGTACTTTTCCTTTCATTATTCTTGAGTTATTGAGGTTTAATTCAAAATTGTGACATCGATAATAGCAATCTGGTATAGGAATGGCGGATTATTTTGTAAGAAGTGCATTGCCTGCACCTGAGTAAAATCATTTTTATAAAAAATAAGAAATAGAATAATTTATTGCACGATACTGGTATACATTTCTAATGAAATATCTCAGATCTAAATAATCTGCCAAAAAAAACGAATCTTATAAAAGAATTAAAAAATCGAGTGATAGGGTGATGAAACAGTTTCTGCATCTTTGGGTGCCTATTTTTCTCAGTAATGCCATTATTATGCTAAGTGGTTTGTTCGACGTGATTTTTCTATCACATTTTTCACCTCAGCATGTGGCTGCATTGGCAGTCTGTTTGTCTGTTTATTCTTTGTGCTTTGTGACGGGTATTGGGGTGTTACAGGGCATGATGCAAGAGCTGGCAGAAGCCAATGGACGTCAGGATTATGCGGACATCCAACGTATCCTGAAGCAAAGTATTTTGATTGTACTGGTGATTTCTGCTGTTGCGATGTACTTGTTTAATCATGCGACTCCTTTACTTTATTTTTTAAAGGCAGGTGCGGCCTTACAGGCATTGATTGTGCCATGTCTGTGGCTGTTGGCTTGGACGATTCCAGCGCATTTATTGTTGCGTATTTTATATATTTTCACCCAAGCCTGTGGGCAGGCTAAGCGTGTGTTTTACGCCAATATGATCTATTTACTGCTCAAAGTGGCTTTGGCTTATGTCTTGATTTATGGCATTGAGGGTTATGTTACAAGCTATGGGGTTGAAGGTGCATTCATGGCACATTTAATTGTGCAGTGGGTACTGTTGTTTGTTTACTATTTTTTCTTCCTTGAGCAGAAGTTAAAGATCCAGTGGTCTGGTGTTTTCTTTCACTGGCAGACTTTGTTGAAAATTTTAAAAATTGGATTGCCCAATGCGGTGGTGACTTTTGTGGATGTATTTGCCATCAGCGCGATTGCTTTGCTGATCTTGCCTTTGGGTGACATTGTAGTGAATGCACATTAGGTGATGCTTGGTTTATTGGGCCTGATGTTTATGTTGCCGATGTCGATGGCATCCGCCTTCGGTATTTTGGTGTCGACTAAAATCGGTGCGGAGCAGATTGATGCTGCATGGCAACTCAGTAAGCGGGCACTGATGGCTGTGATGCTAATAGCTATCGTTGTCGTGTTGACTATTTGGGGCTTAGATAGTTGGATTGTGGGGTTATTTAGCAATGATGCGCAGGTGATTGCATTAGCCTTGGCATTGATCTTGTTAATGTGTTGGATGCATATCTTTGATGCGCTACTGGTGATTAGTTTGGCAATGCTACGTTGCTGGCGTGAAATTGTCAGACCAATGTTTATTTTTATCAGTACGGTGTTGGTCGTGGGCTTAGGGGGTAGTTGGTATGTGGCGTATCATCCAATGACACTGTTCAATTGGCAAAGCAATGCATTGGGGATTCATGGTTTTTGGTGGATGTTGAGTATTGCGTACACGATTGCAGCAAGTCTATGTTTTGTTTGTTTACTCATGAAATACTTGAGCTATAAGCGAATACGGCTCACTGTTTAATACATGTTGAAGAACATAAAAAAACCCGCGAAATTCGCGGGTTTTTTTATCTAGCAAGCTAGATTATTTTTCAGCTTTTTCAGCTTCGATTGAAGCAATCGCAGCATCAACGCCTTCGATAGAATCAGCAGCTTTTTTGATACGTGCAAGTGCATCAACAAGTACTTCGTCAGCCGTTGCGTAAGAGATACGCATGAAACCGCCAAGACCGAATGCATCACCAGGAACCACTGCAACACCAGTTTCTTCCAGTAACCATGCAGAGAATTCTGTGCAAGATTTAAGACCTTTGGCACGAATCAACGGTTTGATGTTGGCATATGCATAGAATGCGCCATCAGCAGGCAAGCAAGAAATACCGTGAATATCATTCAAGCCTTTCACAACTAGGTCATGACGACGTTTGAATGCTTCAATCATTGGTTCAAGAACGTCTTGAGGACCATTCAATGCAGCTTCAGCAGCAACTTGCGAAATAGAAGTTGGGTTAGAAGTTGATTGAGACTGGATCTTTTTCATTGCACCAATCAGTTTAGCAGGGCCCGCTGCGTAGCCGATACGCCAGCCAGTCATTGCGTAAGCTTTAGACACACCGTTTAACACAATCGTGCGGTCATAAAGGTCTGGTGCAACTGTTGCGATGTTGTAGAACTCGTCATCCCAACGGATTGGTTCGTACATGTCATCAGATGCGATATACACTTCTGGGTATTTACGAAGTACGTCAGCCAGCGCTTCAAGCTCAGCTTTAGTGTAGATCATACCTGTAGGGTTAGATGGGCTGTTCAATACCACTAGACGTGTTTTGTCCGTGATTGCAGCTTCTAATTGTTCAGGGGTGATTTTGAAACGTTGTTCTTCACCACATTTCACAATAACTGGTACGCCTTCAGCGATGATCACCATGTCCGGGTAGCTTACCCAGAAAGGTGCAGGAATAATCACTTCATCACCTTTGTTTAACAAAGCAAGTGCCAAGTTAAAGAATGATTGCTTACCACCACAAGAAACCAGAATCTGGTTTGCTGCATAGTCTAGGTTATTGTCGCGTTTGAATTTAGCAATAATGGCTTTTTTAAGACCTGGCGTACCGTCAACAGCGGTGTATTTGGTGAAACCGTTGTTAATCGCTGCAATTGCTGCATCTTTGATGTGTTGAGGGGTATCAAAATCTGGTTCACCTGCGCCCAAACCAATCACGTTATGACCTGCAGCTTTTAATTCAGCAGCTTTGTTAGTCACAGCAAGCGTAGGGGACGGTTTGATGGCATTCACACGATCAGAGAGACGTACGTCCACGGCAGTATTCCTTCTTATAGGGATTAAAAAATAAAAAGCACATTATCTTAGCCTAAAATGGTGCAGATAGGGCAAAAGAATTTGGAAAACTTTAAGGAAAAAATGGTGTATTGACCGAACTTTATCTTGAATTTCGATGCGCTGGGAGCAGGCGAGGAGAGACTTGTTACATCTCGGTCATGCATATTGATGCATGAAATATAAAATAAAAATGGCCACTTTAAAGTGACCATTTTGTGTTGTTGATGTTGTGGTTACGCACTAAAGCGTGACAAATCTTCGTCCGGGCGTGCTGTTAAAATTTCCGCGCCGGTTTTAGTCACCAGAATTGTATGTTCATATTGTGCCGACAATGAGTGATCTTTGGTGACCACTGTCCATTTATCACCGAGTAATTTGGTTTTCCAGTCGCCGCCATTGACCATTGGCTCAATGGTAAAAGTCATGCCTTCTTCTAAAATCATCCCGGTATCTGGCTGGCCGTAATGCAATACTTGTGGTTCGTCATGGAAAGTCGTGCCAATTCCATGACCACAATATTCACGTACCACACCAAAACGTTCAGATTCGACATATTTTTGAATCACGTGGCCAATATCGCCAATGGTTGACCCTGGTTTTACAGTTTCAATACCCCGGTACATGGCTTCTTGCGCTACTTTACATAGACGGTTAGCAAGAATAGATGTTTCACCACCGACGATGTACATCATGTTGGTATCACCATGATAGCCATCTTTAATCACAGTGACATCGATATTCAGAATGTCACCTTTTTTCAACTTTTTGCTATCCGATGGAATGCCGTGACACACCACATGATTCACAGAAGTGCAAATCACATGCTGGAAAGCAGGCCGACCTGGTGCTGCACCATAACCTAAGCAGGCTGGAATGGCTTGTTGTTGGTTAACAATATAGTCATGACAAATCGTATCAAGTTCTAGCGTAGTAACACCTGGAACAATATGCGGTTTGATCATATCCAATACTTCTGCCGCCAGTCGCCCTGCCACACGCATTTTTTCAATTTCGTCAGGGGTTTTGATAAGTCGACGTGGCGCTTGGTAAGTGTTGTTCATGATCTCTAAAAACTTTTGGAAATTTGTGTGTGACTATGGTATAAATAGCCGCCCATTTTATCAAATGCTTTTTCGTGAATAAATTTCACGGGCTTTGTGCGATGAGGCAAAAAAATCCGCACATATATCGACACATTACTCTGGGTGCCCTTTAGGGTGGAGAATGCGGGTATATGGAGGCCTAACCCAAACTTTAAGGTAAAGAAAATGGCAGATTACAACGTAAGCATGCGCGACCTTCTTCAAGCTGGCGCGCACTTTGGTCACCAAACTCGTTTCTGGAATCCAAAGATGCGTGATTACATCTTTGGTGCGCGTAACAAAATTCACATCATCAACCTTGAGCACACTGTTCCTGCGTTAAATGATGCTTTGAACTTTGCTAACAACTTGGCTAGCAAAAAGAACAAAGTTTTGTTCGTTGGTACTAAACGTGCAGCTTCTGCGATCATCCGTGAACAAGCTCAACGCGCTGGTCAACCATATGTAGATCACCGCTGGTTAGGTGGTATGTTGACGAACTGGAAAACACTTCGCCAATCTATCAACCGTTTAAAAGACCTTCAAACTCAATCTCAAGACGGTACTTTCGCTAAGCTGACTAAACGTGAAGCTCTAGAGCGTACTCGTGAGATGGAAAAACTTGAGCGTGGCTTAGGCGGCGTTAAAAACATGGGTGGTTTACCTGACGCATTATTCGTAATCGACGTTGATCACGAAGCGATTGCAATCAAAGAAGCGAAGAACCTTGGTATTCCTGTAATCGGTATCGTTGATACAAACTCTAACCCAGACAACGTAGACTATGTTATCCCGGGTAACGATGATGCGATCCGTGCAGTAACACTTTATGCTTCTGCTATGGCTGATGCGATTCTTGCTGGTAAAGAATATGCTCAATCACAAGCAAATGCACAAGCTAAAGCAGAAGAAGCTCCAGCTTCTGAGGCTTAATGCGTTTGACGCTAGCTTGTCATTTTTGCGACATGTGATGGTGGCAAAGTAAGCGTTATGTATGCAGGCGGCCCATGAGAACTCCTCTGGGCCGTTTCTGTTCTAAAAAGAATTCATTTTCTACCGAATTTAGGAGATAAACATGACTGCAGTTACAGCAAGCATGGTTAAAGAATTGCGCGATCGTACTGGTCTTGCAATGATGGAATGTAAAAAAGCTTTGACAGAAGCGGGCGGCGACGTTGAACTGGCGATCGACAACCTACGTAAATCTGGTCAAGCTAAAGCTGCTAAAAAAGCAGGTAACATTGCTGCTGACGGCGCGATCACAATTGCTCAAGACGGCAACAAAGCACTTCTTCTAGAAGTTAACTGTCAAACTGACTTCGTTGCAAAAGACGAAAACTTTGCTGGTTTCTCTGCGAAAGTTGCTGCTGCTGCACTTGCTGCAAACGTAACTGATCCTGCTCAAATCGCTGAATTGAAACTAGAAGATGGTGCAACTGTTGAAGAAGCGCGTATCGCTCTTGTTCAAAAGATCGGTGAAAACATCCAAGTACGTCGTGCGAAAATTGTTGAAGGCGAAAACCTTGCAGTTTACAAACACGGTCTTAAAATCGGTGTTGTTGTTTCTTACACTGGTGATGAAGCTACAGGTAAAGGCTTGGCAATGCACGTTGCTGCGTTCAACCCAGTTGCTGTAAATGCTGAAGGCGTTTCTGCTGAGCTTATCGCGAAAGAGAAAGAAATTGCTGAAGCGAAAGCACTTGAATCTGGCAAGCCAGCAAATATCGTTGAGAAGATGGTTGTAGGTTCTGTTGAGAAATACTTGAATGAAGTTGTGCTTGAGCGTCAAATGTACGTAATCGACAACGATAAGAAAGTTGCAGACGTTCTTAAAGCAACTGGTACTACAGTTGCAAACTTCGTTCGTTTCGAAGTTGGTGAAGGCATTGAGAAAAAAGCAGAAATGAGCTTCGCTGAAGAAGTTGCTGCTGCTCAAGCTGCTGCAAAATAATTCCTTAGGAATTAGAAAAAGCCCTATCTGATTGATGGGGCTTTTTTATGTTGATTTATTCTTCATCAGCAATTCAAGAATAGGATTTGGGTTTGGTGATAGAGCTCAGATCATGTATTCATCATTTAATAAAAAAGTTATAAAAATGCCAAATAAAACCAATCTGAGCATCGGTGCAGTCATTGCACTGTTGATTGCTGCTTATCTGGGCCTGGATCTACAACAATCCCAACCACTTATTCCATCCGCATCTGATACTACAACTGAAACGCTTGATTCAGAGCCTAACTTAGTACCGTCTCAAAAGACTGATGATCTGGATCGAATTGCACGGGCGTTTCAACATCGCCAGAGTGATCTACAGGTCCGTTCAAGCGGGCAGGTGGTTGCTGTTTTACCAGATGATCATGAAGGATCGCGTCATCAAAAGTTCATCCTCGAGTTACCAAATGGCCAAACTGTACTGGTTGCACATAATATCGATCTAGCGCCGCGTATTCAGAATATTCAAAAACAGGATCAGGTCGAGTTTTATGGAGAATATGAATACAGTGACAAGGGCGGGGTGATTCACTGGACGCATCATGACCCTGCGCGAAAACATGTCGATGGCTGGTTAAAACATCAAGGAAGAACCTATCAATAAGGTTCTTCCAATTGGATAAATCGAATATAGCGTTTAAACGCTCATAATTGCGCTGCTATGGCGTGATTTCCAGTTCGGTAGGATTTTACCTAAATATGCATCCATGCACCAAATTGGGCCAATGAGGAGGAATTGGAGGTCTTTGAAGAATGAAGGCTTTTTGCCTTCCACTTTGTGCCCATAAAATTGGCCAATCCAAGCCAAGACAAACAGAGCAATAAAGAATCCGGTACCGACTGGTAGAATCCAGATGAGCCAGGCCATTACTAAAGTTAATACAGCCATCGCTACTGCCAAAACAAGATCCAGGCGTGCATAGAAGATAAAAGCCAAAACCAGTAGCAGGGTAGTCAGCAAAGCGCTGAAATGTGCCAGAATGCCAATAATCGAAAAATAGATGGTTGGTACGCAGACCCAGTGAATCAGCTTGTTGGTTTTATTTTGATGGCTGTCACTATATTCATCAAACCATTTAGATATTGTTTTCATTCTTCGCTCCATTCCATGAACATGTTTTGCTTATCTGGAAATATAAAGCAGAATCCGGATATGGTCAAAAGTTAATCATGCAGGTGAAGGGATTTTATTAGGCAGGATGAGCCTACCAAAATTTTCTTGAAAGAACTTTAAGATAGGGCTGAGCAGGAGCGTTTATATTCTTCTAGAAAATGAGCACAATAAAAAAAGCCACATTGCTGTGGCTTTTGTTAAATGTGTTGCAGGTCAAATCTTAAGAATTTGGGCCAGCGACACGTTCAATACTGACTTTTGCAGTACCGGCACTGGTAATACCTAACTGTTTCGCAGCACCGTAAGATAAATCAACAACACGGTTACCATGGAAAGGACCGCGGTCATTTACTTTAACCACGACGCTCTTGCCGTTATTGCGGTTAGTTACACGAATATAGCAGTTCAATGGCAGGCTACGATGAGCAGCAGTCATTGCGTTCATATCAAAGGTTTCACCGCTTGCAGTTTTACGGCCGTGGAATTGACGACCATACCAAGACGCTGTACCTGTCTGACTGAATTTACGTACAGTATTAGAAGCCACTGTATTCAGTTTTTCAATCACTGAAGGCTCTTCTGCAGGAAGTTCAATTTTCGCTGCAATGGTTTCACGGCGAACTTTATCGCCAGAACGCTCAGTGATTGAAAGGCTGTTCAAATTTGTGAAATTTGAATTGAAGCTTTGAGCTTCTTTATTGAGTACTCGCGTTGCAAGACGCGAATTGTCATTTTCATTGGTGAATGAAGATGACGGAACCATATCTGCCTGTGATTGCGTCAGCGTGACGATCGTGGCAATGGCCATAAAAGACTTCAAAATTGAAGAATGCATCGAATCAACTCCTAACAGCATATCTATTGGTTGTTCATAAATGGCTGAAAAACCATATAAACATGCCTGATATTTAACTTATGCAACTACATTTAACGAAATGGATAATATTCATGCCGACAATACCCTGTCTAGTGTTTAATTAAAATAGTTAAAAAAAGAACGCAAAATAAACAATTATTGATTAAAAAATAATCAATATTGTAACATTATATTAAAATTGCTTAAAATACGTACAAATTAACCTATAAAAATGTTGACTTTCATAATTTATATTAATTTTCAGTGTTAACGGCTGGTAATTTCGGTACCTAATAGCCACAAAGCAGTAGCATACATACGGCTACGATTATAAGTGGTAATCACTTGAAAATTTGGATAAGTGATGTAGTAAATCGAGCCATAATTCTCTTGTAATTGAATTACATTGACCAGATCCAGATCGTCAATTTTTACGATTGGATTCATTGGGCTGATGCCTTGCGTTTTTAACACACCATAAGGCATAGGTTGAGTCAGATCTTTGGCAATCACGGCATCGGGATTTGAACCGGTATAACGTGCCGGAAAGGCAATCGGCTGATTACGCTGCCAGCCATGCTGTGCCAGATAGTTGGCAATCGAGCCAATCGCATCTACCGCTGAGTTACGCAGGTCAATATGACCATTGCCATCGTAGTCCACGCCGAATTTGGGAATGTTGCTCGGCATAAACTGCGGATAGCCAACAGCGCCAGCATAAGAACCCACCACAGAAGAGGTGGCAACACCATCTCTATATGACCAGGCAATTAAAGCAGCCAGTTCATCCTGAAAATACTGGGCACGACGTTCATAGCCAAACCCTAAGGTTGCTAGGGCATCACGAGTGACAAAAGAACCCTTGTTGCTGCCAAAACCGGTTTCTACACCTAAAATGCCCAGAATGATCGATTGCGGCACACCAAACTGCTGTTCAGCACGGTTAAGCGTTTCTGCATATTGCTGTTTAAAGCGTACGCCGCGCTGAATGGTAGATTCAGCCAGGAAGTTAGTCTTATACGAATACCAAGGCTTACTTTCACCTGGGCGATTCATGATATTGATGATATTAGGCAAATTACGCGTACCGTTCATGGCGGAATCTACTTGTTGGGCGCTCAGCCCATAGCGCTGCATGGCGTTTTGCTTAAAAACGGCATAAGAGGGGTGATATTGGAAATCGTTGGCCAGACTCAAACTGCTGAGACCGAATGCGGTAAGTGCGATTGAAAGCTGCTTAAACTTTTTATAAAAATCCGATTTCAACATCTTGCTACGATTTCCAGTTTTTTTGATGAGTTGCTGGCGATGTCATTTGAATCATGCCATGAAAAAGATTGATAAATTTTTTCAATCGTGGGGTTAAAGTGCCAGATTAAAGATAACATTCGGATGAATAAGAGACCTAGCCGCTTATACAAAAATAGCGATGGATTGGCTATTTTTACGGCAGTCTGTCTTATAGAGCCGCTTATCTGTAACAAGCTATTTCACTGATCATAAAAAAGCCTGACCGAAGTCAGGCTAATTCCTCAAGATTTGTAGAAAATCTTGAAACCATGCTATCCAAAACTATTCTGTATAGAACAAAGTATCGTGATATTCAGCCATGGCACGCAGCTCATCTTTATTCAAATTCAGAATAATTTTATCTGCTGCCATATTGATGGCCTTGATCACTGCAGATGCACCAATATCTGCTGCCTTGCGTTTGATCATGCCAAGATCCAGGGTTTTATTAAAGTCGACCATAAAATGTCGGACTGTCGCTTCACCAAATTGCTTGTACAGGTTACTGAACGCTTGTTTATCGATACTCTGACCGGCTTTAAGTTCCGCATAATGATGTTTTAAATTAGTTACCAGATTGGCATCTAGTGACTCACCAATGCGGAAATGCCCTTCAGGATCTTTAAACAGACTGCGCTCAGAGAATGCAATCGACTCTCTGACTACGTCATTTGGTGCTTTACTCAATAACTGTTTCAGCAAAACTGCAACAGTCGACTTGATATAGCCAGCCAGTTTTTCCGCAGTATCGCGTTTATCACTGGCAGGGAAGCGACGCACCAGCTCGGTGAGAATCGCATCAATAATTTCATCATTAATCATCAATGCGGTTTTATCACGCAATGGGTAAAGCGGCTCACTTGAATTTTTGTTTTTTTGTGCAGTCTGAATTGTATTTAAAAGCTCTGCAGAAGGAATAAACCCAAAAAATGGCATTGTTCAACCTCAATGTTTTTTATTGTCGCGCTAAACGAATAGGGCGAGGCATCCATGTTAAATCCGATACACGGCAAGGGTTGATATCCAATCCACCACGGCGTGTATAGGTTGCGTAGACCATCAGCTTTTCCGGTTTCAGTTGCTGCCAGATATCGGCAAACATCTGCTCCACACATTGTTCGTGGAACCCATTGTGCTGACGGTAGGAAATAATATAAGCTAAAATACTCTTATAACAAGGTTTTTTACCTTGATAACGTATAAAAACTGTTCCCCAGTCCGGCTGGCCAGTGACTGGGCAGTTACTTCTGAGTAAATGTGAATACAGCTGGATTTCACCTTCTGCTGCATCATCCGAATCCAAAGCCAATAAACTGGCATCTGGATGATTTTCTAGGCGCTCAGGTGTCAGCTCGTCAATGCAGATGCCTTCCGGCTTGCTGATCTCTAATTCATCGACCTGAAACAATTGCAGTTTAACTTCAGCTTCAGCCGCAGCAGATAAATCTTTTTGGACCGTCGTGATAAAGGCATCTTGAGATTCAAACTTGGCAAAATTCAGGCTATTGAAATACAGTTTTAAGGATTTGGATTCAATCAGATTCGGCGAAGACGCTGGCAAGCTAATGCGGCCAATAGCCACTTGCGGCACACCGGTTGAATTTAACCAGGAAATTTCAAATACATGCCACCAGTCTGCACCTTGCTGAATCGCTTCGACATGTGCGTATTGTTCACGGGCAGGCGCGCGCGAAATCGGAAACAGAACATCAGGCTGATATTCTGTCGGGTAATTGGTGTCTTTACCAAGGAGAGATTGTTCTACACTCATTATTCACGCATTCCTGAACCACGGGAGAGTAAATGATAGGCCACTGCATACAGCACGGCGCAACACAAGGTAATCACTGTCAGTGAAATGGCAACATTGACATCGCTATGTCCTAAAATGCCATAGCGGAACGCATTGACCATATACACGACAGGATTAATTAAAGATAAATTTTGCCAGAATGGGCTTAAGCTCGAAATAGCATAAAACACACCCCCTAAATAGGTCAGTGGCGTTAACACAAAAGTCGGGATGATCGAGATATCATCGAAAGATTTGGCATAGACGGCATTGATAAAACCACCCAAGGAAAACAGCAGGGAAGTAATCAAGACTGTATATATAGTCACAAACCAGTTGGTGATGTATAAATCGGCAAAAAATAAGCTCACTGCACTGACAATGATCGCAACCAGTATCCCACGAATCACACCGCCCAATACATGACCCCATAAAATGGCATGCATCGGTACCGGACTCATGATCAGTTCTTCAATACTTTTCTGGAATTTTGAGCTGAAGAAGCTAGACGAGACGTTGGCATAGCTGTTGGTGATCACGGCCATCATAATCAGACCGGGCACAATGAACTCCATATAACTATAGCCGCCCATTTCTCCAATGCGTGAGCCGACCAGATTACCAAAAATCACAAAGTACAGGCTCATGGTAATTGCAGGTGGCAACAGGGTCTGTGGCCAGATGCGCATAAAGCGACGGACTTCTTTATAGATAATGGTATATAAAGCTACGCTGAGTTGATTAATGTTCATTGCGCAGCTCCATCCAGATTTTTCTCGACCATTTTCACAAAAAGTTCTTCCAGACGATTGGATTTATTGCGCATACTGCGTACCTGAATATTCTGTGATTCCAGTAACTGGAACAGATCATTCATGCTATGCGCCTTGTCCATGGTAATTTCTAAGGTCATCGGATCGATCAGGTTAAATCGCACGCCGATGATATCCAGATGCAAAGGTTCAATCGGTTCGGCCAGATCAAAAATAAACGATTCTTCATTGAGCTGACTTAGGAAGCTCTTCATGGTGGTGTCTTCTTTAATCACACCGCGATCGATAATCGCAATGCGGCGACACAGCATTTCCGCTTCTTCTAGATAATGCGTGGTCAGAATGATAGAGGTGCCTTTTTCATTCATCTCGTTTAAAAATTCCCACATCGAACGACGCAACTCGATATCAACGCCTGCCGTCGGTTCATCCAGAATTAGCAGTTTCGGTTCGTGCATCATGGCGCGCGCAATCATCAGGCGACGTTTCATCCCGCCGGATAACATGCGGGCCTGAGTGGAACGTTTTTCCCATAAACCCAGTTTGGTCAGATAAAGCTCCGCCCGTTCCTGTGCAATTTTTTTAGGAATGCCGTAATAGCCTGCCTGAGTCACCAAAATATCAAAGGTTTTTTCAAACTGGGCAAAGTTGAATTCCTGAGGCACTACGCCTAGGCACTGTTTGGCCTGAGAGGGGTGGGTATCCAGATTATGACCAAAAATTTCGACTGTACCGGAGGTTTTTTTTGTTAATGAGCTGATAATACCGATGGTAGTAGATTTTCCTGCGCCATTAGGACCCAATAGCGCATAAAATTCACCTTCTGGTACATTTAAGTTAATTCCTTTCAATGCCTGAAAGCCATTGCGATAGGTCTTTGACACATCCCTTAAGATCAGTGCATCAGTCATGAATATCTCAAATGGTGAAAAGTTGAGATATTGTGAGTGATCTCGCAAAATAAGCCAAGTGATTCACGTGCAATTCTGTGTTGCTGTTTTGGAACATTGTATAAAGCTTAAGCATAAAAATGATGAAGTTAGAGATAGTTGCTTTACCTTATGCTTTTTTTTGTTATGATGTGCGCGATCCAAAAAAGATGCGCTCATAGCTCAACTGGATAGAGTACAGGTCTCCGAAGCCTGTGGCGTGGGTTCGAGTCCCGCTGAGCGCACCATTTCCTCGTTTGATCACATCCGATTTAATCCTAATATTATTAAAAATTAATAACTTACGTAACTGGGTTGTCCGATACTATCCAAAGGCGTTTTAGGATACCGTAATCTTTTACGGTATTTTTTACGGTACATTCCATTTCTGACAAAAATATACCGTAAAAATGCCTAAATTAGTTATCAGTCTGACTGACTCAAAAATTAAGTCTGCAATATCAATACAAAAGAAATCATTTGAAAAGAATATTAAGCTTTCAGATGGTGGTGGTCTTTATCTATTGTTAGATAGAAAAGGTGGGGCATATTGGCGTTTTGATTATATTCGCCCAATCTCTAAGAAAAGAGCCACTATAGCTATCGGTATTTATCCAAGTTGTACATTGGCCAGAGCTCGCGCAAAACGAAGTGAGTTTAGAGAACTGCTTGCGCAGAATATTGACCCAGCAATTCAAAAGCAAGATAAACAGTCCCAATGTCGAAATAATAGTTTTAGATCAGTAGCAGATGAATACCGTAAGACAGAAGAGCTGGAACCAAGTACACAACGTCGGAATCAGTTTATCTGGGATAAGCTTTATGTTGCTATTGGTGAGTTCCCCATTGATTCGATAACAGCCACTCAAATTTTGGAAGTATGCCGTCTTTATGAAAGACAAGGTAAGACTGACTCAGCAAAGCGAATGAGAAGTAAAGCATCTCAGGTGTTTCGGTATGCGATTGCTTTGGGTTTATGTCAATTTAACGTTGCTGACCAAATTAGCGGTATTTTGAAGGTGGGTAAAACTAAGCATCGAGCGGCTATTACTGATAAGCAAAAGCTAGGACAACTATTAAAGAATATCAATACACATGCAGGTCGTGGGGATATTGCTATTGATTATGCAGTCAAAATCTTACCCCATGTATTTGTGCGTCCTGGAGAATTACGTGCAGCAAAATGGGCAGATATCGATTTTAAAAATAGAACATGGAGTTATACACCGCCTAAGACCAAAAATCAGACAGCCCTACAACATATTGTTCCTTTGTCTGATCAAGTCTTGAAGCTGTTCCAAGAATTGTATTGCATTACTGGATATACCGAATATTGTTTTGTGTCTATGCGAGATAAAACGAAAACCATCAGTGAATCAACTATTAATAAACGATTGAAACAATATGGTTTTAAAAATGGTGAGACAACAGGGCATGGCTTTAGAGCTACGGCAAGAACTTTATTAGATGAAGTTCTAAAATTTCCTATTGAACGTATAGAACAACAACTTGCACATCAGGTTCGCGATATGCATGGTCGAGCGTACAACCGTACTAAGTACTTAGAAGAACGTACAGTGATGATGCAATCATGGTCTGATTATTTGGATCAATTAATGTATAAAAATGTAGAGTAATTAATTTAATACATATTAGTAAATTGTAGTTTCAGTTAAGTTGCCGCCGCCCCACCAAAATTCTTTCCGAAGTAATCCATCTGAATCTAAAAAAGCTTTTAAACTCAATGTTTAAAGGCTTTTTTATTGGCTGCATTGCCGACCCTATTCTAAGCTGTTTGACCCTATTTTTGCTTTAGGGGGTCAAAATTGGGACAAAGATATGTCGCTTACCGATGTGCTGTGTAAAAAAGCACTACCCCTGGAAAATACAGTACCGCCTTTCTGATATTAATGGTCTGTCTTTACGAATCGATCCGAATGGCAAAAAATATTGGTCTCTCAGATATGCGGAAAATGGACAAAGGAAGTCCAAGGCATTAGGTATCTACCCTGAGCTAAGTTTAAAGCGTGCAAGGGAGATCGCGCTTGATCTGAGATATAAACTCAAAAATACAACTGAGGTTGAGCAAGAGCAGCCTTATTTTAAGGAAGTCGCAGAGAATTGGTTCAATAATCAAAAAGAAACCTGGTCATCCAAACATATTAGGCGTGTCCTCATTTGAAGAATTGGTTTTAAATACGTAAAATCCCCCCTTTAAGCTCTTTTCATTTCTATATTTTTCCAATGGCACGCACTCTTCTCACTGATGATATCTGGCAGCAAATTCAAGATACTATGCGATTACACGGTTGTTACTGTTCAAAGAATAGTAGAAATATCATGGAAGCGGTCTTATGGAAACTGCGTACAGGCGCCACATGGCGTGATATTCCCCAGGAATTTTGTCCTTGGCAAACTGCTTACAATCGCTTTAATCGTTGGGCAAGCAAGGGATTGTGGGATAAATTTTTTTTAGATTACGAGGCATCTTGGATCAAGAATGGGTATTCATTGACGGAAGCTACATACGCGTGCATCAACATGCAAGTGGAGCTCGGCATGGTTTCGAAAGAGCAATTGGACAATCACGCGGTGGACGAACAACAAAAATACATCTTGCAACCGACGCGAATGGATTACCGATTGATTTTAAAATCACTGAGGGTGACGTCCACGACAGTCAAGTTGCAAAACAACTGATTGATACGGTAGACGAGGCAACTTATCTCATTGCTGATAAGGGGTATGATGCTGAGCACATTAGAATATATGCCAAGAACAAAAATATGATTCCCATTATTCCATTGAGATCAAACAGTAAGAGATCGAATGAGGAATTTGATAAATATCTATATAAATTAAGACACTTAGTTGAAAATGCATTTTCGAGATTAAAACATTTCCGTGCTATTGCAACTCGATTTGATAAACTGGCACGCAATTATAAATCTATGATTCGTATAGCCTGTATATTTATTTGGTGCAAAGCCAAATGAGGACACACCCTAGTAATGTACGCGCTTTATATGGCTCTTGCTAATAAGCATATTAATCAAATTCAGGCACCTGAGATTCTACAGATCATTAAGAAGATCGAAGCTAGAGGCTCGCTTGAAATTGTAAAACGTACCTTGTCTCGTTGCGGCATGGTCATGAAGTATGCAATTGCACATGGCTATCGTTATGATAATCCAGCAAGTGATCTGGTTTATGCTCTCAAGAACAAATGAGTTAAAAACCTGGCTTCGCTTACTGCCTCTGAAATGCCTGAATTTTTAAGAAAAGTAAGAGCATACCCAAGTGATGCTCAGACACATCATGCCATTATTCTGATTATGCTGACAGGTGTTTGGGTTAGTGAGTTGCTACAAGCACGCTGGGAAGAATTTGATCTGGAAGGGTGTAAGTGGGATACCCCTGAAGAGCGTATGAAGAACCGTCTTCAGCATCCTGTACCGTTGACGGATATGATGATTACTGAGTTAAAGGCTTTGAGGCTTACTCATAATCAGGAACTGTTATTTCCACATCGTTTGAATAACAAAGAATCAATGCGTAGTGAGTCTATTTGGGTTGTGATCAAGCGTTCGGGCTATGCAGGTCGGATGACCACACATGGTTTTAGATCTCTATTCAGTACTATCGTAAATGAATCGAATCTGTTTAATCCAGATGCCATTGAGCGCCAGCTTGCCCATTTACCTCAAAATAGAATTCGCTCGGCCTATAATCGAGCACAGTACTGGGATGGGAGAGTAAGGTTGATGGAGTGGTATGGGGAAAAGGTCAAAGAGTGGATGCGCTAATTAACTGATACTCAATTGAAGACCATGCTTTTAGGCATGGTTTTTTTATGTCTATAAAAAATACAGTATTTTCACTTACGCAATTAATTACAAGGAGACTTTTGCGTGAGCATATTTTAGTAAGAACTATAAAGAGGCGAATTATTTAACTGGGAATCGATAGTTTAAAACATGGGAATTTAATTAAAAATATATGGGAATTAATGGTTTA
>NZ_JALJVC010000006.1 GCF_022967985.1 Acinetobacter lwoffii | reverse complement strand
TCTTTCATTATGTTTCTGTTGCATTATATCAGGTAATTTATGTTGCGCATTAATCTCCACTTCAAGTACTTATCTTACTATTTTTTACATTGAATTAATCTGTAACAGGTTAAAGGTTGGCGAAATCTGAAAAATGCGTAGAGTAGATATTAAGTCGAAACCTATCGGCTTTTAATTTAAAGCAAATAGTAAGGAATACCACCATGGCTAATAATCAACAGCAAGACCAACAGAAACAGCAACAACAGCAACAGCAAAATCAAGATCAGCAGCGTCAACAAAACAACCAGCAAAACCCAAATCAGCAACAAAATAACCAGCAACAACAACAGCCGCAGGGTGGTCAACACAACCAGCAACAGCGCGACCAGCAGCAACAAAACCAGCAAGGCCAACAGCAACAACAGCCACAGCAAAACAGTAACCAGCAACAACAACGTTCACGTAATCAACAAGATCAGTGAAAGCCACAGCGTTAATCTTTTTTAAGATATATGCTCTTCATAAAAAACCGCCTGATTCAGGCGGTTTTTTTTATATTTCATTGCACGATTAGACTAAGTATTTATTAACACTGAATATTGGCTTTTAGCTTGTAGAAATTCAAGGCATTGTCTAGGTCTGTGAGCAACTCTTTTTCTGTATATTCCTTGGGTGCAAGTTTTAGCAGAGCAGGCATGTAGTTATTTTTATATTCTTTAGGATATTGTTCACACAGGGTGCGTGTTCTTTCTTCCAGACTAATTGTTGAAGAGTCGAGTTTGTCCAGATAAGCACTGAGTTGATTATCTGACTGTTCAAACTGCGCTTTAATGTTTGCATCAGCCTCGGCTGAATTCTCTGCTTGCTGTTTTTGGCAGCCGCTTATTGCCAGACTCATCAATAAAGTAATTAGTATGCGATTTTTCATGCTGCTAAAATATTGTTATTGCCCATATGAAAAATTATAGAGAGAAATGACTAAAAAGAAAGCAGGGATCTATAAACTTTATGAGACATTGAACATTCATAACATCCGATATTGACTGAAATAAGGAATTTTCTTCTAAAAATCTAAATTAACCCATTCTCACTTATAGGTTTAGCAATTCTTCTTGGGTTTTGGTTATTTAGTAATCTTATTTTCTCATTAAAAATATTTTTGGATAAATTCCAGTCATTTAATTAACAAAAGTAATGGTTTTTTCATATTTTGAAACATTGCATCTATATATCCTACACAGATTGGCTGCATGGCTAGTGATATCTTGGCGTCATTCTAAGAACTTAATGAAAATAATTAAAAATCAGCACATTATAAGGCCTGTTTAATTTAGGAGAGTTAAACAGGCTTTTTCTTTTCCGTCTTAAATCTGGTTTTTTCTTTGCTGATTGTATTTTTTGCTCATTCTCTTTCACATAAGTTTTCATACACAACATAAAGCCTGAAAATTCCCTCAGGAGAGATACATGAATAGATGTTATTTATATATCTCTTTTCACGAAAAGACAGGACAAAGCTATGATGAGATGTATATGCGCATTTGGCATGGGCGTAATGGTTGGTTGTTGTTTTAAATCTTGCAAAGAGAAAATGTGTCAGATGATGAGCAGCAAGCATTGTAAAAGTGATCATTGTAAAAAAGATCAGACGACTCAAGCTGAAGAGCCTGTACAAACTTAGCCCAAAAGCTTCAATTTTACTGAAAGGCTAAACAGAGCTGAGTACTGAAGTTGTTCTAGATCGCTGATCCAATCATTTTATATTGAATCATTCTATATTTAAAGCAATAAAGCTTGATCCTAGATTGAGCCTTTTACACTCAGGAGAAAAACATGATGCAATTTATATTTTGTTTATTTGGTCTTCATGGTGCGACTGAAATTAACTACACGTGTGACCATGATGAGGTCAAACAGTGTCGTGATTGCTTGAAAAATATTGAATAATGTGCCAAATCATCAGACATCTTAATGAAGATCAATCCCCGTTCAATCATCAGTTGGCGGGGTTTTTCTTTACTGATGAAATTTTTGGATCTAAACATAATTTCTCACAAGGAATACTTTATAAAAGAATCATTTCAATAGGATTACGTTTTGATAAATTCTTAGCTGCTTAGAACTGGAATACAATAAAATTTATGCGTGTGATCACCCATGCTCGAATTCTTGAAGCAATTCAAAAGAGGCCACAGGCTGAAACTGCATTAGCTGGTGGGGATTGACTGATTAAGGCCAAGCATCCTAAAGGTTTTGCTGAGATGAAAAGACTTTTTCCGGCAGTGGGTAAGGTTAGAAAATTTCATGTATTTGATATCGGCGCGCACGCGAATTCATATTCTCTGCTGTACCGTCTACGATCAGGCTGAATAGCTTATTTGCTCAGATGGACTTCAGGAATTATGTAATGTAAAAGAGCACTTGAAGGAAAGTTTGTTTCTTTAGAAAACTGAATGTACAACATAAATAACATTGATGTTTAGCAGCAGATGTCATATTTATCTCTTAATAGATATATGAAGGAGATACATATGACAAATAAGCCAGAGCAAGAATCAAATCCGCATAAAGAATCAAATGATGACAAGGGTAATCAGGCATCTTATAAGCATGTCAAACCAGAGAAGAAACCCAATGCAGAACCGGAAAATCCATTGAGAGAGCAAAAATAGCTTTTTCACATGGACGAAGCCCTAACTTGGTTTAGGGCTTTTTAATTTCCCGATAAACGTTGATCTCTAGGCTTTGCAATAAACTCATCTTTCATTTCAAAGAAAAATTCATGGGCTTGTTCATGATCGCAGTGCAACCAGTCATGTCGTGATTCTTCCGGAATTACAATAATCGAGCGTTTTTCGTCATTCGGGTCATGAAACTGTTTCATAAAGGGATGTTGATCTGAATTTATGGTTAGCATCGAAAATGATCTGATCTTCTCACCATCAATGTGTGCGTCATCATAAATCGCCGCAACGGTAAAAGGATTGCCATCTTCACGTGAAATACCAAACCAGTGCGGTTTACCCTCTATATATTTAGGTTCATAGAATGTATCGACCGGTACTAAAGCAAACTGGTTGTTTTTCCAGGCATGTCGAAAACTTGGTTTGGATGCTACTGTTTCTGTCCGTGCATTATAAGTATGCCGGCCATATTTTAGTTCTTTCGCCCAGGTTGGAATCAGTCCGAAACGTGCGATATCCAGCTCATACTCGTCAGCACCACGCATAATGATTGGTGCGGGTGCTAAAGGATAAATATGCGTTTTCATGCCCAGTTCGAGTTGCTCTTCATGAATATCTAATAAGGAAAGACGTTTTTTTGAGGGGAATTCATAGTTCGAGCACATAAATAACCTCTTTCATTCTAATTATTGTCTGCTAAAGAACTAAGGTATAAAAATGATGGGCTCAAAACAATTCGAAAGCGTAAGTGTAGTTTTAACACAAAGTAAGAATACGGATTAACATTAGTTTATCTTCTTTATAGAATAGTATTCCTTTAAAGGACTATTCTATAAATATGAAGATTAAAATATTTGCGTTTTTAATGATTAAATGCAAAAGCTCACCAAGTTATTTTGTAGGGCAGGTGCTCAAAGCTTTTCCTTGTCCAACTGAATTGATAAAGTTTCCAATCAGAAATTCACTCTGTCTTAAGGAATCACGATGATCTCCATTTTTGACGATATGGAAGACGATAGATTTTTGCTTTGTACATACCTGCTGGTAGTAAGCATAAGTACCACGATAATCGACCAGTTGATCTTTCTCACCTTGTACCAGCAGAACCGGCACAGTCGGTATCATATTCTCAATAGACTGTTCTTTTAAATAATTTGTCAAAGGTGCCAGATTTACATTTGATTTAAAGACAGTCTTAGGTGCTTGTTTTAGGTCCGATTGTAATTCTGACAAACAGCGACTGCGTGCATGATTAAGAATTTCTCCCATTTCTAGGCTAACTAAATTTGCTGGAGCAAGCATCGGGTCTGCAGCTTCTGCTCCTAAAAGCACAATTGGAAAAAATGCGGCGACATCAGTCGTGATTTGCGAATTGCTAGCAACATATTCAGCGATTCCTTCATATTGATAACCGCCTGGTGCCAGTGCAATTGCCCCGCGAAGATCAAATTCAGGCGCATCTTTTTGACCGGATGCTGCAACTTTAAGAGATGCTGCACCTCCTTGACTATGACCCATAACATACCAATTTTTACTAAAGTTATAAGGCTTTAAATGGTGGATCGCTCGTACAGCATCAACGACAGTATGCAACTGGCTTCGCGCATTCATATAAGGATGACCGCCCGGAGTGCCTAAACCTTGATAATCAGGTGCAACAACTGCATAGCCGCGAGCGAGCCAGGCATTCAATGCCTTAGCAGCGATTTGCTGATAGACATGGACTGGCCCACCCACATAATCGCCAGAGGGTGCACATGTATCAGCAACGCCAGTTGTACCATGCGCCCAAGCCAGAACAGGCCATCCATCTTTAGGGACTTTGCCTTTAGGTAACAAGATATAGCCTGAAGTGACGATGGGCTCGGATTTTGTGCCACGACTGCGATAATTGATTAAGAAACGTTGTGAGGCATTCGTAAACAGATCAGTATTTTGTTCTTGTATAGATAATATTGTACCCGGTATTTTTTCCGAAATATGAGATGCTTGGATTTTGCTGCTATCGGGAAGTGGAGGAGATGCTATTGCATATGTTGAACCTAAACATAAACAACTCATGATCAATTTAATAATAGGAGATTTAATTTTCATCGCTGAAACCATTTTCCTTTTTATAATGTCATTTTTAATGTAGCAGCTTTATTTATGTTTCTAAATTAACTCTGCACAAAGTTTGTAAACTAAAGCTTTTAAGTTAAGGCGAATGAGCAGTACAACAGGTTATTTTAGGTTAGCTGATAACTTCAAATAAGCACTTATATTTTAATGTGGTTCTGATCTGTTAATAGAATTCATATCATGTCTAACCTCACTAATACGATCATAAATCACCTTTCGCATTCGGTTTATTACTCCCAGAGGTTTGTGTTCCGGTAGGGTATGCCATGGTGTAAAGGAAAGGTTTTCACAAAACTTGTTTTGGTCAGGCGTATCAAAAACTTGTGGAGGAATGCGGATAGTTGCGACCTTGTAGAAAGGTGCCTCACTTTCTTGCCATTCAGTCATGGAATCTTCGACCGACATGGTGTTTGATGTTCTAGGCTGTACCAGAAACTCCATACATGCTTCACTTTTTTGCAAATGTTGGCGCAGTTTTTCTCTTAGAAAATTATGATGGGGAGCATGTGGAAGAGGATCTGTCACTGTCGAACATGCTTGAACTGAATACTTTATAGCTTGACGATCAGTACCTATTCCTAATTGATAGGGCACCATAGACCAATATCTAGTTTGCAAAGGATTAGAAATTTTATTTCTCGTATTTAAGGCAATCCAGGTTCCTTTAGCTCCTAATGCAAAAGGAATATGCAGTTTATTGAAAAATCTATCGCTATTTATATCTTGCATAAATGACATATATCTGACTGGATCATTCACAAAAAAGACAGGATGATTGATCATAATGAAATCTTGAGTAGAGGTTTCATCATCTAAAAGCTTTTCTCCCGGTACTCCCAAAAGTTTTATCGCCATGCCACGGGCATCTTTTTTAATATCTGCTTGTTGGGCATTTTTAGACCCATTAGAGAAACGAATCCAGGCTTGATATGTTTTTCCCGGAAGAAAAACACCTTGAGCCAAGTTTTTGGGAAGAGCTTCATCTACTTTGAATTCTGCGCGTACGCAACCGTGTGCTTTGGGATGGGCATCACGTAGCGCGATACCTGTGGAATACTCTTTCCGAATAGATATCTCAATTATATCTGCGATTTTTTCAGTTATGTTTGCTTCATCAGGATAAAGACTTTCACTTAAATAATGATCTATATTGGGATGAAGATTATCTTTTGGAGAGTTAGAGGTTATAGGGGAAGCGTTAGCATATGCAGCACTACAAATACTTATTACCATTAGAGGGAGGAAGACTAGACCCGAGTATAGAGGTCTTATAAAGTTAGGCATTGATTTTCTCCTTGCTATAAAGCTAGAGTTCGTTTTAATTTTTTAGCCTATGATCTGAAAATTCTTTGGACATACTTTAGCCATAAATTAATGATAATGTCTGTGTAATTATTGATCTCCAGATTTAAAGTTCATCCAGCTCCTTTCTAAAAATGTTTCCACTCTTTATCGTGTGCTCAATATAGAAGCCGATTTATATTCTTACTTTAATTTAACTCAACACAGAATTTTTACTTTAGCAAAATTTATCCATAAACTTATGAAAATTTATTTTTAGACTAATGCAAGATGCTCGTAGCAAAATCAAGAGTCGTCGAATACAGTGCTATAGAAATTTATTGAGTTTAACATTTTGAAAATATTAGGATATATAAATCAATGCCAGTTCTAGCAATCCAGCATAGACTCAGTGGATTTTACTTTTTTTACTATGCGATTGTTGGGGCGTTCATGCCTTTTTGGAGTCTGTATCTTGAAGATCAAGGCTTCAATTATCAGGAAATCGGCATTTTATCTTCTATTGCAATCGTCACCCGCTTCTTTGCTCCCTTAATTTGGGGCTGGATTGCAGACAAATCCGGTAAACGCATGCTGCTGGTGCGTATTGCCACCTGGATGGAAGCCTGTATCTGGTTCATGATTTTTATCATTCCCAATAGCTTTCAGTCCGTAGCTTTACTGATGCTGATTTTCAGTTTCTTTCAGAATGCTATTTTGGCACAGTTTGAAGGCGTGACTTTGTTTTGGCTCGGGGAAAAAAGAGCAGAACTCTATGGCAAAGTACGAAAATGGGGATCTGTCGGTTTTATTATTGGTGTATTCGGCTTGGGCGCCGTCTTTGAAATTATGAGCATCAGTATGTTGCCAGTGTTGTTGCTGTGTATTTCATTTCTGGCCTTTCTCTGGTCATTTACCATTAAAGAGCCCACGATGGCGCCTACCGCCCAGAAACAGCTCGAACCCTTATGGCCGATATTTAAACGCCCAGTGGTGTATAGTTTTTTCCTGATTGAATTGATTCTGCTATTTTCACACGCGCCGTTTTATAGTTTTTATAGCAATTATCTCAGTCAGGCGGGATTTAGCACCAGCCAGATTGGGCTGCTCTGGTCAGTCGGGGTCATTGCGGAAATCATCATGTTTGCCTATGCGACGTTCTTTCTGACACGCTGGTCATGGCGCCATCTGGTCACGTTATGCTTATTGATGACCGGATTAAGATGGTTCATCGTCGGGGTCTTTCCTGCTTCATTCATGGCACAGTTTTTTGCTCAAACGATTCACGCTTTAAGTTTTGGTTTATTTCATATGATTGCGATGCGAGTGATTTTCCAGAATTTTTCTGCAGGGCAGCAAGGACGTGGACAAGCGCTATATAGCACGATGTGGGGCGTTGGCGTGGCGAGTGGCAGTATTCTGGCTGGGCATTATTGGGATCAAGTCGGCGGCACATCTATTTTTATCGCTGCTGCAGTATCGACTTTGCTTGGCTTGTTACTGATTTTCGGATTGCCAAATAAAGTCGAACTGCAAAAACAGGCTTGAAAATATCATCTCAGTATTAAATACGGATTTTGGCGTATTGCCCAAACCACGGTTGTGCCTGTTCCAATTGGGCTGCCAGTTGTAATAGCAGATCCTCACGGGCAAACGGCGCAATAAACTGTGAACCGAGCGGCAGGTTTTGTTCATTCCAGTACAGTGGTACAGACATCGCTGGGAGTCCGGTAATATTGGCCAACTGGGTAAAAGGCACCCATTTTAGATTTTCTTTCACAATCTGGTCGACCAGTTTACCTTGCGCCAGCAAATGTGCTTTATTTAGTTTCAATAAAGCTTTAAGAATCGGTTTCTGCCAGTTTGGTGTTTTGACCTCACCATTTTTTGGCGCCACTGTCGCCGTTGCAGGCGTCAGGTACAGATCATAATTATCAAAGAAATGATTCATCTGGGTCACGTACTGGCCCCAGTTATTCAGGTTCTGGATATAATCAATCGCGCTGGTTTTGGCCCCAAAAGCCGCCAGCGCTAAAGAGTCCAGTTCAAAATCATTCGATTTGGACGGATAGCCTTTCTGGATTTCATCCAGCATAAATGAAAACTGGCTAAACCAGGTGGTAATAAAATCCTTGGCTAGTTGCATGCCATCAATGGTTGGGCGGTCTTCGACTACTTCATGACCCAAAGATTCTAAAAGTTTGGCTGTTTGTTCGATGGCGTTGATCGCATCTTGGGAGACAGGTGTACCAATCGTAGAATAAGTGCTAAATGCAATTTTTAGCTTCTTCGGTGGTTGCTGAATCACATCCAGATAATGATGTTGTGGACGCTGAATCTTAAACAGTGAACTATGATCTTCACCATGGGTGGCATCCAGCATTGCAGCACTATCCCGTACCGTTTTGGTCAGTACATGCTGAATCGCGGCGCCATGCATGGCTTCACTCATTTGTGGTCCCCAAGGCGTGCGGCCACGACTCGGTTTCAGGCCAAACAGGCCGCAATAGGAAGCGGGGATACGTATCGAGCCGCCACCATCACCAGCACCCGCAATTGGTACAATTCCTGCAGCCACGGCAGAGGCTGAACCACCCGATGAACCGCCGCTATTATGCTGTAAATTCCACGGATTTTTACAGCTGCCCCAGGCATCAGGTTCAGTAATACCTTTAATCCCAAATTCAGGGGTATTGGTACGTCCAAAAGTCACAATCCCGGCTTTTTCCCAGCGATTGACAATCTCGGCATTGGTCTCGGCGATATAACCAATCCGTTTTAAGCCCTGACAACCATAAGAAGTTGGATAACCGGCATATTCCTGAAACAGGTCTTTAACCAGAAAAGGCACACCGGCAAAAGGTCCGGACAGATTTTGCTGGCTCCGTTTCAATGCATGCTCATGCATCGGAATAATAATTGCATTTAGCTCGGGATTGGCAATTGAGCTACGCTCTAGTGCAGCAGATAAAAGTTCACTTGAATGTACTTGTTTATTGGCGACCAGATCAGCCAGTCCTAAACCGTCATATTGCAGATATTCTTCAAATTTCATTGCCATTCCCTAGTGTTGCTGCTTCAAGGTTGTAGATCATTTAGGCTCAAGATGCAAGCGCCACCTGATTTCGCCCACGATGTTTGGCCTGATACAAGGCTTGGTCTGCAATATTAATCAGGTTTTGCAGGTCTTGGGCCTGCGGTTCATTTTGATGAGTGATGCCCACACTCACGGTAATATACAGGGGCGAGCCATCTGATTGATAAATCGGGGTTTTTTCCACCAGATCACGAATCCGTTCTGCAATAAGACGTGCTTCTGATGGTTCGGTATTCCAGAGTAACAGCACAAATTCTTCCCCACCAATTCGTGCAAACAGATCTTCAGCACGTAAATTGCAGCGAATGATTTCCGCAAAATGTTGCAGCACCTTGTCACCGACATGATGGCCAAAATCATCGTTCAGACGTTTGAAATGATCAATATCCAGCATGATGACCGAAAATTCCATTCTGTTGGCATATTGCAGTAAATATTCACCTTTCTGAAAGAAAAAATGACGGTTCATGGTGCGGGTCAGACTGTCATGATTGGCCAGATACAACACCCGTTTAAACAGCTCATTGCGGTTTTGGCTGATAATACACAGTATGAGCGGAGATAAGGCCAGCATAAACAGCCCGATCCGGAGCGAAATATAAATTGTAGAATCTGCCAGGATGGTGTGATTGGTGGCGTAAAATTGCGTCAGGCTGTAATAGGTCAGGATAATCACAAAAGCGTTGATCATGGTCATGGTAAACAGGCGATAGGTCAACGCAGCCCAGATCAGTGCAGCCAGAGGGTAGAGCATTGCACCCGGGCCTGCAAAAATATTGGTAATGATGACACAGGCCACGACTGAAGATGCAGGTAAAAAATAGCTGAAGTAATTACGTTTTTGACGACGGTTTTTAAATAAGTACTGCATGTCTTTTATTCTTGGGAATGCCAAGATTAAAGGAAGAAACACAATATAATTCACCATTTCATCGGTCCACCACAGACCAAAATCAATCCATAAATTTTCTTTGGTCATGAATGAATTGGGTAGATTGGGCAAGGTGATAACTGCAAAAGCCGCACTGGCCAGGCAGCCTGCAAAAGCGAAGATGCCAAATAAATGAACGAAGGTATAACCGGTATTATAGTATTTGTAATTAATCTTGAAATATCGAATAAAAAATATCGAGACAATAGTACTGATCAGATTAGACAGGGTAAGAAACAGGCTTTGTAATAGGCTGTTCCCGGTGACCAGATCTGCAAACATAAAAGCACTGAATGCACCGAGCCAACCTCCCATATTATTTAAATGTGGAAAGCGTAAGAACAGGGCTAACAAGGCAGCATTGGCCGGCCACAATAAGGCCAGGTACTCAATCGGTCTGGTTGCGATCCCAATAAAACAACAGACTAAAACAGCGAAAACAATGACAAAATAAGCATAGGTTTCATGATTTAATTGTTGTTCTGTTATTCGAGCTAATTGCAAATTTAAAATCCTATTCAAATTTTTAAGTGTGAATGATCACTTTGTTCAGCAACTAAGTTTGACCCAAAATATAATTTTATTGTTTGATTAATCTGTTATTAATACGAACTATTAAGATTCTTATATACGAAATATATACAAAAAAAGTCAGAAAGGAAATCCATCTTTTTAAACAATGTGATAAATAATTTCTGACTCTGTATTGAAATTGCGTTAGAGCGGGACACGATCCCAAAAAATATGATAATTTAGAATCAATTGTTAACAAGATGCCGGTAAATATGAAAAAAATATGTCTTAGCCTTATCTTACTCATGAGCTCACCTTGGCTAATGGCGACAGAAAATAAAAAACCAGCAAATGCTCCTGCTAAAGCTGCTGAAATCCCAAATACATTTACTGTGAAAACCCGTCCGGAAATTGTCGGATTGTGGGGAATGGAAATCCCGAATAATAAAAAATGTATCGAATATTATAATTTTAAAGGCAATAATAATGTGGTGATTAAAAGTGGCGACGAGTGGACGTCAGGGCTGTATGACTATCAGCCGGCACAGGATCCTTCGCAGCAGATTCCAGCGCTGATTCTGCAAGTAAAATACGACAATAATGAAAAAGACTGTTCAGGCAATCAAGTGGATCAGTCTGGTGAAATTTCGCAGTATTTTGTCAAATGGCAAAACCCTTATACCATTAACTTCTGCGCCAATGAAAAAGCCGAGCAATGTTTTGCCGTGCTCAGACGCGTATTGCCTTAAATTGCAAACAATAAAAAAACCGCTGAATGACAGCGGTTTTTTATGAGCTTTGATTTAAGCTTTGTCTTCAGCACCTTCAAGCTGCTTTAATAAATGCTTCTCTAGGTAATGAATATCCATTGCCTGTTTGCAGAAGTTTTTATCCTGAAGGATTAAATCTTTATGCAAAGGAATATTGGTTTTAACGCCAGTCAAAATCATTTCTTCCAAAGCATTTCTCATTCGAGAAATAGACGTCTCACGATCCTTACCATGCGAAATCAGTTTGGCAATCATCGAATCATAATACGGTGGAATGCTGTAGCCTGGATAGACATGCGAATCTAAACGGATACCTGCGCCGCCTGGTGCATAGAAGTTGTCAATCTTGCCTGGTGAAGGCAGGAAGGTCGATGGATCTTCTGCGTTAATACGGCATTCAATCGCATGTCCTAAAACCTTGACGTCTTCTTGCTGAATATCGAGACCTAAGCCGCCAGCAATACGCAATTGCTGTTCGATAATATCGATCCCCGTGACCATTTCAGTCACCGGATGCTCAACCTGAACACGCGTATTCATTTCAATGAAGAAGAACTCATCATCTTCAAACAGGAATTCGAATGTACCTGCACCACGATATTGCATCAGCTTACATGCATTCACACAGGCTTCTAGAATATCAGCACGTGCTTGCTCTGGTAAGTTCGGTGCTGGCGCTTCTTCCAGTACTTTTTGATGGCGACGCTGTAGTGAACAATCACGATCATACAGATGAATCGCATGGCCATTACCATCAGCCAACACTTGCACTTCGACATGACGTGGCTTTTGTAGGAAACGTTCCATATAGACCGTATCATCACCAAACCACATTTCCGCATCACGCTGTGCAGCCTGAACAGATTCAAGCAGGGTATCGACATTTTCTACGATACGCATACCACGGCCACCACCGCCAGAAGCAGCTTTTACAATCAGTGGAAAACCGATCTCTTTCGCTTCAGCCATCGCATTGTGAATCGTTACAGCATGGTCGCAGCCTGGTACTGTTGGTACACCAGCTTTTTTCATGGCAATAATGGCAGAAACCTTGTTCCCCATTAAACGAATATGTTCCGGACGTGGACCAATAAAGATAAAACCAGAATTTTCTACGATTTCGGCAAATTCTGCATTTTCAGCGAGGAATCCATAACCAGGATGGATTGCATCTGCACCGGTAATTTCAGCAGCTGTAATAATCGCAGGAATATTCAGGTAGCTGTCACTGCTCGCACCAGGGCCAATACACACTGCTTCATCACAGAAACGTAAATGCATCAGGTCCTTATCTGCGTCAGAATAGACACCTACAGTTTTGATCCCTAAAGTTCTGCAAGCCCGGGTGATGCGTAACGCAATTTCACCACGGTTTGCAATTAAAACTTTTTGCAACATTATAAATCCCCGGGGTGATTAAGCGCGGTAGCGGAAAAGTGGTTGACCGAATTGAATCACTTCACCATTTTTCACCAGAATTTCTTCAATCACACCGCTTTGAGTTGCTTCAATCGGGTTCATGATTTTCATTGCTTCGATAATACCGAGCGTATCGCCTGCAGAAACGGTCTGGCCAACTTTAACAAATGTCGGTTCACCCGGGCTTGGTGCTGCATAGAACACGCCGACCATTGGCGAAGTTTCAACTGCGCCGCGAGGAGATTTTGCTGCTGGCGCTTCGGCTGCTGGTGCAGGCATCGCAGGAACAGCTGCTGCAACCACTGGATTACGACGAGTTAATGCAATCGATTGATCGCCTTCTTTAACTTCGATCGCCTGTAAGTCAGATTCAATCATCAAGTCGATGAGTTTCTTGATTTTACGGATATCCATGAGACAGTATTCCTAATTAAGATTGTGTAGAAGGTTGTATTTTTTCAATGATATAGTCGAGGGCAGCAGCATAGCCTTTTGCACCTAGACCACAGATCACGCCGATGGCTTTATCGGACAAGTATGAATGATGTCGGAATGCCTCACGTGCATGCACATTAGACAGATGGACTTCAATGAAAGGAATGGCAACGCCAAGGAGGGCATCGCGAACAGCAACAGAGGTATGGGTCAATGCTGCTGGATTAATAATGATATATTGAATGCCGTCTTGCTGGGCTTGATGAATTCGGTCAACAATGGCACCTTCCCAGTTGCTCTGGAAAGTATCGAGTTGTAAGGTAGCTTGTTGAGCCTGAGCAATCAGCTGCTGGTTAATATCGTCAAGACTAAGGTGACCATAAACTTCCGGTTCGCGCTTCCCAAGCAAGTTTAAATTCGGTCCATGAATAACCAAAATGGTCGAACTCATCCAGCATGCTCCAATTAAAAAGTATCGGGGTTTGTTTGCAAGATGTCTGCAAACTCTGCTTATTATTGCATGATTTTCTACATTACTATTTATAATTTCTTTGAATTAACGTAGAAAGCATATAGCAAACAGTGGCGCTATAATGAAAACTTTGCAGAGATTTGGCAATGTTAAAAAATTACAATTCGCTGGGTATTCAGATTATTTTCATTGTAAACCCAATTGGCAAAAACAGTTAATATCCTTTATGTAACTGTATCTTCATGTTAACGCTAAATTCTTCCTTTTAGTGATATTTTTAGTTTTGAACAAGAGTTGTCTGGCTGATTTTACTGCAATGTTCGACTTCTATAGCATAGAAAACTCTTTACATTCTGACTTTAGAGTTGTGCTGATTATCCTCTTTATATATAAGCTATCGACCATTTCTCAAAACTTGATGAAAATTTAAAAATATAAGATAAGACAATATGTTAATGATATTTTCTCTTATTGTACTTGGATTTTCCTAGGTCTATTCTTCCAATATATTGGAATTAATTACATCATTTTCAATTCAAGTATTCATGACAGACACTGTACAAGAATCTATTTCTTCTTCCGGAGATAAAGGTTAAATCTCAGCGGGTTTAAGATAAAACGCTCGACTTATATGCCTCGTATTTATAGACGCATGAAATGACGAATGTGTTCATCTTCAAGCCTTCTACACAGTGAAGCCATTAATCGCCTAACGCTTAGATAGTGGCAAAAACACATACATTTGTTGATATTTTGCTCGTCATCATCTTTGCAGAAGAGTTTAAAAGTATTGAAGAGCGTAAAGATTGAACCAAATAGGTCTGATTGAAGCGGAATACGGGCTTAAAGCAAAATTTCTCTAAACTCACCGCATCTAAATTAACTTCTTGAGCTAATCTTTATATAATCATGCGATTCATCTCAAACCAGACCTTCTATGACACCTGCATGCAAACTATTAAAAGCCAATAAAATCGAATACAGCATTCACGAATATGAACATGATGCCAATGCCAAAAGTTTCGGGCTAGAAGCTGCTGAAAAATTAGGGCTTTCGGTGGAAGAAGTCTTTAAAACTTTATTGGTTACGGATGATAAACAGTATTTTGTTGCCATATTGCCGGTACATCATCAACTCAATCTGAAAAAAGTAGCGCAGGCCGTAGGATGCAAAAAACTTCAGATGGCAGATCCTAAACATGCAGAACGCTTGACCGGTTATCTGGTTGGCGGAATCAGTCCCATTGGGCAAAAGAAACGATTAAAAACGGTGATCGATGCCAGCGCAGAACAGTTGGATAAGATCTATGTGAGTGGCGGTAAAAGAGGTTTGGATATCGGATTAAAGCCGGCTGATCTTGCCAAAGTGCTCAATGCACAGTTCGTCGATGTGCTGGATACATAAGATCGAAGTAAGGTGATCACCTAATTCATAGAACCTGAAGTAATAGATTTAAAATAGCTGCATATTTTTTGGTCGGAAATAACAGTAAATCATTTTATACGTTTGTATATTAGATACGTTAAAACACAGCCTGACTGTGTACACAACAAGGAATGAAAACAAAAATATAAATTATTATGCGGAGCATAATGGATGAAAATTCAAAATAAAAAATGGCCACGGTTCTGTCTGACACTATCTGCATTGGCGATGCTATCTGCATTGCCTAGTGTACAGGCCGCTTCTGCACCTTCAGCTGCACCTGCCAATTCACAGCAGGTTTTCTTTGTCGGAAATAACTGGGATGGCACGGTAACCGTGATTCGTCCATCGGGTGATTTTGGAAAAATTGGCGTCATTAACATGATTCCTGACCGTAAAGAGCGCATTAAAGAAATTCACCTGAATCCAATCAAACTGATTGCTTACACTTATATTCAGACCACAGCCGGTGAAGGCAATGACCAGCTGGTGGATGATATGTACTCGACACCAGATGGACAGTCAGTCGTTGCATCACGCCCAAGTTTCGCCGATGTGGTATCAATTAATATCAAAACCGGCAAGATTAACTGGCGGACGCCTGTAGAAGGCTTCCGTGCTGACCATATGGCGGTATCACCAGATGGGCAACGGGTCGCCGTATCTGCATCTTCAGGAAATGTGGTGCATGTACTGGATATCCATACCGGTAAAGAGTTGGGCCGTTTCAGCACTGGCGATAAACCGCATGAAAACATTTACTTCGATGGTGGTAACAAGATCCTGAACTCTGCCATCGGCAATGTGGAAACGTCGATGGATGCACAGTGGCAAGACTTTACTAAAGGTAAGCGTTTTATCACTATTGCAGATGCCAATACACATCAGGTGCTAAGAAAAATCGATTTCAGACCTGCACTGGATGCATTTGGTCGAAAAGATTTGTCCAACTCAGTACGACCAATGGTATTTAGTAAGGATGAAACCAAACTGTATGCCCAGGTTTCATTTTTTAATGGGCTGATTGAGTACGATCTGAATCAGAACAAGATTAGCCGGATCGGACAGCTGCTTGGCAGTGACAGTATTCCGAAAGACCGGACAAAATGGGTGAATGATTCGCGTCATCATGGCCTATCAATCAGTGCTGATGGTGAAAAGCTCTGTGTCGCCGGTACCATGGATAACTACGCTACGATTGTAGATCGCAAAACACTGACAGCCGGAAAACTGATTTCTGCAGGTAAACCTTATTGGGCAACGCGAAGCCCGGATGGTCGTAGCTGTGTAATTTCAGAAAGTGAAACAGATGTAGTCACAGTGATTGATTTTGCCACAGGCAATAAAGTGCTGAGTGTACCGGTAGGAAATCATCCACAACGCGTTCGGATTGGTTATGCACCAGCAGACTGGTCAACGCCGTAGTCAATCGTCGATTAGCGAAAAAGACAGCTTTTTGATAAAGGTTGTCTTTGTTGAGCTGAGGACATAAAAATGAATGATAAAACAATTCTGTTCTATGTAATGATCGGATTGCTCTTGTTGGGGACTTTAGTGGGTATTGGTTATCAGGTACGACAAGAAATCTATCGGACGAATTTTACTGATCAGACCCATTCTGATCCGGTCCTGCCAGTTGAAAAATCGGCAAGCTATATATCTGTTAACTCTCCTGAGAATAGTCAAACTACGAAGAAGAAACAGAACGATACGGTTGCAAAGCAAAGCGAATTATCAAAACAACAAGAACAGTTATATCTGGACTTTACTCAGATCATTAACGCTTTAAGTGAGGGACAACGACCAAATCCTCAACAAGTCAGTTTGTTGATCAGTCAGCAGCAAAAACTGGTAGAGGCCCAACTGGTGAGCAAGGCCGAAGCGAAAGCACAAATTGAGTTTCTGATTAAAGTTCTGCCTGAAATGGATCATGAATTGCATCGGGCGTTGCGAGTATTAGAACAAACTCGAACTTGACGAATTAGATCCAGCTGTATCTTTCATTATTCTCAGTCTGAAAATTGCTCTCATAAAAAAAAGCCCAAAATATGATTTGGGCCTTTAAATACATACTTTAAAAAGCTAAGTATCTTTATAAACAGTTCGCAGGCTTGGGTACACCAGCCAAACGGCTTAAGTGACGGGCAACTAGACCAGTATTAAACTTTTCCTGAAGCATGGCATTATTGATATCGGCACTGACAGTTTTCATTAAAAATTTAATCAGTGGGCGTGTTGCCGGTGAATGACCAAATTGTTGATAGAACTGACGTACCGCTTGCAGAATTTCAAAATGCCAAGGAGTTAAGCTCAGTTCCAGACTATCGGCCAGCACTTGAGCAACGTCTTCATTCCAGATGGTATAGTCAATCAGATGGCCATCTTGATCCAATTCTAAATTCATATCTAACTCATTCATTATTTCATTGAAATGCAGCGATTGAACTCGAGGCAAAGATCTGCAAAATCCGCATAATTCAAAAGCTTTATCTGATCAGGCAAAGGCTGTACTAATAACTCCGCATCATTTTCCAGCATGTGAATTTTCGGTAAGCTTTGCAGAAATGAATGCTCTAGCAGCAAAACTGCTTCACCCATCAGCACCACCTGATCACCCATTGTATAAGTTTGAGCCAGTTGCTCTAGGGTCTGCGCTGTTGCTGAATAGCTGGATTGGATCAGGTAAAGTGTATGATTTGACATTTGTATATCCTTATTCCTTACCAATACAACACATGATCAAAGCCTTGAATAAATTCAGGATTAAGCTCAATAAATTCGATTTCTTGTTCGCTCTGCGTCACAAATGGAGAATTCTGGTTTTTCTGCTCAATCAGAACTGGAGTGAGATCATAAAACTCGAAACTGTCGACCATATTTGATGCCAGTTTGAATGCATGATGCACCTGGTCAAATTGCAGGTCTGAATGCAGCAAACTGAGGGCAGCACTTTGTAGCAGGACTTTAACTTCTGCGCCAAAAGTTGCCAGGACCATCGTAGCCGATAGGCTTTCATGCACCTGCAGACTGGTCAGATTGGCTTGGGTTAATATAACAAGTACAGATTTCACACAAGATTCCTTGGAAAAGCAACACATTCTAAAAAATGAAACATCTAGAATTGAATGAGACGTTGTGAGGACTGAACAGCATCGGCAAGTTCACCTAAACCGACCAATTCAAAGGCATCTGCCAGATTATGCTGCTGAATATTGTGACGTCGAGCATTGTCCAGATCTGTAATTCCACGTGCCAATGCTGCACTTACACAGACCGGGAGGCGAATCTGTAGCGCTTGCCATGCATGTGTAAGATGACGTTGATCGTCGGGTACCCATTGCAGTGCATTTGCGACCGATACGCCGTCCTGATAGAAGAATACACGGAATGCTTCCTGTTTATCTTGCAAGGCCTGAGCCAAACCCAGGGCATGCCAGGCATAAATGGAAGTCGGTGCGGAGGTAACAAGAATTAAGGTGCTCATCGAAATTCACTACAGGCTTGATCAATAGCAACAGATTGATCTTGGCTTCATCAGAAAGTAGGTAGTATAAATGATTTTAGTGACGGGTGGATTAGGCTTTTTAGGCTCACATATTGCTTTAAGTCTGTTAGCACAAGGACTAGAGGTCATTGTGGTCGATAATTTGGCCAATGCTAACTTACAGACTCTGGAGCGCCTCGAATTTATTTCTGGTATGTATGTACCTTTTATCAAAATTGATATTCGCAATACGCCAGCATTGAACAAAGTCTTTGAGCAGCATTCGATTCAGGCTGTGGTGCATACCGCAAGTTTTAAATCACTGGAAGAATCAGTATTAAAACCACTTGAATATTATAATGATAATGTTAGCTGTATTATGAGTCTCATGCGTGCCATGCAGCGTACCGGCGTGCGTCATCTGGTACATTTATCCAGTCTGGCGGTATATGGACAATCTGGTGCAGACTTAAGCGAAGATCTGCCTTTTAACTTCACTTATCCGAATCCCTATATCAAATCGCAACAAATGGTTGAGGAAATTATCCGCGATACTGCCAAAACTGACAATGAATGGCGGATTGCGATCCTGCGTCTGTCCAATATCGCCGGCGCCTTTGAACACGGTGTGCTGGGGGAAGCGGTGCCACCTTTACCGAAAAATATTTTGCCTTTGGCGATGCAGGTCGCTGCACAGCAACGTGAATATCTGGAATTACGCCGTCAGGCCCATACTGCGGATGGCACAGTAGAACGCGGTTTTCTGCATGTCGCAGACTGTTGTGATGCCGTGATCAAGTCCTTGCAATGGCTATCACAACAGCAGGAATTAAAATGTGAAGCCTTTAATATTGCCGGTGAATTGATTTCCATACAGGATTTGCTAGATCAACTGGCTGAAGTAACTCAATCTGCAATCAAAACCATGGATGCTTTGCCATATCCACAGGCTGAAATGGATCAATTAGGGGCGAATATCGAAAAAGCTCGAAATACTCTACATTGGCAACCTCAGCGATCACTCAGAAAGATGCTTGAGGATGAATGGTTGTTTTATCAGAATATGCTCAGAGGGTAGTAATTAAGAGTATTTAACTATATTTGATAATAATTATCATTTACATGATTGCTGTGATCGATTACTTTAAATCAATAGATTAAATCATTCATATTGAAATTCCTAAGATTAGTAACAGGCAAGAAGAATTGAGGTTGAACATGCAAACACGTATTGAACATGACACGATGGGAGAAGTGGCTGTACCGAGCGAGGCTTTATGGGGCGCTCAGACTCAGCGTAGCTTGCAAAATTTCAAAATTGGAAATGAGCGTTTGCCACGCCCAATGATTCGTGCTATGGGGCTCGTCAAAAAAGCTGCGGCCTTGACCAATGCCGAGCTGAATCAGATTCCCCAAGAACTGTCACGCTATATTGTGGATGCGGCAGATGAAGTTATCAGCGGGAAATGGGACAGTCAATTTCCACTGGTGGTCTGGCAAACCGGTTCAGGTACACAAAGCAATATGAACTGTAATGAGGTGATTGCCAATATTGCCAACCAGAAATTGGGTAATCATTTAGGGGCACAAAAACCTGTTCATCCGAATGATCATGTCAATCGTGCACAATCTACCAATGATTCATTTCCGACTGCGATTCATGTGGCTGCGAGCTTGCAGATCAATGAACTATTAATTCCGGCAGTCACACGCTTACGCGATACTTTATATGCCAAATCTCAGGATTTTGCCGATATTGTAAAAATTGGCCGTACTCATCTACAAGATGCTACACCTTTAACTTTGGGTCAGGAATTTAGCGGTTATGTTTCTCAGCTGGATCATGGACTTCTTCGTCTAGAACAGGCTTTGGTCGGACTCTATGAATTGCCATTAGGCGGTACAGCGGTTGGTACCGGTCTGAACGCTCATCCTGATTATGCCGTTCAGTCTGCTAAAGCCCTGGGACAGTTAACTGGCTTGCCATTTGTAACTGCGCCAAACAAATTTGAGGCTCTGGCAGGCCGTGATGCTGCGGTATTCGCGTCTGGAGCATTAAAAACTTTAGCGGTTAGCCTGAATAAGATTGCCAATGATATTCGCTGGCTGGCCAGTGGGCCACGTTGTGGTTTTGGTGAATTGCGTATTCCTGAAAATGAACCGGGTTCTAGCATCATGCCGGGTAAGGTGAATCCGACGCAAAGTGAAGCAATGACGATGGTAGTTGCACAAGTTCTCGGCAATGACACCACCATTAATGTGGCAGGTGCGTCAGGTAACTTTGAACTGAATGTGTTTATGCCGGTGATTGCCTATAACCTGTTGCAATCCATCCAGCTTTTAGGCGATGCCTGTAATAGTTTTAATGATCATTGCGCCGTCGGTATTGAGCCGAATCATGAGAAAATTGAACATTTCTTGCATGATTCTTTAATGCTGGTCACAGCCTTAAATCCGGTCATTGGTTATGAGAATGCAGCCAAGGTTGCTAAAACCGCCTATAAGGAAGGAAAAACCTTAAAACAGGTGGCTGTTGAACTGGGTTTAGTCACTGCTGAACAGTTTGATGAAGTAGTGCGTCCTGAACAGATGGTCTCACCGAATGCTAAATAAGGGCTGTAGCGCTTTTATTTTCAATCTTTCCGCCTGTTTTATCATGGAATAGGCAGCAGTGGTTTTTATCTCAGGCAGAGTTGCGTACAATAGTGCTAGATGAGATTAACCACTGATGATTGTTTTATGCTTGATATTTATTTAACAGATGTTCAAAGAAAGGTGCAATTCAAGGATTATCCAGGTGAGCATCCTGTTAAATTTATTCTGAATTTCAAAAAGATTTTTCCGAGTGTGATGGAACTTCTTTTACCTGTACTCCCAGATAATGAAAATCTGGAAGAAATGTCTTGGGAATCGACCAGCGATGATTTTGAGACCTTTCAGATGTTTTTAACCGGATGGGGCATTATCGAACTGCGATTAAAAGCAATTACCCAGTTTAAAGATAAAGCATTTGCGGATCGTCTGGTTAAACAAGCCCAACAGAAACGCAAAGACTATCAAAAACAGCAGACTAAACTAACCACAGTTGAACTGGATTATTTGTTTATGCATGAGATGCATGCTCTGATTGATGCAGAACTGGTGGAACTCGGTGAGAAATTCTATTTACCGATTTTACGTGAGCTCTGGAAGACTAAAGTATCTGCTCAGGTGCTGAACGCGAAGTTTTAAATCGGTTTTTTAGCTTTTAATTATAAAATTAATCCTCCAATTTTGGGGGATTAATTTTTATCTGCAAGATGAGATTTATTTCATGATGCGCTATCGCTTAGAATAGCCTAAGCAATATTAAATATGGTCATTGAACTTCTTTATTCTTAAAATTTTGATCAATAATAGCGCATGTTGAACCATTGTTTAGCGTCAGGCACTTGCATAGGGCAGTAGTTTTAACGATTGTTCAAAAAATAGATGAAAATGATCATTTTTAGCTAAAAAATATATAAAAATATCAATTAAATAGCCTAGTAATTCAGTCTATTATTTTTTAAGGTATATAAGCTTTATCTTAAGATAAGGTAAAAAGCTTTATTGATTAGCTATCCTTCACAAAAATAACTGAAGGTTCAAATTTTCCCGAAGATATATCCCAGGATTTTCAAAAATGTCGAATCAGTTTTTAGATTTAATTACTAAACGCCGTACTATTTATGCCATTGCCAAGAATGTTGAACAATCTCCTGAACAATTGACTGATCTGATTCAGACTGCAATTAAACAAAGCCCATCTTCTTTCAATTCTCAGTCTTCGCGCGCCGTCATTTTATTCAATTCAGAACATGAAAAGTTCTGGGGCTTCGTCGCAGATAAATTAAAAAGCTATGCCAAAGATGAAGAAAGCGCTGCAAAAACCACAGCAAAAATGGCAAGTTTTGCGGCGGGGGTAGGCACTGTTTTATTTTTTGAAGATCACACAGTCGTAGAAGGCTTACAGGCACAATTCCCATCTTATGCTGATAACTTCCCAATCTGGGCAGAGCATTCGACTGCGATCGCGCAATTTGCAACGTGGACAGCATTACATACAGAAGGGTTGGGGGCATCATTACAGCACTACAATCCGATCGTGGATGAGCAAGTTCATGCGGAATGGGACATTCCATCGAATTGGAAGTTGCGTGCACAGTTGGTATTCGGTTCGATAGAAGGCGAGCCGCGCGCTAAAGATTATCTGGCGGATGAAGAGCGCTTTAAAGTCTTCCAATAAGTTGGGATCCATATCTGCGCTTAACACGGTTTAAGGGCAGATATTTTTTAGATCTCGATGAAATCCCAATCAGCTTCATTAAAATTAAGTTAAAATAGCGCGCTAATGAAAATTGATGAGTAAGACCGAATGTCGAAAAACACGCAAAACCTGTCACCTTTACAAGAACTGATCGCAGAGCAAAAGCTACTTTGTGAAGAAGTAGGCTCGGCTTATGTTGAAGTCACGGGTGATGATGTTGTTGCCGTGGCTGTACATACCTTGAAAAAAGATCCGATTGTCGGCATCCGTAAAAAGCCTGAAACGGCTGAAAATATCAGCTGGTACATTTATGGCGGAGAGCCTTCAAGTGAAGAGGCTTTTGAAACCATGACAGTACGTGAATTACAGGACATCGCACCAGAAGTTTTACCGTATCTGGCTCTGGAAACAGGTTTTCGTTTCATGATTGATGCCGATGATTATGAAGATGTCTGGAAAGAAGAAATTTAAATGCTAAAAAAATCATCTTTCATTTGTGCTGGATTATTATTAGGACTGAGTAGCTTGGTCTTCGCAGAGCCGCTTTCACAAAGTGCCTATGATGAGTTTATTTCAGCACAGACTGAAATCGTGAATGAAACCAAACATATTTTAGATGAAGATGATCAAAAGGCAGATGCTCAAACTCAACGCCAGGCTTTCTGCAAACGACTGAAAGCCTATCAGGATATTCAAAAGGTGTCCGAAGAAAATAGCAGTCTGGATATGGCGCCCACGATGGCTATGGTTGCCAAAAGTTTTCTTGAGCGGCAGGATCAAAGTTTGACTCAATCTGGAATGACTACAAACGTATTTTGTAAAAATAGGGATGTAGAATAAGTTATAAAATACTTTTCTATCTTGAAAGTTTTTTGCAGTGGAATAAAAATTAAGTAGGTAAGTCTATTTCACAACCAGATTTTACAGACATTAAAATCTAAAAAGCCCTCATTAGAATAATTTTAATAAAGAATCTGTTAAATTAATTTTGACAGAATCACCTCATATCTCGGGGATATATCAGCAGTAGTCAATATATTGATAAGAATAAATGAATAATCTGGATTTTTATAATTTTCTAAAAATATCTTATTTATGTGATGTAATTTCTTGATCAGGACAATTTAAGTAGGATAACGTAATTGCACGCTTATATTTAAGCATCCTAAGATACTAAAATAGCCTAAGCAACACATAGGTTTAACAAATTTCCTAAGAAAGGGAGAGGAGGAAATTTATAATACTGATGTTTACTGTCTGTAACTCATTTGGACTTAAGACCTATTATTCTAAAAAGAATCAAGTCGATTAATAAGCTACTTATGAATAGTCATTTTTTTACAAATAATAAGTAATGAATAATTAAAGAAATATTTTCAAAATTCCCTCAGTATATTTCAATAACAGAGAATTAGTTTAAGAAAAACTCCGACATAAAAGTGGTTTATATGTTATTAAATCCCAGTTTTAAGATTTTTATTAATTATATTTATTCTACATCACCATCCAGCATCACAATTCAACCATCTTCTTTCATATGTATAACCAGATATCCCTCCAGATTTTAAATCGTAATTTAAAATACTTATGAATCGATTATAAATTATTTAGCCTAAGCAAAAAAATAACCTCAAAGAATAGCCTAAGCAAAATTTTATATTTAAAAATTTCGCAATTGATTAATTCCCAATATAAACCCACTATAAACATTTAAATAAAGAAATCACGGAATACTCAAATGATCCTAAATTATCAACTTCAACACCACGAAACGTCAGTACTATCTCCAATGGTCTTTATTCATGGTTTATTCGGTAGTTTAAGTAATTTAGGGATACTAGCTCGATATTTTTCTGAGCAAAGAACCGTGCTTCAAATTGATATACGCAATCATGGTCTTTCTGCTCATAGTTCAAACTTAAATTATCAGCTTATGGCAGAAGACGTAATAGAAACTTTATCGAGTTTAAATATCCAAAAGTTCGTAATAGTAGGGCATTCCATGGGTGGGAAAATTGCTATGAAAATAGCGGACTTAGCCCGCGTAAAAACTGAAAGGTTGGTCGTCCTAGATATTACACCAATCCAATATCATGAGAATCATCATACTGAAATTTTTAAAGCCTTATTTGCTGTGCAGCAAGCAAATGTTACTTCACGACTTGAGGCAGCAAAAATTATGCGTGAACATATTCATGAAGAAATGGTGATTCAATTTTTATTAAAATCCTTTAATAAAGGGCAATGGCTCTTTAATGTTCAGGCTTTATTTGATCATTATCCAGATATTATGGCCTGGGAAAAGGTCGAAAAAATGAATCAGCCAGCTTTATTTCTTCGTGGCGGTAATTCTTTTTATATCTCAAAACCTGAACATTTTGCGGCAATCAATGAACAATTTTCTCAGGCGAAAATTGAATGCATTGAAAATACAGGACATTGGCTACATGGTGAAAAACCAGAAGAAGTGATCCAGCACATGAAAGCCTTTTTGAATTAAGCTGATAATGTAGGGCCAAAGCTAAGCAGATGTTCAGAAATAATGGCAAGGCATTCTGATTTTAACAGATCGTCATGGCGACGATGACCCGCTTGGCCACATCTGGCATGCATCAGATATGTAATAACCGAGTATTTGATGGATTGAAAGATTCAGAATTTCAGCAGCACGGACTTGTGTAATACTTTGATCTCGAACGTCTTGCAGTTCTGCAAGACGTTGAATTTCTTTGTCAGACATAGACACCAACATATCAAACCGTCCGCTAAGGAAATTGCAAAAGTGCATATTCTAAAAGCGGACATTTTTACTTTGGAGAAACCGGACATTTCTATTTTGGAGTTACAAATGCATTTCGTATAATGTATATTATGTTAAATAAATAACACCTGCTAATTTGTTCATTATTTCTGATATAGATTAAATCAGGTTTTATTATCTGTCAAATTAGTAATGCACTTTTATGTTTGCTTCAGTTAAATAGATTTTCTTTAAGGTCTTATTCTATAAAAAGAAAGGTCTACATTTTAAGACACCAAATCAAATGGCAGAAGATTTTTACAAGTCGGCTGACTAGAATCTCACAAGTGAATGTCTCCTGCTATTTCAGCACACATCAATGTTAATTATGTTTAAATTTCAACCCTCCCATTTTTCAACTAGCTCAGGTTATAATAATGGCCTCCAAAAATATGGTTTATTTATTATGAACGCCTCCAATGACCCTCTACACGGCAAAAAACTTGCTGACATTTTGGATGAGTTATTGGATTACTACGGTGGCTTTGAAGGCTTAAGTCGTAAAATTGAAATTAGATGTTTTTGCATAGATCCAAGTGTTAAGTCATCATTGCGATTTTTACGTACCACACCATGGGCACGTGAAAAAGTAGAAAGCTTATATTTGTATGTCTTACGCCAAAAAGCCAAACAGAAATCGTAGCTTTCAAAACCCCAACCTCAGCCTAATATTTTATACCAAGCAGTAAACTAAACTTATTGAATAGCCAATGATTTTGTAGACACCTTTTAATTGGTGGTGGACTGCCACCACTCTCCTAGCAAAATTTAGTCTATATCCCTCTGGTTTATTTAAAAACTTATTTTCTATCTTTACTAGGCTGTATGATCAAAATCATACTGGCACTCAACACTGTAAATTTGAGAATGAATCTGTAGGTACAGACTCATTTCCTATCGATAAAGATATTAGAAATAGCTACATAGACATAGAGTTTATTTCTAGCTTATTCAAATTAGGCTTTACTATGGATGAACAATAATTTTTACTGCAGACTCATTATTATGAATCAGCGTTTCAAAGCCTTTGGAAACAAGATCATCTAATGCAATACGTTGAGTAATAAAAGGTTCTAAATTAATCTTACCTTGCTCGATTAAACGGATGGTTTCCTGATGGTCATTTACATAAGCAATCGTGCCACGAATATCTAGCTCTTTCATCACCACACTATGTACATTAATTGTGGCAGGATGGCTCCAAATAGAAACGATAACAACCACACCAGTTGGTTTCATTGCAGCCACCAATGTATCCATGACTTTATTGACACTACTACATTCAAAAGCGACATCTACACCGCGGCCTTCAGTAATTTTCATTACTTCATCAACCACATCAACTTGGGAGGGATCTAATACATAATCTGCAACGCCAGCCTCTATCGCTTTTTCTTTACGTTTTGCACTCAGCTCAGTAATGATGACTGTGAGACCTTTGGCCTTTAAAATGGCTGATAAAAGTAAGCCTATAGGGCCTGCTCCACCAACCAATGCTATATCGCCAGCTTTTGCACCACTTCTGACATAAGCATGATGACCGACAGATAAAGGTTCTATCAACGCTGCTTGGTCTAAGGGAATATCATTTGAAATAGGATGTACCCAACGTCGTTGAACTGCAATTTTTTCAGAAAGACCGCCACCACGTCCACCTAAACCAATAAAGTTCATATTTTTTGATAAATGATACTTATCATTCGGGCCAGTCGGCACATCGTCAGCAATAATGTAGGGTTCAACTACGACATGTTGTCCAATTTGGATATCGTCTACACCCTCTCCAACTGCATAAACCACGCCTGAAAATTCATGTCCCATTGTTACAGGTGCAGATTCTCCCGAAATTGGGTGTGGGTGACCACAAGGTGGAATAAAAATAGGACCTTCCATGAATTCATGTAAATCTGTACCGCAAATACCACACCACGCAACTTGAATTCCAACTGTGCCTGGAAGTACTTTCGGTTCAGGGATATCTTCAATTCGAATATCCCCTCGATCATAAAAACGAGCTGCTTTCATTGTGTATTCCTCATGTTGATATTAACGGTAAACCATTCCACCATCTGTCAAAATAGACTGACCTGTAATATAGTTTGCATCCTCGCTGGCTAAAAATGCAACTAATGCAGCCACGTCATCTGGTGTTTCAGCACGTCCTAAAGCAATACCATCTACATATTTTTTATACGTTTGACCAATTGGTGCACCTGTAATTTCAGAGAACCGCTGATCTATTTCGACCCACATGTCTGTACCAACAACACCCGGACAATAACTATTTACAGTAATTTCAACACTGGCATATTCTTTAGCCGCAGCTTGCGTCAATGCACGAACTGCAAATTTAGTTGCCGAATAAACACCGAGTAAAGCAAAGCCTTCATGACCTGCTATTGAGCATGCATTAATAATTTTTCCAGCCTGTTGGCGTTGTTTAAATTTATTTGCTGCGGCTTGAATCCCCCAAAGTACACCACCGACATTGATGTTTATAATTTGGTTAAATTCACTCGGCGTTACTTCTGCCAAAGCTTTGACTTGTGCAATACCTGCATTATTAATCATGATATCAAAACCATTAAGTGTCGATTCTGCATGATTAATAGCGTCACTGATTTGTATTGGATCTGAAATATCCGCAATAAATGTGGTGGCTTTTACGCCAAAGGCTTCAACCTCTTGTTGAACAGTATTTAACTTTTCTTGGTGAAGATCGACCAATCCAATATGAACACCTTCTTGTGCTAAACGTAAGGCAATACCGCGTCCAATACCTTGTGCCGCACCCGTAATTAATGCAACTTTATTGTTTAAACCTCTAGGCATGTCGCGACTCCTTAAATATGGATTGCACGTTGCATCGCCGACAATACCGACTCATGCATCGCCTCAGACAAAGTAGGATGAGGGAAAATGACCTTCGCTAGGCTTTCATCCGTAGCTTCTAGGTATTTTGCGATGGCAAAACCTTGAATGTGTTCGGTGACTTCATGTCCGACCATGTGAGCACCTAACAATTCCCCTGTTTCCTGACTAAAAATGGTTTTAACAAATCCTGCGCTATCGCCCAAAGCCAATGCCTTACCATTGGCTTGTAAAGGGAACTTACCCACATTGATATTCAAACCCGCAGCTTTCGCTTTCTGTTCGGTCAAACCAATACTGGCCACTTGCGGATGGGTGAAAATACAGCCCGGAATTTGAGTACGATCTAAAGCATGTACATGACTCAGGCCTGCAATTTTCTCCACACAAAGAATGGCTTCATGACTGGCTTTGTGTGCCAGACAGGGTGCGCCTGCGACATCACCAATTGCATAAACGCCCACAACATTGGTTTTACAGCATGAGTCAACTTTGATAAAACCATTCTCAAGTTCAACACCCAAAGCGTCTAGGCCCAGATTTTCAGCATTTGGTTTCACGCCAATAGCTGAAAGTACCTTTTCAACGCTAATGATTTGCACACCTGCGGCAGTTTCAATATGACAATGTACTTGAGTATGATCAGTTTCTATTTTTTTTACGGTCGCTTCGGTTAAAACCTGCATACCCTGCTGTTCAAATTGCTTTTGTACATACTTCGCAACTTCAATGTCTTCGCTAGGGAGAATCTGCTTTGCAATATCAACCAAGGTGACTTGGCAGCCTAAGTCTTGGTATAGGCTTGCAAACTCACTGCCTATAGCACCCGAACCAATGACCAGTAAAGATTTTGGTAATTGTTCTGGAACTAAAGCCTCTTTATAACTCCAGACCTGACGACCATCTACAGGAATATGAGGCAAATTGGCTGCACGTGCACCTGTTGCGACAATAATATGTGGTGCAGAAATCTGCTGTTTTTGACCATTCGTATCTGTAAGCTCTAATTGCTCTTTGGCAATAAACTGGGCTGCTGCGTTAAAAACAGTGATTTGATTTTTTTTCAATAATTGACCGATACCTTGCACGAGTTGCTCAGAAACCTGTCTGCTATGATGGACCAGTTTTTGAATGTCAAAATCAATCGCGTTAAGCGTAAAACCAAACTGTTCTGCATGTTTGAACTGCTGCGCAAGCGCAGCCCCGCTCAATAATGCCTTGGTTGGAATGCATCCCCAATTAAGACACACTCCGCCTAAGTGTTGTTTTTCAACGATTGCAGTTTTTAATCCCAGTTGCGCTGCGCGAATTGCAGCGACATATCCTCCAGGACCAGCACCAATAACCACAAGATCAAATTGTGTATCTGACATGGCTATTCCTCCTACACCAAAATTAATGCAGGATTTTCGACAAACTGCTTAAACGCTGATAGGAATTGAGCACCCAACGCACCATCAATGACACGATGATCACAAGACAATGTTGCTGTCACCATTTGGCGAACAACAATCTCATCATGTTCGACGACAGCACGTTTCTCTGCTGCACCTAGGGCTAGAATTGCACCTTGAGGTGGGTTAATAATGGCATCAAACTGCTGAATACCCAGCATTCCCAAATTGGAAATACTGAAACTTCCACCTTGAAACTCATCAGGCGTTAATTTTCCAGTTTTGGCACGTGTCGCCAGATCACGCATATCATTGGAAATCTGTGCCAAAGATTTATGGTTCGCTGCTTTGATAATTGGCGTGATCAGTCCATTTTCGATGGCCACAGCAACCGAAATATCAGCCTGCTCAAACTGTAAAATTTGCTGATTTTCTTCATCAAACTGAACGTTGACCTGTGGAACTTTGATCAGTGCGGCAGCAGCAGCTTTAATCAGCATATCGTTAATGGACAGCTTGACTTGCGGTACGGTACTGTTAATTTGCTGACGCAAAGCCTGAACCGACTCAACATTTAAGTCTATCGTTAAGCGAAAATGTGGTGCATTGCGTTTTGCCGCTTGTAGCCGTGAAGCGATTGCTTTACGCATACCATTCATAGCCACGGTGGTGAATTTTGCGAACTCTGCTGGATGCGCATGATCAGCATGTTGAGCTTGTACAGGGTTTTCACGTTGATATACAGCTTCAACATCTTCCTTACAGACTCGTCCACGTGAACCCGATGCACGACAATCATGCAAATTAATGCCCCATTGTCTTGCCAAACGGCGGGCAACAGGTGTCGCTAGAACATCACTATCATCTGCTTTAGATTTCGCGGCTTTGGTACTGGCTTGATGACGCACATCTGGCCAAGAACCACCAGCAGCTTGAACTGCGGTCTGAATATCTTGAACACTAATACGACCTTCACGTCCAGAACCCGTAATCTGAGACAAGTTTACATTATGCTTTTCAGCCAATTTCAAGGCATGTGGCGTTGCAAAAATATCATCGCTTTGTTGGTAGCCTTGTAACGCAGCAGGAATAGAATATCCGCCCTGAGTCACCGCTTTTGATCCATTACCAACACTGTTCTGTTTAGGAGCAGCTTGCACTTTGGTTTCAACTTGAGCTACAGCTACTTTTTCAGGAACCGCTGCTACCGCTTTATTTTCTGTTACAGCAGGTGTTCCACCTAAGGACTGTGCAAATGCTTCAACTTCTGTATCTGAAACTTGAGCGTCTGCACAAATTGCAATAACTCCACCTACAACCAGAGTGTCACCATCTTTAGCAATAATTTTGCGTAGCAAGCCATCAAAAGGTGCTTCAAGAACATTGACGATTTTTGTGGTTTCAATTTCACAAATTTCCTGTCCTTTACTAAATTGCGTACCTTCCTCAATCAGCCATTGGGCAATCGTACCCTCTTCCATGGACAAACCCCATTTTGGGATTTCTAAAGTTTTAATTTCGCTCATCCTAAGCCTCCAACGTCTTACGTACAGCCTGTTCGATGCGTTCTACACTGGGTAGCCATTCTTTTTCTAATACTGGTGAAAATGGTACGGGTGAATGTGGTGGAGTGACTAACTCGATTGGTGCTTTAAGATAATGAAAGCCTTTCTGTGCAATGAGTGCAGCCACATCATGTCCGAAACCGCAACGCGCCGCAGATTCATCTACAATCACTACGCGACCTGTTGACGCCACTGATTCTAAAATGCCATCTTCGTCTAATGGAGAAATGGTTCGAGGGTCAACCACTTCAACCGAAATGCCTTCTTTTGCGAGCTTATCCGCAACTTCATTGGCACGATGCACCATCAAGCTTAAGGCAATAATGGTAATATCAGTGCCTTCACGGGTGTAATTTGCGACACCAAAAGGAATAGTGTAGGCTTCATCTGGCACTTCGCCCTTAATGTCATACAACAATTTGTGCTCACAAAAGACTACTGGATCGTCATCTCGAATGGCTTGAATCAACAACCCTTTCACATCATAGGCACTTGAAGGCACCACCACTTTTAAACCAGGCACTGAGGCAAACACGTTATATGGCGACTGAGAATGCTGCGCTGCTGCGGAAAAACCTGCACCGATCATGCCTCGTACAACGAGTGGCGCTTTGGCTTTGCCACCAAACATATAGCGGAATTTAGCCGCTTGGTTATACAGCATGTCATAACACACGCCGTAAAAATCCATGAACATTAAATCTGCCACAGGTCTTAAACCCGTTGCAGCAGCACCTGCCGCCATACCAATAATCGCCGATTCTGTAATCGGGGTGTCAATGACTCGCTCAGAACCAAATTCAGTCCATAAGCCTTTGGTTACACCAAGTACACCGCCAAAACCTTCCAGTTTATTGTCATCGGTATTTTTGCCACCATGCCCACCACGAACATCTTCACCGACCACAATGACACTCGGATCTCGGCGCATTTCTAATTCAATTGCTTCTTTAATCGCGTTTCGATAACTTTTATTTGGCATTTTTCTACTATTCCTTTAGTAAGAGACGTAAACATCAGTAAGTAACTGAGAGACTTCTGGGTACTTAGCTGCGCGTGCTTTTGCAACGGCATCGTCTACATTGGCTTTAGACTGGGCATCAATCGCATCCAGTTTGGCTTCGTCAATTTTATCCTTGACTTTTTCACGGAATATTTTCAATGGGTCTTTATGTTCTTTGACATAATCCAGTTCTTCTTTGGAACGAATAAGCCCCGGATCACCTTCAAAATGTCCATAAAAACGGTTGGTTACCGTTTCAATCACACTCGGACCTTCACCACAGCGGGCACGTTCAATGGCTTTTTGTGCAACTTCATACACAGCAAAAAAGTCTGTTCCATCTACTTTTTCAGCAGGTAAGCCAAAACCTGCCGCTCGACCTGCAATGTCTTTACTGCCTACGGCATAGTCATGTGCAGTACCTTCACCAAAACCGTTATTTTCAAAAACAAAAATGACAGGGAGCTTTAACACGACAGCCATATTAATGGCTTCAAAAGTTAAGCCCTGATTTGACCCGCCATCACCGGTAAATGATAGACCAATCCCACCATTTTTCAGTGTTTTAGCACTTAAAGCTGCCCCAATAGCCAAAGGTGGACCACCACCCACAATACCGTTTGCACCGAGCATGCCTTTATCTAAGTCCGCAATGTGCATTGAGCCGCCTTTACCACGACACAAACCATCATCTTTGCCAAAAATTTCTAACATCATGGCGTGAATGTCACAGCCCTTAGCAATACAATGTCCATGACCACGATGCGTTGATGTAATGAAGTCCTTGTCTGTTAAATTTTCACAGATCCCTACGGCAATAGCTTCCTCACCGCTATATAAATGGATGAAACCGGGAATATCACCTGTATTATTTTCATCGTGAAGTCGATCCTCAAATTCACGAATGTCGCGCATTCTTTTGTATGCTGCTAGCAATTGCTCTTCCGTTAATTGCATATCTTTGTTCCTTATTAACTACGCTTAAAAGAAAATCCAAAAATTAATGGTTGGATTTTTAAACCGTATATTTATATAAATATATTTTTATTTAATTTCATATTAGACTAAAAAAATATAATGCATTAAGAGATGGGAAAAATATTAAAAACAGAAGGTTATGAACTTAAAAATTTTTTAAAAATTTTACAGTAGTTCAATCACATATGAAAACAAACCTTTAACCAACCTTTATTTTATATGATAAGTTTTTTGCACTGTTTTAATATTATTAAAGCACCTAAAAGAGCTTATTTAATATCGGGATCTATATTAATTATTTTAAACGATGGAGTGTTTGTAATGGATTTAAATAACACAGTATTAACTGGAAAAAAGCTACGTGGCGCTGAAAAAATGGCGCGTATTCCAATTAAAGTTGTTCCAACGGAAACGACACCGAAAAAGCCAGAATGGATTCGGACTAAAATTAGTCAACCTGAGGAAGTTCAAATCATTAAGGATTTATTACGACAACAGAAACTACATACGGTTTGTGAAGAAGCGGCCTGCCCCAATTTGCCACAATGCTTTAGCGGAGGGACTGCAACGTTTATGATCATGGGAGATATTTGTACTCGACGCTGCCCATTCTGTGATGTCGCACATGGTCGTCCTAATATCCTAGATCCTAATGAGCCAAAGCATCTGGCTGAAACAGTCAAGAATCTAAACTTAAAGTATGTCGTGATTACTTCTGTTGATAGAGACGACTTAAAAGATGGTGGCGCACAGCATTTTGCAGATTGCATTCGAGAAATTCGTCAAACCAGTCCAGAAACTCTGATAGAAATTTTGGTTCCTGATTTTCGTGGTCGTGCAGATATTGCCCTGAAGATTCTGAGCCAAAACCCACCCGATGTTTTTAATCATAATATTGAAACCGTTCCACGTCTGTATAAAGCCATGCGACCAGGCGCTGACTATAAGCACTCATTGGATTTACTCAAAAAATTTAAACACTACTGTTCTGAAATTCCAACGAAATGTGGTTTGATGGTCGGTTTAGGAGAAGTCGAGGCTGAGGTTATTGTGTTATTAAATGATTTGAAAGATTATCAAGTGGACTATGTCACAATCGGTCAATACTTACAGCCATCTAAATCTCATGCGCCAATTCATCGTTTTGTTACGTTGCAAGAGTTTAAGCATTATCAAACACATGGAGAGCGCTTAGCGTTTAAAAATATTTGGAGTGCGCCATTAGTACGATCAAGTTATTTTGCAGACCGTCAGTATCATGGTGAAGCTGTGCCTAGCCCTTACATGAGCGAATGAATTTTCATCCTATTTACGTTTATTAACATTTCAGATGGAAATAGCCATTTTCAGCTCATAAGAACACTTTTAAAGTAACTCAAGGACTGGTAAAGCCAAAAGATATGATTTAACCAAGCAAAGATAAAAGCATTTAAAATTGAAGCAAGAAGAAATGACGTAAATGACTATAAATTTGGAAACTCATTTCTAAAATTTAAAAATATTACAGTCTGATCATAAAGGAATATGATATGAACCTGTTCAATACCGCATCTGCAAAAAATCTGCAAACAACCCATTTAATTAATCAACATACTGTTCATGCCGCTCCTGTTTTAGCCTTACCTCCAGAAGATAAAACTTCTTTATTTCGCCGCTCTATCCAACATAATTATGCCGACTTACTCAAAATAGCTGATGATTCAGATATGGCGATTGGTCTCACAGATCATCAAGGTACTCTCTTATGGACATGGAGTAGTTCTGTAATGCTTTCTTCTGCCGAACAGGTTCATTTTATTGAGGGTGGGCATTGGTCTACACAGGCTGTTGGGACCAATGCGATAGGTATGACTTTAAACAGCCAAATATCAAGTTGTGTCTATTCTCATGAAAACCAAATGGACAGTGTTCGAGATTGGGTTTGTTATGCCGCGCCGATCTGGGATCCAGCATCAGGTCAATTTCATGGCATTATTAACCTTTCCACAAAATATAAAAAACATACGCCTTTAGGGCTGCTTGCAGTTGAACGCTGTGCAGATTTAATACAACGCGCCATAAAACTTGAACAGCAAAATTTTTTATACATTAAGGCACTAGGCTCGCCTTGGGTTCAATTTAATGGGCATACATTGAACTTGAGTCACCGTCAAATTGAAATACTATGCATTTTAGCTTTGTATCCCCATGGCATTTGTTTAGAAGAGTTACACTATGCCCTTTATGGTGCGCGTAGTGTCAGCCTAAAAACCCTAAAGGCTGAGCTTTCACAACTTCGTAGCTTATTACCCCATTCAATTGAGGCTCGCATTTATAGGCTTAGCTGTGAAGTTCAATGTGATTTTTTACGTGCTGAACAATCATTAAATGCAAATCTTATATCCAGTACATTCTCGCTATATAAAGGTAGCTTTTTATCTAAATCAGAAAGCCCATTACTCAGCACATGGAGACATTGTTTTGATGCCCGTTTAAGCCAGTTGATCTATCAAATAAAGGATATCGATCAATTATTACGAATTATTGGGCAAACACATGATCGAATTGATGCAATACAACGCTTATTAGAACTCTTACCACAAGATAGCGCCCACCGTAATTATTTTTCAAACCTAATTTAAATATTATTTTTGGCTTCAACTCTAAAGTTTTATTGTGTAGAAGATTGAAAAGGAAGTATGACTTTCATACTTCCTTTAATAAAATTTAAAATTGAGAACTAACTACAGTGCGGCAATAAAATCACACTTTCGATTTGATAGCTCTGTACTGTATTTAAAAACCGCTGTGTATCAAAAGTATGGTTAGATACCAGACCGAACTGGCTCACCTCACCGACTACTACAGCGCGTCCCATACTCAGTGCGACATAAATGCCGGCAATATTTTCTAGCAAGGTGGCAAATGGAATCAGGCACAAATGCCGTCCAAGCTGACTGCTGGCCAGTGCTTGACTGAGTGAATACGTAATTGATTCTATGGTATCTTCTGCCAGACACACGCCTTTCGGTGTTCCGGTACTGCCTGAGGTATAGGTGATTTTTGCCGGATGCTGGGTCTGTAAAGAAGATGAATACTGTACGGCCTGCTTTAGCTGAAAAAAGCGTGCATGTAGCTGGCCAGCAATAAATATCTCATCTCCACTCATGTCTTGAGCCAGATTTAACAGCCATTCTGATGCAGAGAAAGATTCATCCAGAATACAGAGCAGCTCGGTTTGGCTGTCAGAAAGCAGATGCCGTACTTGGGCTACAGTAAAAAATAGAGGAACAGGTATTACAGTCATGCCGGCTTTTTGTGCGGCAAGATCGACTACAATCCAGTCCATACTATTTACGCCCCACAAGGCCAGATGGTGCAGATTAAGCTGCTTGAACCCGGCATTCAATAATTCTACCCGCTGCTGCAGCTCGGCATAGCTGAGGGTTGCCTGTGCGGTGACTACCGCTTCTCGCTGCGGATATTGTCGTGCTTTCAGGCTGATACGTTCAAATAAAGCAGTCATCATTTAAATTCTGTGCCTCGCTAATCAAGCAAAATGCTTTAATGACTAAATTGATAAAATTGACGAGCGACTTGTAGGGCCTCTGCCACATCAATCGCCAGGACATAAGGTTTCTGCTGATAATAACTGCCCCACAGGCGCTGTGCCCCCCCTAGGACTTGCGCGTCAGCCTTTTCAAGCATATGAAAACGTAATCCCATCTGTTGCAACACATAACGTACTGCAGTTGTTCCGGTACATACTGCCCATTCAATGCATTGCTGCGAGAGATGAAAGACCAGAAATGCCACTATCAGTTTGGCCTGATTCATGTCTACTGCAGCTAAGTTGCCAATTTCTACAATCTTGTTCCGACTAACCTCCGCCTGACTGAGCTTGCCAAGAATATTTTCAATTGGTTCATCGAGATACTGTTCCAGTAAGGCATTGGTTTGGTGTAAATGCTCCATGCCAATAACAACTTGCATTTTGGCTCCGTCATAACCGGCAAACAGGGTCGAAGAGAAGGTTGATATCGTGGCCTGATGGACTTGTTGATATTTTTCTTGAATAAAATTTTCCAGTGCTCGACGTTCACACGTCTCACCACGGTGTACAGTTTGTACGCTTAGCTGTAGAGCATTATCTTGTACCGAGATCACGGGATCAAAGTGATGGGCCTGTAGTGAAAATTTATTTAGACTGATTTGTTTTTTGTATTGAGACTGCTTGAAATATGTATTTAGAAAGTGAATCTGACTAGATAAATAAGGATCAAAACTAAACTTGATCATTTGGCTCACACCACGAAATTAACTTGCTACTCAAGATAGAAGTCCAAACTTAAAAAATTCTTAATTTTGTGCAAAAGAATGTAAAAGCTGTGTGTATAAAAAACCCAGAGAACGGCCGGTTTTTTAAGAGCATTTTAAGATTGAAAATTTAAGTTATTCCTATCTCTCTATTGACTGAATCTGCTTTATGTCTTCCTACCGATCACCTTATAAAGGCACCTCAGGAACGCAGCGTATTTTTAATGCGACCCGTTATTCCATGGCTGGTTTTAAAACCGCCTTTCAAAATGAGGCCGCCTTCCGGCAGATCCTGCTGATTAATCTTATTTTGATTCCTCTAAGCTTTTGGATGCCAGTTAGCCGAGTTGAGCAAGCGCTCATGGTCGCCGTGTGCCTATTGGCGTTGATCATTGAACTGATTAACTCAGCGATAGAGGCAGTGGTAGATCGTATTTCCATGGAACGGCATGAACTGTCTAAAAATGCCAAGGATATGGGCAGTGCGGCTCAGTTTGTAGCACTTAGTTTAATTGCCCTGACCTGGGGCATCATTTTGGCTGGTCATTTGATTTGACCTCTGCTCTTGCTACTGCCTGAAATGGACAACTTAAAAATGATCACTGACCGTTCCCGGTTTTTACTGACCCAAACTTTACTTTTGATCTTCAGTTTTTTGATTCTTCTCAACTTCTTTGACATTGGAGGAGTGCTGGACTTACAGCTCATCTATCCCTTTATCGATGATCATGGTCAATTTCCCCTTCGAAAACAATGGGCACTGGCAGAACTCAATCATCGCTATGTGAAAGACCTGCTGATTCTAGTGTATATCACATTATTACTGGGCTGGTTGGCATCACTGAAATGGCAGAACTGGTATATACGGCGCTGGGAATTTGGCTATTTTTTTAGCATGGTAGTGCTGACCACAGCCTCGATCGGAATTTTAAAATCCCAGTCAGCCCATGCCTGTCCCTGGGATATGACCATACCTACCCATAATGGGATTTTGTGGGATTTTAGTGCCACTGCAGGCCACTGTTTTCCTGGAGGGCATGCATCTAGTGGTTTTGCTTTAATGGCCGGCTATTTTGTTTATCGTATTTCTAACCGCAAGCGTGCTTATTTTCTTCTGATCGGTGCAGTAATTTTAGGGTTGGCCATGGGCTGGGCACAAATGATGCGCGGAGCACATTTCCTGAGTCATAATTTATGGACTGGTTGGATTATCTGGTGCATCAATGTCATTGGCTATACGCTGTTTAGCCACAAACTCCCCCAATAGAAAAGACCACTCCTATACGCTCTAGTATCAGGCAACCTTAACTCCAAAAACTAGAAGCCTATTTGCTTAGGCTTTGGCCAAAGGAAACTTGACCTGTACACAAAGGCCACTCAGATTGACACTTCGCGAAAATTCTAGTGTTCCACCCAAGCGCTCGGTGGCTTTATCTACAATGGATAAACCCAAACCGCTGCCAATTTCTGCATGGTTATGTATCCGGTAGAAGCGTTGCCGGATCTGATTGAATTGAGCGGGATCTATCCCTGCACCACTGTCTTCAATCTGTAAAACTGCCTGATGGCCTTGCTGGAAAATCGACACATTAATCACGCCATCCTTCGGACTATATTTAATCGCATTATCAATTAAATTATAAATAATCGAGTGCAAGGCCGAAGCTTGGCCCTGAATCAATAGTTCCTGCTGCTGCTCTACCCCTAAATCAATGTCTTTCTGTAGCGCCAGTTGAATCAGCTCTTCGATACAGGTGACTGTCATTTGATTCAGTGATAGCAATTGAACAGGTTCGCTTAAACCTTCAGTCACATCCTGTTTGGCCAGACTTAATAACTGGTTGACCAGATGCTGCATGCGCAAAATGCCTTGACTCAAATTATGGATAGACTCGCTCTGAGGGAACTGCTGTAGCAAAATTTGTAGCTGTAAATTCAAGGCGGTCAGTGGCGTGCGTAATTCATGTGCAGAATCCGCTACAAATTGACGTTGTTCCTGTTGGGCTAGAGAGATGCGGCCAAACAGATAATTCATTTCCTGAATGGTCGGTTCCAGCTCCAGGGGATAATCTTTCATTGCAATTGGCTTTAAGTCTTGTGCCTTGCGGCTGGCCAATTCAGTTTTAAAGTCATTGAGTGGCTGAAAATTTTTCCGGATCATCCAGCCTAAGCCAAACACTGCAAAAGGTAAAAAAAGTACGTAAGGAAGAAACATATTGGCTGCCAGTTCCAGCGCCAGTTCCTGCCGGACATTTTGCTGCTGGCTCACCTGAATCTGTAATTGCTTAGCAGGAATAATATAAGTTAACCAGGTTCCATATGGCGTTTGATGCTTGTAGAAACCTGCTTTCCTGACCGGTGCCACCAGAACATCCTGCGGATGCAAGGAAGTGGCTGTATCTGTATAGGACCAGATATCTACAAATAAATCTTCTTCACTGTATTGTTTTGCCAGATCTATTTGGCTCTGCAGGGGCTGCGGATGATTTTCTGCAATGCGCTCTGCCAGACTTTGCATCTGTTTATCCAGTACTTCATTAATTTCTTCGAGCGCAATCCGGTATGCCGAAAAGATCAGCACACAGCCCAGTACTACGCTAAATAATGAAATATAAATAACCAGACGTTTTTGCAAGGAATAACGTTTCTGCATGGCGCTCATCCTAAGCGATATCCTAGCCCACGTATGGTACGGATGAAGTCTTTTCCTAATTTTGCCCGCAGATGATGGATATAGACTTCTACCGTATTACTACTGACATCACTATCAAAGTCATAAAGCTTGTCTTCCAGATCATTCTTGGAAAAAATTTTATTCGGATGATTTAGCATGGCCATTAAGATAGACCATTCCCGGTTGGCTAATTCTATAGCCTGTCCATTAAACAGAGCGATATGCTGCTCCAGATCTAGTTCCAAACCACTGTGTGATAATTTCTTATTCGTATCTATCCCGGTATTTTTTAAACCACTACGGCGTATTAAGGCATGAATACGGGCCAGTAACTCGTCAAATTCATAAGGCTTGATTAAATAGTCATCTGCTCCCTGATTCAGCCCATCTACCCGGTTTTGTAACTGATCACGGGCGGAGATAATCAGTACCGGTAAATTTGGAAACTTCTGCCGGATATTTTTTAGCACCAGCATACCATCCATCATCGGCAAGCCTAAATCGAGCAGGACAATATCATAGGCCTGCTGCTGTAACTGTTTTAAACCCTCAATCCCATTATTGACCCAGTACACATCAAACTGATGCAGCTTGAGCAATGTTTCAGTCGACTCGGCAATCATAAAGTCGTCTTCAATAATCAGTATTTTATGCATTTCAAGCTCTATTCTTTAATGATGGTGAGCATTGTGCAAGCATATCATTTTTAGCTTCAGTCACTTGCGTTTTTATATCCAGTAAACTTAATAAGCTGGGGAAAAGATGGTCGTGACTGCGTGCCTGTCCGGTCTGTCCTTTAAGACAGCTGACCTGATGAGTATTCTGCGGCTTCCAGGCATCGGAGAACCACATCAGCATCGGGACATGGGTTTGCTGGGTCGGCGCCATACTATAAGGTGCACCATGCAGGTATAAACCATGCTCTCCGGTAGATTCTCCATGATCAGACAGGTACCAGAAACCGGTCTGATACTGTGTTTGCTGCTTTAAAGTTTCAATGATTTGAGCAAGGACATGGTCTGTATATACAATCGAATTATCATAGCTATTTTTTAATTCTTCTGTACTACAGCCCTGAATGGCATTGCTATTACAGGTCGGCTGAAATGGCTGATACGGCGCTTTGGAACGCTTGAAATATGCCGGCCCATGACTGCCCATCTGATGCAGTACAATTAACTGCGGTTTCGGGTTGTTTTTATCCAGATGCGCCAGATAATCTTTCAGGCTATCCACCAGGATTTCATCAAAACATTCACCACCAGCATCACACCACTTCTGTTTCAGTTGCGTCGGAATCTGATATTTTTGTACTCGGTCACAGGCGCCTTTACAGCCTGAGTTATTATCAATCCATGTCACCTGATAACCGGCGCGCTGGGCAATATCCAGCAAACCTTCACGGTGGCTGGCTAGCTGTTCATCATAGGTTTCACGTGACATGCCCGAAAACATACACGGGACTGAAACGGCTGTTGCAGTTCCGCAAGAGCTGACCTGATTGAAATTAATCACCGCTAACTTGCTCAGTTCAGGATTAGTATTACGCGCATAGCCATTTAAGGCAAAACTCTCGGCACGTGCAGTTTCTCCAACAACTAGCACCATTAATTTAGGATGCTCCTGCATTTGGGCCTGCTGTAACAGATGAGCATCTGCGCCAAAAGCCACCAAAGGTAAATTCGCTTTAGGTGCTTTCTTTTTATAATAGGATAAGGTGGACGCGATGCTATTTTGTGGAGAAAGCATTCCCTTCAGATCACGGTGCTCTCTGAAGATGGCTGCATAGTCGACATAGAAGCAGAACAATAAACCTAGAATCAGTCCGAGTGAGACTACACTGCTCAGGCTTTTATGCACCAGCTGATGCCCAGTCGATGTAGGCTGAATTTGAAGCATCCAGACGATGCCGAGTGGAAATATTACAAATCCCAGTGTCCAGATGATCAGTCGCATTGACCAAAGATCACGGACTTCACGGGCATCAGTTTGCAGCATATTCTGGATCTGGTCAGGCGTAATAACGACCCCCAGACTATTGACAAAATAAGCACTAAAACCACCCAGAATGATCAGGACACTGGCCAGTATTTTGGCGTTCCATTTCCAGTTCAGCCACTGTAATACCAAGTTGTAAAAGGCAATGATGATCAATGCCGTGGCGGCCAGTAACAGACCTGCTTTCAGATTGGCATAAGGCGTAAATTCATGAATTTTCTGATAGAAAGCAAAGTTTAAGATCAGTCCTAGCCAAATAGCGAGCAACATATTGAAGCCTGAAAGACTAATCGACTTTTTAGGTCGCTGACTAAAAAAAGACGAATGGGAAAACAGCTTCAGCATGATCCGTGGCTCAAAGACTTTAAGATGCTTTAGCCTAGAATCTGAAACTTAAAAATGGCTTAAAATGACTGGATCATTTTATAATATATGCAAACCAGCTCCCTTTTATTTCAAACTCAGAAGAATAAAGATAAGCCCTAACATATGTAGAATTTGGCTAGGCGCAAAATACAGAAAAAACTTCCATCCCCCAGTCACAAAAGAATTGATACTTTTAGACACCGCATGTGCCGCAAGTCCAATCATGACAGCATAAATTAAAGTCAGGTTATGAGGATTTCCCTGTATCACTACACCTGCTACAGCAGCATGCACTTCAAATAAAGAGGCTAAAAAAGTACCTAAGATTAAGCCGCTATCTCCCAGTAAAAGATTCGCGCCGTAAATCCCAGCCTGGATTAAGGTCAAACTGACCGCAATAATCACCGCTTCTTTGATACTGAACATTCGGCTATCAATTTCTTGTATTTCATTGATGGTCGTACTGTTGTCCGCTTGGGGAGTTCGATAAATCAAGAATCCGGCTGCAATACATAAAATTCCGATCCCCACCAAACTCGGAATCAGCAGGAACTTGAACCACTCTACGCTCACTCACAGAACAATCAGCAAGAGCTGTAATAAGGTGGCAATACAGGAGATCAATCCGGCGCCTGCATTTAATTTTGCACTGGCCCGCCCGGATCGGACTTGCATGCCCAAACTGGCAATCGTGGCCGTACTGGAGACAAATCCCGAGGCTAAGGCAGATAAAATGAGAGCCTTATCATTGGATAGGATTCGTTTTGCCACATGTGCCATGGACTGCACAATCAAGATTAAAATGAGTAGTTTAAGGATGATATAGGGATTCAGTACGGCGCCCCACAAGGGCTTATTGGGCATGACCGGCAACGCAATCAATATCAAAGCCAATAAAAGTAAGCCATCTCTTAACTCATAGCTTTGGATCGTTTTTCCGGCAAATTGATGCAATGTCTGTTTGCCCATCAGGATAATCGTGAGTAGAACCGCCATCCCTGCAGCCAGTGGGATATTCCACACACAAATAGCGCCAATGATATAAGTCATCAAAAAAGCCAGTTCAGTGGTAGATCCAATATCTTGTTTTTGTTGAAACAGGCTATACACACAGAACAGGCTGACCGCGACGGTTCCTATTACTCCAATATAGAGATGCAAAAGGAAACATGAAGCACCCAATAAAGCTGTAATCGTAAATGATCTTAATCCTGCAAAACTCTGCTCATTGTTATTGTTTTTATGACGTTCACGCTCAAGCCCAATTAAAAGCCCACAGCCTAATGCCGACAGCATGATGGTCAGTAATTCCTGAAAAGATAAACTTTGCAAAAGCATATTCAAGAGCATTCACCTTGTGTCATCCAGTGACTGTACGTATTTTTATTATATAAACAGTTTTTTAAAGCAGCACATCAATTTAACTGCTGTATCTTTAAATTCTAGGCTATAGATAGCTGTAAATTATTGCATTAGTCCGCCATTCATCCTTGTTGATGGTCTACCTAATTCCTTATTCTTAGTAGACCAGTTTAATCAAAATTACGGAAGTTAATAAGCTTTTAAATCTAAAATATTTTAATCCTACATCAGCTCCAGGATTAGACAGACTCTGTTTCCCCGACCTGATGATAGGCACGATTAAAATAAACCAGGGCTTGATCTTCCTGATTCTGTTGAATGGCAACAATCGGACAAATCAAAATCGTATGTGTACCAACTTCCTGGATCTGCCCAATTTCACAATCAAAGCTCACCAGTGCATCTTGAAGTACAGGAGAACCTGTTTCTAATTCAGTCCACTCACCCTGTTCAAATCGTTGTTCAGAACTGAATTTTGAAGATGCAAAAACATTTGAAAGATGCGCTCGATCTGCACTGAGTACATTTACGCACAGCACTTTATTTTCAACAAAGTTGATATAAGAACGCGATGATTTATTCATACAAACCAACAATGTCGGTGGTGTATCGGTCACGCTACACACGGCAGACGCAGTAAAACCATGACGACCTGAATCGCCCATCGTGGTCACTACATTCACTGCACTTGTTAATAAAGACATTGCGTTTCTAAAGTCTGTCGCTTCAACCATCACCGTATTCCAATATTCAGCTTTTTATAAAGAGCGTTATATCACTCAAATGATACTTTCAATCTTTTAAAAGCATCATGGATTCACTTTAATTAGCGAGATAATTCCTGACGAATAATCTCAGCACCTGCACTGAGTGCATTGAGTTTGCCACGAGCCACTTGGCGACCAAGTGGTGCCATGCCACAGTTGGTTGATGGATAGAGTTTGTCTGCATCCACAAACTGAAGTGCTTTACGCAACGTATTTGCCACTTCTTCAGCTGTTTCAATTTGATTACTTGCGACATCAATCGCACCGACCATGACTTTTTTACCACGAATCAACTCAATCAAATCCATCGGAACACGTGAGTTATGGCATTCGAGCGACACAATATCAATTTTTGATTTTTGCAGTTTCGGAAATGCTTCTTCGTACTGACGCCATTCTGAGCCTAAGGTCTTTTTCCAATCGGTATTGGCTTTAATACCATAACCATAGCAAATGTGTACCGCAGTTTCACACTTCAAGCCTTCAAGTGCACGCTCTAAAGTTGCCACACCCCAGTCATTCACTTCATCGAAGAACACGTTAAATGCAGGTTCATCAAACTGGATGATATCCACGCCAGCCGCTTCAAGCTCGCGAGCTTCCTGATTCAGGATCTTGGCAAATTCCCAAGCCAGTTTTTCACGGCTCTTGTAGTGACCGTCATATAGCGTATCAATCATGGTCATTGGACCAGGCAGTGCCCATTTAATCGGTTGATCTGTGAGAGAACGTAAGAATTTGGCATCTTCAACAAAGACAGGTTTTTGACGAGAAACTTCACCCACGACTGATGGAACGCTCGCTTCATAACGATTCCGGATTTTAACCGTTTCACGCTGATTGAAGTCAACGCCTTCAAGGTGCTCAATAAATGTCGTCACAAAATGCTGACGGGTTTGTTCACCATCGCTGACAATATCAATGCCTGCCTGCTGTTGTTCATGCAGTGACAAACGCAGTGCATCTTGTTTTGCATCCAATAATTCCTGGCCTTCCAATTTCCAGGGTGACCAAAGTTTTTCAGGTTCTGCTAGCCAAGACGGTTTCGGTAAGCTGCCAGCAGTTGATGTTAGGAGTAGCTTTTTAGGTTGTAAAAGTGCCATGTCTAATCTTCTATCTCTATATTCGTAAAATAATAATGTTGTGTATTAAGCAGCGCGTTCTTGGTCAGCAGTAGTTTTGATTGTGAACTCTGCGGCCCATTGCTCCAGAATGTCTTTATAAGGCTGGATAAAGTGTTCTTCCGCCCACTTCCCTTGCTTCACTGCCAATTGACCACGCTCAACACGGTCATACACAATTTGAGTCAATGAATAATCTGGGTACTCAAGGCTGGGTTGATACACCTGACCCGCAGCAGAATTCGCATTATAAATTTCAGGACGGTAAATCTTTTGGAAGCTTTCCATGGTGCTGATCGCACTGATCAACTCCAGATCGGTATAATCACGTAATAAATCACCTGCGAAATAAAATGCTAAAGGTGCAGCAGCATTTTCAGGTTTGAAATAACGGACGGTTAAGCCCATTTTGGCGAAGTATTCATCGGTACGTGAATACTCATCATTTTTATATTCCACACCCAATACAGGATGCACATTCGCGGTACGGTAATAGGTTTTCGAGGTTGAAACGCTCAAACAAATCACCGGCTGTTTTTTAAATTCTGCTTTAAATACTTCAGAATTGACGAGATATTGATAAAGCTTGCCATGTAAATCACCAAAATTTTCTGGCTTGGTCGATGTTGGATTTTTCTTGATATGTTCAGGAAGTACCACGCTAAAATCATAATCGCGGACATAAGACGAGAAACTGTTGCCAATCATGCCATCAATACGCTGATTGGTTTGATGATCAATAATCGTGATTTTTAAAGTTTCAATTGCAGGGAATGTTTTACCATTTCCTTCAACATCCAGGTCAACTGAAATAATGTCGATTTCAACTGAATAACGATCTGCTTTTGGATTATCCCAATGTGCCAATGCATTAAAACGGTTATTGATCATTCGTAGAGTGTTACGCAAATTCTGTTCGCGACTTTCGCCACGCGCCAAATTGGCAAAGTTCGTCGTCAGACGTGTGCTATCTGCAGGTTGATAGTTTTCGTCAAAACGAATGCGCTTAATTGAACATGCAAACTTTTTACTCATTGTGATTCACTACCCTAAGTTCTAATAACCAAATTTCTGAATGAGCCTAGTTATACGTGAACGTTAAGATGAATAAAACTGATTTAAACTCAATGAAAAGTGAATCTTATTCATTCTTGGTTGTTCTTAAGATATCAAGATCACTTAATAAAGAAAAATATGACAGATTTTTTCTATGTAATTTTAGGGTTTAATAGATGATAAAATAATGAATATTAATAACTTAAGATAAATTCTATCGAATATTAAGTGGATGAAATTGAGGGGTAAATTCAAAGAATGGTTTTATAGCTTATTAGATGCAATTTAGAAGTGAATGAATGAAACTCATCTAAAGATTAGAAAATATCAGTCTATTCACTGTGTGTGATTTCAAATCTAATTGTTAGATATCAAGGTTTAAACATTCTACTTATTCGTATCGGACAAATTTTAATCTTAAAATTGGCTACTTTAAAAGACATTGAATAATATCTTCTTTATTTCTAAATTAAACAAATTAAATTTTCTTAAATATAATATCGCATCTTTTTTACACAATTCCTTTACAATTCTTTATGTAATAATTTAATTGGAAACTAACACTTTTATATTATTAGACTCCTTAAAAAGTAATTTTAATGAAAAAAAACTGGCTGGTCAGAACAAATCAAACCATTACCTTTTTGCCCATGGTCATAGTTATATTTATAGGACTAATTGGCTATGAATGGGTACGTACAGAACTGGTCGGAAGCTGGATTCTTCTAATTGGCTTTATTCTGCTAGGCCGCTTTTTAAATGTAGTTCAGTCCGTTGTACTAAGTATTGTCATTTTTATTATTCTTTTTATTTATATTTTATTTAATGTCCAGGCTGACAGCATGGATATCAATACTCGCTTCTTGCAGCTTTTTATTCTACCTGTAGCGCCACTTCTACTTAGTATTTACTATGAAATGATGTCGACCAACAGGCAAACCGACAATTTACTGGATACTTATCGTAAAAATCTGACCCATAAAACATTACCTATCAGTACTTATTTCTATACCCAAACTCAAGTTCAGGATATGTTAAATCTGAATCTGATTCCTCAATACGATGAAATTTATATAGAAATTACCAACCACAGTTTATTAAGAGATATGTTGCAGGTGGATGAACTAAAACTGTTGCAACAAAAAATTATCCATGTGCTGGAAAATAAGTTTGAAGTTCCTCACTTTTCCTTTACTGATAGCCGGCTCTCGGTCTTGCGCGTAATTACGATTGCCGATCGAGAATCTACTATTTCCAAACAACTGATTGAAAAAATCAAACAGATTGAACTGATTAAAACAGAGATTACTCATTTACCCCATCATCAGGGCCGACCCTCCTTGGAGGAACGCCTATGAGTCATTTTTTGCATGTCTGCGGTCTGATCATTTCAGTCAATACACTGCCTGACCCGGTACTGAGTTCTTACTATCAACAATATTATCAATGTGAGCTTAAAACAGCCGATCCGGTTCAGCAGCAAGATTCCTCAGATATTAAGCAAATTCCAGCCTATTTCCCAGCTCCTAGGAAGTTATGGCCGATATTTAGCTTTGATCAAATACATTACGAAACTTATCAAAACATGAAAAATCAGGCTATTAAACCGGGTTTAATCATTCCTGAAAATTTCATGAAACCGTCAATCTACTTTCAGATCAAACAGGAGGTTTCGGAAGGTGCTATCCCGATTCTTGATCTAAGCAGTATCGAACCAAAGCGTTTTCGCGGACTTGCGACCCTCGCCACCAGTGCAGGTCTACGTCCCATGGCTGCCTATATACAGGATGGCTGGAATCCGAATCTCAAAACTTTACCTGCGGGACTTTACATTGTTCAGGCCAATCCTGGACAACTGCCTTTACCCGCCCGTTTAATTCAATCGGGTCAGCAACAATTTTACACCGCCTACCCACAAACTGCTTTCAATGGTACCGGAATTATCCTGAATCCTCAGGCGCCACTTGCCGAAAGTGAGATCGCTTATCCTGAATTGGGAATTTCCTGGACCTTTTTAAATACACGCTTTGACAGCCAACTGAACCGGATGCATACCAATCCACTCGGCTATATCTTGCTCTCAGCAGGAATCGTAATCTTGCCATTACATCTGGTGCTCTCGACCCATTACCCTAATTTATTAAGCTTCTGGGGTACCTCTACTTCCTGGGCATCCGTTGTTGTGATCGTTATCTTAATGCTCATCCTCCTGATCACCATGTTATGGCGGAGGTTCAAAAAATCATGAGCATGATCGATATTCTGTTTATTACTGGCTTTATCGGGATCTGGATTCCACAGGCCTTTTGGGCCTGGCTCAGCTTTTCTGCCTGGCGTTATTCGATTCGAGCCAGTCAGGAACTGACCAATTTGCCGATACCTGAACGTTGGCCCATGCTGAGTGTGCTGGTGCCGGCATATAACGAAGCACTGGTGATTGAAGATACCTTACGCTCTCTAGCTGCACAGGATTATCCGGCTGAAAGCTATGAAGTACTGCTGATTAATGATGCCTCTAAAGACAATACCCAGGAAATTGCCGATCGTATGGCAGCCGAATTTCCAGTCATTCGGGTCATCAATGTGCCTAAAGGTCAAGGCGGTAAAGGTAAATCCAGAACTTTGAATAACGGACTCAAACACGCCTGCGGAGAATTGATCGCGGTTTATGATGCGGACAGTACGCCAGAGCCGGATTGTGTGCGACTGATTGCCCAGACCTTGCTGGCAGATTCTAGTCTGGTCGCAGTGAATGGCAAAGTTCGTACCCGCAACTGGAAAGACAGCCCCCTTAGTACCTTTATCGCTATCGAGTTTATCTATTTCCAGTGGATTTTTCAGGGTGGACGCTGGCTGCGTTTCCGTCTTTCCACCCTAATGGGAACCAATTATGTGATCTGGCGAGATGCACTCGATATTCTAGGCGGATTTGACGAAAAATCCTTGGTCGATGACACCGAAATGAGTTACCGGATTTTTCTGGGACATAAACGGATTAAATGGGTGCCTTATGCCGTAGGCTGGCAACAGGATCCGGGTGACCTGAATATTTTTATCAAACAACGCTCGCGTTGGACTCAAGGTAACTTTTATGTAACCCGTAAATATTTAAGAACAGCGCTCCGGCATCCTTTTCCAATCGGAATGGAAATCAGCAACAATATTATGTGTTACATCATTTTTGTGCCAGCCCTCTTCTTAAGTCATATGACGCTGGTGGTTGGTCTACTCGGTATTGATGGCACTACAATTCCCGGTCCTTTTACCTTGCTTTTCATCTTGGCCTTTATTCTTTATCTGGTCCAGATCTGGTTTACCCTCAGTCTGGAAAAAGAAGTGCCTAAACGATTTTACTTCTATGCCTTTATCGCTTATTTCACCTATTCACAAGTATTTCTCCTGATTGTCTTTAAAGCCGCCTGGGACATGTTAAAAGGCAAAATCAAGGGTGAGGGAATTACTTGGTACAAGACAGAACGAAAGAAGGAAAAAAAATGATCATGCACATAAAAACAGCTCCTTTGAGATTAATGTCTTCACTTATCTTGGCATTGTCTAGTGCACCTCTCTATGCGGCCACCTGGAAGCTTGATGATGTAGTTGCACGGCATGTAGAGCAAACTGCACCTTACTTTTTTTATGTTGGAAAAGGTGAAAGCTGGCAGGATGTCCAGTTCAGCAGTCAGTTCGATGTACAGGGTAGCAGTACAGTGATTGTCCGGTATGACAATCAGCTGATTCATCAACAAAATTTGAGTGGTAAAGGCACATTAAATTTTAGCCTCCCCCCTGCCGACAGCGGTTTTCATCGGCTGGATATCAGTATTTTACAAAAACCAGGACCTGGACAAAGTACTGCCAATATTTGTCTTGAATCAAGCAATTTACAGACTACCTTGACTCAACCAAATCTGAGTTACCAATCGCAGCGTAACAGCATGCAGCTGAATCAACTCCCGGATGTCCTGTTCAATAGCCAATTGAACCGCTCAGAACCGGTACAGGCACTGCTAGGTTTTAATACGGCAAATTTCCTGGAAGCCACCATGATGAGTAGGCTGGCAACTGCCTGGAATTTTGCGACACCTGTGCAATGGCGGCTAAATACCACTCCTGAATCAGCACCTGATTTCATGATCAATATTCAGCGTTCGGCCGCAAAATTACCCGCAGCACGGATGAGTCTAAATCAGGTTAACCAGGTACCAAGCCTGACGATTGAATACTCTTCAGAATCCCAATTATTGATGGCCGTCAATGCCCTGCTCAATCAGCAATATCTGGCACAACTAAATACTGCAACAGCGAGTTTAAATGGCCCTGTCGCACGACCAAACTGGGCCAGTGTACGCCGTTTTGAAAGCTTGGCTGATCTGGGCATTTCCGATTTCAAACTAGACAATACTCCCAAAAATATTTCACTGGTCTTTCCTGCTGTTTGGGAAGCTACGGATATTTTAAAGGGTCAGCTTAATTTCCGTTCGCAAAGCGGACTCTTACAAGGCTCGACCTTACAGGTTTGGCTCAATGAAGTACTCGCAGGTAGTACCAGTCTGGCAAAACTGGATTCCAGCCCGGTTGAGCGGCAGTTTGAATTTGTAGGTGCAGATTATCCCTATACCAACAGCTTTAACATGACGGTGAGTAATAACCAGTTAAATAGCAATAATTGTCTACCTAATGCGGGTAATGCCTTATGGATTGATGCTAAAAAATCCAAGCTTAGTCTGCCTTACCAGATGAAACAGGGAGTCATCAGCCTGTCTACAGTTTTTGACAAGACTCCTGAAATTGCCATGAATACGCCTGTGGCCACCCCCATCGCGATCAGCCTAGCTCAAGTTGCCAAGAACATGCTGCTCAGTAATGATCCAATTGGTCTGAATATCACCCAGCTGAATCCAAGTACACCTAAAACCATTAATATCCTGCTGAATGCCCAGCGTTATCAATCCGAATTGCAAAAATACAGTCAGATTCTTTACTTACCTACTACGGCAAATGGTAGTTTGATCACCGTCAGAAACGGGAATTTCTGGATTTATAGCGACAACAACCTCGGGGTAGAAAATTTTTCCCGCTTTTGGCCGCAAATCCAGCAGAAAATCCCGAACAATACTGCGGCCTTGTTTATTTCTGCCCAAGGGCAAATTACCGTACTTAGTCAAACAGCTATAGAAAAAGCAGAAACCCCGATAATTGAACAGATTTCCATGCGAACTATTGCTATTATTCTAGTGATTGTTGCTGCGCTTATTATAGGGCTGCTGTTCTGGCGCAGAACCCGTAAGGCACAAAAAACCAAAGAAGAATAATGATGAAAAAATACCTGATTTTAGGCTTACTGGTGTTACTGGCACTTCCTGCCTTGGCTTTTACTGGCTCTGCGTTTTTTATGGCACGTGCAGATGCTAAAGCGGTAACAGCGCCTAAAATTGAGGGTATTTTCTGGCAGGTTGACCAGATGAGTCACGCCTCCGGTAACTGGCACTTATTAGGCATCGATACCTTAGTCACTCAATGGAGTATTGTAGACGGACGCTCCTTTTTTAAAGAAATCCCCGGAGCCCAATGGCAACATCAGCCGGACTGGAATACGATTACCGAACAACCCTGGTCCAAGCAGGTTATCTTAGGTCTGGCAGGCATTTTTCAGGAACCTGTGGCACGTGAAAATATTGACCAGCTCTTTTTACAATCCCAACAGATTATTAAAACTTCTCTTCCAGTTCAGCCTGCTGCTTATTATTTTCCTGTAGAAGCTGATCCAAGCTGGCATGGAGTTGCCAATCTGGCGCGTTATGTTGCCGAGTTCCAGCGACCAATCTGGATCAGCATTTATAGTGCAGATCGCAAATCACGGTTTTTACATTACTGGCTTGAAAGCTGGTTGCCTGATAATGCCCAAGTTTTTTTTCAGGATGGCGTCGGTGTGGGCACGCGCAGCCCCGAAGAAGCAGCGGTGATTTATCAAAATCTTAAACATCAGGTTGGTGACAAAAGAGTTGTGATTATTCTCGAAGCTTTCCGGCCTAAACCGGGAGGCGGCTTTCGTGCAGCTTATCCTTGGGAAATTGCAAAACAGTTAAAAGCTTATGCTGGAGAGCGTGTCTATATTTTTGATGGTCCACATTATTTAAATAAAGCCAGTGTGCTCTGGCTTTATTTGTGGATGAAAATCAATTACTAAGCTCTGGCTGTTAAATCTTGCAGCATCTGTTCCAAAATACGTTCCGAAGCATGACCATCACCAAATGGATTTTCGACTTCTGCATGTTGTCGATAATAGGCTGAATCATCCATTAGACGAGAAAACTCTTGTACGATTTTGGCCTGGTCGGTACCGACCAGTATTCCACAACCTGCTTCAACCACTTCCGGGCGTTCAGTTACATCCCGCAGTATGAGCACCGGTTTTTGATAGGTGGGGCTTTCTTCCTGAATACCGCCTGAATCAGTCATAATAAAATAGGCTGCACCTAAAACAGCCAGTAAGTCCGGATAATCCAGAGGTTTTAACAAATGTACCTGCGGATGATTCAGAAACTCACGATAGGCAATTTCATGTACCTGCGGATTGAGATGCACAGGCCAAGCAAAATGCAGCTCTGGATAACGGCGACATAGTGTATGGATGGCGGCACAGATATTTTGAATACCTTCACCAAAATTTTCCCGTCGATGTGCGGTCAGCAAGACCAGTTTATCTTGCTCACTTAATTTCAGCCCCATTCGCTCTAACCTCTGCTCAGACTGCTGAGAAGAAGATTGCATTAAATCACGGGCATGATAAATAGCATCAACCACGGTATTACCGGTAATAAAAATCTGCTGGTCCGGAATATTTTCCTGACGCAAGTTTTCTGCAGAACGCCAGGTAGGGGCAAAATGCCAGCGGGCCAAACGGGAAACCAGTTGTCGGTTACCTTCTTCCGGAAATGGATGCATCAGATCAAAAGAGCGTAATCCGGCTTCAACATGCGCCAGATGAATATTCAGGTTAAAGGCCACCAGAGCACCTGCAAGTACAGTGGTGGTATCCCCTTGCACTATAATTACATCACATTTCGGCATGTCACGATATACTTGATCGAGTTCGGTCAATGCCTTGCTTAATAGAATATTTAGACTTTTGCCAGGTTGCATGATTTGCAGATGATGATCAATCTTGATTTGGAAAAACTCGATCGCATCCTGTACCAATTCCAGATGCTGACCGGTAAATACCACACTGACTCTAAATCGTGAATCCTGCTGGGCTTTTAAGATGACTGGTGCTAATTTAATCAGTTCAGGGCGAGTACCAAAAATAAAAGAAAGATCAATCGGCATGGTTAAAAGCTCCAGTAATAAGTCAGTTCCACTCGGGTATTATCAAAAGTTCTTTTTCCAGACTCAGGTGCCCCATTTACATATTTGCCATACATCTGTTCAATACGTAGCTTGACCGGGAAGTCTACAGGTTGCCAAGCTATACCCGGTCCCAGCTCTGCCAGGTTGTTATAAAACTCGTTATTGGAGTCATTAATCGTATGTAGCTTCAGATAAGTCTGGATATTGCCTAGATGATCCCGGTTAAAGTTCCAACCGGTACGCAAGCGCAGGTCGCCAATTACATTATAATCTTCACGTGAATAGCTCGCTGCATTGCCATACAGTTCGGCAAAATACTGAGTCTTCTGGGTAACCGGACTATGACTGGTTTCGGAATCATGCCAATACCATTCCTGATAACTGGTCAAACCAAAATTAATACTTTCCCTGAATTTGTCTCGGTTTAAATCGATTAGATCATAACTTCCGCCGAGTTCCAGATATAGATAGAGCGGCCATTCCCAAGGACGGTAATTTGTTCCAACACCGACAATGGCTGCATTCTGGTCAATAATCTCAGGTCGCGCACCGCCGGTAGATTGGGTATCCCTGTTAATGCTGGCAAAGCCATAAATCTGGCCACGGTTCTCTTCTCCCCAATAACGTCCATAACGGAGCTTCAAAGGCAAGATGGCTGTGTCATAACGTCCTTCAAAAGAAGGAGAAAAATAGATATCAGCAAAGGTATTTTGAGTCTGACCACTTGTTGTTCCACTTAAATTGAGTACTGCTTGTTCGGCTTTTGCTGCAGTTTCAGGATTTGAGGAACTTTGCAGTTTTTTAAATATTTCTAAAGCTTCGGGATTACGCTGAGCAGCATTCAACAGATAGGCTTTTTGCAACAACAATTGTTCATCATCTGGCGTTAATTCAAGAGTTCGATCAATATAAATTAAAGCTTCGGGATTATTATTTTTTCGCATTTCCAGATATGTCCAGGTTTTCCAGACTTTTGGATCCTCCGGCGATTTCTGGCTAATTTGCTGCAAAAGATGCGTTGCCTGCTCTGGGTTGTTTTTTTCTATTTGGTAATATTGTTCCCATAACGCATAAATCTCTGAATTATTTTCTGCTCGAGTTTCTGCCTGAATAGAAATACTCAAGAGAAATAAACAAGTACTTGAAATTATGATTAATTTTTTCATTTTAATGAGATATATTGAATATTCTATATCACTATAACAGTTATTTATTTTTCAATTTCTCGTGAGTTAAGCGCGGTTACCAAACTATATATATTCTTTATAAAAAGTAACTTAATTAAAAATTTAGCCTTATTTTTTAAAATATTCCTTTAATAAATGGCTGTTTTAGCTTTAACGTAACTAATCATGATAAAAGTCGTCCCACTATCAATGAATAACCTCAACCCCCACGTAAATCTTAAAATTCTTCCCGCTGTAATTCATTTACCGTTCGCCCCTGCTTTGCAAACCACTGATCACGACGTTCAAACAAGCGTGGCGCCGCCTTATTTACTTGATCAATTAGAGCCTGTAAATCGGCATTGATCAAGCGACCATTTTTAACCACAATTTGTCCCGCCACCATCGTCATCACGACATCTTGGCCTTGAACTGCATGCACTAAATTGGTATGCAAATTAAATAATTTTCCATGATCAATCAACGGTGTCATCCGTGGTGTATCCAATCTAACTGCAATCAGGTCAGCCTGTTTACCAACTTCCAATGAACCAATTTCATCTTGCATACCCAAAGCTTTAGCTCCTGTGACAGTCGCCATTTGGCAGACTGACCAGGCATCCAGAGCAGCCGCATCTAAATTCGAGAACTTTGCTAATAATGACGCCGTTTTCATTTCTTCAAATAGATCCAGGTTATTGTTTTCTTTTTCTCCGTCAGTACCCAAACCCACCGCGACACCTTGACGTAGCATTTCAACCACAGGGGCTGCACCGGAGGCCAATTTCATATTGGAAATCGGATTATGGGCGACACCGACCGCATGCCGCCTTAAAATCTGAATTTCATTTGCATCTGCCCAGACGCAATGTGCCAACAGGGTTTTAGGCAGATCTAGCAAGCCTAGCTTTTGCAGACTTTCAATCGGGCGAATACCTGAACGGCGCAGGTTTTCCTGTACATCAAATTGGCTTTCATTGCTGTGGGTATGAAAACCGGTTTGATAATCCTGACAAAGTTTCTCAATACGGCTTAATGCTGAAGCTTCCGCATAAAACAGGTGCTCTAAACCCACCCAAACCTGAATACGTCCATTCGCCTGCTGATGCCAACGATTGATTAAGGCCTCATTACTTTTTAAGGTTTCAAAATAATTGTGATCCGGATGCTCTGCGACATAAGGCACTAGAACGGCACGAATCCCTAAGGCTTTTGCTGCCTCCGCACTACCCTCCATATAACGCCACATATCGACAATAGTGGTGGTTCCCGACAAAAGTGCCTCAGCATAACACAAATAAGAAGCAATTTTCGCATCTTCGGGTGTCAACACCCGGTGCATGGGGTCAATATACTGCTGTAACCAATCCCAAACCGGTAATCCTTCAGCCGTGCCACACAATAAACCGGAATGACAATGGGTATTGATCAAGCCCGGCATCAGGATCGTTTGTGGGTAATCCTCAATGAGCCCCTCTGGATAGCATTGAGTTAATTGCGCCAATGTACCCACTGCTTTTATTTGGTCGTCCTCAATCAGTATCGCGCCATTTTTAATGCATTCATTCTGCGCATTCATGATAAGGACATAGGAAGCTGTTAAAATTTTCATGATTTATACTCAAATCTATTCTATTTATGATGAATGGCTGCGGTTATGGCACGAAGGTTTTGCCTAAAGAAGATGGTAAATTCATTTTCAACACTTTTTTATTCCGCGAAATCATGACCAGTACCACAATGGTGGCTATATAGGGCAATGCGGCCAGCAGCTCGTTGGGAACCTTGATTCCAAGCGCCTGGGCATGAAATTGTAAAATGGTGACGCCACCAAACAGGTAAGCGCCGAGCATTAAACGTGTTGGTTTCCACACCGCAAACACCACCAGTGCAATCGCAATCCAGCCGCGACCAGCCACCATATTCTCAATCCACATCGGAGTATAGACGGTTGATAAAAATGCTCCACCAACCCCTGCCATCAAACCGCCAAATAGCACTGCGCCATAACGAATCGCCAACACGTGATAACCCATGGCATGCGCACTTTCCGGTGATTCTCCAACTGCTTTAAGCAATAAGCCCAAACGGGTTTTATCCAAGACAAACCACACCAGAAAGAAGATCAAGATCGACAAATACACCACATAGTTTTGCTGGAATAAAATCGGACCCAATACTGGAATATCCGCTAATAGTGGAATATTAAAATTAGCCAGACCCGGTAAAGCCATACTGACGTAGTTCTGACCCAAAAATGCAGAAATGCCGAGTCCAAAAATAGTTAAAGCCAAACCGCACGCGGATTGATTGGTACTTAAAGACAAGGTAAAAAGGGCAAAAATCAGGGCCATCAACATGCCTGCCAGACCACCCATCAATAAGGCACTTAACACACTGGCATTATATTCCGCAGCAAAGGCAAAACCTGCAATTGCACCGACCAGCATCATCCCTTCTACTCCAAGATTAATCACACCAGTCCGCTGTGTGACCAATTCCCCCAGACCTGCGAAAATCAGTGGTGTTGCTGCCGCAACAGTACCTGCAAGAATTGCAGTTATTTCTAAAGCCATATCATGCTTCCTTTTGCTGTAGACAACATTGGGTTAAAGGGTGGTTGCTGTGGGCTGAGGGACAGGCGGCGCCATTTTTTTGCTAAACCGGTAACGGTTTTCAATCAATGCATCGGAAGCCAACAGGAAAAACAACAGCAGCCCCTGGAAAATACCGGTAATCGCGACCGGAAGCTGGAGCTGCATTTGTGCCATTTCGCCGCCCAGATAAATCAGCGCCATAAAACAGCCTGACAGCACAATACCGATGGGGTTTAAGCGCCCTAGATAGGCCACGATAATCGCTGCATAGCCATAACCTGGGGACAGGTTCGGATTCAGCTGTCCAATAGGCCCCGCCACTTCACAGATTCCGGCAATACCTGCCATCATTCCGGAAATCACCAGACTCATCCAGATCGCTTTGGAGGAAGAAAAACCTGCGTATTTGGCAGCTAAAGGTGCCTGACCGCTGACTTCCAGCTTATAGGCCGTCAGACTTTTACGCATAAAAACCCAGAACAGAAGGACTGCAAAAAGAGTGATAAAGATAGAGGCATTAATGCGTGTGCCTTCTACAATGAATGGCAGCGTAGCACTCTCATTAAAAACCACCGATTGTGGAAAATTCATACCGTCCGGATCACGCCAGGGACCATTGACCAGGTATAGCAACACACATACTGCGACATAATTCATCATCAGGGTGGTCAGGGTTTCTTCAGCATTAAAATGGGTTTTCAGTAAGGCAGGAATTGCACCCCAGAGTGCCCCACCAAGTGCGCCCATGACGATCATTAACGGGAGAACCCACCAACCGATTTGATCATGAAATAAAATCGCAATACCACCACCAAAAATTGCCCCGATGGTAAGCTGACCTTCAGCACCGATATTGAATAATTTCGCCCGGAATCCGACCGCCAGTCCCAAGGCAATCAGAATCAGAGGCCCGGCTTTCACTGCCAGTTCACTCCAGCCATAAGAGGATGTCAGCGGTTCAATAAAGAAGATGTACATGGCTTGCGCGGGATTAATCCCCAACATTAAAAACAGAATACTGCCGACAATCAGCATGGCCAGCAGCGCAATGAGCGGTGAAAGCCACTTCATGATTTGAGATGGATGTTCACGCGGTTCCAGTAAATGCATGTCGCTCTCCTCTCAACCTGTATATTTGTTTTTTTGTTATATTAAGCATGAGCTTGCTGCTCCTCTACTATGATCGCAGTGTCATGGCCTGGAATGCCTGACATCAAGATTCCAACATTTTCAGTATTGGTTTCATGAGTAGGTATCGCTGGAGATAGTTCACCATTGGCCAACACGCAGAGACGATCACTGATTTCAAACAGCTCTTCTAATTCTTCTGAAATCACCAAAATGGCAACACCTTGTCGAGAGAGATCAATCAGGGTTTGCCGGATAAACATGGACGCGCCCACATCAACGCCCCAGGTCGGTTGAGCCACAATCAGGAATTTCGGGTTTTGCAGAATTTCCCGGCCCACAATAAATTTTTGTAAATTTCCACCCGACAAGGAACGTGCTTCGGCCTCTGGGCCACTGGCTTTCACCCCGAATTTTTCAATACAGTGCTCGGCAAAAAGCTTACATTGCGCAAACTTGATTAATCCCCATTGCGTCAGATTCTGCCGAAATGCAGTTAGCAAGGCATTTTGAGACAGTGTCATATTCGGGACTGCACCGCGTCCAAGACGTTCTTCAGGGACAAAGCCCAGGCCCAAGTCACGCCGTTGACCAGGACTGAATCGGGAAATATCGATTTGATCCAGAATCATCTGGCCATGTTTCAGGCTATTTTCACCCGACAATAAAGACAGTAATTCTGCTTGCCCATTGCCAGAAATCCCGGCAATTCCTACAATTTCACCGGCAAAAATATTTAAATTGATATTTTTCAGCGACACACCAAATGGGTCGTCGGACTGGTAATTGAGATTCTCAACCTGGAATAATATCTGTTTTTCACCTGTATATTCAGGGCGTACATAGGTCGGTAAATCACGGCCAATCATTAAGCGTGCTAAATCACTGGTACTGTTGTCTTTGGGATTAACATTTCCGGTGACACGGCCATTGCGTAAGATGGTCGCTTCATCACAGAGTTCTTTGATCTCGTGTAATTTATGACTGATATATAAAATTGAAACGCCTTGGGAGGCCAATAACCGTAAAGTTTTAAACAGTTGCCGTACCGCTTGTGGTGTCAATACTGAAGTCGGTTCATCTAAAATGATTAAAGCGGGATTTTGCAAAAGGCAGCGAATAATTTCGACACGTTGCCGCTCACCTACCGATAAAGAATGTACTTCGCGGCGTGGATCAATGGGTAAACCATATTGTTCTGAAACTTCAATAATTTTTTGGCTCAGGACTTTTAAATGAATCTTTTCATCCAGTCCCAGCAAAATATTTTCCACCACGGTCAAGGTTTCAAATAAAGAGAAATGCTGATAGACCATGCCAATCCCGAGTTTTCTTGCCATCGACGGGTTATCAATATGAACTTCTTTACCGTTCCAGAGGATTTGTCCTTGATTGGCCTTGGTTGCCCCATAAATGATTTTCATCAGGGTACTTTTGCCAGCACCATTTTCACCCAAAATGGCATGAATTTGCCCAGGTTGAACGGTTAAATGTATCTGGTCATTCGCTTTCAATGAATTGTAACTTTTACAGATATTGATGAGCTGTAAACGCGGTACACCTGAAGAAGAACGTGCGTTCAACTCTTGCGCATGAGCAGATCTATCGTCTTGAGAGGTCATCATCAGTGCCCTATTCAATGCTGTGACAGTGCGGCATCCATCTGAAGCGTGCAGGCATTCAGATGGATGCGGGAAAGTACATCAAAGTATTTAAAGTTTTTTGAATTGCAAAATGACAAAGCTTTATTTCGGTAATGAACCCTCTACGCCCTTCACGTAGTAATTCATTTTGCTTAGTGCCGCATCATCTAGGCGCTTGCCCTTTGCCAAGACCAATGTGCCATCCTGTTTATGAATCGGGCCGGTAAATGGATGCAATGTGCCTTTTAAAATACCGTCACGTACGCTGAGTGCTTTTGCTTTAGAGGCTGCCGACACGGAAGGACCAAAGCTTTCAATATCGACTGCTTTTTGTTTCACGCCGTACCACATTGCACTTGGTTTCCAGGTTTTATTGCTGACTTGCATCATTACCGGGGTGTAAATTTTTTCCCAATGTAAAACCGATGCGGCAAGATGCGCTTTAGGGCCAAATTTGCTCATGTCAGAGTCCCAGCCAAAAGCAAAGACACCTTTTTGTTCAGCCGCCTGTACCACTGCCGGAGAATCGGTATTTTGCATCAGCACATCTGCACCTTGAGCAATCAATGCCAAGGCTGCATCACGTTCTTTGCCCGGGTTAAACCATGAATTCACCCAAATGACTTTGGTTTTAATTTTTGGATTTACACTTTGTGCACCGAGGGTATAGGCATTGATATTACGGATAACTTCAGGAATCGGAAAAGACGCAACTACACCCAAAACATTATTTTTGGTTTTTTGCCCTGCGACCACACCCAGCATATAAGCGCCTTCATAGGTACGGACATCATACACTCCTAAATTTTTCCCCTGCTTATAACCGGTTGCATGCATAAATACTGTATTGGGAAATTGCTTGGATACTTTCTCCATTGCATTCATATAACCAAACGAAGTCGCAAAAATGACTTTATTGCCTTGTTGTGCCAGGTTGCGGATCACACGTTCGGCATCTGCTGTTTCAGGGACATTTTCGATATAAGAGGTTTTATATTTTCCTGCGAGGGTTTTTTCAGCCTTAATCCGGCCTTGATCATGAGAATAAGTCCAGCCATGGTCGCTGGTTGGACCAATATAAACAAACGCGGCTTTATCTTGGGCCTGAACATTCGCGACAGCGGCCATGCTCATTACACCGCTTGCCATTAACACCCCTACCAATTTTTTCAATCCGGTTTTCAAGCTATTTTTTTCTTTCATTCTATTCTGCTCTTGGTTGTTCTGTGTCATACAACACATGCTTTAAAATGACTTCACTCAAATGCGCTCAGTCTGTCCAATATATAATTAGCAATAAGCATTCCAGTTTTTATAAAAAATAATAAAAATAGGGTTTTTAAAAAGATATTTTTGTTTTTTATTTAATAAGAGCGTACTGTTATTAAATTTATAAATAATAATTTTATAATTGACCCTAAAATTTAATTTGATGGAAGGATTTTTTTATTTTTTCTTATAAGTGGTGAGATAAAATAAAATGCCTTAAATTTGTGCATTCCTTTTTTAATTGGAGCTTCATATTTTTCATGAGCAAAGATAAATCTAGATGATAGAATCAGGTATTGAGACTCATTGAGGGAATGGGATTTTTTTAGATATAAATCATTAATATTTAAATATATTAATAGTTTTTTTATAGTTAGGTTTAGCTTGTAATACGCCGAAAGGATGATGTTCTGTAGATATTTTTATTTTCTCTCCTCATTGAAGGAGGTTGGAAATCTCTAATCGGAGCTTGCCTGGATTGATTTATTTAATTTCCAAATTTTGAAAATATTAATCAATTTTAATTAAGAAATAAGGACATATAAATAATATTTTGATCATTCAAAAATAATATAAATAAAAACCACTATATTGAAATATAGGGTTTCTATTTAAAATTTAATCCATATTTTTAAATTTTAAAATATATTAGACAACATAACGGTTACTTAATCCCCACTCGGCTAAGATTCGACGATAGGTCGTTGAAGAGCGATCTGCTTCAAAATGCGCTTCCATAGAAATATCGAGCGGTAATTCTTCAGGTTTCTGGCTTTCTACCATGTCCTGATCTTCGGCAAAAATTTGTGCATTGAAGTCATATACCGCCTGTAAATCTCCTGTGGTATCGAAGTTGCGTGTCAGTGGTACAAATAAACGGGTTTTATTGTGTGAGACCGGACAACAGGCATTGAGAATTTTTAATTGTCCCTGTTCTGGGAAATGTACGGTAAGCACTGCAGAAAACGGTGGATAGACATCAAATACACGTTTCCACAAAAAGCCTTCCGGTGCCAGATCTTGCATACCATGTGGATAGTTGCTGACACTGCTAACATATTCGGTATGCAGGCCGTAATTTGTACGTTCTGTCGTGTATTTGGGTACAACCTGATTTTCAGGATCTGCGAAAGAACCCTGATGAACCCAGGCAAAATGTGCAACATCAATAAAGCCTTCCAGTTGACGGCCACTTGAGCCGCCAATATCCACAAACGGCGGTAAAATTGCCTGATGATCTGGCATCTCCCAGGTATCTAAAACAGGAAAATTGGCTTTTGCTTCGTCACGGCCAAAAATACTGGTCCAGATCAAGCCATATTTTTCCACCACTGGAAATTTAGTCAGAGAAAAACGCTCAGAAATGTTGGTCAGCTCGGGTTGTGCAGGAATTTTGATACATTTTCCCTGGCCATTGTAGTGTAAGCCATGATAAGGACAGACCAGATTTTCACCCGAAACCCAGCCTTTGGTTAAGGGTACGCCCCGGTGTGGACAGAGATCACGAACCAGGTGAATTGCACCACTGTCTGTTTTATACAGTGCAAGTTTGACATCAAGCAGGGTTACTTGTTGCGGTTGGGTAGAAACGTCCTGAATCCGTGCAACCGGATACCAGTGACGAGCCAGAATTTCCCAGTCCTGATCATCAAACTGGCTATAGCAGGGTTTGTTGAATAAATTGATGACTGGAATGGCGTTCATATCAAACCTATATTCTTACTGTGGATGGTCTCTTTTTACAGGCCTTGAACAGTACAGAACTGTGCAATTTTGGCTTTGCTTATGATTGAAATTACTTAATTTATTGTCATTCTGTCTATTAGAATGATTCGTACTATTCATTCTTAAAATTAGAACACATCAACCATGTACAAATGTACTTGCCGATTAAAGCTACCTTCTTTGGCATAAAACTCGCATAAACACGTTTATCTCAAATATTGATATAAATAAACGGTGGTACTTGCTTGACTAAATTGATGAATACGCCTTTTTCCCGATTTTCAGAATATTTTATCGCGGTGGCGAAAACGGGAAGTTTACGCAAGGCCGCAGATCAATTATTCATTTCCGTGTCTGCAGTACATCGGCAAATTGCTCTGGCTGAAGAAGAACTGGGAATTATGTTATTTGAGCGCTTGCCCAATGGTTTAAAACTGACACTGGCGGGCGAATTACTCTATGCCGATGTTATGAAATGGCAAAAAGAATTCCAGCAAACCCGGATTCGCTTTGATGAAATTCAGGGACTTACGCGTGGGACCATCGAATTTGGTTTAATTTCTGCCTTAAATGATGGTTTTGTCATGCAGTCCGTGCAATATATGTATGAAAATTATCCCTGGATTAATTTTAATATCCGGGTCGCAGACAGTGAAATCGTAGCCAAAAAAGTGATTGAGGCAGATCTGGATTTTGGCCTGATCCTGAATCCGAAATCCCATCAACATATTGAAGTCCTCCATTTTCTGGAACTACCTTTAGGTTTTGTGATGGGTAAATCACACCCTCTTGCTCAAGCAGAAAAGATTTATTTTTCAGATACCTTGAATGACAACCATTTTATTCCGGCCGAACCCCTGATTATTCATGATTATGTACAGGCATTGTATAAACATCATCAATTTATACCTGTACGTAAAACGGAATCGAATGATATCCGTCTGATGAATACTCTCATTAAGGCGAATTCCGGGATTGGAATTTTTAGTTATCTCGATGTTTTACCGTATGTCGAGCGAGATGAAGTGGTCTTTAAACCTATCTCTGAAAAAGGGCTGCATCCGCTGACCATTGCCCTCTGTGTGGCGCCTAAACGCCAGATTTCACGCGTTTCCCAGTTGATGATCAAACATATTATTGAACAAATGGAAGCCTTAAAAAGCAAGGTGCAGCAACTGTAGTATTTTCATACCTAAATAACAAAAACCGCGATAACTAAAATCGCGGCTTTTATTTAATATTAATGATGAAATTAACTGTTTTTAATCCAATGGATTACCCACAATATTGCTAATAATGCCTTTCATAATATGTGGGCCTTGCTCTTTCCGTAGGTCTGCATACCAGTCTTTGGTAATTTGCTCATCTTTCATATGCGTGACATCACAACGCTTACGTGCACGTAGCAGCAATTCATTGGCGCGTTCATTGCGTTTATTCTGATAACGTTTCAGGGCATCTTCCAGACCTAGCGTATTAATTTGTAAGGCACGTGCCAGATAGATCGCATCTTCCATTGCCTGGCAACCTCCCTGCCCGATATCCGGTGTGGTGCTATGTGCCGCATCCCCTAAAATTACCACACGGCCCTTATAAAACTGGTTAAAAGGCTCAATATCATGGATTTCGACACGATTGGTTTTCTGCTCATCAATACTGTCAATCAGGCATTGAACCTGGGAGCACCAGCCAGAGAAATATTGCTTTAATAAGATCTTATATTCCGAACGTTGATTCTCCAGACCTGCGGGCAATGGCACATCAAAGAAGAAATAAAAGCGATGCTCTGCCACAGGCATCAGTGAAGCGCGTTTGCCTTCACCGACAAAAGTGGTCCACTGCTGTGCGGGCGCTAAATCTTCAGAGATCTCAACCAGTCCGTTCCAGTTCACATAGCCAGCATAACGGCGTTCAACCTGTTTGCCCAATACATACTGACGCGTCATGGAATGGGTACCATCTGCGCCAATCAATAATGCTGCAGAAACAGTGCTGGCATCCTGAAAACCGATTTCGACGTGTTGCCCCTTATCCTCAATAGACACCATTCTTTTACCGAGCTGAATATCCTGCCGGCCAAACGCATCCATTAACATATTTTGTAATTCAGCACGCGATACCGGATATGGACGTTGACCGACTTCTTCAATTAACGGCGCCAAACTAAACTGCGTCATGACCTCGCCATTCAAACCATCGATATAGGCTAAGTCATTCATCTGGCCACCTAACTTTGCTACCTGTTCAGTTAAGCCCAGATAGTTCAAACACTTCACCCCGTTTGACCACAAGGAAATTGCAGCACCGACAGGTAAAATCTGTTCTGCCTGCTCATAGATGGTGACCCGATGTCCGAACTTTTTTAGTGCAATTCCTGTGGTTAATCCGCCCATGCCTGCCCCAATAATTGCAATCTCCATCTATTCCTCCTGGCTATTTCATCTTCATTGCCAGCTAAAATGCTAAAAACGTGCCATCCTGAAAAAAATGCACTAAAAAAATAGCAAGAGTTGGCACACGCTGTGCTTTTAAATTCCTTCAATGTCCTGTTTTTATAAAGGCAGAAGACCTAAATTTGTATTTATAAAAGTGCATATTCATGTGACGTATACCAATGATGGAAATTTAAGATGGCGACCTTATTAGCTCCAATTTTTGATCTGCCTGCTCCAGTACAGCAGTTAACTAACCTTGCAGATGCCCGAATTGGCGCAGAAATTCTTGAATGTTCAGATGAGTTTTTTGCTGAAGCAAAACGCATGTTGCAATTTGAGGCACCGGTCTTTATCGAAGACAAGTTTGATGAGCATGGCAAATGGATGGATGGCTGGGAAACCCGTCGCAAGCGCCACACGGGCTATGATTGGGCCATCATTAAACTTGCTGTTGCAGGTCAAATACAGGCACTGGATATTGATACGACTTTTTTTAGCGGTAATTATCCGGCCTCTGCTGCTGTGCAAGCATGTTATGCGCCAGATGGAAATCTTGATCAGGCAGAATGGATCAGCATTATAGAAAATAATGTCTTGGGCCCCAGCCAGCATCATATTGTTCAGATTTCAGCAAAGCAGATATTTACCCATGTCCGTTTGAATATTTATCCTGACGGTGGGATTGCACGTTTTAAGGTCTATGGTCAGGTAAAAATCAATCTGCAAGATAGTGATCAAATGCTAGATGTTTTGGCACTAGAACATGGTGGCCGTGTCGTTGCCTATAGCGATGCGCATTTTGGACATCCACGCAATCTGATTAATCCGGGACGTGGCATTAACATGGGCGATGGCTGGGAAACCAAACGGCGTCGTGCTCCAGGATTTGACTGGTGCATTTTGGCTTTAGGCGCCAGTGCCCGAATCGAGAAAATTGAAATTGATACCGCCCATTTTAAGGGAAATTTCCCTGCAGAGGTTTCTATTCAAGCCATCTATGTTGAGGATGCAACCGATGAGCAACTCATTCCACAAAGCATGTTCTGGCCTTTTTTGTTAGCAGCCCAACCTATGCAAATGGATCATATTCATCATTACATCAATGAAATTTTACAACACGAAAAAATTTCCCATATTCGTGTCAACATGATTCCGGACGGTGGCATCAGCCGGATTCGTCTCTGGGGAAAATTGGCTTGAGTGATCAATGATATGTCTATGCAAAGTATAAAAATACAGCCTTTAAGCACTGAAAGTTTTCTGCCTTTTGGAGAAGTCATTGCCTGTCAGGGTAATCATTATTTTCATATCAATGAGCAGCAGACTGAGCGTTATCATGCCCTGGCTGAAGTAGAAAGTGACACCAAGGTCGGACTGAGTATTTTTAGAAATATGCAAGCTACGGCAATTCCTTTTCAAATCTCAATGCTGGAAAGGCATCCTCTAGGATCACAGGCTTTTATTCCGATGCACGGCCAGCAATTTTTAATCGTTGTAGCGCCTGAACTTGATTATACACAGCCCGATATTAGTCAGATTCAGGTATTTATCAGTGATGGTTCTCAAGGGATAAATTATCGTGCCGGAACCTGGCATCATCCATTATTGACCCTTGAAGCACCCAGCGAGTTTGTTGTAGTGGATCGTATAGGTAGCGGATCAAATTGTGATGTTCATCCTTTTCCTGAAAACATCCAGATCGTATTTTAAACGCATTAAAAAAAGCCCTTTTATCAGGGCTTTTAACTTATTTCTTCATCACTTTGCCTAGAAGTGATATTTCACTAAAGCACTGACATTATTTTCATCGGCATTTGGGATACCGAATTTGTTGTTCCAGATAGAATGTTCAATCCCCAGATATAAATTGGTGTCTGGAGAAATGTGTTTACCGACATTCCATTTCCATTGGGTGGTCCAGTTCATCTCGCTGTCATGAGTATCTTCTTCTGTAGACCAGTCCAAGAAGCCATCCACCAGAAATTCTTCAGTTCCCAGTTTAATTGGCACGCCATAGGTCAGTGTCAACTGGTAATCATCATCAATATTCTCATTATTCACGCGATAAAGGTTAATGCTGGCATAACGGAAATATGGAATATCCAGATCGAAACCTACGCCGTACAGGAAGTTATCAAAACCCTCTCCACCTTCCCAGGTCGTTGAAACCAGTACATCTTTAACCGGACCAAAGGCAAGCTTCTGACCCGACACTTCACCCAAGCTCAAACGTGGTGAAAATTCAAAATAACTGGATTTAAAGTCATCTGCGCCGCGCATACGGTCAATGAAGAAGAAGACATCTGCATATTTTATTTTTGCCGTATATTCAAAGGTCGCAGTCGCCTGTTTCTCATTGACCACCTCATAGTTTTCTCCATAAAGTCCGGTGACACTGAAGTCTTGCCAGATCGGTTTTGCCTGTGCGGATGCCGCACCCAATACAAGTAAAGTTGCAGCAGTAAGTTGAGTGAATTTCATAAATAAGGGTCCCCAGTGGAATGAAAAAATCACATTCTGAATTAAGCAAAAACAAAGCCAACATTTTTAATTTTTGATAAAAAAACAGCCCACTTTCCGGGCTGCTTTCATTCTGGTTTAAATTTTCTAATGGGGAAGTTTTGCCACAATTTCTGTAGTTGCTGTACTTTTATTTTTAAATAAGTTCAGTTGATTGAACAACAGGTTGAGTAAAATGGCCATTAAGCAGGTTGAGCTGATGCCTGAATGAAACAAGGTTTGTACCCATTTTGGAAAATTGGCATAAAAGGAATGATCAATAATTGGAATCATACCGGCAGCAATAGCGGTCGCAACAATGATGAGATTTTTTTGCTCGTTATAATCAATTTTAGCCAAGGTACGAATCCCGCTTGCAGCGACTGTTCCAAAAAGTACCAGACCTGCACCACCTAATACCGGTACAGGAATGGCAGCAATCAAACGTCCCATAATGGGCAGTAAACCCAGCACTACTAAAATCATGCCACCCGCAGCGACCACAAATCGGCTTTTAATTCCGGTAATCGCCACCAAGCCGACATTTTGCGCAAAAGCACTTTGCATAAATGAACCAAAAACCGGTGCCATCGCACTCGATAACATATCGGCACGCAAGCCATTCGAGATACGATCCGCATCCACTTTGGTACCTACAATCTCACCCACTGCAATGATATCTGCTGTGGTTTCGGTCATAATCACGAGAGTAACGATGAGCATGGAAATAATGGCTGTGAGCTCAAAAGTCGGTAGTCCAAAGGCGAAGAAGCTGGGTACCTGAATCCATGTTCCATTCGCAACTTTAGAGAAATCACCAAAACCGAATAAATAAGCCAGTACTGAACCTAAAACAATTGCCAGTAAAATAGACAAGCGACGAATAGCAGCATGTCGGCTCAAATTCAGGCAAATTACTAAAGCCAAGGTCATCAATGCCAGACCAATATTCTCGACACTTCCCCATTCTGGTGCCTTGGGATTGCCGCCCATCATCCAGCGGACTGCCACCGGCAATAAAGACAAACCAATGATAGTAATGACGCAACCGGTCACGACTGGTGGAAAGAAACGGATAATTTTGGAAAAATAAGGTGCGAGGAAAAAACCGATCAATGATGCGACAATGACTGCACCGTAGACGGCTTGCAAACCACCGCCTGTAGTCACAATCGCCACCATCGTTGCGACACCGGCAAAAGAAACCCCTTGCACCAAAGGTAGTTTTGCACCGATATATTTCACCCCAACGGTTTGCAAAATTGTGGCTAAACCACCGACAAATAGCGCCGCCGCAATCAATAATCCAATTTGATAAGCTTCTAGGCCGGCTGCTGTTCCCACGATTAAAGGTGGTGCAATAATTCCACCATACATGGTCAGTACGTGTTGCAAACCATAAGCTGCACTTTTCCCCGCACCTAAATATTCATGTTCAGGTGATATTGTTTTACTTTGTTCTGTCATTTTTCTCACCCTCAAAGTCTAAATATAAAATCAGCTTCCGCGATATGTGGAGTACGCGAATGGGCTGATCAGTAAAGGAATATGAAAATGCTGGAATGCATCTTTCACATAAAAATGAATAACTGCTTTAGGAAAAAAAGTTTCTAAACCCAAACCTTCAAAATAAGCAGATGTAAAAAACTCAAGACTATAGATACCTGTTTTTAAATCGACTATGCCAAAATCACTGACGCGGCCGTCTGTATTGGTTTTTGTCTCAGCAAGCAAGCGACCGTCTTCAGCAAAAAGTCGTACCACCACGTCTGTCGCAGGTTTTCCCAGATGTGTATCTAAAATATGCGTGCTAATCATGCATGAAGCTCCTGAGCCAGTCGTGACAAGGCAATTTCTGCCAGTTGATGATGGACAATACGTTTCTCAATCTCTGGATCATTTAGCAAACGATAGTTCAGGGCTTGAAGGACGTCTTCACTGCTCAATCCAGCAGCTTTGATCAGAAAGATAAACCCATATTTTTTTTCATAGGCAAGATTGCCTTTAAGCAGCGCGAGCTGGGTATCGTCATCTGCTGTAATGCAGGATTGCTCACGATGGGAAAAGTCTTTTTCTATTTCACTTAATTCAGCCTGTGCCTGTTTTTCACCTATACGGGGATGATTATCCAGCGCAGTTTTAATTTCATCCCAACTCCAGGTCGCCGCCTGTTGGTTCGCTGCATTCAAAATATCCTCAAGCGATGCATAAGGACGTTTTGCTGCAAGTTCGGTCGACCAGCTGGGTATTTGCACACAGTGCTTTAAAAAGATCATCGCATCTTCTGCTGATGCTTGATTAAATTCAACAAGTTGCACTATTCAATCGCCTGTTTATATTGCTTGGTTATTTAAAACTGGTTTTGCAATAACAGTGCCAAAGCTGATGTGTTTGTTATTTTTATAAAGTACATGACTCAAAAAAGAGCATCTAAACTGATCTTTTCCAATATGTTTTATGATTATGGCGCATGATGGTTATACCAGTGCTCGGCAATATCCCCACGACGGCAAATCCAGACCTTGTCATGATTTTGAATGTAGTCCAGGAACTTTTGTAGAGCTTTAAAACGTCCCGGCCGTCCTAAAATACGGCAGTGCATGCCAATCGACAGCATTTTTGGCGCAGTTTCGCCTTCGGCATAGAGCACATCAAAAGCATCTTTGAGATATTGATAAAACTGTTCCCCGCTATTAAAACCGCCCGGTGAACTGAATTTCATGTCATTGCTATCCAGGCTATAAGGAATAATCAAATGCGGACGTGTTTCCCCTGCCTGATTGGTCAAGGTGCTCCAAAATGGCAAGTCATCTCCATAGTAATCAGCGTCATATTTGATGTGAGGAAATTCAGCCAGAAGTTGACGGGTGTTTGGACTGTCCCGACCGGTATACCACCCAATAGGCGCTTCACCAAACAGGCTTTCCAGAACACTGATCGCCTGATCCATATACTGACGTTCAAGTTCAAGCGGCATGTCCTGATAATGTAGCCAGCGCTGCCCATGTGAAACCACATCATAATGAGCTGATTTAATCGCCTCGACCACATAAGGATTACGTATTAAGGCCATACCGACTCCAAAGATAGTCATCGGCAAACCACGTTTCTGGAACTCCTGATGAATCCGCCAGAAGCCTGCACGTGAACCATATTCGTACATCGAATCCATCGACATATGTTTGTCTGGAAAGCTGGCAGCACCGATGATTTCAGATAAAAACTGTTCTGAACCGGCATCACCATGTTCAATGTGGTTTTCACCACCTTCTTCATAATTCAGCACAAACTGTACCGCGACACGCGCGCCGTTTGGCCATTGCACTTTTGGTGGTTCGCCATGATAACCAATCAGGTCACGCGAATAAGGTGCATTGCGAATACTGTCGATAAGTTCTTGTCCGCGTAAGTAGCTAGTCGTCACATCAATTCCTTGTCGATTCTGAGTAAATGATCAATTTTCTATACGCGTGATAAGCAATTTATGCGCCAAACTAGAGCATTGAAACTGAGAGCACGCTTTTTAAAAAAATATTTTCAGCGAAATTTAAGCTTAGAAATATCCCATCTCAATATTTGCGTGGTTGAATATAAAAAACCTAGAAAGATGCTTATTTGTTTTCAATCGCCGGTCAGTGTTCTGATTTACGCAATCCTATGTCCTATTAATTGAAATTTCATAGAACACCTTGCTGTTTTATAGTCCAGCTAAAGGTCATGACACAGAACCCATTATGAATACAAATATCGCCGCTTTTAGTCCCGACTTACCAGTCCATATGACATTCGAGGAACATGACTGGCATCTTTTGGCTCAGTACTGGTATCCGATTGCACTTGCGCGTGATATTACAGATCAGCCAACAAGTAGCATGCTGCTTGATATGCCGCTGGTGATTTATAAAATGAACGATGAACTGGTGGTGGCGAAAGATGCATGTCCGCATCGCGGTGTACCTTTAAGCTTGGGAAAAAATGACGGCCAAGGCGTGGTGTGTCGTTATCACGGTTTACGCTTTGGCAATGAAGGTAAATGCAACCGTATTCCTGCACATCCTCAGCATAAAATATCGGAACGTTTCCATTTGAAAACTTATGTTGCGGTAGAAAAGTATGGTCTGATCTGGTGTTCATTAAGCGCTACAAAAGATGCAGAACCTCATATTCCTAACATGCCTTTTTGGGATGATGCTGAGTATCAGCAACTGGTCTGCCCTCAGATAGACATTCAATGTTTTGCAGGAAGACAGCTCGAAGGTTTTATTGATGTGGCTCATTTTGCCTGGGTGCATCCAGACACTTTTGGCGATCCGGAGGATGTAGAAGTTCCTGATTACAGTACGACAGAAACGGAGGTCGGTTTTAATGCAGATTATATCAGCAGTGTGGGACGTTATCCGATCGGAATCGAGCAGCGTGGCCAGGAAGATTTTAAATGGTTACGTCATTTTGAAGTGAGCCTACCCTTTACTGCAACACTTACGATTCATTTTCCAAATCATGCCAAGCAGGTCATCATGAATGCGGCTTCACCCATGACTGCGCGTTCAACACGACTTTTTGCACCTATTTGCCGCAATTATGATAAAGATTTACCGGTTGAAGATGCCTATGCCTTTAATATGAAAATTTTCGAGGAAGATCGTGTGATTGTAGAAAATCAGAAACCTGAATATTTACCTCTGGACTTATCTTTAGAAGCGCATTTTCCGGCAGATCGAAGCTCGAGTATGTACCGAAAATTACTACGTAAACGGGGATTTAGTCCTTTATTTGCTGCTTAAAATTTTATTCAAAAGAAAGATTCATAATAAATAACCAGGGTTAGAGCTCCTCTGATATTTAAAAATTAATTGGGTTATATATTGATTTCTATGAGGATACATCTTGTTATATAGCCTCATAAGCCTTGTATTCTGGTGAAGATAAGGCCTTTTAGAACGATAAAGAACTTTAAGAAGATAAAATTAGTTTTTTATTAAAATAGGTATATAATAAATAAAATCACTTTACTTTACTATTTTAATAAAATTATGGATCAATATTGCACACTGCAGATTTATCAGGAAGATGAATGGCTGGATTGCGCTATTGTTGAGATTGTCGGTCAACAACAAACTGGATGGCAAGCAGCCACGCGCACATCATATCTATTTGAATATGCTATTTCTTATATGGACCTAAGCGATGGGCATGCGCTAGCCTATCATTTACCAGTAAATGTGCAAAATACCTTGCAATCTACCTGGCCAGCCTTCCTGATGGATTTGTTACCTCAAGGTTATGGCCGTAAAGAATTACTCCGTCAGCTTAATTTTTCTGAAAATACTCAGGAACAAGCAGACTGGGCGCTTTTAAAAGCGGGTGCAGGCAATCCGATTGGTAATTTACGGGTGAAAGAGGCTTATGAATGGCTACAGGGGCAGTTTCCTGTTCAGCAGAATCATGGCTTTAGTCTAGACCAAGTCGTAGAACGTCAAGAAAAATTTATTGAATCCTTAGCCTCTTATGGACTTTTTATTGCCGGTTCTTCTGGTATTCAGGGCGAGTGGCCAAAATTACTGCTAACTCAAGGTCACGATGACCTGTTCTATCTGGATCACACACTGACAGATCATCAGGTCAAACAGCATTGGCTGGTGAAATTCAGCCGTGGCAGTGATCAGAATTTAGATAAAATTTTGATGCACGAAGCCTTATATATGAAAATTGCCCAGTACTTGGGACTTCATGTTCATCAGGAACTGGAGCTGCATGGCAAGACTTTATTCATTCCCCGATTCGACCGTAAGGTCAGCGATGGGAAGGTTGAAAGAATTGCCCAGGAAAGTATTGCTTCTCTGGGAGGAAAAGCCGGTTTTGGGGTAAGAATGACCCATAACCAGATCTGTAGCCTGTTGATGCAATGCTGTACTGAACCAAAACAGGAAATCTTTGAATATTTGAAGCGTGATCTTGCCAATGTCGCTTTAGGCAATAAGGACAATCATACCCGTAATACAGCGCTTCAACGTTTCAATAACGGAATCATTCAACTAACCCCATTATTTGACTTTGCGCCGATGTGGCTACATCCAGATGGTATTGCCCGAACTACGCGTTGGGAGCGAGATGATCATGGTGGTATGCCAATTTGGCATTCAGTCATTGAACAGATCGCCGAAAGTACGCTCATTGATTCAGAAGAAATCAGAGCGGTGCTAATCGAGCAATTACCACTTTATCAGGGATTACTCGAGCACATGCAGTATCTGCAATTGGCACCTGAAATTCTGGAAAATAGCCAGTATCGAATTGATAATATTTGCCAACAATTGGAGGAGCTGAATTATGGATAAACGCTTCAAGCCACTGACTCCGATTCAACAGATGCAAAAGAGATTGTCTGTACTTGAAACCGTCAGTAACAATCCTGACTGGCCTTTTCATCAGGTTGCTCGCTTCATTCGTACCGAGTTGCACCTCACACTCAACGATATGGCTAAAATTACCAAGATTGCTCCCCAGACTCTACAGAAAATGGAACAACCTGAAGGCAATCCAACACTCAAGTCTATGCAAAAATTACTGGATGCTTTTGGCTTAAAGTTAGAAATTAGGGTTAAATCCTGATAGAAATCTGATGCTTTAATTGATATTTAGGGGAATTTTAGAGAAGAAGAATGGCTTAACAACTGAAAATATGCCCTGCTCCAATCTGTCTGTTAAATCCTTGCTTCATTACAGGAATCCCGGTTTAAATTAAACACGGGATTCACTGGAGGCTGACATTGTCTCATCAGTTTTTAATGAATATGTTTACTTGCGAAACGTCATTATGAAGAAATATCAACACATAAATATTTCATTTCAAGATATTCATCCATACCGAATTTAGATCCTTCACGGCCTAATCCCGATTGCTTGACTCCACCAAATGGCGCAACCTCATTAGAGATAGCTCCGGTATTGATTCCCACCATACCGTATTCTAAGGCTTCACCTACACGCCACTGACGTGCTGTACTTTGGGTAAATACATACGTGGCCAGACCGAATTCTGTATCGTTCGCCATCTGAATCGCTTCTTCTTCAGTCTTGAAGCGGAACAGCGGTGCCAATGGTCCAAAAGTTTCTTCTTTTGCTATACGCATCTGCTGGGTGACTTCAGTCAGAAGTGTTGGCTCGAAGAATGTACCGCCCAGACTTGAGCGCTGTCCACCGGTTTTCACCTGTGCACCTTTGCTCAATGCATCGGCAATATGTGACTGCACTTTTTCAATTGCAGCCTCATCAATTAATGGACCCTGAGTAGAGGCTTCATCACGGCCATCACCCACTTTCAGCTTGGCAACGGCAGCCACCAATTTTTCTACCAGCGCATCATAAATGCCATCTTGTACATAAATCCGGTTCGCACACACACAGGTCTGTCCACTGTTCCGGAATTTACTCGCCATGATGCCCTGTACCGCCTGTTCAAGATTAGCGTCATCAAAGACCAGAACCGGTGCATTGCCACCAAGTTCTAAGGACAGTTTTTTGATGGTCGGCGCACATTGCTGCATCAGGATGCGGCCGACTTGAGTCGAACCGGTAAAGCTTAACTTTTTCACGGTTTCGCTTTCACATAAGACCTGACCCACTTCAACCGCATCACCACTAACATGCAGCAATACATCTTGTGGTAAACCTGCGCGCAAGGCCAAAACCTCAAGCGCATAGGCGGTTAAAGGCGTTTGTTCAGCCGGTTTAACCAGCATTGAGCAGCCAGCAGCCAGAGCTGGCGCGGCTTTACGGGTAATCATCGCCGCCGGGAAATTCCATGGCGTGATCGCAGCTGTTACCCCAATTGCCTGTTTAATGACCAATAAACGTTGATGGGAAAGCGTTGGAGTCAACACGTCACCATCAATACGACGCGCCTGCTCGGCAAACCAGCGGATAAAGGAAGCGGCATAACCGATTTCACCACGCGCCTCAGCCAGTGGCTTGCCCTGTTCAGCGGTCAGAATCTGAGCCAAAGACTCTTTATGTTCCTGCATCAGATTGAACCAGGCCCAAAGCACATCCGCACGTTCGAGGGCTGTCTTGGCTTTCCAGACTTTCTGTGCTTGCTGAGAACGAGCAATCAGCTGTTCTACAGATGCCCGGTCATGGGATTTTACCCATGCCAAAGTGGCTTGGGTTGCTGCATCTTTGACTTCAATATATTCATCCGTGGCAGGCTGATCGAAGCTGATATCAGGATGCTGTAATAAATCTCTATATTGCGCTTGAAGCATGATCATTACTCTTTCATTAGGCTGCAACAGACATTGCAAACCCTTGTTTCAAGATAGCCAATCCCGCACGGAACTGTTCTGCCGGAATCGTGAGCGGGTATAGGAAACGGATTACATTACCATAACGACCGCAGGTCAGGATTAACAGACCATTTTGCATGGCATGGTTTTGTACAGCTTTTGCCTGTTCCGCAGTTTCCAGCTCAACCGCCACCATTGAGCCCAGTGCACGAATATCTTTGACCATGCTAGAAGACATTTTCAGTTCATGTAAAACATCAACCAGTTCTGCGCCTAGATCATTCGCTCTCTCACAAAGACCTTCTTCTTCAATGATATCCAGTACCGCATGGGCAGCCGCAACAGCAACCGGGTTACCTGCATAAGTGCCTCCCAATCCACCTGGATTTGGTGCATCCATGACTTCAGCACGACCTACCACGCCTGAGATCGGGAAACCGCCGCCTAGACTCTTTGCCATCGTAATCAGATCTGGCTTGGTCTCATAATAATCCATCGCAAACAGTTTACCTGTACGCGCAAAACCAGACTGTACTTCATCAGCAATCAGTAAAATGCCGTTTTGATCGCATAGCACACGCAAGCGTTTCAGGAATTCTGCTGGCACCACATTAAAACCGCCTTCACCTTGTACCGGTTCAAGCACAATTGCTGCTACGTCATGCGCAGCAATATCTTCTGCGAAAATATCTTCGATGCTTTGCATTGCATCATCAACACTAATGCCTTTGGATTCCACCGGATAACGGGCATGGAAAACACCACCAGGCATCACTCCAAAGTCGCGTTTATAAGGTGCAGTTTTACCAGTCATGGCCATCGTCATAAATGAGCGGCCGTGAAAACCATTGCCAAAAGTGACAATGCCATGACGGCCAGTATGGGCACGGGCAATTTTAACTGCATTTTCGACAGCTTCAGCACCCGTTGAAAAGAATGAGGTTTTTGCAGCACCCTGGATGGGAGCGCGTGCATTGATACGTTCTGCCAGAGCAACGTAGCTCTCGTATGGTACAACCTGATAAGCCGTATGGGTAAATTTGGTTAATTGTTCAGTGACCGCAGCAATAATTTTAGGATGGCGATGGCCAGTATTCAGTACGGCGATCCCGCCCGCAAAGTCGATATATTGATTGCCTTCTGCATCCCAGATGGTCGAGTTTTCTGCTTTCTCTGCGTACCATTGACACATGACCCCAACACCACGTGGTGTCGCCTGCTGTTTACGTGCATTCAGTGCTGAGTGTTTACTGTCCATTTTGTATCCTCATTCTTGATTCATACGTTGTAAATTTTGCTATCCGGATCTTGGGATAGAAATTTGCCAAAGACTGGCTGATGTTGTTCATTTTGCGCTTTTATGCGTATGAGACGAGAGCCATTATTGAGTAATTCAAAGGAGCCAATTGATCTATTTAAAACGAGTAAAATAGTCAAAATATAAAATTATTTTATTTATAAACAGTTATTTATATTTTTAATAAAAATTGGCTCCTTTTTAAATAAAGAAGCCAATTTAAAAATCCATTGCAAAAATTTACGATAGGTCATCATGGATTAAATCCAGTCAGTTTAATCAATTAATCCATCTTGCAAAAACTTCGCTTAACCCGGATAGATCCCTCGTTCCTGACGTGCCATTAAAATACGTTCACAAGCCAGAATATAAGCGGCTGTACGCAAAGAACATCCGGCCTGAACTGCTTTTTGCCATACATCCTGTACCGCATTTTTCATGCTGGCATCCATACGCTGGTTAATCTCTTCCTCAGTCCAGAAGTAGCTGGCCAAATCCTGAACCCATTCAAAATAGCTGACCGTCACGCCACCCGCATTGCAGATCACGTCTGGCACCACCGTAATATGACGCTCACTCAGAATTTCATCCGCTTCAGTCAAAGTGGGACCATTGGCACCTTCCAGAATCATTTTGGCCTGAATATTTTGCGCGACCTGAGTATTAATCACACCTTCCAACGCTGCCGGAATAAAGACTTCGGCAGGAATGCTCCAGAAATCTGATGCAGAAATTTCATCGCTGGCAGAAAATCCCTGAATTTTATGGTGGGTATTGGAGTATTCAAGCAGCTTTTTAATATCAATTCCCTGTTCCTGATACAGGGTGGCAGAATGGTCCTGAACACAGATCACTTTGCTGCCATTTTCCTGGAAAAGCAGCGCAGCTTCACTGCCGACATTACCAAAGCCCTGCACACAGACCCGGGCAGCTTTTAAATCCAGACCGATTTGCTGGGCAACTTCACGCCCGCTAATAAACACACCACGACCTGTGGCTTTACTGCGGCCTAAAGACCCCCCTAAATGAACCGGCTTTCCGGTCACTACACCAGTAATCGTAGAACCCGCATTCATGGAAAACGTGTCCATCATCCAGGCCATGATTTGCGGATTGGTTCCAACATCCGGCGCCGGAATATCTTTTTGCGGTCCAATAATTAAATTGATTTCTGCCGTATAACGTCGGGTCAAGCGTTCCAGTTCGCGCTTGGAAAGCTGGCTCGGATCAACTCGCACACCGCCTTTGGCACCGCCAAAAGGTAAATTTAGAGCAGCACATTTGATCGTCATCCAGGCCGACAGAGCCATCACCTCATCTAAATTGACATCTGGATGAAAACGCACGCCGCCTTTGCCTGGACCGCGAGTTAAATTGTGCTGAACACGATAGCCTTCAAAATGCTGAACCGTACCATCATCCATGATGACCGGAACATCGACAATCAAACTGCGCTTTGGGCGTCGCAGCATGTCCAGTCGTTCACTCAGCTCACCCAGATAAGGCGCTACTTTATCCAGTTGCTTAAGATAATTGTTCCAGGCCGTTGTACCTTGCTCGGTATAGGTCAATCCTTTCATCATCATGTTCATTCTATGATCCTTTTGTTATATGCAGTCGTATGTCCTGGCGGCTGCAACACATCTCTATTCGGCTGTTATGGCAATCATTGCTTGATTCAGGTCTTAGTTCAGCGAGCTCCAAACAAAATCAGTGTCTAGATTTTCCGCTTTAGTTTTAATCGGTATCTGTGTATATTGCCTGCCCGCCTGTATGCTCGCATTCAAGCCGCAGGTAAATGATCAAAACGCATACAAGACACTTTACAATGACTGCCTGATCAGACTATTTTGCACCTAGCAATACCGCTCTCACGAGAGCCATTTCAAATTTGTAGGAGAGAGCCAATTGCGTAGCTTGCTTGGAGATTATTTACTGCAGCGATTGCAGCAAGATGTCACAGGAACATTACAGATGCGCCTGTTCCGCTGCTTGCGTAACGCGATTATTGATAGCGTATTGGCTCCCAAAACCCGCTTGCCTGCATCACGTGATCTGGCCAAAGAAATTCAGGTATCGCGTAATACGGTTTTAAATGCCTATGAACAATTACAGGCACAGGGTTATGTTGATGCCCGTACCGGTCAAGGCACCTGGGTAGTAGAGAAATTACCTGAGTCCTTTTTGGTGAAGGTAGAACAGAATTCTCCTGCCGTTGCAGAAAAAAAAGCACAGCAAAATTACAATCTGTCGCAACGCGGTTCCTACTTGCTCGGCTATTCCGCGGCCTCGCCTTATCAATGGGGAGCCTTTGTACCGGGCGCACCCGATGTAACCGAATTTCCGCATCATATTTTCAGCAAAATCCAAACGCGTTTGAGCCGTGAACCTCAAGTTAATAACCTGATTTACAGCAATGCCGGTGGCTCCCTGGAACTGCGTCAGGAGCTGGCGGAATATCTGAAAATTGCCCGTTCAGTGCAGTGCGATGCTGATCAGATCATTATTACCGAAGGCACCCATCAGGCAATTGACTTAGTCTCACGTACTTTAAGCGATATAGGCGATGAAGTATGGATCGAAGATCCGGCTTATTGGGGTGCGCGTAATATTTTACGAATTAATGGTGTGAATCTGCGTTCCTTACCGGTCGATCAGGAAGGGATTATCCCCGATCTACATCCCAAAAAACCGCCTAAGCTGATTTTTGTGACGCCGTCGCATCAATATCCTTTAGGTTCACACTTAAGTTTAGAACGGCGCAAACAGTTAATTGCACTCGCACGCCAGCATAATAGCTGGATTGTTGAAGATGATTATGACAGCGAGTTCAGGTTCTCGGGCCAGCCCTATCCTTCTTTACAAGGTTTAGAGCCGGATTCTCCGGTGATTTATATGGGGACATTTAGTAAGACCATTTATCCGGCCCTGCGTATTGGCTATTTAGTGGTACCAAAACAGCTCTTTTCTTCGTTGCGAATTGTAGCCTCGGAACTTTATCGTGGTGGTCACTTAATCGATCAGCAAACACTGGCTGAATTTATCCGTGAAGGACATTATGAAGCGCATATCCGACGGATGCGTTTATTGTATGGCAAACGCCACGCTTTTTTAATTGATCTGATTCGCCGACATTTAGGTGAAGATTTTCTGCATGAATACAATACCGCCGCCGGTTTGCATCTAATTTTAAAATTGCCGAGCAGCAGTGATGATGTCTTGATTGCATCCAAAGCGCTTGAACTGGGAATCAAGGTCAGAGCCTTATCGCAATACTATACCAAACATTATTCCACCCGGCAGAAAGGATTATTACTGGGCTTTGCCTGTGTGAGTGAACAGGAAATTCTGGTGGCTTTCGGGATATTGTTAAAGTGCTTGCGCGAGCATGGGATCCGCACTTTAACTTAGTAAAAACTCAGGGATCAATACAATTATATTTTTAAAATCAAAAAGCTTTTAATTTATTTTTAAAGGGAACGTAAACCTGCTTTTAGCCTGATATTTTAGGTAGGATTTATTTTTCTGTAAATATGGCCTGCTTATATTTTTTATCTCTTAAGCCAATTGGCTCCTTTGAATTGCTCAAAAATGGCTCTCGTCACTTTACAACAAAAAAGAGAAATTAACTGCATACATGAACAGCATGTAACCGTACTTTAATCAAAGTGTGATCCTGTCTATAGGGCTACAAGGATTCATTTTATTAAGATTAACTTAATATTGGTCAAGCACTGATGAATTCGGTTACAGTTTCAAAGGATAAGATAGCGTAAGCCAAATAAGGAATTTTATTGCCGCTACGCTATTGATATTAAGGGAAATTATATGGCAGAACATCAACATTTCTCCAATTCCGAATCATCAAACGGCTTAAAAAACGGACTTAAATCACGCCATCTCACCATGATTTCAATTGCCGGTGTCATTGGTGGAGCACTCTTTGTCGGCTCCGGTAATGTCATCTATTCTGCAGGACCGGCTGCACTCATTGCCTATACTCTAGGTGGAATATTAGTTTTACTCATCATGCGTATGCTGGGAGAAATGGCGGTACTGAATCCCGACAGTGGTTCATTTTCAACCTATGCGGATCGTGGAATCGGGCGCTGGGCTGGATTTTCTATCGGCTGGTTATACTGGTCTTTCTGGACGTTGCTCATGGGCTGGGAAGCCTTTGTTGCCGGGAAAATCCTAAATAGCTGGTTTCCATTTATCCCGATCTGGGGCTATATGCTTCTGGTCACTGTAGCACTGGTCTGGATTAATCTCCGTGACGTAAAAAACTTTGGTGAATTCGAGTTCTGGTTTGCCCTGATCAAAGTTATTGCCATTGTACTGTTTCTGGTGTTTGGTAGTTTGGCCGTGATGCACCTGTGGCCTTGGGGCGATGCCTCTATGCTCGGTGGTACAACTCATCTAACCGCTCAAGGCTTTATGCCTAATGGGTTTTCATCGGTGATCACGGCCTTATTGGGTGTAATGTTTGCTTATATGGGAGCAGAGATTGTCACCGTAGCAGCAGCTGAAACCAAAGATCCAGCCAAGGAAATTCGTAAGGCCGCTAATTCAATTGTATGGCGTATCATTTTATTCTATGTCGGTTCAATGTTGATTACGGTTTGCCTGATTCCACACAATAATCCTTTATTGAAAGATCCGACCTGGGGTACGTATAGCGTAGCGCTTACTGCACTCGGTATTCCAGAAGCACGCCATATTGTTAATTTTGTCGTGCTCACCTCGGTATGTAGCTGCTTTAACTCCGCACTTTATACCTGTTCACGCATGGTCTATTCCCTCTCGAAACGTGGAGATGCACCAAAGAGTTTCGGTTTAACCAACCGCAATAACAGCCCATGGGTAGGTGTCATCTTTTCAAGCCTGTTTTCTTTCGTGGCGATTTATCTGACTGCCACCGAAAGTATGAATATTTATGATGTCTTGATGTTAGCGACTGGTACCGTATCTTTATATGTCTATCTTGCTATTGCCATTTCTCAGCTTAAGTTACGTAAAAAACTGGAAGCTGAAGGACAAAATATTCCATTCAAGATGTGGTTATTCCCATGGCTCACTTATCTGGTCATTATCTTTATTGTCGGCGCTTTAATTACCATGATTATTGAAGGAACCTATTTTAAAGAAGTGGTTTATACCAGTGTGCTTGCATTATTTATTGTGGGCTTAGGCATCTGTGCACAAAAGTTTAACTGGGGTAAAGCCTCAGCCAAAAAGGAAAAGGCAGCACAGGCCAGAATTAATTTAAGTGATAATCTTTAATTTATTTCTATAGAAATTTTTTAAACACATCAGAATGAATAAATAAATGGAGAGTTAGCAAGCTCTCCATTTTTCTTATATATTTCCAGAAAGAGATGCTTATGTATGTCTAGATTTTAAATCTCCGTTGATACCTCACCTTTCCTAATCAAATTTCACCTTTCAAGACCACCTCAGCTATCAAAGTGTAGCCAGAAGCTGTTTCATCAGCTTTTTCTGTTCTGGTTGCTCAACCTGATCCGTTTCAACGAATAATTGATAAATCTCGAATACATTCTGTTATGAAATGTTGAGTCCAGCCTCATTTTGCCCAAAAGCTTCTAATATATTTTTTCTTATATGGCCACAATCATTGGAATTGGAAAAGATATGAATCATTATCCTGAAACCCCAGCTTCAACTGAAACACAAGACCATCAACCGGGTGTGCAAACCAAAATGGACCCTGCACCGGAAATTATTAAACCGCATTATAAAGGCAGTGAAAAATTAAAAGGCAAAGTTGCCTTGATTACCGGTGGTGATAGCGGGATTGGCCGTTCTGTATCGGTCTTATTTGCCCGCGAAGGTGCAGATATCGCCATTTGCTATCTGGATGAAGATCAGGATGCACGGGACACCAAAAAAATGGTGGAAGATGAAGGCCGCTGTTGTCTGCTGATTCAATGTGATTTACAAGATCAAGATGAAATCAAGAAAATGGTGGAAAAGACCCTTCAGGAATTTAAAACGATTAATATTCTGGTCAATAATGCCGGGGTTCAATACCCTCAAGAAAGTATTGCCGATATCTCGCCCGAGCAATTACTTAAAACATTTAATGTTAATATTCTGTCGATGTTCCACCTGACTCAGGCGGTGATTCCGCATATGCAAGCAGGTGACAGCATTATCAATACCACCAGTATTACCAGTTATCACGGACATGACCAGTTGATTGACTATGCAAGTACCAAAGGTGCCATCACCACATTTACCCGAAGCCTTTCCACCAATTTATTGAAAAATAAAACCGGCATTCGTGTCAATGGAGTCGCGCCAGGTCCAATCTGGACACCATTGATTCCGAGCAGTTTTGATTCCGATCAGCTTAAAGATTTTGGTAAAAGTACCCCAATGGGCCGCATGGGCCAGCCAAGTGAAGTAGCACCGGCGTATTTATTTCTGGCCAGTGAAGAAGCCAGTTATATTTCAGGTCAGGTGATTCATGTGAATGGCGGCAGTATTATTAACGGCTAATCTGGCACAGAAGATAGCAGTTCTAGCTGACCGTTATCTTCATCTATTTAATCTTTGGATTTTCATATTTAAAAAAAATTGTTTTTATAAAATGTTTCCAACAAATACTTACCCTCGCAAAAGTAAGCTCTTGTTATAGTAATTTCAGCCAAACCTGATGAGGATATTAAGATGCCTAGAGGTGAAAAATCAGCCTATACCGATAAACAGAAACGGCAGGCTGAACATATTGAAGAAAGCGAAAAAGAACGTGGTCGTTCTGAGGAAGAAGCCGAACGTATTGCCTGGTCAACGGTCAACAAACAAGATGGTGGCGGCAAGAAAAAGAAAACGTCCCCCTAAATAGAATTCATGTCGATGAAAGTATGGGACAGATACAAAGACCCTCTATAATTAAATTATAGAGGGTCTTTTACCATCAGCTTTAAGTAATATTTTCGATACGCTGCTGAGTCCAGGCTGGCCAGATCTTTTGCAAGGTCTTTTCAAATTTTGCATTCTCGGTTCGCCACTGCGGATTTTTGTCTTTATCAATAATCAGCGCACGAACCCCTTCAATAAAGTCGCCCTGCTCTAACCAGATATCTTGCAAATCCCTTTCTAGCTGCATGCATTTTTCCAGCGACAAATTCTGTCCAGCTTGCTGTAACTTCAGACTGGTCTGTTTTGCCATGACCGGACGCTGCTGCAAAATTGCCAGCATTTTATTGGCCCATTCCTGATCAGTTGTGTTACTTGCATGAGCAAGACTCTGTTCAATCTCCTCCAGGTGTTGATAGCCAAAATGCTGATTAATCAGATCTGCACGTTTTTGCAGCTCGCTTTCTACCGGATGCGTAATATAGGAACTAATGATCTTTTGAATCTCAATCGGGTTTAATACCGGTGCTGCAATCAATGCTGCTTCCAGTTCAGCAAAACGCTCACTCGGCACATGATAATCCACCAGATCCAGATACAGCGCATCACTGCTACTGATTTGCTCACCAGTCAATGCCATATAGACACCGACTTCATCCAGTCGGGACAGAAAATGGGTAGCACCGACATCGGGGAAAAAACCAATCGCAGTTTCTGGCATGGCAAAACGTGATTTTTCACTCGTAACTTTGATATGACAGGCTTGAGCCAATCCAAAGCCTCCGCCCAGTACATAGCCATCCATCATCACGATCACGGCCTTTGGAAAATTACGCAAGGTGCTCAGCATCTTATATTCAGTGGCAAAAAAATCCTGATATTGGGTATTGCCGGCCTGATAGCTGTCATATAGATAGCGGATATCTCCTCCGGCACAGAACGCCTTGGGACTGTTGGAATTGATCAGAACCGCTTGTACCTGTGGTTCATGCAGCCACTGATCGAGTTGCGCCTGAATGCCCTGAATCATCGCCAGGGTTAAGGCATTTAAATGGCTAGTGCGGTCCAGGCTGATAATGCCCAGACCTCCTGCGACCCGAATCGCTAAATTATTTTCATCACTCATTTTATTTTCCTATTTTTGTTTTATTGATGGGTAAATTTGGCTGGGCGTTTTTCTACAAAGGCCTGCATGCCTTCTTTTTGATCGGAACCGGCAAAAATCGAATGGAAAACCCGGCGTTCAAAGCGCAGGCCTTCAGCCAGGCTCACTTCAAAGGCCCGATTAATTGATTCTTTAATCATCATCACGGCAGTAAGCGACTTTTCAGCAATTTTCTCGGCAGCTTGCAGGGTTTGTTCCAGCAATTCTTCCTTGGCAAAAACCCGAGCGACCAAACCACTTTGTTCCGCTTCCTGCGCCCCCATCTGCCGTGCAGTCAGGCACATTTCCATGGCTTTGGCCTTACCAATCGCCAAGGTTAAACGCTGGGTCCCGCCAATGCCGGGCAACACGCCTAAGGTCACTTCAGGCAAACCAAATTTTGCATTATCAGCGCAGTAAATAAAGTCACACATCAATGCCAGCTCACAACCACCGCCTAAGGCATAGCCACTCACTGCGGCAATTAAAGGTTTACGGCGCTGCGCAATTCGATCGGCCAGACTAAAAAAATCATCCAGATAAATTTGCGGAAAATTCAGATCTGCCATTTCTTTAATATCGGCACCAGCGGCAAAGGCTTTTTCCGAACCGGCAATCACAATACAGCCAATTGCCGGATCTTTTTCCAGCTGATCCAGTGCCTGATTGACTTCAACAATCAGCTGATTATTCAGTGCATTTAAAGCTTGCGGACGATTTAAAGTAATCAGCCCGACACCATTACGTTGTTCGAGTAAAATCGTTTGCCATTGCATGAAATAAGTCCTTTTAAAATTAGAGGCTGCGTGCAATCACCAGGCGCTGAATATCGCTGGTGCCTTCATAAATCTGACAAATCCGCGCATCGCGATAAATCCGCTCAATCGGAAAATCTTTCAGATAACCGTAGCCGCCAAAAATCTGCAGCGCTTTGGAGCAGACACGTTCCGCCATTTCCGAAGCAAATAGCTTGGCCATGGAGGCTTCGGTTAAACAGGCTTCACCGGCTTCTTTTTTGCGTGCTGCAAAATGCACCAGTTGCCGTGCCGCTTCAATTTCAGTCGCCATACTGGCCAGCCTGAACGAAATCGCCTGCTGTTCAAAAATCGGTTTGCCAAAAGCCACGCGGTCGTGCGCGTAAGCAGTGGCTTCTTCTAAAGCGGCACGCGCCAAGCCCACCGCCTGTGCCGCAATACCGATCCGTCCGCCTTCCAGATTGGCCAAGGCGATTTTTAAACCTTCGCCTTCTGCACCGAGTCTTAAACTTTCATGAATGCGGACATCAGTTAGGGCAATCTGACAAGTATCCGAAGCATGCAGGCCGAGTTTTTCTTCCACCCGTATGACTTCATAGCCAGGTGTGTCTCGCGGCACTAAAAATGCACTCATGCCTTTTTTGCCCGCGTCTGGATCAGTCACGGCAAAGACAATAATCATCCCGGCATTGTGGCCTGAAGTAATAAACTGTTTGGCGCCATTCAGAATGTAATGATCGCCGTCCTTGACCGCCCGAGTTTTAATGGCAGCAGCATCCGATCCGGTATGCGGTTCGGTCAGCGCAAAGGCCCCAATCATTTCACCTTGCGCTAAAGGCTTTAAAAATTGCTGCTTTTGCTGTTCCGTGCCGAACTTGAAAATCGGCACACAACCCACCGAGTTATGTACGCTCATAATCGCGGATGTTGCGCCATCGGCCGCAGCGACTTCTTCTAAGGCCAAGACATAAGCCAGCGTGCCTGTGCCCGAGCCGCCCCATTCTTCCGGAATCAGCATGCCTAAAAAACCCAGTTCTCCCATTTGGGCCAAGGCCTGTTTAGGAAAAATGCCTTTTTGATCCCACTCGCCGGCAAAGGGTTTAATCTGTTCCTGGGCAAAGCTTTTAGCCATATCCTGAATTAGTTTTTGCTCTTCCGTTAGTTGCATCGATGCTTCCTTCAATCTTCTTATTTAATCTATTGGCTTTATGAGCTTATGCAGTTTTGGATTGCTGCTTGTTGATTTCCTGATTGCGCAGTAAAAAGCGTTGAATTTTACCGCTTGGGGTTTTCGGCAATTCGGTCACAAATTCAATCAGGCGTGGATAGGCATGCGCAGACAAACGCTTTTTCACAAATTGACCCAGCTCTTCTTCCAGATGGCTCGAAGCTGTAAAGTTATTTGCCAGAATCACAAAGGCTTTAATCACTTCAGTGCGCTCGGGATCCGGTACGCCAATCACCGCAGCTTCAATCACGGCATCATGTTCCAGCAAGGCACTTTCCACATCAAATGGACCGACCCGATAGCCTGACGTTGTAATGACATCATCACTACGCCCGACAAAGCTCATACTGCCATCGGCATGAATTTCTGCGGTATCCCCAGTTAAGTAATACTGTCCAACAAATGGAGATTTTCGGCTTTCTTCATAGCCAGAGAACCACATCATCGGAGATTGGCTGATATCAACCGCTAAGATTCCCGGGACGTCAGCCGCTAATTCATGACCCTGTTCATCGACAACGGCAATTCGGTAACCCGGGCTGGCAAAGCCTGCCGAACCTGAACGGACCGGATGTTCCAGGGCATGATGATTACACACCACCATCCCGACTTCAGTCTGGCCATAATGGTCATAAATCGGTACATCCAGCACCTCTTTAAACCAGCGGATCACTTCCGGATTTAACGGTTCACCCGCACTGCTGACGACACGTAATTTACCGCGCAGTTTTGCCATTTGAGCAGGATCGGCTGCCATCATCATGCGGTAAGCGGTCGGTGCACCAGCCAGATTGGTAATGCCATATTCCTTAACAATGTCGCAGACACTTTCCGCATTAAACCCACCTTCATAAAACAAGGTCGAGTGTCCAAGTATTAAGGGGCCAGTAATCGCGTAATACAACCCGTAGGCCCAGCCGGGATCGGCAATATTCCAGAAAGCATCTTCAGGAGTCAGACCAATGGCATTTTGCATATAGCTTGCAAAAGCAATCAGCGCTTTTAAAGGGACTTTAAGCGGTTTCGCTGGTCCAGTGGTGCCCGAGGTAAACATCAATAAAAATGGATCATCAACATTCAGGATCTCCAGCTCACAAGCTTCAGCCTGACGGTTTAATACCGTCCAGAAGCTGAGGTCGTGCGGATAGCGCTCTGCCTCAGTTTCGGCATGTACCGTCACAATCGGTGGACAGTTGCTGATCTCGGATAATTTGTCCCGATTCGCTAGATCAGTCACCACCAGCTTGCTTTGCGCCAGCTGAATACGATGCTCGATGGCTTTAGGCCCAAAGGCCGTAAATAACGGTTGATAGACCGCACCAATCCGCCAGGTTGCCAAAATAGTAATGATCAACTCGGGAGTACGTGGTAATAATCCGGAAACGCGGTCGCCTTTACCAATGCCTTGAGACTTTAAAAAGTTGGCAAACTGGCTGGAATATTTTTTGAGCTCGGCAAAGCTATATTGTTCTTTTCTGCCATCTTTACCATGCCAGTATAGGGCAATGGCATCGGAATCGGCATGACGGTCACAGCATTCATAACAGGCATTTACTGCCTGCATGGAACCGGAGAGATACTGGCTTGCAACCGTATTTAAATCAAAGTCTTGAACCGTTGTTTGATAATCTAACATGTTAAACCTCAGCCTGAATTTATCGTTATTACTGACAAGGTGTAATTATTGAAGCGAATCCTTGCTCCATCTGAATCTTTTAAGTTTTAAGCATTTGGCGTGGTGTATTGATGCATGATGCTGGAGAAGTCCAGATGGGCATCTCCTTCCTGACAGAGCTGTTGATAGAGTTTTTGTACCATGCTGCCGAGTACAACCGGCTGATCCACCTGTTGCGCTGCATCGACCGCCAAACCTAAATCTTTGAGCATCAGTTGTGCGGCAAAACCGTCGGTATAACCCCGCGATGACGGCGCATTGGCACAAATATCGGGCCATGGATTATAAATTTCAGAACTCCAGCAACGTCCGGTGGAGCTGTTGATTACCCCAGCCAGCGCCTGCGGATCAATGCCCAGTTTGGCTCCGAGTGCCATTCCTTCTGCAACGGCAGTCATGGAAATCCCCAGAATCAGGTTATTACAGATTTTTGCCACCTGTCCTGTTCCCACCGCACCACAATGCACCAGATTTTTACCCATACAGCCGAGAACCAGTTTAACGGCCTCAAAGGTGGCATCATCTGCGCCGACCATAAAGGTTAAAGTGCCATCTTTGGCACCTAAAGTACCGCCGGATACCGGTGCATCACAGACGCGAATCTGCTTGGCCTGAGCTGCTGCAGCAACCTCCTGAATGGTTTGCGGGTCAATGGTACTGCTGTCGACACACAAACTGCCCGCCTGAAGCACGTTCAGAATACCGTGCTCACCGAGATAGACTTCACGCACATGCTTGGCTGCAGGCAACATGCTGACCACGATCTCCGCCTGCTTCGCGGCAGCTTGTGGACTGTCGCAGACCACACCGCCAGCTTCTGCAAAATGCTGTAAAGCCACTGCACTTAAGTCATAACCAAAAACCTGATGACCGGACTTGAGCAAGTTTTGCGCCATGGAGCCGCCCATGTTGCCTAAACCGATAAATGCAATCTTCATTCTGATGCTCCTTAACGCAGACTGATTGTGGTATTGACACCAGTGGTTTCCTGGTCATCTTCAAACCAGCGGCTGGTAATGGTTTTGGTCTGGGTATAGAACTGCACCGCCTGTTTGCCATAAGGACCGAGATCACCCAGTTTTGAACCGCGTGAACCGGTAAAACTGAAGAAAGGCACAGGTACAGGAATTGGAATGTTAATGCCCACCTGACCGATATCAATCTGGTTCTGGAAGGTACGTGCCGTATTGCCATTTTGGGTAAACAGTCCAACGCCATTACCAAACGGATTGGCATTAATCAGTGCAATCGCCTGTTCCAAAGTATCGACATGCATGATCGCCAGTACCGGACCAAATACTTCTTCTTTATAAATGCGCATATCGGTCGTGACCTGATTAAAAATCGTTGGTCCGACAAAATTACCCTGTTCATAGCCTGGAACCTGCACATCACGGCCATCCAGCAGCATTTCAGCACCCTGTTCAACACCACTGTTAATTAAATCGATGACACGCGATTTGGCACGAGTTGAAATCACTGGTCCAACATCGGTATTCGGTTCATGCCCGGCATTTACCTTTAAGGTTTTGGTTTTATTGACCAGTTCATCGACCCAGTGCTTGGTCTCACCGACCATTACCGCCACGGAAAGTGCCATACAACGTTGACCTGCTGCGCCAAAAGCTGCACCGACCAAGGCATTTAAGGTCTGTTCTTTATTCGCATCTGGCATCACCACCACATGGTTTTTGGCGCCCATCATCGACTGCACACGCTTGCCGTGCTGGCCTGCCAGGTTATAGACATGCGTACCGACCGCGGTTGAACCAACAAAAGAAATCGCTTTAATGTCGCGATGGGTACACAGTAAATCGACCACTTCTTTGCCGCCATGTACTACATTCAGTACGCCAGCCGGTACACCGGCTTGAATCGCTAACTCAACCAGCATCATGGTCGATAGCGGATCCTGTTCTGAGGGTTTTAATACAAAGGTATTGCCGCAGACAATCGCCATCGGGAACATCCACAGTGGAATCATCGCCGGAAAGTTAAACGGGGTAATTCCTGCACAGACACCCAATGGTTGCTGCAAGGTATAGGTATCGACACCGCGTGCCACACCTTCAATATACTCACCCATTTGTAGTGAACCGATCGAACAGGCATGCTCCACCACTTCCAGACCGCGCTGAATATCACCTTCGGCATCGGCCAGAGTTTTCCCCTGTTCTGCTGTTAAGACCTGGGCAATACTTTTTAAATTCGTACGAATCAGATCCTGCAGCTTCAGCATGATGCGCATGCGTGCCTGGATCGGGGTTTGGCGCCAGCTGGTAAAGGCATTTTGCGCAGCCGCAATCGCAGCATTGACTTCTTCTGTAGTAGCAAATGGCACCTGCCCCAAGACTTCCTGAGTGGCAGGATTAACAATATCTTGCCAATGGCTGGTTTTTGATTCGACAAATTCACCATTAATGAGAAGTTTTGCGGTGGTGAATCCGGTACTTTGCTGTGGATGAGAAATGGCGTTCATGGTCGCTCCGTGCTGGTTTGTTATTGTCGTTGTATCTGCCTTTACTGGCTTTTATTTAACGTATAATTTTTACGCTGTTTCAGCAGACTAACAAAGAACACTTTGACCACCAATAGAAAATGATGCACGATGATTGTGCAAATTTGCACAGGGATTTAACAGGATGTTAAATAGAAGATGAAAGTGGATTGGGATCATTTACGTTTCTTTTTAGTTTTGGCACGTGCTAAAACGCTTACCAATGCAGCACGCTTGATTGGGGTTGAACACAGTACCGTGGCACGGCGGATTCAGGCCCTGGAAAATACCCTCGGTACTCAACTGTTTAAGCGCGAAGCCACCGGTTATGAACTGACCTCGGAAGGTCTGGCACTGGTACCGCGTGTGGAACAGATGGAGCAGTCCTTTATCCAGATTGACAAGCGCCACGACCCTTTGCAAGGTCGGGTCCGGATTGGTGCGCCAGAAGGTTTTGGTACGGCATTTTTAGCCCGTCTTTTGGCAGAATTTTCCCAGCATTATCCTTTGCTGACCATTGACCTGATTCCCGTACCGAAAGCGATCAAACTTTCACATCGAGAAGCCGATATTGTGATCGCGATTGACCGGCCCAAATCTGGCCCCTATATCATTACTCGTTTGTCTAACTACTGCCTGAAACTGTATGGCAGCCAGCATTATTTACAGCAAAATCCGGAAATTAAAAAACTGGAAGACCTCAAACAGCACCGTTTTGTCGATTATATTGATGATCTCGTCTATAGCACTGCACTGTATTCGCTGGAGCGTCTTCCCTTGCAGGTCAGTGCCTGTTTTCGCAGTAATAGTATTCTGGCGCAGGAAATTGCGGTTCGTGCAGGTGCTGGACTGGCCATTTTGCCGAAATTTCTGGTCAATGATAAAAGCGAACTCAAAGAGGTTTTGGGCGATCAGGTCAGTTTTACCCATACTTTCTGGATGCTGACGCTGGTCGATCTGCAACATGAACCAAAAATTAAACTGGTCTGGGATTTCTTGCGTAAACAAGCCGATCTTCAGCAAGACCTGTTAATGGGCAGATGAATATTGAACACACTGTTCACTTTGCAAGGCTACGTACTTTAGTTAAATCAACTGAAACAACAACGTATCGATACAGCAAATGAACGTATCACAACATTCCTGACGCTCATGACTTGTTAAATTAACAGTCGATCATTCGCGATGTTTTTTAATGAGCTACAGGAAAATAATATGAAAATCTTGATGGTACTGACTTCACATGACCAGCTGGGCGATACTGGCAAAAAAACTGGCTTCTGGTTGGAAGAGCTAGCTGCGCCTTATTACACCTTTGTCGATGCAGGCGCAGAGGTAGTTTTGGCTTCTCCTGCAGGTGGTCAGCCACCATTAGATCCAAAAAGTAATGAGCCGGATGCGCAAACCGAAACCACCAAACGCTTTGAAGTAGATGAGGTGGCCATGCAGGCTCTTGCCAATACACATAAACTGAGTGAAGTTCTCAATCAGGATTTTGATGCCGTGTTCTATCCAGGTGGTCATGGACCACTATGGGATCTGGCCAAAGACCAGAATTCCATTTCTTTAATTGAGCAAACCTTGCAGGCAGATAAACCTGTTGCGCTGGTCTGTCATGCTCCGGGTGTCCTGCGTGATGTGAAAGATGCCGAAGGCCATTCTATTGTAGAGGGCAAGACAGTCACCGGTTTTACTAATACCGAAGAAAACGGCGTAGGCCTAACCGATATTGTGCCATTTTTAGTGGAAGACATGCTGAAAGAAAAAGGCGGGAAATATTCCAAAGCTGAGGATTGGCAGGTGCATGTACAGCAAGATGGTTTACTGATTACCGGGCAAAATCCGGCCTCTTCTGCTGCAACCGCAGAAGCTTTATTAAAATTATTAAAATAGAAGTTAATCTAAAATTCGTATTAATCTTTTAGATCGCTTCTTTTTGAATAAGAAAAACCCTGAATGATGCAAGATTATTCAGGGTTTAATTTATCTATTTATTCCCAGATTTAGTTCGCTTCAACTGCCGTTGAGGCAATATGCTGAGCCAGTAATTCTCTGAGTTTAAATTTCTGGATTTTTCCCGATGGCGTCATCGGAATATCCTCCCAAATTTCCAGGCGTTCCGGAAGATACTGCATAGCCAGATTATGAGTTTTCAGGAAATCTACCAGCTCATTAAAACTTAACGGCTTTGTCTGATCTTTCAGCTTGATGATTGCACAGGAACGCTCGCCCATTCGCTCATCTGCATAAGCCACTAAAGCTACTGTGGCGATATTCGGATGCTTATAAAGTAGTGATTCAATTTCCGCGACCGGAATATTTTCTCCACCACGAATAATCACATCCTTCTTACGTCCGCAAATCCGGATGTAACCCTGCTCATCCTGATAGGCAATATCGCCAGTATCAAACCAGCCTTCAGTATCTGTATCGTTCAAATGTGGACGTTTTAAATAACCGCCAAAATTTGAACAGGTGCGGATCATCAAACGACCGGATTCATTCACGGCTTTGGTCTGACCTTTTTTATCCACGATCTTGATTTCCACGCCTGGTAAAGCGATGCCATCAGTATTGAAAGAGCGCTCATCTTCATCTTCAGGTCGGGTTAGCGTCACCGCACCACATTCAGTCATACCCCAGGCTGATATGACTTTAACACCCAGAATTTCCCGGGCTTTTTGCACCAATGGACCTGGAATGGGTGCGCCGGCACACAGGAAAATTTTCAGTGAATCAACCTTGTCATGCTGTTCCGCCACGGTATTGGACAGGTCATTCAGGAATGGAGTCGAAGCCATGGTGAAATTCACCTGATGCTGATGAATCAGATCTACGGCTTTGGCTACGTCCCAGACATCCTGTAACACCACTTTGGTATTCAGCTGAATTGGCATCATCAGGCCATACATAAAACCGGTCTGGTGCGCCATTGGTGACGCCATTAACACTACATCACTTTCGGTTAAATGCAAACGCTCGGCATAAGGGACAATATTAGAAAATAAGGTGTTGGCAGTATGCATCACTCCTTTCGGTTCACCGGTCGTGCCTGAGGTAAAAATCAGCTGGGTAATGTCATCCGGGCCAGATTCCAAGCTATCCAGTTCAGCAAGAGCTAAGAGATCCTGTTCCAGTCCATGATTAAGTAACAGACGATCAAAATTATTTTCACCTGCACCATTGACCACAATCACATGTTGCAGGGTATCCAGCTTGTTTTGCAGCTGATTGGCCAACTGTTCATGATTAAAATTGCGGAACGTTTTAGGTACAACAAAAACTTTGGATTCACCATGCTTGAGCATGAATTCCAGTTCACGTTCACGGAAGATCGGCATAAGCGGATTGAGTACTGCACCGATACGGCTACAAGCCAGATATAACAAGGTAAACTCCCACCAGTTCGGTAACTGGCAAGACACCACATCATTTTTTTCAACACCGAGTTGTCTCAAGCCCAGTGCAATTTTATTGGTCATGTCCCAAAGCTGCTGATAGCTGAAAGTCTGTTCAGTTTGATTCTCGACTTTAACGCTTACTAAAGCTGTTTTGTCCGGATTCTTTTCTACGGCACTACGTAAAAAATCAAGAATCGTTTGATTTAACCAGTATCCCTGTTTGAGCATGGCCTGTTTTCTGGCCGGGATCAGAACCGCATCGAAATCCATTCGCTTACTCCTCATTCTTTATAATTATCATATTCAGGTTTGGGCTTATTTTCCTTAAGCCGGAACAGCCTTACGTCCTGCTTTGTGCCGCGCAATAATGGTTTTCATAATCTGGGCTGTTCCATCACCAATCTGGAAACCGAGTACATCCCTCATACGCTGTTCCATCACACCACGGTCGTAACCGGCATGGCCAAAAGTCAACAGACATTGATGAATTACATCATAGGCCAGTTTTGGCCCCCACCATTTACACATGCCTGCTTCAGAGGTATGTGGCAGATGATTGTCCTTGAGCCACAAGGTTTGCAGGCAAAGTAAGCGTGCAGCCTCAACCTGGGTTTCGTATTCCGCGAGTGGATGTGAAACTCCCTGAAATGCAGTCAATGGCTGACCAAAAGCTTCGCGTTGCGCGGCATATTCCCAAGCTTCATCCAGACTCACCCGGGCAACGGCCAAAACCTGTAAACCGATCAGAGCACGAGAAAAATCAAAGCCCTGCATCACCTGCACAAAACCTTTGTTTTCATCCCCTAGACGGTGATTGACGGGTACGCGAACATTGTCAAAAAAGATTGAACCGCGACCGATCGCACGCTGACCATGACAATCAAATCGCGTGGTACTGATGCCCGGTAAATTCATCGGAACCAAGAGCGCTGTCACGCCATGCGCACCATCTTCATTGGCACCAGTACGACCGAAAACCACCGAAGCATCTGCCTGATCGGCCGCAGAAATTGAGGTCTTTTCGCCATTAATGACATATTCATCGCCATCACGTTCAATCTTTAAACGTAAATTCGCTGCATCTGAACCACCACGCGGCTCGGTCAAGGCAATTGAAAAGATAGCCTCGCCTGCAGTGAGTTTTTTCAACCAAGGCTCAACTACTTCAGGCTGACCATGTTCGGCCAGAATCTGCCCATTTAGGGAAGCAAGCAGGTTGATATAGGAGAAACTTAAATCTGCCTTGGCAATCGCTTCATGGATAATTCCGGCAGCCAGTCGGCCCATGCCCTGACCGCCGTATTGTTCCGGCAGTTCAGGTGCAATAAAGCCCATTTCACCCATCTTTTTGACCAGATCACGGTCAAAGACTCGGCTTTGGTCACGTTCCAGAAAGCCGGGAGCAATATATTTCTGGGCAAATTTTTCTGCTGTTTCTGCCAAAAACTCGAGTTCTTCAGTGATATAAGGATTCTTTTTCATGGAGCAGTCTCCTTATTTGGCATACTTACGGAATTCAGGCTGACGTTTTTCTTTCAGTGCATTGACTCCCTCACGAGACTCCTCAGTATCGTAATAAAGTTTCAGCGCATACATGCCCATGCCAGCAATACCCGCCTGATGTGCGGTATCCATATTGAAACTACGTTTGGCAATTGCTATGGCAGTCGGACTACGCTGACAGATTTCTTCAGCCCAGGCCTGCACTTCGGCATCCAGTTGATCGGCCGGTACGCATTTATTCGCCAAACCTATTTCTACAGCTTCCTGACCAGAATAACGACGGCACATATACCAGATTTCACGGGCTTTCTTTTCACCTACCACACGCGCTAAAAATGCCGTGCCATAGCCCGGATCAACCGATCCCATTTTTGGACCAACCTGGCCAAAAATGGCTTTGTCTGAACAGATGGTCAGGTCACAAATGGTTGCCAGCACATTGCCACCACCAATGGCATAGCCTTGTACGCGTGCAATTACCGGTTTGGGTACATCACGAATGGCGGTATGTAATTCTTCCATCGGTAAGCCAATCGTTCCACGGCCATCATAATTGCCGTCGTGCGCCGACTGGTCACCACCTGTACAGAAGGCTTTCTCACCCGCGCCTGCCAGCACAATTGCGCCCACGTTACGGTCATAACCTGCTTTATTTAATGCCTTGATCAGCTCGTCACAGGTGGTACCACGGAAAGCATTCATTTTTTCCGGACGGTTAATCGTGATCCAGGCAACACCGTTTTTAACTTCATATAAGATATCTTCAAAATTCATTTTCTTTACATCCTGTACTGTTTTTATCTATCTGATTGAACTGTGTTTATTATGAGATTTAATGATGATGTCCGTTTAACCGTTCATGGTTAAACCGCCAGAAACACTGAGTACCTGCCCGGTAATAAAGCTGGCGTCATCACTCAAGAAAAAGGCAATGGCAGAAGCTAAATCATCCGGCTGACCCAAGCGACCCAGCGGAATGGCACGAATAAAGGCTTCACGTAATTTTTCCGGATTTGATGCACCTTCAGTCACGCCTGCAAGCAAAGCCGTATCGGTGGGTCCCGGGCAAATCACGTTTATTTTGATGTTGTGACGTGAGTGTTCACGTGCCAGCGTTTTAGAGAAAGATAACAAGCCGCCTTTACAGGCCGCATAGACTGCTTCACCTGAAGAACCGACCCGAGCTGCGTCAGAAGCAATATTGACAATACTGCCGGAATTGCGTTCAACCATGCCTTTCAGCACTACAAAATGCATATTCAGCATACCGACCAGATTAATCTGGATCAGTTTTTCCCATTCCTGCGGATTGGTTTTAACAAAAGGTTTAAAAATATCCCAGCCGGCATTGTTGACCAGTCCATCAATTGGACCGAGTTCAGTTTTGGTTTTTTGAACCGCCTGCTCAACCACGTCCATTTGGGTAATATCACACTGAATTGCCAGTGCCTGACCATATTGATTGATTTTATTTGCCAGCTTTTCAGCCGCTTCCAGATTCATATCAAAAATGGCGACTTTGGCACCTTCCTCTGCCAGACGTCGGCAGGTGGCTGAACCAATTCCGCCTGCTCCGCCTGTCACAATCACAACCTTGTCTTTTAATCCTTTCATTGCTCATCCTTACGCTATTTTGTTGTTGAATTTAATCGGCTGTTGTTTTAATTCGGTGTGTTTTATCTAAAATAGAAAGAGATTGAATTTATGTCAATGCATTTACATAAAATAATAATTATAAATTATTATTTATATATTTATCATTAACTTAATATTTTTAATTATTCAATGTATTGACCTATATTGTTTTTTGGCTTTAGATTAATTTGAATCCGACTTCACTCTAGGGCCAAATTATGTCTTTTGCATGACAGATAATTTATTCCTTTAAAATTAGGAAGAAAACCTTAGATATTTGACGAGTGAGCGCAATGGAAGTGAGGAGAAAAAGAGAGATTTCCAAACCATAAAACTGATTGACTCAGAATTTAAATAGGAAAATTTCTGCAAAAACACTATGATTTTTAAAACAAATTATAATAGAAACTGATTTGTGCGAAAAAGCGATAGGCTATACTCTGCGCGGCTCGGCTATTTCAGTTTTGAGGATGTCCAATATTGTGAGTGATACGTTGTCAAAAAAATATGATCAATCCTTATACTCTGCTCATAACCGGCTTTTTTTCCGGCTGTTTCAGGTGGGCAACAGTTTGGACCGTAAATGCCTCAATGAGTTAAAAATATCTCCAGTACATTGGGCCGTGCTGGGTGCTTTGTCCCGTCCAAAAGTTAAATCAGGAATGTCATTCTCTGATCTGACGGAATATCTGGGGGTGAGTCGGCAAAACCTGGACGCAGTATTAAAACGTCTGGAACGTGATGGACTGGTGGAACGGGTCATTAGCGAACAGGACCGCCGCGCTAAAATTGTTGCGCTGACGGCTGAAGGCTTGGAAACATGGGACAACTTGCAAGCTGATTTCTTTGATTTTTATGGTCAAGCCTTAAATAAGCTGGCCTTTGATGATGTGATTACCCTGATTCATCTACTCAATAAAGTAAATGATGGTTTAAAAAGTATTCATCTGCATAAAGAAGCAGATCAGGAATAAACAAATAGAAATTCAGCTCTAATTGATGAATATAAAAAAAGAGCCTGTATTCAGGCTCTTTTTTTGAAGTTGAAATTATGCTTTTTGTGGATCGTATTGACGGTCTTTAATGAAAATCCCGGACACTGCGCCACACAAGAAATAGGCACCGCCCATAATCAGGAAGCCTAGACCAATTGAACCACCGCTGGCTGCCGCGCCAATAATCGCAGGTGCAAACATGGCGCCAATACGACCTGCATTATAAGCACCCCCTACTGCAGTACCACGAATCGAAGTGGCAAAGCTTTCCGTCATATAAGTGGCATTAATCGCATATGGAATACCATACAGGAATCCAAAGAAAATCAGCAGATAGGCAATGTTATCTGGCGTATTGAATAGCACAATCACGGGCAGGAAAATCGCCGTTCCAATTGCTCCAAACGAAAAGACAGCGCGTCTACCCAGACGGTCTGCAGCAAAGCCCGCCAGAATTTTTCCGAAAATCATGGCTACATAGGTACCAATCATATAGCCTGCCATGGATTTAAAATTCATGTGCAATTCAGATTCCAGATATGCCGGCATCCAGTTGTTTACGCCATAGTAGCCAAATTGCAGAAAACCGGCCGTAGAGATCCACAAAATAAACATTCTGCGATTCGCAGGATCCGCGAAAATCTCTTTGACTGTGCTTTTTTTGGCGGGTTGCTGTGCTGTAATTTCAGCTGGGGCATATAGACGCTGCAAACGTGCACGCTGCCAGGATTCTGGCTCAGGAACCAGTTTCTGGATAAAAATCGCCATAACCGAGGGAATAATGGCAATAAAAAACAGGGTTCGCCAGCCATATTCTGGAATGATACAGCCTGCCAGTACAGTGGCCACAATATAACCGACGGTCCATCCTGCCTGTAAGGTACCTAAAACCGTGGTGCGATATTCAGTTGGAACATATTCAGCCATGAGCGTATTGGCTGCAATATATAAAGAGCCTATGCCAAAGGCAGAAAGAAAGCGTAAAACAGCAAATTGTTCAAAGTTCTGTGCAAAGCCTAAGGCTGCGGTCAATATGGAAAATACCAGAATCGAAATGACTACGGTACGTACACGGCCCAGACGGTCACAGGCCCAGCCACCCATAAAGCCACCAATCGCCATACCTGCTAAGGTAAAACTGCCTAGTGTACCGGCCTGCAGATTACTGAGACCAAACTCTGCTTTCAGGCTATTTAAACTGAAAGACAGCAGCAACATGTCCGCGCCATCTACCAGTAAAGCCAGAAAGGCGAAAATAAAAGCAATTTGCTGCGTTCGTTTGGTCGTAGGTTTAATCTTTTCTAATTCTCTCGCTAAATCCGTCATATTTAAATCTCTGTTTTCCTATCCTTAGGTTTTCATGATCTTTTATATTTAAAGCTATTCCGCTAATGAATATGCTTTAAGGCTAATCCGTTTTTAATTCACTTGATTGACTCCTTTTTTAATCCTGTCTGGGAGATCGCTTTTTCCTTTTTATCAGTGACCTCTTGTTCTTCGTTCATACTTATATTTGCATCAGGCTAAAGAAAATAAGATGAATATTCATCATTTTAGATGTTTTATTTTGTTATACGAAATTTATTATCATAAAGTTGATTGTTCTTTCATTTTCATATAGCTTTAAAAAGAGGGATAAGAACGATATGTCATTTGAATATGATCGAACAGGGAGCGTAATAATGGGTGCCTTAACAGGATTTCGTGTACTGGATTTAAGCCGGATTTTGGCTGGGCCCTGGTGTAGCCAGATTCTGGCTGATCTGGGTGCAGAAGTGATCAAGATTGAAAAACCGGATCATGGGGATGATACCCGTATCTGGGGACCACCTTGGCTTAAAAACAATCACCAGCAAGATACCCATGAATCGGCTTATTACCTGTCAGCCAACCGTGGCAAGCATTCGGTTGCAATCGATTTATCTACACCTGAAGGTCAAAGTATTATCAAAAAACTTGCTGAACAGAGTGATGTAGTCATTGAAAACTATAAAGCCGGTTCGTTGAAACGATATGGGCTGGATTATGAAAGTCTGAGCCAGCTAAATCCGCGACTGGTATATTGTTCCATTACCGGTTTTGGCCAGAACGGTCCGCGTGCGCAAGAGCCGGGCTATGATTTTATCGTTCAGGGAATGGGTGGCATGATGAGTGTCACTGGCGAACGTGATGACCTGCCCGGTGGTGGCCCACAAAAAGCGGGTCTGGCCTTTGCCGATTTGACCACCGGCTTATATGCCGCAATTGCCATTCAGGCGGCTTTGTTGTCCCGTGAGAAAACCGGTGAAGGTCAGTATATTGATATGGCGCTGCTGGATACCCAGGTTGCTTCCCTCTCTGTTCTGGCCATGAATTATCTCACCTCAGGCAAAGTACCCGGTCGCTTCGGAAACGCGCATGCCAATATTGTGCCCTATCAGGTGTTCAAAGCCCAGGAAGGTGAATTTATTATTGCCTGTGGTAATGATCTGCAATTTCAAGCTTTGTGTCAGGCCGTTGGTCTGGCTAAGGTGGCAGAAGATCCTCGCTTCTTAAAAAATTCTGGACGTGTTACACATCGTGAAGAATTGACCACAGTTCTACAGGCTCATTTCTATACTAGACCGGCAAAAACCTGGGTGGATTTAATCCATGCGGTTAAAGTGCCGGTAGGAATGATCAATGACCTGAAACAGACTTTGCAAGAAGAACAGGTATTGGCACGCGATATGGTGATTCAGATGCCGCATACTTTACGTGAAGATTACACCTCAATCGGTTCACCGATCAAACTCTCCAAGACACCGGTAGAATATAAAAAGGCACCCCCTTGTCTGGGTGAAGATACCGATGCCATTTTGAGTCAATATTTAAGTTCTGCTGAAATGGAAGAACTGAAAAGCAAAAAAGTTATCCAGCAGCGATAAGCCTGCAAGCAGTAAAAAAGGAATCTTGCGATTCCTTTTTTATTTTAAAGATAATGGATTAGATCATTCCTTAACAGGCCTTAGCGCTGGGCTGAACAGTACGAGGCAGTTCACGACGCAGAATTTTGCCTACTGCAGACTTTGGTAGTTCGGACACAAATTCAATGTATTTCGGCAATTTATAACTGGTCAGTTGCTGCTTCAGATAAGTCATGATTTCATCTTGGGTTAGAGTTTCATCCTGTTTCACAATAAATGCCTTGGGTACCTGTCCAGATTTTTCATCATCAATACCAATCACTGCACATTCCAGTATTTTAGGATGTTTGGACAGTACGCCTTCCAGTTCATTGGGATAAACATTAAATCCGGACACCAGAATCATGTCTTTTTTGCGGTCCAGAATGGTGATATAGCCCTGCTCGTTCATGCAGCCGATATCACCTGTCAGGAAGTAACCATCTTTGGTAAATACCTGTGCCGTAGCTTCGGGTTGCTGCCAGTATCCTTTCATCACCTGTGGACCACGTATGGCGATTTCTCCAGCCTGATTAAGCTCTACAGGTTTTCCTTCATCATTCAGAATCAGAATTTCAGTTCCTGCCAATGGCAAGCCAATCGTGCCACTAAATCGCCGGCTTAAAGGCGGGTTAAAAGTTGCAGTTGGTGAGGTTTCAGAAAGTCCGTAGCCTTCATAAATCTGACAGCCTGTGACCTCATGCCATAACTCTGCCGTATTTTTCAGAATAGATGCTCCTCCGCCGGTTGTGGTTTTCAGGCTTGAATGATCCAGCTCACGGAAACGTGGATGATGCGCCAAGGCATTAAACATAGTATTCACCCCGGGGAAAACAGTGGGTGGATGTTTCTGGTATTGATCCACCAAAGCATCCAGATCTCTCGGATTGGGAATCAGGACATTGGCGAAACCACGGCTTAAACCATAACTGAACAGGCAGATGGTAAATCCATAAATGTGATACAGCGGCAAGGCACAGAATACATATTCATTTTCAGCGGCATAGCGGTCACCAAAATGGCTGATAAACACGGTACTGTTCTGGGCGATATTAAATAAAATATTGCGATGGCTTAGTTCTGCGCCTTTAGAAACACCTGTGGTTCCTCCCGTGTATTGCAGAATGACCGTATCTTCCTGATGCTGTACAGGCGGTTCAAAATCAATAATCTTTACCTGATTTATTGCCTGTCTAAAGTCAGAAAACTGTTTATCTGGATATTGTGCTGCCTGACTATAAATAGCACTTGGCTGCTCTTGAATAAAATCCAGCGGATGCGTCGAAATGACATATTTGAGTTCAGGACATTCATCTAGTGCTGTTAATTGCTCCAAAGTCTGTCCCAGGATAATCAAGGCTTCTGCACCTGAATCCTGTAGCTGATGATAGAGCTCGCGCTGGGTGTACATGGGATTGACATTGACCAGCACATAACCAGCACGAATAATGGCAAAAGTAGCAATTGGATATTGAATAATATTAGGCAGCATCACCGCAATACGGCTGCCAGCAGTCAGCCCAAGACTCTGTAAATAGCTTGCCAGTTTCTGGCTATACACATCGATATCGTGATAGCTGAATTTGCGATCCAGATAGATAAAGGCGGTTTTATCCTGAAATTTCACCAAATTCTCAGCAATTGTCGTGCTCAGGGTTTTCTCAGGATCTGGCCGGGTAAACTCCGGATTGATATTCCACTTTTTATATTCTTCCATCCATGGCTGACTGCTCATGACTATACTCCTGTCCTGGATTTACATTTATTTTGTATTGTTGAAACTATAAAATTTTGATTTTAATTAAATATTTTTAAACCACTTTCTGCGGTCTCGATTCAACATACTGATAGTGATAACCGCTACGAATAAAATGCTGATTTTTATCCCTAAATGAATGAGCATAATCGGGCCAGACCAAAGTCAGCTTACGACTGACCGGGTCCAGATACCAGCTTTTACAGCTTTCCGATAACCAGACACTACCTTGGGAAAGTTGCTGTAGCTCTTGCATATAGCTATTTTCAGCGCTCTGATCCGCTTCGAAAACCTGAATCTGTTCCTGCTCAAAAAATTGCAAGGCATCCAGCACCAGATCAAACTGGGTTTCCAGAAAGTAAAGCGCTGAATTATGCCCACTGCCTGTATTTGGCCCATTCAGGATAAACAGGTTTGGAAAGTTGTGTACGGTCGTTGACTGATAACCCTGCATACCGCTGGACCATTGCTGTTCCAGACTTAAACCCTGTTTACCGACTACCTTTGCGGCATAGGGTGGACGCGCCGCTTCAAATCCGGTGGCAAATACGATGATATCTGCAAAAAATCTATTTCCAGCCTGACTGAATACACCGTCTTTCGTAACTTCTGCCAATGCTGAGTCTTCAAGTGTGACATTTGGTTTTAGAAAAGTCGGATAATAATCATTAGAAAGCAATAAGCGCTTACAACCAGGTTCATAATTCGGCGTAAGTTTGCGCTGTAATTCAGGATCTGAAATCTGATGTTTTAAGAATTGCAGGCAGTTTTTCTTGACCCGCTCAATCTGGCTTTTCAGATTACGGCGCTGGGCAAAATTGTATTCATTGCCCCAGAACAAGGAATGTCTGAGGGCCGACATACTGTCCGGATCTTTGCGGAAAAGCTGTTTTTCTGACTCAGAATAAGCTCGGTCTGGTCGGGGCAAAATATATGGCGCACTACGTTGCAAGACGGTCAGGCTTTTGGCTGTTTTGGAAATTTCCGGCACAAGCTGGATGGCAGAAGCACCAGAACCCACCACAACGACATGTTGATTTTCCAGATTCAGCTCGTGGTTCCAGCGCGCGGAATGCATCACTTGGCCTTCAAATTCTTCCAGCCCCGGAATTTGCGGGAGATGCTCATCTGCCAGATGCCCGGTTGCGGTAATTAAGATCTCAGCCTGATACAGACCTCTAGAGGTTTGTACTTCCCAAATGCGCTCTTTAGCATCCCAGCGGGCTTTTTCCAGTTGGGTATGAAAATTAATATGGGGCCGGATATTTTCCTGATCACAGCATTGAATTAAATAGCGCTGAATTTCTACCCCTTGTGGAAAGACACGCGACCAGTTGGGATTTTTAATAAACGAGAAAGAATATAAATGGGAAGGTACATCACAGGCGACTCCGGGATAGGTATTGTCACGCCAAGTGCCGCCCACTTCTGCTGCACGTTCAATGATTTTAAAATCGTGGATGCCCTGCTGTTTAAGGCGAATTGCCATGCCCAAACCGCCAAAACCGCTGCCTACAATCAGAATCTTGCTGCGCTGTCCTTGAGCTTGCATTATTTATCTCCTTTAAGGCATATAAGGCTGGATTTTTTGATTCGCCGGATATTGTTCTGGATGCTGGCTAAACTGATTGATCAGTTGCACTACTTCTGCTGGCGCTTCAATATGGATTGTATGTCCTGAAGAAATTTCGATATAGCGACTGTTCAAAATTGAAGCAAAGAGTAGTTTTGCTTGTGCTAGAGGCACCATACGGTCTTCACGACAGGCCACGATCAAGGTCTCCGCAGAGATTTCTGGCAAGATTGCAGTGATATCAATGTGATAATTCAGTTCACGCTGTTTGGCTGCATCTTGGGAAGGTTTAACAAAACGTGCCAGATCCAGTACCTGCTGTTCGCTACGGGCAGATAGATAGTCATCGCTATATAGGCAATAATTCACAAAATGAGGCAAGGCCGCAGATTGTTCAGTAAATAACTGTTGCCAGATAACGGTACGCAGTTGTTGCACCGAGCTGGTTTTGGCCCAACCGGCTAACAAGATCAAACGCGCTACGCGCTGTTTTAAACTGGCTGCCACTTGTGCAGCAATCACGGCACCGAGTGAATAGCCTACCACTGTAATGATTTCATCTTTTGCAACTGCATGCTGAATCAATGCTTCAACCTGTTGGCTAAAATCAGTCACCTTTAGATCAGCTTTATTCGGGGTATGCAAATCAATGGATAAAACCCGCTGATGAATACCCAGCATCGGAAAAATATAGCTGAAATGCTTGTCGGTATTTCCACCGGTGCCATGAATCAAAATAATAGTCGGAAATGCAGAACGCTGTCCGACTTCATGAAAATTAAGCTGCAGATCAGCATAAGGACACTGTCGAGTAATCATGTCTAAATCCATATAGACTCCTGATCTTGTTGTTTTATGGTTTATTCAATATCCGAGAATAAATCTCAATATTTGAATTGGGTGAGGATGCAAAAATTATTAAAAAAGACCCACGACACGAGTATCGTGGGTCAAAAGGTTTAATCGAATTTGAACTCTTCAGGTTCAAGTAAAAACAGGCTTTCACCGCCCGCCTGAATATTGGCAAAGTGGGTTGAAGTTCTTGGCAAAATACGCGCAAAGAAGAATTGTGCAGTTTTGATCTTGGCTGCATAGAACGGATCAGTATTGCCTTCTTCAATTTTCTGCTGCGCAGTAATTGCCATTTTCAGCCACAAATAAGCGGACACGACATAACCAGAGAAATATAGGTAGTCAACTGATGCTGCCCCAATTTCATTGGCAGACTGTTGAGCCTGCTCCTGAATGGTTCTGGTTAATTTCAGCCATTGTTCAGTCAACTGGCTGACTTGTGCAACTTGCTGGCTGAACTGGACATGTTGCTGATGCTCTTTTACAAAGCCCTGAATTTCATCGGTTAATGCGGTCAGCAAACCCAATTTTGAGCCCAGCACTTTACGCGCCAGCAAGTCAATGGACTGAATTTCAGTAGTTCCTTCATAGAGGCTGGCAATACGTGCATCACGGGCAATCTGTTCCATGCCATGTTCAGCAATATAACCGTGACCACCGAAAATCTGCATACCATGTTTAGCCGCTTCTATGCCGGTTTCGGTCATTAATGCTTTGGCAATAGGGGTTAATAATGCTAGACGGTCTTCAGCTGCTTTCTTTTCTTCCGGGCTGTCAGTGGCTTCAGCGATATCGGCATAGGTCGCCAGATAATATGCAAGTGCACGTGAACCTTCTGCAAACACCTTTTGAGTCAGCAGCATGTTACGTACTGCCGGATGCACGATAATCGGATCTGCAGGTTGGCCTGGCGCTTTCGCACCTTCAAGTGAACGCATCGCCAGACGGTCTTGGGCATAAGCCAATGCCCCCTGATAAGAAGACTCTGCTGCTGCCAAGCCTTGAATGGCTGTACCGATACGTGCCGAGTTCATAAAGGTAAACATGCAGTTTAGGCCGCGATTTTCAGGCCCAATCAGGAAACCTTTGGCATTATCAAAATTCAGCACACAGGTCGCGTTACCGTGAATGCCCATCTTGTGTTCAAGAGCGCTACATACCACGCCATTACGGGAAGCCACATTACCAGCTTCATCCAGATTGTATTTCGGCACAATAAACAGCGAAATACCTTTGGTTCCCGCAGGTGCATCTGGCAAACGTGCCAATACGATATGCACGATATTTTCAGCCAGATCATGTTCACCGGCTGAGATAAAGATTTTCTCGCCACTGATGCTATAGCTGCCGTCTTCATTTGGCACTGCTTTGGTACGGATTAAACCTAGGTCAGAACCGGCATGAGATTCAGTCAAGCACATGGTTCCAGTCCAGCGGCCTGCAATTAAAGGTACCAGAAACTTCTGTTTCTGTTCATCGCTACCGTGGTGCTCTAAAGTACGCATGGCACCATGGGACAGGCCTGGGTACATGCCCCAAGACCAGTTCGTTGCGGTAATAATTTCAGAAATGGCAATACGGTATAAGGTCGGGAAGCCCTGACCGCCATATGCTTCGTCACCAGTTAATGAGGTAAAGCCGAGTTCTACATATTTGTCATAAGCTGCTTTAAACCCATCCGGGGTGGTTACGACGCCATCCTGCAAACGGCAACCCTGCTGGTCGCCTGTCGCATTAATCGGTAGAAGTTCATTTTGGCAAAAGTCCGCAGCGACTTCCAGATATTGCTCCATAATATCCATAGAAACCTTGTCTGCGAATTTTGCATAGCCCTGATATTTCTGTTCAACGTTTAACAGGTCTTTCAGCACGAACTTCATGTCTTTTAATGGCGCAATATAATTTCTCATCGTAATTCCCTTGTATGAGTTCTAATTTGTATATTTATGACTATTAATTTCATAATACGAAATTATGTTTTAAATCCACTATAATATAATTTAAAGAATAAAATCTAGTCATTCGATGAAATTTCCCATTTAAAAATAAAAAATATACAGGATGAAAAAAAGCCATTCATGGTGGAATGGCTTTTCTATACAGCGACTGCACTAAGGCTGATTAACGTGGAAAAAATTGAGCTAAACGCTGATGAACGATCTGCTCTGCCTCCTGCATAATATTTTCAATCAGCGTCTGGCAAGTCGGAATGTCATGAATCAATCCCATCACTTGACCTGCAGTCAGAACTCCCGCATCCACATCGCCATTTTCTAAAGCGAGCTTGCCTTTTAAACCGCTGACATAGGGACGAATCTGTTCAAATTGCAGATTTGGATCTTCACTCATTTTAACGACTAGATCAGATACTGCATTTTTGGCAACACGGGCGGTATTTCGGAACTGTCGATACAAAAGATGTGTCGCCCTTTCATCATTATCGACATAAAACTGTTTGATGTTTGGATGGATCGGGGCTTCCTGAGTGGCACAAAAGCGTGTACCCATATTGATGCCTTCGGCACCCAAAGCCAAAGCTGCGACCAGACCACGACCATCAGCAAAACCGCCACTGGCCACAATCGGCACAGTGAGCTGATCCGCAGCGGCAGGAATTAAAATCAGGCCAGGAATATCGTCTTCACCCGGATGGCCCGCACATTCAAAACCATCAATCGAAATGATATCCGCACCGATTCTTTGTGCTGAAAGCGCATGACGGACGGAAGTACATTTATGAATGACAATAATGCCGTGTTGCTTAAACGCCTCAATATGTTCATGTGGCTTGTTGCCTGCTGTTTCTACGATTTTGATACCGCTTTCAATGATCGCCTGTCGGTATTCTGCATATGGCGGCGGATTCACAGCGGGCAATAAAGTCAGATTGACCGCAAAAGGCTGATCGGTCATTTCTCGGCAGCGTGCAATTTCCTTGACCAAGGCTTCAGGCGTCGGTTGAGTCAATGCCGTTAATGTTCCCAAGCCACCTGCATTAGATACGGCACTGGCCATTTCTGCGGTACCGACCCACATCATGCCGCCCTGAATAATTGGATAGCGAATGCCTAAAAGCTCGGTAATACGGGTCTGAATTTTCATAAATGCTCTCCTTAGCGTCCGGTAAATTGTGCAGGACGTTTTTCAACAAAGGCCTGCACACCCTCTTTGTAGTCCTGGCTACTTAAGGCCAAGTATTGCAGGTTTTGTTCCAGCTCCAGTTGCTGATCCATGCTATTTTCAGCACTGCGTTGCAAAGCCTGTTTGGTTAAGGCCAGTGCATAGGTCGGCTGTCGTGCCAGTCGCTGTGCAAGCTCATCGATATAAGCATCAAATTCTGCATCAGGGATCATTTTCCAGATCATACCCATTTCAGCCGCTTCTTTGGCATGCACAGGCTCACCAAGTAAAGTCAGTGCCATGGCACGTGCATAGCCGATCAAACGCGGCAACATCCAGGTGCCGCCGGCATCAGGAATTAAGCCAATTTTAGAAAAGGCTTGAATAAATTTGGCACTTTCCTTGGCAATAACCAGATCGCAAGCCAGCGCGATATTGGCCCCTGCACCGGCAGCCACACCATTTACTGCCGCAAGCACCGGTTTGGGACTTTTACGAATCAGGTTGATCAAAGGATTATAATATTTGGCTAGAGAGCCTTCGGGAGGCAACGGCACACTACCGAGCTGCCCGGCACGTTCTTTTAAATCCTGTCCCGCTGAAAATGCCCGACCATTACCACGAATCACAATCACCCGAATATCCGAGTCTGTATTCCAGCTTTTCAGCATCTGCTGCACTTCCTCATGCATTTGCCGATTGAAACTGTTCAGTGAATCTGGACGGTTAAAACTTAAAGTAGCAACGCCTTGCTGAACCTGGGTCTGAATCGTTTCCCACATCATCAATTTCCTTATTTTTCCGGTATCCCTACAATTAATAGCCTTTATTGACATCTACCTGATGGCATAAATCCAGCCCGAGATTTAAACGTCGGTCATTTTCTAGAATCTGTTCCACCACCACAGACATAGGTGCATGTGAAGCAACATGTGGTGTAACAACGATCTTTTCATGCTGCCAGAATGGATGTTCAGCAGCTAATGGCTCCTGTTCAAATACGTCGACAATTGCGCCACGGAGATGACCTGAATCCAGTGCATTGAGTAGATCCTGCTCGATTAAATGCTGCCCACGACCCACCTGAATAAGAGCAGCGTGTTCAGGTAACTGTTGAAATAATTCAGCAGAAAGAATACCGGTGTTTTCTTCAGTGAGTGGCAGCAGATTAATCAATATCTGGCTGTGGGCCAGGAACTCGGAAAGCTGTTCTTGGCCTACATAGCTTTTGACCTGAGCAATCTCTTTTGGGGAATTGGACCATCCAGACACCTGATAGCCCATGTCGGCAAAACGTTTTGCCACATAACCGCCCATATGGCCAAGGCCCATAATCCCGATCTGGATATGATGACTATAACTTTGACGATACTGTTTCCATAACTGCTGCTTTTGCTGCTGGATCATGCGGTCAAAATAACGCTGAAAATACAGCACACCCCAAAGCAGATAATCAAACATGCCTTTTTGATGATGTGGATCCAGTACCCGGCAGACTGACTGGTCAGATCTAATCTCGTTTAAATTTAAATGTTCGACTCCTGCAGCAATCGAATGAATCAGACCAAGTTCTGGAAGTTGTCGGAGTTTTTCTAAATCTGGAAACCACGAGGCTGCTGTGGTCGCCAGTTCTGCTTCCGGGCTGTCCAATGTACAAAAACTGCCCTCAGGGGCATATTTCTGAAAAGACTTCACCAGAATTGCTTCAATATTCGGCACAGTACTGGATATCACAATCATGATGCATACTCCGTATATTGATGCTCAATCAGGGATAACGCAGCCTGCCAGGCACGCTGTAAAATCGGTTCAACTAAAGGACTGGCGAACTGCTTGGCAGTTTTAATTCGGACTTCTTCTGTTGGATAATGCAGTTCGGCACCCCCACTTAAAGCTTTGATCTGCGCCTGACAGGCACGCTCCAGAAAATAGATTTCATGAAAGGCCCGTGCAATCGTTTCGCCAGCCGTTAAAAGTCCGTGATTGCGTAAAATCATGGCGCGATGGCTACCCAGGTCCTGAATCAGGCGCTCCTGTTCATCTGTTGACAATGCAACGCCCTCATATTCGTGATAGGCCACCTGCTGATAAAATTTCAACGCATGCTGGGAAATGGGAAGAAGTCCGTGTTTCTGTGCAGAAACTGCTATGCCATCCGCGGTATGCGTATGAATGACACAATTCAGATGAGCATGTGCTTCATGAATCGCGGCATGGATGACAAAGCCTGCCATATTCACCGGCTTATCCTGTTCATAGCTTTCTACGACCTGCCCTTCATGATTAATCTTGACCAGCGTTGAGGCACACATTTTTTCAAAAGCGACACCATACTGATTAATCAGAAAACAGTCAGGCTGATCAGGGACTCTTAAACTGATGTGAGTATCGATCAGATCCGTCATCCGGTAATGCGCAATAATGCGATAAAGCGCTGCGAGTTCACATCGTGCCTGCCACTCGGCATCTGTGACGAGATTTTTTATTGTCATCGTTCCATCCTGGAAAAATATAGCATTTCGATCACTATCTGTTATATCATAATTTTAGAAAAACAGAATATTATTTCATAAGGCGAAATAAATCATTACAAGGAGTTGATATGCCAATATCACAATTAAACGGACTTGAATATCTCACCGCAATTAAAAATGGGGAAATTCCCAGTTCAGCCATGAGTGAAATTATTCCCATGCGTCTGACCTTGGTGCGCGAAAACTATGTGGAATATGAGGTGCGTCCTGATCAGCGCCATTACAATTTACAAGGCGGAATTCATGGCGGCTTTTGTGCAACGGTTCTAGATAGTGCTACTGGCGCTGCCGTGCATACGACAGTAGATGCAGGTGTCAGTTTCTCAACAATTGACCTGAATGTGAAAATGCTGAAAGCAATGAAAAGTGGTGAAACCTATACTGCGATTGGTGAAGTCATCCGGATCGGACGCAATGTGCTGACCTCAGAAGGCCGAATTATCGATAAAGAAGGTAAAGTTTATGCCTTTGGTTCAGCGACTTTATTAGTCACTGCCCGTAAGTAAATCATTACACTGATGTAATCAATCCCTGCATGTGCAGGGATTTTTATTTTGAAAGAAAAATCCCAATAAAAAATGCCATGCATATCATATATACATGGCATTTAGGTGATGACTAAAACTGTTAGGCAGCTTCAGGGTTTTCAATCACCATCGCCAGCCCTTGCCCCAGACCGATACACAGACTGATCACGGCATATTTTTTACCGGTACGCTGTAACTGACGTGCAACGGTTAAAGCCAAACGCGCACCCGAACAGCCCAGTGGATGACCAATGGCAATCGCACCACCATTTGGATTGACACGCGGATCATCCAAAGCGACATCCAGACCTTTCAGGCAAGATAATACCTGACTGGCAAAGGCTTCATTAATCTCGATGACATCCATATCATCTAGCGTCAAACCAGCACGTTGTACTGCCTTTTTAATCGCTTCAATTGGGCCTGCACCCATGATGCGTGGCTCAATGCCAGCGGCTGCAGAAGACAGGATACGAGCTAAAGGTTTTAAGCCATACTGTTCCTGCACTTTTTCACTGCCGATAATCAGTGCTGCAGCGCCGTCATTGATACCTGATGCATTACCCGCTGTTACTACACCACCTTCGAAAAGCGGTTTTAACTTGGATAAAGCTTCAAATGTTGAAGATGCACGTGGATGCTCATCCTCAGTAATTTGTTTAGGCGGCAGTTTACGTCCTTGAGAAACTTCAATCGGGGTAATTTCACCTTCAAAGAAACCTGTTTCTTTCGCTGCCTGATATTTTGCCTGTGAAGCAGCAGCAAAGGTGTCAGCCTGTTCACGGCTAATACCGAATTCTTCAGCCACGTTATCACCTGTTTCAGGCATGCTGTGCGCGCCAAACTGATCCGTAAATTTACGGTTTGGGAAACGGGTACCAATCGTGGTGTCATAAATTTTGGCATCACGTGAATAAGCACTTTCTGCTTTGCCCATCACAAAAGGTGCGCGGGTCATACTTTCTACGCCACCGGCAATGTACAACTCGCCTTCACCTGCAGTAATGGCACGTGCCGAATCAATCACAGCACCAAGACCTGATGCACATAAACGGTTTACCGTCTGACCTGGAACTGTTACCGGCATACCCGCTAACAACGCTGCAAAACGTGCCACATTACGGCTGTCTTCACCGGCCTGATTGGTGCTACCAAAGATTACATCTTCTACATCTGCTGCCGGGATACCGGTTTTTTCCAGCAGGTTTTTAATGACTGTAGCTGCCAGATCATCTGGACGTACGCTTGCCAGACTTCCTGCATGGCGACCGATTGGTGAACGTAAACCATCATAAATATATGCATTTAACATGAGTGTTATTCCTTTAACTTTCTAATTAATGTGTTGTATGAACAAGTGGTAGACCAAGCTGAACGCGGCGACGCAACCAAGGACTTGGACGGTAACGCTGGTCACGGGTAATCGCAGTCATACGATCCAGAATTTTTAGAATTTTTTCAGCTCCCAGCACATCCCCCCATTCAATTGGACCATATGGATAGCCAAGGCCTAATTTCACCGCGATGTTGATATCTTCCACCGTTGCAACGCCTTGCTGGGCAATATCACAGCCGAGATTCACAATCATTGCCAAAGCACGTTGAGCCACAAAGCCGACGCTTTCCTGAATTACACTGGCGGTCACACCATCCAGATTGAAAATCGATTGGGCTGCTTTTACCAGCTCAGGTTGGGTGACAAAAGTTGGCATCAAGGTACGGTGTTTGTTCAGACCATATAGCAGATCGATACACACCACTTGCTGAGGTGCCAGCTGATAACGGACAGCGGCTGAAGTTGCATCTTCACCATAAGTGGCAATCAGGATTAAAGCCTCTGCTGAAGGTGTCTCAGTTTGCTCAATCTGGATATTGAACTGCTGCAGATATTGCTCAAGTGCCTGACGGTCTTCGTCATATTCGGTGCCTAGCCAGACTGATGGATATTGACTTAACTTTTCAACCAATGCTGGAGCAACATCACCTTCTTTGCTACCCGAAGTGTAATCATAGAAACCTTTACCGGTTTTACGACCTAACTGCTTGGCAATAAAACGCTGACGGGTAATCACGCTTGGACGGTAACGTGCTTCTTCATAATACTGGTGATAAATCGATTCACTCACCGGGTGCGAGACATCCATACCGGTCAGATCACCTAATTCAAACGGCCCCATTTTGAAACCGATTCCGTCACGGTAGATCCTGTCAATATCATAAAATGGTGTGACATTTTCATTCAAAATTGCATAGGCTTCGCTACCAAAGGCACGGCCGGCATGGTTAATGATAAATCCTGGAGTATCTTTAGCTTTGACCGGACGATGACCCATTTTTGTAGAGAGCTGGGTTAATGCTTCAACAATATCTGCACGAGTATTAAAGCCTTCAATCACTTCGACTACTTTCATGAGTGGGACCGGATTAAAGAAGTGATAACCGGCAACACGCTCTGGCTGACTGCAATTGGCAGCAATTGCACTGATCGACAGCGAAGACGTATTAGATGCCAGAATCGCTTCTGGTTTTATCATTCCTTCCAGTTGCTGCATCAGTTTTTGCTTGATTTCCAGATTTTCAATAATCGCTTCAACAATCAAGTCACAATCTTTCAGGTCTTCTAGCTGCTGCGCAGTCGACAGATGAGCAATATCTTCAGCGGCTTTTTCATGGCTGAATTTACCTTTATCTGCTAAGGTATTTAATGTTTTGGCCAGTTTATCCTGAGCCTGTTCGGCTGCCCCTTCTTTGGCATCAAACAGTACCACATCATGACCAGACTGAATCGCGATCTGGGCAATACCTGCACCCATCGTGCCTACACCAATAATGCCGATTTTCTGAATCTGAATACTCATGCTTATCGTCCCTGATAATTCGGTTTACGTTTTTCAATAAAGGCCTGCATGCCTTCTTTTTGATCTTCGGATGAGAACAGCATCTGGAAAGACTTACGTTCCAGGGTAAGTCCGGCATTAAGCGGCACATCTTCAGCCAGTAAAGCCACTTCCTTGATTTGTTCAAGCGCAATTGGCGGCATTTTTGCCAGACCTTCAGCCATCTTGATTGCTGTTGCAAGGGTTTCGCTGTCTTCCGTTACTTGAGACACTAGGCCAATCTGATAAGCTTCCGGCGCTGGTATCAGACAACCCGTCATGATGATACGCATCGCATGGAATTTACCCACGGCACGGAATAATCGCTGGGTACCACCGGCACCCGGCATGACACCCACTTTCACTTCAGGCTGACCAAACTGGGCGCTTTTCCCGGCAATAATAATATCTGCATGCATCGCCAGTTCACAGCCACCACCAAGTGCATAACCGTTTACAGCTGCAATCACCGGTTTTGAACATTGAGCAATCGCTTGCCAGTAACGTTCAGTCCGGCGCTGCATCATTTGAATGGTTTCTGCATTGGCCAGTTCTTTAAGATCGGCTCCTGCTGCGAAATCTGTTTCACCACCGGTAAGAATAATGGCACGGATATTTTCATCGGCATTCAGTTGCAAAAAAGCCGCCGCGAGTTTCTGGCGAACTTCTGTATTCAGGGCATTTTTCGCTTCTGGTCGATGAATTTTAACCATCGCTACATGAGTTGAGATTTGTTCTATTTGAACGACCTGTTCCATTAAAAAACTCCATTTATTTTGTATAGCGAAATTTTATTTTATATAAAACTAAGGTTTCTCAAGCTATAAATCAAGGATTTTTAACTCCAGAATTCAAAAAAGTTATTTTTTACTAAAAATAGAGTAAAAACTCTTGTTCATCTGGTTATTTTATGATTAATTGATTTCGCAATACGGAATTAAGTATTTTAAATGTAATCTGATTATTCATTTAAATGAATAATCGCCATAAGGCAGAACTTAAAATTAATTTACGAAATCAAATTTTCCAGCAATGAGATGATTTTGATTTAGCGTAAAGCGTGAAAAATCGAATGTAGCCTGATAATAAATGCAGCGGCTGTTGTATGCAGAGCAAGTCTGTTAGATCAGGAAAATGTTTCCGTGAGGAAGAAAAATGGATTTAGCGGTAGCAGAGGAAATGCTACTTTTAATATATAGAGGATATAAAAATGACAAGCGATACCATCGTAACAGGAGACAATAAAACCGATGTCTCCTCCACGGATACCATTAAACAGGCGCCAAAACGTCTATGGATGACGGCTTTTGTCTTTGCTTTTCTGATTTTGCTCTGTGACGGTGCAGATATCGGGATTCTGGCTTTCAGTCTGACCAGTCTGAAAGCTGAATGGGGACTAACTTCTGTACAGGCCGGTGCCTTGGGAAGTTATTCTCTTTTAGGAATGGGGATAGGAGGTTTTATTGGTGGATGGGCATGCGACAAATTTGGACGTGTCCGCGTCATTGTACTGGCCACCATCGCCTTCTCGATCTTGTCAGCCTACTCAGGTTTTGCTCAGTCTTATACTGAATTTGCAATTTTACGTACTCTTTCTTGCTTGGGTTTAGGCTGTTTATATATTGCCTGTAATACCTTGATGTCTGAATATGTGCCAACCAAATACCGTACCACAGTGCTGGCAACATTGATGACCGGTTTTACTCTGGGTTCTCTGGTGATTACCATGCTTTCAGGCTGGATTATTCCTGAGTTCGGCTGGCGTATGCTGTACTGGATAACCATTGCACCTTTAGCACTCGGTATCCTCATGCACTTTATGGTGCCTGAACCAGAATCGTGGAAACGTGTTCGGGAAATGAAAAGAACTGGCCAGATCGTCGATAATAATGCAAAAAAAGGCAATCCATATATCACTATTTTAAAAGATAAAACACACGGCAGAATGTTTATCTTATGGTCATTCAGCTCAGGTTTTCTCTTATTCGGTTACTTTGGGGTGAGCAACTGGCTGCCAAGTTATCTGGAAGCGGAATTAGGGATCAAATTCAAGGAAATGGCGATCTATATGATTGGTACTTTCTTGACCATGATATTCGCCAAAATCATTGCAGGTTATGTTGCTGATAAAATTGGTCGCCGTATTGTGTTTGCTTTCGGCACCATGGGAACAGCGCTATTTATCCCTGTCGTGGTGTATATGCATAATGCCGATAACATTGGCGTACTGATGCTAATCTTCGGCTTCCTGTACGGTATTCCATATGCCATCAATGCAACCTATCTAACCGAAAGTTTCCCGACTGGTGTTCGTGGTACAGCGGTGGGCGGTGCATTCAATATTGGTCGTATCGGTGCAATCTTCGCGCCAATTACGATTGGTTATCTTGCGATGCATGGTTCGATCGGTACAGGTCTGTTGGTAATGGGTGCAGCATATTTCCTATGCGGTTTGATTCCTGCCCTGTTTATTAAAGACCGTTTATACGATCCGCAAAAAGCAGAATAAACCCTACTTCGGAAGGCAGGTCAAATCGCTGCCTTCCTCACTTCAAATATTTACAACACGTCAGTATAGAAAGGTCTCCTTTCATTCAGGATTAAAAATTTCTTTAGGGATTAAGAAATGAAAAAATTAGTTTTAGCGACATTATGTGGTATTGCTTCAGCACAGGCATTTTCAGCAGAAGCTTCTGAAGACCGTATGCAATTTCTTGAGTCACAGTTAAAGCAAATCCAGGCAGAACTAGAACAACAAAAAGCCGCGCAACTTGCATTAAAGAACCAGCAGGAACAAGCCAAAGCGCAAGACTCTAAAACGCTGAGTTCAATGGTAGATAATGTCGATGTTTATGGCTTGATCCGCTTTGATGGTGCAGTCGATTTCAAAAGTGCTACTGAAGCCCGTGGCCGTACCATTAACCAGATTAATAAAGTACCTTTTACTGAACCGGATTCTGTACGTTCCGATTTTACTGCGGCTGCCAGCCGGATTGGTTTCCTGGCCAAAGATCTAGGAGGCAATCCGAATGTTTCTGCTCGTTTAGAAGCCGACTTCTGGACCAACAATGGTAAAGGCGATGGTGGATTACGTATCCGTCATGCACACTTAAAATACTATAACTGGACGTTTGGTCAGGCCTGGTCATTGATGTCAACACCAGAGATTAGCACTGAAGCTGTCGATTACAGCTTGTTCCTGGGTGGATCAGTCCTACGTACGCCTCAGGTGAGCTATGCTTTCAAACTTGATCCAGAAAATACCTGGAATGTCGGTCTGGAATATATGGCCGGTGGCGATCGTTCTTCTGCTTTGCCTGCATTAACCACTAAATATGTTCATCAATCAGGCCCTCTTCATTTATTAGCTCAAGGCTTTGTCAATCAAAAGCAGGCGCAAACAGATACAGGTGATATTGAAAAAGTCGGTTGGGGTGTAGGTCTTGGTGGACGTTACCGTTTTGATGATCAAAACTCGATCCAGGGGAACTATTTCCATATGGTCGGAGATCAGCGTATTGCCGCTTTCTTGACTCAAGGATCAACAACTGATGGCGCTGCCTGGGGTGGAGATTATTCGATTGATACAGCCAATAATGAACTTTTACTCAATGAGTTTAATAGTTTGAATATCGGCTTTACGCATAAATTTACACCGAAATTACGTAGCAGCATTAATGCCAGCGTTGTAGATTTTGATGATTCCAGCGACTATGCACGCGCGAATCCTGAAACCAATAAACGTTTAACTGACTATGTGGCGAACGTGATTTATTCTCCAGTTCCAAAGGTTAATCTGGGTGCAGAATATCACCACGGCAAACGTGAAACTTTTGATAATCGAGAAGCGGATGTTTCTCGTGTGAACTTATCGGCGACTTATAGTTTCTAAAGCCTCAGGAGACAAGGATGTCAGCCCAAGGGCAAATTTCACGCCGTTTCATGTTCATGATGGCTATGACCTGCGCACTTTGCGCGGGTTGTAACTATTTTAACCAGCCATTAATTTATTCAATTGCAGAGGATCTGCAAATTAGTATAGCTCAGTCTGGCTGGACTGTAGTACTGACCCAGATTGGCTATGCCACCGGGTTATTTTTGTTTGTCCCCTTGGGGGATTTATTCGAAAAACGGCTGTACATCTGCAGTTTAATGTTCTGTACCGGACTGGCACTTATTGGGCTTTCAGCCAGTACCAATCTGCATATGTTGTATGGCTTTACCCTGCTCGCCTCTTTTTGTTCGATTACCACCCAGATTCTGATTCCTTTTGCCGCCAGCCTGTCGCAACGTGATAAAAGTGCCGAAGTCGTTGGCCTGCTCATGAGTGGTGTTCTGGTTGGTATTCTGTTTGCCCGTACCGTGGCCGGACTGATTTCTACTTTATGGTCCTGGCATGCGGTATACCTATTTAGTGGTTGTGCAATTCTTCTGCTAAGTCTGGCCATGTGGTTCCAGTTGCCGAGCGCCAAGAGCCAGTTGCAGATGAATATATTGCAAATTTATCGCTCACTATTTACCTTTGCCCGAACAGAACCCATGCTGATCCGGCGGAGTATGATCGGAGGTTTGGGCTTTGGCATGCTGAGTATTATCTTTACTACCATGACTTTTATTCTGGCTGAAGCACCGTATCATTTTAACGATTTTCAGATTGGCCTTATGGGCATTGTGGGGGTGGTCGGCATCTGGTCCTCTCAGTGGACCGGTAAAATGATTGGCAGGCATCGGGAAAAATGGATTGCGCATCTGGCTACGTGCGGACTGATTCTGGCCTGGATTCCTTTATTCTTTGCCCAGAATTATTTATGGATTTATATCTTGGGCTTAATTCTGGCTTATTTTGGAATTTCCTGTTTGCATGTCTTGAACCAGAATCTGGTCTATCGAATTTCAATGCAGGCTCGCTCGCGGATTAATGCCATCTATATGACCTGTTATTTTTCAGGTGCCGGTCTGGGTGCATTTTTATCGCTGCATTTATGGAAAAGCTATGGCTGGTCTGCCTGCGTCATTTTAGGTTTTATTTTTGCCGTGTTGATCTTTTTGATTAACTATTATGATTTAAACCAAGAAAGAAATTTAGCCAATATTCAGCCTGAGCCTTAGATACTGTTAAAAACCTTTGGGGTTAAAAGCTTATTTTTTTATCCCGCTTTCTGTACCGAGCATAAATTATAGAGATGATACGCTGATAAAATAGAAAAATTCTTTAAGCCTGTTTAACGTTTCCTTTCTATCTGAAGAGCGGTTGAAAATATTGATATCTTAACTTTTAGAGTTAATTCAATTTACTATTTTCCATTGCGAGATAAACAGGCTTCAATTCAGTTAAAGGTGCAGGTTTTGCATAAAAGAAGCCTTGTAGCAGATCACAACCCTGTTGATAGAGTAAACTGGCTTGACTTACGGTTTCGACCCCTTCCGCGACAACTTCCAGATCCAGCTGATGGGCTAGATGAATAATCGATTGCACAATTGCAGCATCCTGACCATCGAGGGTCAGCTCTTCAATAAAACTACGGTCTAACTTGATTTGATTAATCGGCAAGCGACGCAGATAACTGAGACTCGAATAACCTGTGCCAAAGTCATCAATGGCGACCTGTACACCTAAAGCACGCACTGCTTTCAAAATTTCTATGGTTCGATCTGCACCATTAATGATGACACCTTCCGTGATTTCAATTTTAAGTAATTCCGGCGGTAATTGACTGAGTTCAAGTGCATGTTCAAGCACCTGCAAAAAGCCTGCTCTACGGAATTGCAAAGGCGAAATATTCACCGATACCGTGATCTGGCTATTGTGTGTCTTGTTCCACTTGGCAATATCTAAACAGGCCTTTTCCAATACCCACTGGCCTACGCTAATAATTTGCCCGGTTCTTTCTGCAAGCGGAATAAAAATTGCTGGGGAAATATAACCCTGCTGCGGATGGCACCAACGGATTAAAGCTTCTACGCCTGTCACCAGTCCAGTTTCAGGATGAATCAGCGGCTGATAGAACAGGTCAAAATTTTCCTGATTGATCGCTTCCATGAGTTCCAGACGCAGATTCGTATAGTCTATTTCTGCGACAGGCTGCATTCTGGTTTTTTCATACCACTGCCACATATTACGACCTTGTCTTTTGGCTTCCTGCATCGCCAAAACAGACTGATAAATCAATTCAGAAGAATGATGAATTGAACTGTCATCTGCCACGATACCAATACTGGCACTTAAATGTATTTTGTACTGATCGACAATAAACAGCATGGAAAGAAGATCAAGAATTTCTCCGGCGATCGCCTCGACTTCAGTGTGCTCATCTGTCCCTGAGAGCAGTAAAATAAATTCATCTTCAGCAAAGCGGCATAGCACATTATTGCCTTGAACAAATTTTTGCAGCCGCTCGCCCACACTTTTGAGAATCTGGTCACCCACCAGATGACCTAAGCTGTCGTTGATATTTTTAAAGTCGTCCAGATCTATATACAGCAAGACTAAAGGTTGTGAGCTCTCGTGCTGTACTTCAAAAATATCTTCCAGAATCTGTTTGAATGCATGCTGGTTCGGTAAACCGGTTAAATGATCATGAGTATGCTGATGCTGAATATATTCTTCGTGAATACGTTGCTGGGTAATATCTTCCTGAATCCCCAAAAAATGGGTGCAGGTTCCTGTCTGGTCAAAAATAGGACCTATGGTTAAACGATTCCAGAACCAGCTGCCATCTTTACAGTAACTTTTTATAGTCACCTGAATTTCTTTTTGTTCTTTGACCGCTTGCTTGAGTAATGCAATCTGATCCGGATCAGTATCTGGACCCTGTAAGAAAAAACAGCTTTGTCCTAATACTTCTGCTGCTGTATAACCGGTGAGCTTTAGAAAAGCTGGATTCACATACACCATTAGTCTTTCTTCAGAAACATCGGTAATAAAAAGACTATTCGGACTGGCCTCTACCCCCCGTTTTAATAATCGTAGAGACTCCTTGTTTTCACGCGATACAGTAATATCTCGGGCAATGCCAATAATACCGGTGACTTTCTGATTTTGAATAATCGGTAAATTGGTCAGATCCAGCCATAAGATATCGCCTGCAACATTATAAATTGGAAGTTCATAATGTTGAGATTTACCTTGCGCCGCTTCTGAAAATGAAACGTTAGCAAGTTCATGGAATTCGGGCGGTATGAAGGCACAATAGTGCTGACCATGGATTTGCGCTTTAGAAAAACCTGTAATTTCTTCGCAAGCAATATTGGTATTAAGCACATGTCCCTGCAGGTCAAGTTCAAAAATAATATCTGGATGATAGGTATAAAATGAGCTGTATTTTTCATTAAGCTCATGTCTTTTTTGGCGTTCCTGATCAAGCTCAATTGCCAGAGCAACTAATTTTGCCGCTTGTTGTAAAAGCTGAATATGATGCTCAGTCGGTATTTTTGGTGTTCGATAATAGGTAGCAAACGTTCCGTACAGAATATCTGAAGCATTAATAATCGGCATAGACCAGCAGCTAGACAATTTTTCTGCATTTACCAAAGCACGATAAGGCTGCCAGTTTGGGTCTTTCATTAAATTCGGACTAATGACCAACTGACGTAAAAAGGCAGCTACGCCACACGATCCTTGATTTGGCCCAATTTTCAAATCTTGAATAGCATTACAGTACTCTTTTGAGAAGTGCTGTTTGCCGCTTATGACATTTAAAGTTTGGGTGTCATCCTTATAGAGCATAATGGTGACAAGCGCATCTGGAATACGCGACTCAAGCCACTGGCTAATGACATCGAGGATAGGCTTAAGCTCGGTATGGCGACCAATCAGATTAAAAATATGAAAAATTTCTTGATCATCACAATTATTATTCATTCAGACTATCACCTTCCTTAGCTTGTTAACATTTTAGACTTATTATTAAAATAATCATTAGCAAAAGTTTGTATTTATATCTTTAAAATACGGAAATATGGTCAATATTACGTGTATTTGATAATAATTCTAAAATTTAAAAATCACAGCCGAAGCTGTGATCTAAAACTATACTTTTACTCAATCAGAATATTGCGGACTTATTTTTAGGCTGCTTGTTGACGACAGTCCACTAATTTACAGCCAGTCTGCCGTTGCAATTCTTCAAAACTTAAGCCATCCACTATTTCAATAACCTGAGCCTGGTTGTCTTTTAATTCAATTACACAGAGATCAGTATAAATACGGTTGACACAATGTTTACCTGTTAGAGGATAACTCAGTTCTTCAACGATTTTTGCTTCACCGTTTTTGGTCACATGCTCCATGCAAACATAGACACATCGAGCACCCACTGCCAGATCCATCGCACCGCCTACAGCAGGTACAGCATCAGCATTACCGGTATGCCAGTTCGCCAGATCACCATTAATAGCGACCTGAAAAGCCCCCATGATACAGATATCCAGATGTCCGCCCCGCATGATATCGAAAGAGTCGGCAGAATTCATAAAACTGCCACCTTGCAACATGCTTACAAGTTCTTTGCCGGCGTTAATCAGATCATCATCCGCCTGGTCAGGATCGCTCAATGCAGCAAAACCTAAAACGCCATTTTCCGAGTGCAGAATTACCTCCTGCTCAGGTTTTAAATAACCTGCTACACGTGTCGGTAAACCAATACCCAAATTTACAAAAGAGCCGGTTGGAATGTCTTGTGCAACTTTAGCTACAATCTGTTCACGACTACGTTTTTGAATATTCATTATTTAATATCTCCAACCTTGACCACATGCTGTACAAAAATTCCTGGCGTTACAATGATCTCTGGATCAAGTTCTCCCAGTTCCACAACTTGATGGACTTGTGCAATGGTGGTTTTTGCTGCTTTGGCCATGATCGGACCAAAATTCCGTGCTGCCTTACGGTAGGTCAAGTTGCCCCACTGATCTGCCTGATTGGCATAAACCAAGGCATAATCAGCATGTATCGGATATTCCAGCACATAATCTTTTCCATTGATATTACGGGTTTCTTTACCCTCAGCTATTTTGGTACCAAAACCGGTTGGAGTAAAAACAGCTCCTAAGCCTGCACCGGCTGCCTGAATACGGCAGGCCAGATTGCCTTGTGGCACCAGTTCCAGCTCAACTTTTCCGGCTTTATACAGATCTTCAAAGACGGTTGAGTTATTGGCCCGTGGAAATGAACAGATCATTTTTTTAACCAGTCCAGACAACAGCAGATTGGTTAGACCACGATCTCCAGAAGCTGCATTGTTGTTAATAATGGTTAAGTCTCTAGGACCAAAGTCAATTAATGCTTCGATTAATTCTACCGGCTGACCTGCCAGGCCAAAACCACTGGTCATAATGTGTGCACCATCAGGAATTTGCTTAAGTACCGTCTCGATATCCTGCGTGATTTTATTCATCATATTGCTTCCTAGCATGTTCTATCTATATTACGAGTGCAGATTAATCTGCCTTTTGCGGATCAAATAAGCGGTCTTTAATAAAGAAAGCGGGAATTAGACCGCAAAGAAAATAGGCAATGCCCATAATCAGTAAGCCCGTACCAATTGAGCCTCCTTGAGCAAAATAGCCAATAGTAAGAGGTGCAAATACAGCACCCAGTCGGCCCACGTTATAGGCACCGCCCACGGCTGTTCCACGTACTTTGGTGGAGAAGCTTTCTGTCATGTAAGTCGCATTAATACCGTATGGAATACCATAGAGAAAACCGAAAAATAACATCAGCCAGAGAATATTATCAGGCGTATTACCAAAGACAATCACAGGGATAAAAATCGCAGTACCCATAGTGCCGAAAGCAAATACCGCACGACGGCCAATCCGGTCAGCGATAAAACCAGCAATAACTTTGGTACACATCATGATCAGGAAAGTCCCGATCATATACATGGTCATTTCTTTAAACTTGATTCCCAGATCAGTCTCTAAATACGCCGGTAGCCAGTTGCTGACTCCATAATAGCCAAACTGTAAAAATGCGGTACTGAAGGACCAGAGGATAAACATGCGACGGCTAAGTGCATCTTCAAAAATCATTTTAAAAGTATTTTTTGGTTTTTCCTGCAGAATACCACTGGCTTTTGCATCCAGGCGAGCTTTACGCGCATCTAACCAGGCTTTCGGTTCAGGCACCAAGAAGTACATCGCGAAGGCCAGTACAATTGGAATAATGGCAATATAATAGAGGTATCGCCAGCCAAATTCAGGCAATAGCCATCCAGCCAGAACAGTTGCGACCACCGAGCCTAAAGTCCAGCCAGTCATAAGCGTTGCCAATACTGTAGAGCGATATTTGGTGGGTACATACTCTGCCATGAGTGTGTTACAGGCAATATATAGAGCACCTAGTCCAATTGCAGACGTAAAGCGCAGCCATTTGAACTGATCATAACTTTCCACGAATCCTAACCAGAAAGTTAATGAAGAAAACAATGCGATGGCAATGACGATCACACGAACCCGGCCAAAACGGTCACAAGCCCAGCCACCAAAAAAACCGCCGATAGCCATCCCTGCAAGTGTCCAGCTTCCTAAAGCACCGGCCTGCATATTACTTAATGAAAACTCTTGTTTCAGACTGGTCAGACTGTAGGCTAATAATGCAATATCAGCACCATCAACCAGTAATGCCAAAAATGAGAAGATAAAGGCCAGAATCCAGACTCTTTGCTTGGGTTCGTTTCCACCTTCCACTGGGTGTTGTTGTGAACTGATCGTATCCATAATGCTCTTTCTACTTTTCGGCACTCCTGTGCCTTTTTAAAATGCATATTTCACTTAATTATTTAGGTGAAATATAGAATATTTACTAATCATTACCACGCTTGAACCAGGTGGTATAAAAATGATTTTCAAAGTTTTTGATAAAGTTGCTCTATAGAAATCACATAGCAATACATTGAAAGATGTGATTAAGCCGCGATTCTTAACCCCGAAAACAATCTAGCCAGCAATGCTGGCTAGAGGTAGATCTCAGGTTTAGTTGCAAAAGGCTGCAATTCCGGTTTGTGCACGACCTAAAATCAAGGCATGTACATCATGGGTACCTTCATAGGTATTTACCACTTCCAGATTAACCAGATGACGGGCCACACCGAATTCATCGCTAATCCCGTTACCGCCCATCATATCACGGGCCAAACGGGCAATATCCAGCGCCTTGCCGCAGTTATTACGCTTAATTAAAGACGTACCTTCAACTGACGCAATGCCCTCATCTTTCATGCGGCCAAAACGTAAAGCCACCTGTAAGCCAAGGGCAATTTCAGTTTGCATATCTGCCAGTTTTTTCTGAATTAACTGATTCGCAGCAAGTGGTCGGCCAAACTGTTTACGATCCATGGTGTATTGATGTGCGGTATGCCAGCAGAATTCTGCAGCTCCCATGGCACCCCATGCAATCCCGTAACGCGCACTATTCAAGCAAGTAAAAGGCCCTTTTAAACCACGAACTTCCGGAAATGCATTTTCTTCTGGAACAAAGACGTTATCCATTACAATTTCACCGGTGATCGAGGCACGTAGACCCACTTTACCGTGAATCGCTGGAGCAGAAAGCCCTTCCCAGCCTTTTTCTAGAATAAAGCCACGAATGTCACCGACATTACCTTCGGCAGAAACTTCTTTGGCCCAAACTACAAATACATCAGCAATCGGGCTGTTGGTAATCCACATTTTTGCGCCAGTTAAACGGTAACCACCCTCGACTTTTTTGGCACGGGTAATCATGCTGCCCGGATCCGAACCATGATCCGGCTCGGTCAGGCCGAAGCAACCAATATACTCACCGGTTGCTAATTTTGGTAAATACTTCTGCTTTTGCTCTTCAGAACCAAATTCATTAATTGGCACCATCACCAGAGAGCTTTGTACGCTGGCCATTGAGCGATAACCTGAATCAACACGTTCAACTTCACGGGCAATCAGACCATAACTGACATAATTTAAACCTGCACCACCGTACTGTTCCGGAATGGTTGGGCCAAGCAAGCCGAGTTCACCCATTTCACGGAAAATAGCGGGATCGGTTTTTTCATGACGGAACTGTTCCAGTACACGCGGCATCAGTTTGTCTTGACAGTACGCTGCCGCCGCATCGCGGATCATGCGTTCTTCTGACGTCAGTTGCTGTTCGATTAAAAACGGGTCTTGCCAATCAAATCTAATTTTTGTCGTCATTTTAATATTTCCTTATTTTAAAATTATGAGATTAGGCGGTTGCTTGTTTAATCATTTCACGCGCAATAATAATTTGCTGGATTTGTGTGGTTCCTTCATATAAACGGAACAGACGCACATCACGGTAGAAACGTTCAATTGAATATTCACTGATATAACCCGCTCCACCATGAATCTGCAAACAGCGATCAGCAACTCGACCACACATTTCAGTTGCAAACATTTTGGCACAAGAGGCTTCAGTCGTAACATTTTGGCCAGCATCACGTAGACGCGCAGCATCCAGCACCATACATTTGGCTGCATAAATCTCGGCTTTGGAGTCTGCCAACATACCTTGGATTAGCTGGAAATTCGCAATGGGCTGGCCAAACTGTTTGCGTTCCACTGCATAGTTAAGTGCATCTTCCAGCATACGCTCTGCCATGCCGACGCTATAACCGGCAATGTGCAGACGGCCCTTATCTAGAACGCGCATTGCTGTTTTGAAGCCAATCCCTTCTACACCGCCAATCAGCTGATCTTTATGCACTTTACAGTTATCAAAAATTACATCACAGGTATAGGAACCATGTTGGCCCATTTTCTTGTCAATTTTACCTAGGCTTAAACCAGGTGTGCCTGCTTCAACTAAAAATGCTGAAATACCGCTAGCACCTTTAATCTCTTGATTGGTACGTGCCATCACGGTAAATGTCGTGGCGCGTGGCGCATTGGTGATGAAGCGTTTAGTTCCGTTTAAAATATAATAATCGCCGTCTTTGACTGCACTGGTTTTTAAAGCAGCAGCGTCTGAGCCTGAATCCGGTTCGGTCAAACAGAATGAACCAATAATTTCGCCCGTTGCATAACGCGGTAAATATTTCTGTTTTTGTTCTTCTGTACCGTCGATAATGATGCCACTTGAGCCAATGCCGTTGTTAGTACCAATTAAAGAGCGGAAGGCAGCCGATGTCTGACCCAACTCCATCGCGACCAGAATTTCTTCTTCCATGGTAATGCCTAAACCGCCATATTCTTCTGGAATCGTCAGGCCAAACAAGCCCAGCTCTTTCATCTGTTCCACAATATGTTCAGGAATGGCATTTTTCTCTTCTACTTCATGCTCAAGAGGCACCAGTTCATTTTTTACAAAATCGCGAATCGTTGACAGAAGTTGGTCTAGCATTTCCGGATCACGAATCATATGAATCTCCATGGATATAATTTAGGTAAATTCCTTTACCCTTATTTTTGTTTCGTATTACGAAATAAATAATCATATAAAATCATTTTGAGCAAGTAAAATTATTAAAAATTTTATTTTTTAAACAAAAAATGAAATTTCTCTGGTATTCCAGTCGATTTGTGTTTAAGATTTAATTTCACGATACGAAATATTTTAATGAATGATTGTTTTATTTATCAGTTTTTTTGAATAGATAATTAAACCTTTTTTCTTGCTGTAATACTTATCGATCCCTGACTCTTTCGGAGAAATCGAAACTTCTTAAATGTGTGGGCTACGTATTAAACCTAAAAAACTAGATGATTTCATATTGTCTTTAAACTTGGGTAACAGGATTCTTTCCGACCACAAATAATTTCGGTACTATTTCCTATATTTTATCTTTTATAGAAGTGTTTTATTTTGTATCGTGAAATTATATTGTTATCATATTTACTAATTTAACCTTAATTGCCTTGAACATGACAAAAAATAAAACTGGTGAAATTCCCAATTTCGACGAAATCCGTTTAGATCCGATTTCACATATTCATAGAGAAAACAATCCTCAATTTATTGCATCTATTGCGCGTGGATTGGAAATCTTGCGTTGCTTTTCAGCGACCAATCAATTGCTTGGTAATCAGGAAATTGCACAATTAACCAATTTGCCTAAGCCAACTGTAGCTCGTATTACCAGCACCCTGGTTTCTTTAGGTTATTTAAAACAACTGCCGAATACCACGAAATATCTGCTGGATGTTGGCGTATTGGCTTTAGGCTATGCAGCTTTAAGTAATATTTCTGCACGTACTCAGGCTTATCCGTTTATGGAAGAAATGTCACGCTATTCCCAAGCCCCTGTGGCAATGGCTACCCGTGACCGTCTCAGCATGATTTATCTGGAAGTAGTACATACAGAATCGACACTGACTATGCGCCGCCCTGTCGGTTCGACTTTACCGATTCATAGTAGTGCCATGGGACGTGCCTGTCTGGCAGCGATGGATGTAAAGGAACGCGAATATTTATTTGATGCCATCAAGAAAAGAAACGAAGATCAGTGGCCAACCATCAAGCGTAATCTGGAACGTGCAATTCGTGATTATCAGGATTATGGCTACTGTCTGTCTTTAGGTGACTGGGCTAAGGATGTGAATTCCGTGGCAGTTCCGTTGGTTCACCCCAAACATGGGATATTAACGTTTAACTGTGGTGCCCCAAGTTATCTGTTAAATCAGGAAAAACTGGAAAATGAAATTGGACCGCGTCTGATTCACATGGTGAATAATATTGCAATGAATCTCAATAACATATAAAAAATTAATTATCAGAGCGACATTAAGTCGCTCTTTTATTGAATACCCAATCTACACATCTTCTTCCTTTATCCAGAATTCTCAGCAAACCTTTTTAATGCTGCGAAATAGATAAGATTTAAAAAAGATAAATTCCTATTCCAAATAAAAAGATCAAAAATAAGCTTCATAACCGATTTAGATAATGCTATAAATATCGTATAGCGAAATTGGATTTTATATTATGGAAGATATAACAAG
>NZ_JALJVC010000005.1 GCF_022967985.1 Acinetobacter lwoffii | reverse complement strand
TTAATTATGAACAGTAAATGTCAACAAACCCTAATTATGGAATTTTAAAATTTTGACTTTGTTCGCTATCAGCTTATTTTAAATCTTTTATTAAAATCATAGAAATAAAAAAACCCCAATCTTTCGACTGGGGTTTTTAAAATTTGGCGGAAGCGGTGAGATTCGAACTCACGGAGGACTCACACCCTCGTCGGTTTTCAAGACCGGTGCATTAAACCGCTCTGCCACGCTTCCATGGGCGCAATAATACGGAGCTTTTGTCCGGCTGACAAGTGAAAATTACAGTGAATGCAATCAACTGCATATAGTTTCATCAAATCCTTACAGTTTTGCTGCTAATTCCGCTCCCTCACGAATGGCGCGCTTGGCATCGAGTTCAGCAGCCAGTTTTGCACCGCCAATAATATGATACTGCGCCAAGGTATTTTCCCCAGCACTCGGCATCAGGTCTTTTACCGATTCCTGACCTGCACATACCACAATGGTATCCACACGCAATAATTGAGCATGGCCATCTACCTCAATCCATAAGCCTTCATCCGTGACAGATTTATATTGCACACCGCGCAACATCCGCACGGCATGTTTTTTTAACTGGGCACGATGTACCCAGCCTGAAGTCTTGCCTAGTCCTGCGCCAAGCGGTGTCTTTTTACGTTGTAATAGATAAATTTCCCGTACTGGAGGTTCTACTTCAGCACGCTGTAACCCGCCTTCAGTCACATAATCTGGATGAGAATCTACACCCCATTCACGCTTCCACTCATCCACAGGTTGCGGCTGTATTTGATGCGGTGGCTTTAATAAAAACTCGGACACATCAAAACCGATCCCGCCTGCGCCAATGACCGCAACACGATCACCGACAGGTGCGCCACGTAGCACTTCTGCATAAGATAATACTTGTGGTGCCTGACTGCCTTCGATATTCAAGGCACGTGGCACGACACCTGTAGCCACAATCACTTCATCAAAACCTTCACGCTCCAACTGCTCGCGGTTTACCCGCGTATTTAAACGTACATCTACTCCGGTTTTTTCCAGTTGCACCTTAAAATAGCGAATTGTTTCGTGAAATTCCTCTTTCCCTGGAATGACTTTAGCCAGGTTGAACTGTCCGCCTACTTCATGACTGGCCTCAAACAGCGTCACATCATGCCCGCGACTGGCTGCGACCGTAGCAGCAGACAGACCTGCAACTCCCCCGCCAATCACTGCAATACTTTTCGGTTTTTTGGTTTTGATATAAACCAGTTCGGTTTCATAAGCGGCACGCGGATTGACCAGACAGGTTGCCCGCTGGTTTTTAAAGGTATGATCCAGACAAGCCTGATTACAGGCAATACAGGTATTGATTTCATCAACACGATTGGTCGCGGTTTTATTGACCCAGAAAGCATCGGCCAAAAGTGGACGTGCCATCTGCACCATATCTGCCTGACCAGAGGCCAGAATCGCCTCGGCAGTGTCTGGCATATTGATCCTGTTGGATGCAATCACTGGCACCGAAACATGTTTTTTGACTTCAGCAGTGTAATCGACAAAAGCAGCACGCGGTACAGAAGTCACAATGGTTGGAATACGTGCTTCATGCCAGCCAATACCGGTATTGAGCAAAGTAATTCCAGCCTTTTCCAAAGCTTTAGCTACGGTAATGACTTCCTGCATGGTATTGCCATCATGTACCAAATCGAGAAGCGACAAACGAAAACAGATAATAAATTTTTCGCCAATTTCCTCGCGAATGGCTTTGACAATTTCTACGGCAAAACGCATCCGGTTTTCGATCGGGCCACCCCAACGGTCGGTACGCTGATTGACATGACGGCTTAAAAACTGATTCAGCAAATAGCCTTCTGAACCCATAATTTCTACGCCATCGTAGCCGGCTTTTTTGGCAATGCTGGCAGTTTTCACATAATCCTGAATGGTATTCAGGATCTGTTTATCTGACATTTCACGTGGTTTAAAAGGAGAAATTGGCGATTTGATTGGACTTGCCGACACCACAAAAGGCTGATAGCCATAACGTCCGGCATGCAGAATTTGTAAAAGAATTTTAGCACCATGCTTATGCACTGCATGTGTCACCAGACGATGCGGCGCAATATCCCCCAAGGTATTCATGGTACCGCCCGCCGGCAACAACCAGCCCTGACGGTTTGGCGATATTCCCCCTGTAATCAGCAGACCTACGCCACCCTTTGCTCGTTCGCCAAAATACGCTGCCAGTTTAGGATAGTTATAGAAGCGGTCTTCCAGACCAGTATGCATCGACCCCATCACCACCCGGTTTTTAATGGTGGTAAAACCCAAATGCAGTGGCTTTAAAATGTTGGCATAGCGCGTCGTGGTCATAACAAATCCCTGATTATATTTGGCTGAGCAAGTCATTCCCTTACTTTAACTGATTTTCAGCGGCTTTTTATGACCCGGAGTTCAGCATTTTCAGGCACAAATATCAATCTTCGAAACAGTTCTTTCTATACATGACGAATTAGTTCTGCCATTGTCGTGCGCTGGATTTCCATAATGCAATCACGCCCAATACTGTACCAATTGGAAAACTCAGCAACATCAGAATAGCCATTATTCTGGATAAAGTACGTCCTGAACCATTGCCCTGCTTCACCTTGATACTGGCCTGTATATTAAAAAACATCAGCAAGCCTAAAAGCAGCAGCACCACACCTAAACTCAGCATGGAAATACTGGATTGCTGATATTCAAGATATAAAAACAGCACTGTACTAAAACCAATCAGGCCGGCATAAATCCCATGCAACAGTGCCAGCGTTTCATTCTTAGCTTTAGGATTTAAATTAGGTAAAGGTGGGATGCGAGTCGCCATGCTTTTATTCCTGTTTTATCTGATTTTTAACTTTATTCGGCTGAATATAACCAATTTCTTCCTTTTTCAGCAGGATTCTGGTGAAAATCGTGCGATTTATGATTATTTAAGCCTATTGAATAGAGATTTTAAAACGAGTTTTTCTTTTCTAAAGCAAACCTAAATAAATTAATGATACAATTGATGCAATATGTATTTTTTCAGGCCACCAATTCTGGCGTGCCTATTTCATATCATTAGGATGAACAATGTCTGATAATGCAACTATCTTGCAGAATGTCCCAGTAGGTAAAAAAGTTGGTATTGCCTTCTCTGGTGGTCTAGATACTTCTGCTGCTCTTTTGTGGATGAAACAAAAAGGCGCTGAACCTTATGCTTACACAGCAAACTTGGGTCAGCCAGACGAAGACGATTACGATGCGATTCCAAAAAAAGCTGAAGCTTATGGCGCAGTAAAAGCACGTTTAATCGACTGCCGTTTACAGCTTGCATTAGAAGGTATTGCTGCAATTCAATGTGGTGCGTTCCATATTTCTACAGGTGGTATGCCTTATTTCAACACGACACCATTGGGTCGTGCAGTAACTGGCACCATGCTTGTAACTGCCATGAAAGAAGATGACGTTAACATCTGGGGTGACGGTTCGACTTATAAAGGCAATGACATTGAACGTTTCTACCGTTATGGCTTGTTGACCAATCCTGCGCTTAAAATTTACAAGCCTTGGTTAGACCAAACCTTCATTGACGAGCTGGGCGGCCGTGCAGAAATGTCACAGTTCCTGATCGACAATGGTTTTGACTATAAAATGTCAAAAGAAAAAGCTTATTCAACTGACTCAAACATGCTGGGTGCGACGCACGAAGCCAAAGATCTTGAATACCTGAATGCAGGCATCAAAATCGTTGAGCCAATCATGGGCGTTGCGTTCTGGAAAGATGACGTAGAAGTGAAAGCTGAAGAAGTATCGATTACTTTTGAAGAAGGCTTCCCGGTTGCGATTAACGGTCAACGCATTGAAGATCCAGTTGAATTTATTCTTGAAGCGAACCGCATCGGTGGCCGTCACGGTCTAGGTATGTCGGATCAAATCGAAAACCGTATCATCGAAGCGAAATCTCGCGGTATCTATGAAGCTCCGGGTATGGCGCTGCTTCACATTGCTTATGAGCGTCTGGTAACGGGTATTCATAACGAAGATACGATTGAACAATACCGCATTAACGGTTTACGTTTAGGTCGTTTGCTGTACCAAGGTCGCTGGTTCGATTCTCAAGCGCTTATGCTACGTGAAACTGCACAGCGTTGGGTCGCTAAAGCAGTTACTGGCACAGTAACAATCGAACTTCGTCGTGGTAATGATTACACCATTATGAACACTGAATCTCCTAACCTCACTTATGAAGCTGAGCGTTTAACTATGGAGAAAGGTGATTCTATGTTCTCGCCGATGGATCGTATCGGTCAGTTGACTATGCGTAACCTGGATATCACGGATACACGTGCGAAACTGGGCATCTATACAGAAACTGGTTTACTGGCAGTCGGTTCTGCATCTGCAGTGCCACAACTGAAAGACAAAAACTAAGTTTTGTCTTAAGCAAAAAACCGCGCCCTGAGCGCGGTTTTTTATTGATGATTGTTTTATTCATTTTAATAATCTCTAGCCATTTGCAATATCTGAATTGACTGATCGAATAGACTGATAATAAATCTGGTTGCGTCCAAGCTGTTTGGCACGATATAGCGCCTGATCCGCGATTCCCAACAATGCATCCTTATCAATATCTTCCTCACCACGATAGACGGTAATGCCTAAACTGATGGTGATATGTTTCGCAACCGAGGATTTTTCATGCGGGATTTCCAGACGGTCAATCGCCTTAAAAATATTTGAAGCCACTGCATAAGCACCATGTGCATCCGTTTCTGGCAAGAGCACTACAAACTCCTCCCCGCCATAACGTGCGACAAAGTCCATATGACGGATCGCATTCTTGATGGTTTTGGCAATCGTCGAAATGACATCATCACCTTTCTGATGTCCATAAAAATCGTTGTAATTTTTAAAGAAATCCACATCGATAAACAGAATCGCCAAAGCCGTTTCTTCACGGCGTGCACGTTCGAAATGGACCTCCAGTGTCTCATCAAAGGTGCGTCGATTGGAAATCTTGGTCAGTTCATCATACTGACTCAAATGTAATAATTCGTTGGTATGAATACGCTGGATCTGCTCACTGATTCTGGCGCGAATACTATATAGAAAAATCACACGCTCACGGGCAAAAATCATATGGCTAATCACATAACCCAGCAAGCAACTTCCAATTAAAATCCGTCCAAAAACCATAGGATTAAATTCAACTGAAAGGCTAAACAATACAAGAATAGTAGTTGCCGCAGCGAGTAATCCGGTGACCAGCATCTGAATCGGTTTAATACCGGTCAGAATATAACCCAGGATATACACGATCGTGACTATCGCCATGGATTGATGCTGCAAGGCTTCAGTTTTAATCGACATGGTGATACATGAAACTGACACCTGTACCCAGAACACCAACAGCATCGAAGCCTGAGGAAAAAAGCGCTTGATCTTGGGTAAACAGGAGAACATATAAAAAATGATTAATGACACGCCGCCATTGAGCAGGCCCAACATACACAGGACAAAATCATGCACGAAATATTCTTTGCTGATGCTCCAGTAATCTGTAGGAATCATTACCACTAAAAAAAGGAAATAGGCCAATACCCCAGCCCACACATATTTTTCGACATGTTTGCGGGCGCGTTCCAGATTTTTGGTCCAGAATTCTTGTTCCAGATTTTGAGGGAAGACCGGGCCTACACGCTGGCTTTGCCGTGTAATCAGTTGTTCTATGTCTTCTTTATCATCTTGCAATTTCGCTAGATTGTACTTGTATTCCATTGCCAAGTATTTATGTAATTTTTTTATTAATTTTAAAATAACATACTTTTTAAAATTAATTTATACATATCCCTTATTTTGTAGCGCTTTCTCGTTACCATTTTTACTATAGATGGATTATCATTTGTTTTATTTGTTCGACTGAATTTGCCTTGAATACGATTACGATTCTCCAGCCAGATGATTGGCACGTTCACCTGCGTGATGGTTTAGCACTTCAACGTACCGTTCCCGATTTAGCCAAGCAGTTTTCTCGCGCCATTTGCATGCCAAATCTGGTGCCACCCGTTAAAACTGTCGAAGAAGCCAATGCCTACCGTGAACGTATCATGGCACATGTGCCTGAAGGGGTAAATTTCGACCCGCGTATGGTGCTGTATTTCACTGACAACACCCCGGCAAGCGAAGTTAAAAAGATCAAAGAATCTGCGCATGTCAATGCCATCAAGCTCTATCCTGCGGGTGCGACCACCAACTCCGATAGTGGTGTGAGCGATATGAGCAAAGTCTACGGCGTAATTGAACAGCTTGAAGAACACCAAGTGCCTTTATTGCTACATGGTGAAGTGACGCATAATCATGTCGATATTTTTGACCGTGAAAAGCGTTTCCTGGATGAAGTGCTGGCTCCCTTACTCAGACAATTTCCCAAGCTGAAACTGGTGCTCGAACACATCACCACCAGCGAAGCAGCAAACTTTGTACTTGAGCAAGACCGTAATGTCGCTGCAACCATTACGCCGCAACATTTATTGTTTAACCGCAATGACATGCTGGTTGGTGGGATCAAGCCGCATTTCTACTGCTTGCCGATTTTAAAACGTCAAACGCATCAGCAAACTTTGCTGGAAGTCGCAACCAGCGGTAATCCTAAATTTTTCCTGGGAACAGATAGCGCGCCGCATTCAAAAAATGCAAAAGAAAATGCGTGTGGCTGTGCAGGATGTTATAGTGCGCCGACTGCCATTGAGCTGTATGCTCAGGCATTTGATCAGGTGGGTAAAATTGAACGCCTGGAAGGTTTTGCCAGCCATTTTGGTGCAGACTTCTATGGCCTGCCACGTAATACCAATACCATTACCCTGGTTAAAGAAGATCAAGTAATCCCTGAAAGTTTAGACTATCTGGATGGTGAACAGATTATCCCACTGTATGCTGGTAAAACCATTCAATGGAGAAAAGTGTGACAAATGAAACGCTCCCAATCATTGGTCAACGTTTTCGTGGATTCTTACCTGTAGTTGTCGATGTCGAGACTGCAGGTTTTAATGCGCAGACTGATGCATTGCTGGAAATTGCGGCCATTCCGATTGTTTATAATGAGGAGGGTCAATTTGTGCCGGGTCAAGCTTACCATGCACATATCAATCCTTTCGAAGGGGCAAATCTCGACCGACGTTCGCTGGAGTTTATTGGGATCGATCCTTCGAATCCGATGCGAATCGCAATGGCCGAAGATGAAAAAACTGCGCTTAAGCGTATTTTTAAATCTGTGAATGAAGTGCGTCGCCAGCAAAACTGTACCCATGCAGTTTTAGTTGGACACAATGCACATTTCGATTTGGGTTTTCTTCAGGCCGCGATTGCGCGTACCGGAACCAAAAACCAGAACCCATTTCATAGTTTTTCTGTCTTCGATACAGTGACTTTAAGTGCGGTGATGTTTGGTCAGACCGTACTGGCAAAATCCTGTATTCAGGCTGGGATTGAGTTTGATGGCAAAGAAGCCCATTCTGCATTATATGATACGCAGAAGACCGCTGAACTGTTTTGCTATATTTTAAACAAACTCGCACCTCACCTGCTTGACACTCTGGTGGCGGATCAATAAGATACCGCCATCTTCTAAACGTCCCTATCGTCTAGAGGCCTAGGACATCGCCCTTTCACGGCGGTAACCGGGGTTCGAATCCCCGTAGGGACGCCATCTATTTTTTCTCTTCTTTATATTTCTTTGATCAGCATCTTAAGCTGCTCAAGTCTTACGCTTTTACTAATTAATGAAAATAATTCTCATTACTATTGATTGCCTTCTTAAATTTAATGATAATCACTTCCATTATCTTTCGCATATTCAACCCTTCTCATGCGTTTTGCTTATTCCCCACTTTCTATTGCAGTTTTAACAGCTTTATCAACATCTAGTTTTGCAAAAGAATCGAATTATCAAGAGCCTGTTCTCAATGAAACAACGATTAAGTTCAACACAATTATTATCGAAGCTCAGCAAGAAAATGAAGTTGGAAAAACCATTTATTCAAAAGAAGATTTAGAAAAGACGCCGAATAGCTCAAAGAACATTACCGATTTTTTAAAAGTGAATCCGAATGTGCAGTTTAGTCAGTCACAACTTGCAGCAGGTTCTCAAGGTGAAATTAAACCTGCCAAAATCTCAATTAATGGTGCACAAACCTTCCAAAACAATTTCATTGTGAATGGTGTTTCCAACAACCTACTTATTAATCCAGCAAATTCAAACACAAATACGTTTCAAGATATTGGGACTGGCGCACAAGCTATGGCAGTGAACACTGACCTACTTTGTGAGCTTGAAGTATTAGATAGCAATGTGTCTGCCGCTTATGGTCAATTCACAGGTGGTGTTATAAATGCTAAAATATGCGCACCGCAAACAGAGATAGGTAAAATTCACGGTTCTATCACTTACGATTACACTGAAAGTGATTGGGCTCGCTACAACTCAATTTCACCTTTAGAAGAAAGTAAATTTGAAGAACCTACAGATGACTACCAAAAGGAATATACCAAACAAGGTGTAAGCACCAATATTTATGGGAAGCTCTCGAATGATTGGGGCTTTAATGCTTATGCTTCTCAAAGAGAGTCTATCATCCCAGTCAAAAGTGGCTTTGAAACACCTAAAACAATTGATCAAGAACGACATATCTCAAATCTTGGTGCAACATTATTTTATACACCAAACGCCTCAACCAAAGCGAAGTTTGGTTTGGATTATGGATTGCTGGACAGTTTGAGCTATGTGGACAGCAATCGTGATTCGGGAAGTACCACTGAAACCGAAACACTTACATTATTCTCTGAACTCGAACACCAATTCAATCTAGGTACTCTCGTACATAAACTTAATTTCCAAAACTCGGCGACACAACGCATTGCAGATAATAACTACAGTATGCATTGGTACTACGCCGAAGGAAGTAAAGATTGGAATAATACCGATGTTGTTCGAGAAGGCGCCATCATGGGAGAAATCAAACAACTCCAAGACGTTCTCTCTTACGACCTACAAGCCAATATAGACCCATTTAAAGTTGGTCAATCCCAACACAACATGACTCTAGGTACGGGTTATAGCCATGCTCATGTTGAGTGGAAACGAGCCGAGGATGTTTTACTCGCGACAAAGACTCATTTAAAAGAACTTGGCAAAGATACTTCTTGCCTCCTGAGTGACCCATATTGTGATGATAAACTAACGATAAATGGTTGGAATGGACAATATATCGCTGGTGGGACTCTGTACAAAGCTGGTGCTATCCAAGCTCAGCAAGATCGCCTAAATATATTTATTGAAGATAATATTCAGTGGAATGATCAATTTTCAACACGCTTTGGTGTTCGCGCTGATTATGACTCTTTAAGTAGTAATATCAATATTGCTCCTCGTAGCCGTCTCTCTTACAAACCCTTTAGTAATGATCAATTGCATTTATCCGCGGGATGGAATCGCTACTATGGTCAGCAAACTTTAGGTACAGAGCTGAATGAAATTCAAAATGATTTGCTCTACAAACTGTCACGTGAAAAACCACATGCGCCTTGGGTAGCAACACAAACTGCACTATCCAGCGGTGCGCGTAGTTCAGCGCTCAATCCCCCTTTCAGTGACGAAACTGTTTTAGGCTTGAATACACAAATCCAGAATTGGGATCTAGGGCTAAAATGGGTCAATCGTAAATATCAGGATGAAATATCAAAAACTAAAGTTACTCCTTTAGATGGATCAAAATTCTTCTACGAATATAATAATGATGGAAGTGGCAAAGCTGACATCTACACCTTAACACTTAGAAATCGTCAACCGATCGCTCTGGGGGATAGCCAACATTTATTTGCCTTGGGATTTGACTACAGTGAAGTCTTCCGCAGTTATGTAGATTACACTTCAGCCTATGATCAAGCCACTCAAGATGAATGGGTCTCTTATGATGGTCAAATTATTCGTTGGTCAGACCGCCCTGCCCCAAACTTTAACCAACCATGGACCGCACGAGTAAACTGGGATATTGCATTCGATACACTGCCTGTACGTATTTCAAACTTCTTTAGCTATAAAGACAGTTATGATGACATGATCGCAGTTACCAAGAAGAATGATAAAGTCGAATATAATGGCGAGTTGCTAGACACGTATTTAGCCTCTGAAATCAAACCTAAATTTACATGGGATATGCGCACCACCTATGACTGGGAAATTTCAAAAGATTTACATGCAATTTTTGGTTTAATCATTAACAACGTCACCAACCGCGTGAATACCTATACAACAGGCTCGACCTCAAATGATAGACCACGTGTAATGACTGAAATCGGCCGCCAATTTATTGCGGATGTTACTTTTAAATTCTAGAGCCTGAATAGGTACATGCTGCTGCTCTTTTTAATTTGCTTAGGCTATAATTAATGCGATTTCATATTGTGCCTTTGTGTCATGTTAAAAAAGATCTTACTGGTTTTACTGATTTTAGCACCATCCGCGCTATATCTCTATATCGTCAACCGTGATGACAATAAAACTGCGGACACTGAGGCAGTGACAACGCCTGCTGAAAATCCCCAGCCTGAGCAATATCAGGCTCCAGATCACTAAGTTTTAGTGATCTTTTCAAATATTTATTTTTTTATGGTCTTGAAATCTGTTCAGAAAATAACATCTTAATAAAATAAAGTTTTTGTTTTGCCTAATGTTTAAACTGTTAAATGAATTTTAGCAAAAACCCTTTTGACAAACCCCGGCTTAATCCTTAATATACGCATCACCTCGCAACGTCCCTATCGTCTAGAGGCCTAGGACATCGCCCTTTCACGGCGGTAACCGGGGTTCGAATCCCCGTAGGGACGCCATCTATTGATCTCATACGATCAGACCTTATTCGAAATTACCATTATTCGATTGCAGATTTGTAGTTTTTCACTACAATAGCTCGCTTCATTCCTTTGAAGTATTTCTTATTTCCTATGCACTCATCTCCGAATGATGCTACGCATCAGGGCAATTCTGCGCCTTTAAAACGCGCTATGAGTACTCGACATCTAGTCATGATTTCGCTTGGTGGCGCAATCGGAACAGGCCTATTCTTAGGGTCGGGTGAAGTCATTGCACAAACGGGGCCTGTAGGTGCCATTCTCGCTTATCTCCTGGGCGGTATTATCGCGTACATGGTGATGCTATGTTTGGGCGAACTTGCCGTTCATATGCCAGAATCTGGTTCATTTGGTGCTTATGCCAAACGTTATATTGGACCAGGCACAGGCTATACCATCACCTGGTTATACTGGCTGACATGGTCGGTCACTCTTGGAACTGAATTTACTGCAGCGGCCTTGCTGATGCAGGAATGGTTCCCGGACATTTCTATGTGGTTATGGACCATTATCTTTGGTGTATTCGTATTTAGTCTAAATATGATTTCTACCCGCTGGTTTGCCGAATCCGAATTCTGGCTGGCACTGGTAAAAGTGGTCACGGTTGTTGCTTTTATTCTTTTAGGTCTATTGGCCATCTTTGGTGTTCTGGGCTATCAAGGCTATGAAGCTGCGCCTTTATTTACCAATCTAACTGCACAAGGCTGGTTCCCTGAAGGTCTATTCCCGATTTTTGCGACGATGCTGATTGTGAACTTTGCCTTCTCTGGTACCGAGCTGATTGGTGTGGCTGCCGGTGAAACTGAAGATCCTGCGAAAAATGTTCCTAAAGCAATTAATACTGCGATTTTCCGCTTATTAATTTTCTTTGTAGGTACCATTATCGTGGTAACAGCCTTACTTCCGCATCAGGAAGCAGGCTTAGCTGCTGAAGGCGTGAGTAGCAGTCCATTCGTAACAGTATTCCAGCACATTGGTATCCCATATGCTGAAGACATCATCCGCTTTGTAATTATCACTGCATTGTTGTCTGCCGCCAACTCGGGCTTATTTGCTGCTTCTCGTATGATGTGGTCATTGTCATACAGCAAACAGTTGCCTGCCGTATTCTCAAGACTGAATGCTCGCGGTGTACCGTATATTGCAGTCATGGTGACTATGCTAGGTGCATTGCCAGGTTTATTGTCTGAACAGTTTGCGCCAGAGACGATCTTTACCAACTTGCTGGGCGTTGCAGCGTTTACCATGGTGGTGGTCTGGATGAGTATTTGCTTAAGCCAGTTCAACTTCCGTCGTCAATGGTATAAACAGGGTCATACGGCCAAAGAACTGGGCTTTGCTGCACCATTGTTCCCGATTGTACCAATCCTGGGCTTTGTGTTCTGTTTTATTACCTGTATCAGTATGGTCTTTGATCCATCAATGCGTATCAGCTTCATAGGCTGTCTGCTATTTATTGCAGCGTGTTATGCAAGTTATTATGCCTTTTATCACAATAAGTCTTAATCATCAGTTTTAAAAGAGCGGCTCCGGCCGCTCTTTTTTTATCTATACTATAACCATAGTGGGCAGCCTTAAGGGTGCGTCGATGAAAATTGTGTTTATTCACGGCATGAACAAGCAACAGTATACGGCTACTTCATTACGTCAACATTGGCTGCATCTCTTCAAAACAGGCCTTCGGAAAAACCCACAACAGCAAGCCCGTTTTACTTATTTAAAACGGCATATCCGTATCCCTTTTATGGCGATTTACTTTCTCGGCATCATTTTCATAACGTCTTGAATGCCAGCACCCTGATGCCGCAACAGTGGCCGCATTTCCCTTTTTTACATCCCGCACAGCTGCAACCGGCATCGCCACCAGATCAGTGTACCTATCAAATTTGTGACGTCCCGCAGTTAAATCTGGATGATATCCTGAATTTCAATCGGAAACTGAAGTTCATCACAGCATTAAGCAAAGATATTGCCTTGCGGGATTTTGCGGTACTCATCAATTATTTTCCCAGCTTACACGCCAGCTTTTTGCATAAGTTTTGCTGGAAACTTATCTTTATTTGGCCAACCCACATTTTATGCAGGAAGTTCACCGCCGCATTCATGATCAACTCTATAGCAGCAGGCCACAGATTCTGGTGGCACATTCGCTTGGCAGCGTGATTGCCTATAATTATTTGATTCAGCATCCGGAGCTGAATATCAGGCGTTTTATTACTCTTGGATCACCGTTGGCATTTCGGGTCATCCAGGCTCATCTGCCTCAACCGATTGTACGACCTGCTGCACTTTCAGGCGACTGGATAAATTTCTATTGTAGCGATGATTTTCTGACTACCTTTCCATTATCAGAACCACCCTTCCAGTTTCAGCCGGCGGTTATTAATCAAGAGATTCATACTTCCATCTATCATCCGCATGATATTGATGGTTATATTCAGCATCCGGACATCATTAAAGCGCTACTGGAATTACTATAAAACTCACGCCAACCTCTAAATTCAACTTTTACCGTTCCATTCATATTCTTTCTCTATTCAGTAAAATCTTTCATTCGGACCTACCAATTTACTGCTTTTTCTGCCTTTTTTATAAATATACAAATGTCTGTTAATGATTGTTTTATCGAAGATAATTTAAACATTAACGCCACAAAAAGTGCAGCTTGGCTTGCCGCAATTTTCTCTATACTGTGAATATATAGATCGACCTCCGTGAGGTATCGATGAAAGTTATTTTTATTCATGGAATGAACCAGCAACATCATAGTGCTGCATCGATTCGCCAGCGCTGGCTGCATATACTTCAAAAAGGCATTCGCAAACACCGTCATGATGCCAGATTCAGTTATTTACGACGTCACATTCACATTCCATTTTATGGAGACTTACTTTCACACTATAACGTTCGCAACATCCTGAATGCTGGCACCTTAATGCCCCAGCAATGGCCCAGCTTTCGTTTCCGTCAACCTGTCCATCCTCAGCTTCCTGCACCCGTTCCACGTCCTGGCTGGCGCAAGCCCGTGATTTCCGATCTTCCCCAGCTTCATTTGAATGACACGATGGATTTTAAACAGAAATTCAAATTTATTACCACGCTAAGCAAAAATGTTGCACTGCGAGACTTTGTATTATTGCTGAATTATTTTCCCAGTCTGCATCGGAGCCTGCTTCAGAAATTTCTGATTGAAACCTATCTGTATCTCGACAATCCTGGTTTCATGAAGGAAGTTCATGAACGGATTGCCCGGCAATTGAATGGTCGCAAACCTTGCATTGTGATTGCTCATTCTCTGGGCAGTGTGATTGCCTATAACTACCTCATCCAGCATCCTGAACTGAATGTACAGCGTTTTATTACTTTAGGATCGCCACTAGCCTTCCAGGTGATCCAGTCACATTTACCGCAACCCATTGTACGACCTACTGCAATTACAGGCGACTGGATAAATTTCTATTCAACTGATGATTTTCTTACCGCCTTTCCTCTTACACAACCGCCATTTCAGTTTCAACCCGCCATTATTAACCACGGCATTCGTACGCATATTCACCGCCCGCATGACATTACCGGCTATTTACTGCATCCGCAGGTGGTAGAAGCAATTCTGGAATTACTTAAAAATCCGGCTTAAACCATGTAATTTTCAAGCATTCCCACAAGATTGTTTTAATTTTATGCACTCAATTCAAAAAACCAGAAAAAGTGCAGAAATGCGTTTGACACCCCCCTGTTTTCACCCTATTATACGCCCACCTCTGAAACGTCCCTATCGTCTAGAGGCCTAGGACATCGCCCTTTCACGGCGGTAACCGGGGTTCGAATCCCCGTAGGGACGCCAATTTTCAGAAGTACATTTTATTAAGTCCCTATCGTCTAGAGGCCTAGGACATCGCCCTTTCACGGCGGTAACCGGGGTTCGAATCCCCGTAGGGACGCCATTACTTCCAGCTAAAAGTAAGGGTTTTAAAATTTATCTTCTGTACTGTCCCTATCGTCTAGAGGCCTAGGACATCGCCCTTTCACGGCGGTAACCGGGGTTCGAATCCCCGTAGGGACGCCATATTCGAGATGGCAACATCTCAACAAAAAGCCCGAGCATTGCGACTCGGGCTTTTTTTATCTTGCAAATTTTATTTCTCGAATCTTTAAACCCAGTTTTTATCATTTGTTCAAATTACTCCCTCACTCTTTCGGCTGCCATCCCATTCTTAATTTTACAATTTGTATTGTTTTAACATTTCTATTCATAGAAATATCCGTTCATTTTCACTTAAAGCAATACACCAATAAATTAGAACAAAAATTCAACACCCTGCTTTTAGAGGGCACGTTAAGGTAAATCAAGAGAAATCTGCAAGGATCAGATTATGTTCGTCAGCACAGAGCTAAGTTTACCTTTATCGCCAAATAAAAATCATAATTATCAAATTAAAAGCTTTAAGGATTGGGTCGACTTTTTTCAAGATACTGAAATTTCGACATATACCAAAACCGAAAAAGCTGAATCTTATTTGAGCGATCTGATTAAAAATTTAAATATTGATACTCTCGGATGGTTGGATCAGCCTGTACAGGTTGAACAGCATCTTTTAGAACAACATCATCAGGTTTGTGCGACTTTCCAGACCTATGTCAATCGCCGGAAACAGCAGCAGCCCCGGGAATATTTTCCGACGGTTTCTCAGGCTTTCGAATTCCTGGCGAAAGTTGCACCGGTTAAACTGGTCGATGGTGCTTGGTTGTATTCAACCGTGCCAAACTGTAATCAGCCTGAGTTGAAAGATTTGATTTACATCTATCTCGAAGAGCTTGGTTTAGGGCATCCGCGTGCCAACCATGTCACCATGTATCAGGACCTGTTGAGTCATTATGAGCTGAACAGTTATGCCGAGCATTTAGATGATAGTTACTACGAACAGGCTGCCGTACAGTTGGCACTGGCTTATGCCCCGGCCAAGTATCTACCTTTGGTCATTGGCTTTAATCTCGGTTATGAACAGTTACCACTGCATTTGTTAATCACCAATTATGAACTGGCTGAACTGGGTATCGATCCGCATTATTTTAATGTGCACATTACTATTGATAATGCTCACAATGGTCATGCGCAGAAATCCCTGCAAGCATTTATCCAGCATTTTAATCATGCAGAAAACCCAGAAACTTATCTGGAACTGATTAAAAAAGGCTATGTCCTGAATGACCTTGGTAGAAGTTCTTCCCAAATTATCAAGGAACTGGATATTGGGCAGATGGCTTTAAAAGTTTTCCAGAATAAAGCGCTGATTGGTCAATATATTCATAATCAGAAATGTCAGTTTAGTGGCAAGACCATCAATGATTGGTTATCCGATCCTGCCCAGATTAGCGAATTTTTGCAGGTGATGATTGAAAAAGGCTGGATCGTGAAAGATGCGCCAGTAGAACAAAGTCGCTTCTGGAAAATGATCGATCATCCGGAAGGTAAAATGTTTGGGGTCTTTAATGCGACCGAAAAACAGATTATTAAAGACTGGATTCAGGGTGCAGGCTTGGCAACTCGCCTGTCCTCACGTAGTGCAGCCCCATCACAAGCAAAAATTGAACCTGCAATGAGCCGTATGGACCAGCAGCGCTTAAATCAGTTAAAAAGCCGCTTCATGCGCTGTGAAGGTGCGGAACAGAAAATTGATTTACTGATTCCTTATACTGCGCCGCATATCCATCACACAGAAATAGGCTTATGGGCGACTCGTCAGTTAAGCCAGTTATTATTTCCTTTTCAGACCCAGGCGATGCATTATTCCTAAAACACCCCTAAGCGTCAGAAATTAGAAAAACCGGACATTTGCAGTGTCCGGTTTTTTTAATATAAATTAAGCCGATTTTCGTGAGTTTAATTGTCCCTTGATCACCGCTTTGACATTGCCTTTCAGATACTGCAAAAAGACTTTTAGTGGTGAGAGTTTCGGATTAGGCTGCTTGCCTTTGGCAATTTCCTTAAACTGCGCGGCATACCAGATGATTTCCATAATCGCCATTTTGTCGACCATTGGAATACCGGTTTTAATTTTCTCAACCGCATAACGTACATCCTGCCCCGCAACCAGACGATTACCCAAGTCAGGTTCTACCGCAAAGGGACGTGCAATCCCGACAAAATCACAAGCACCACTGTCGAGCGCGGCATTCATGCCTTCAACTGTTCGGAATCCACCAGTGACCATGATATGGCACTTCACTTCCTGGCGGATTTTTTCGGCAAAATCGAGGAAATAGGCTTCACGGGCAATGGTCGAGGCCTTGCGCTTGTCTGCTTTCACGCCGGCCATCGCAGGTGCTTCATAGCTACCACCTGACACTTCAATGATATCGATGCCTGCAACGTCCATCGCCTTAAAGACATAAATGACATCTTCTTCGCTAATACCACCGCGCTGGAAATCAGCTGAATTCAGCTTGACCGAAATAATAAAATTTTCCGAAGTCGCAGCACGAACAGCCTGATAGGTTTGCAGCAAGAAACGGGTACGATTCTCAATACTACCACCCCATTGATCCTGACGCTTATTGGTCAGCGGTGACAGAAACTGGCTAATCAGATAACCATGTGCCCCATGCAACTGCACCCCCTCAAATCCTGCTTTTTCACAAATGGCAGCCGAAGTGGCAAAGCGCTGGATAATATCCAGGATTTCATCTTCACGCAGTTCCCGTGGGGTACCAAAGCTAACAGCCAGTGCCGGACTAAATGGCACTGCCGATGGTGCTACAGTTTCCCGATTCAAACCTTTCGGACACTGACGCCCCGGATGTGATAACTGGACCAGTTGTACCATGCCATGCTGTTTGCCTACGTCGGCCCAGACTTTGAGCTGCGCCAGATCGCGTTCTGTTTCTACCACTACGACGCCCGGTTCATTCTTGGCACGATAATCCACCATGACATTACCCGTAATAGCACAACCCAAGCCACCTTCGGCCCATGCTTCATACAACTTGAAATGCGCCTGATTGGGCTGGCCGGCATCATTGGCCAGTGCTTCACTCATGGCACCTTTAATGATGCGATTTTTAAAAGTGGTATTACGAATTTGAATGGAATCGGCCAATTGAGTCATGATCTGTCCTGATACGTTACTTTTATTTTGTACTCGTTTATAACGTAAGCCAGAACAATTGACAATCAGTCTTGTCAAATTTACACAATTTTTATCTGCTTATTTTCTTATGGTTAAAGATTTTTGTGATTTAGTTTCTTGGATCAAAAGCATCCCGTACCGCTTCTCCCATATAGATCAGCAAACTCAGTACAATCGCCAAACTAAAGAATCCCGACAATGCCAGCCACGGCGCATTTAAGTTGTTTTTGGCCTGAAGCAAGAGTTCCCCGAGGGATGCCGAATCGGGTGGCAGACCATACCCTAAAAAATCCAGCGCTGTCAGTGCAGTAATATTGGCGGTTAGCATAAAAGGTAACTGTGACAGGCTAGAACCTATCACATTGGGGAGAATATGTTTGAACATGATCCGTCCATCCCCCGCCCCGATACTTTTTACTGCCCAGACATATTCCAGATTTCTGGCGCGCAAAAACTCAGCGCGCACCATACTCACCAGTGTGGTCCAGCCAAATAACAGCATGATCAGAAACAGCCAGTAAATACTCGGGGTAAACAGACTGACCAGTACCATCACCATAAACAGCATCGGCAAACCACTCCAGACTTCGAGTATGCGTTGCCCGATCAGGTCAATCCATCCACCATAATAACCCTGAATTGCCCCTGCTAAAATTCCCAGCGCCGCAGACAATAAAGTCAGTGCAAAACCAAACAGTAATGAAATCCTTAAGCCATATAGAATCCGTGCCAGAACGTCACGGCCTTGATCATCTGTTCCCAGCCAGTTTTGCGCACTCGGGGGCGAAGGCACCGGTTCAGCCAGTTCAAAATTTGGCGTTTGATAAGAAAATGGAATGATGGGCCAGATCGCCCAGCCTTTTTCTGCAATCAGTTGCTGTACAACGGGATCTTTATATTCTGCTTCTGTCTCAAATACTCCACCAAACGTGGTTTCCGGATAGGATTTCAGGGTGGGCAGATAAAAAGCATGATCATATTTCACCAGCAAGGGCTTATCGTTAGCAATTAGTTCTGCACCCAAGGAAATGATGAAAATAGCACTGAAAATAATGAAGCAGCTAAAGCCTAGCTTATGCTGCTTAAAACGTTGCCAGCGTGCTTGCATCAAGGAAGACATTATTGTGATCCTCGACGTGAACTGAAATGAATCCTTGGATCAATCAGTTGATAGAGCAAATCGCTGAGTAAACGCAGTATCAGACCGAGCAAGGTAAAGATAAACAAAGTACCGAAAATCACCGGATAGTCACGCTGGATAATCGCCTCAAAACCTAAAACACCTAACCCATCCAGATTAAAAATAATCTCGATAAACAGGTTGCCCACGAAAAACACCCCGATCAGAACTTCGGGCAAACCTGCGATAAGCACTAAAATGGCATTCCGGAATACATGCCGATACAGCACTGCATGTTCAGTTAAACCTTTGGCCCGCGCAGCCAGGACATATTGTTTGCTCAGCTCTTCCACAAAAGAAAATTTGACCAGATAGGTCAAACTGGCAAATCCGCCAAGCACCATGGCCAACAGCGGCAAGGCCATATGCCAGAAATAATCATGAATTTTCGCAAAGAATGAGAGTTCAGCAAAATTTTCAGAGCGAATGCCCTGCAAGGGAAACCAGTGCAGATAAGACCCGCCAGCAAAAAAAACGATAAGTAAAATGGCAAAAATAAAGGCTGGAATGGCATAGCCCACGGCCAACATTAGAGAGGTGGTCTGATCAAACAGACTGCCATGTTTGCGGGCTTTCCTGATCCCTAAAGGAATGGAGACCAGATAAATCAACAAGGTACTCCACAAGCCTAAAGAAAGCGATACTGGCAATTTTTCCCAGATGAGTTCAGTCACAGGCTTGTCTTTGAAAAAACTCTGCCCCAGATCAAACTGCGCATAACGCGTTACCATTTCCCAAAAGCGGATATGCAGCGGCTGGTCAAAGCCGTACTGGGTATTGATCTGCTCAAGCATCTCCGGTGTGAGGCCTTGCTTTCCCTGATACTGCAATCCGGTATGCGCCAAACCATTCACCTGTTGCGCCTGATAAATCGCCTGCTCCACCGGACCACCGGGTGCCAGCTGGATCACCATGAAATTGATCAGCAAAATGATCAGCAAGGTTGGAATCATCAGCAACAGACGTTTGAGAATATAAGTGCTCATGGCACTCCCTGATAGGCTTGGAGCTTAATGCTGTTTGAAATAATCAGCCACATGTCTGGCCTTTTCTGCATCGACCCACCAGTAATCAATCCCGGCGGAGAGTTTAGGTTTTCGTTGCGGCTGCTGATACATATTCCAGTAAGCATACCAGTATTCGCCCGTACCATAAGTCAGAATATGATAATAGCCTGCTCGCAGTAAACGGTCTAATGCTCGGGTACTATTCACCAGCTGTTCACGGTTTTGAGCTTGAGTCACCTGCTGAATGACTCCATCAATGGCCGGATTTCGAATACCGGCATAATTATAATTACCTGACTGCGCTGCGGCCTGACTGCCCCAGAACTGTTTCTGCTCCTGCCCCGGTGTCAGGGATTGCGGCATGGTATCAACAATCATATCAAACTGATAATTCCGCAGCCGTTCATAATATTGCGCGGTTTCTACCATACGAATGCTGGCCTGAATGCCCAAGCGTTTTAAATGACGTAGATATGGCATCAGATCACGCTGTTGCTCCGCCTGATGCAACAGGAACTCAATCTGTACCGGTTGGCCCGCAGCATTGACCAACTTCCCCTGTTGATAACGATAGCCTGCCTTTAATAGCAATTGACGGGCTTTTAACAGATTGTTCCGGTTAAAACCGGAGGCATCTGACTGAGGATATTTCCAGTCCTGCAGTACAGCCTGACGTTGAACCGGATCAAGCTGCTTTAAATGGGGTTTTAAAATGTGCAGTTCTTGAATGCCTGGCCGTCCATGAGATGCAAGCTCGCTATTGGAAAAAAAGCTGTTCAGGCGCTGATATTCACCATAGAACATGGCTTTATTCAGCCATTCAAAGTCATAGGCAAAACTCAAGGCTTGGCGGAAACGGATATCGGCAAAAGGCTGACGGCGGGTATTGAATATCAGACTCTGGGTCGGAATCGGGTTGTGATGCTGAAAGCGGTAACGCTGCACCTGTCCTTGCCGAACGGCGGGAAACTGGTAGTCTTTCACCCAGCGGTTGACCTGTTTTTCCTCATGCAAGGTAAATTGGCCCGACTTGAAAGCTTCAAACTTGATTTCAGGACTACGATAATAATGATACTTGATCCGGTCAAAATTATAACGCCCGCGATTGACCATCAAGTCTTTGCCCCAGTATCGGGGATTGCGTTTGTAGCTAATACTACGTCCAGCATCTATGTGTTCAATGACATAAGGCCCTGAACCCAGCATCGGTTTCAGCGTCAATTCTTTAAAATTACGTTTTTGCCATTCCTGTTTAGAATAAATGGGCATCTGCGCGACAATCATCGCCATTTCCGGATTATGTCCGGATTTAAAATGCATTTTGACCTGTAAAGGTGACAGGACTTCCAGCCGGTTTAAATCAGCCAAATACATCTGCAGGCCAAAATTGGACTGGGTCTGAAACAGTTCAAAACTGTATTTGACATCTTGTGCAGTTACCGGCTGGCCATTACTAAACCGTGCTTTCGGATTTAAATGAAAAATAATAAAGGCGGTTTTCTTGGGGTCAAAACTGACTTTTTCCGCCAGCAAGGGATAGTACACACCGGGCTCATCCAGTGACTTGGACAGCAAACTGTCAAAAATATAGTTGCCCCCTTCAGTGACATTGCCCTTGCCATTCATGCTGTTTAAATTATCGAAACTGCCATCAGCTGCCAGAATCAGCGTACCGCCTTTCGTTGCTTGCGGATTGGCATAAGGCAGGGATTTGGCCTGGGCATATTTCGGCTGGTTATATAGCGCGATATATGGGGTGGTGATCAGGGCTGCCCAACTGCTACTCACGAGCAGCGGGGCTAGCCAGATAAACCTGAAAGTTTTAAATAAATGAGCGAATCTCATGATCCATTCATTAATTCGGTACTTTAATCACATCGCCAATACGCAATTGCGTATTCGGTTTGAGATCATTCATTTCCGCCAGTTCATTGCTGTTCATACCATAGCGTGAAGCCAGACCGATTAAGGTATCACCGCGTTTGACTTTATAATCAGTCACCAGTTTTGGAATCTGAATGGTTTGACTGACCCTTAATCCTGCGCGTGGACTTAGATTATTTAATTGAGCCAAGTCGGTCACGCTTATGCCTAAACGGCTGGCGATTGCATTCAGGGATTCGCCTGATTTAACGGTATAGGATTCAGTTGCCTTAGAAGCTACAGGCTTAGTTGCCACTTTCACATCTTCAACTTTTTTATCTACCGGAAAGTCACCCTCAATTTTTAAACGCTGACCAATACGCACCGTACTATTGGTATTCAGGCCATTTAAATCTGCCAGATATTTCAGTTGTAAATGATACTGACGTGCAATAGAACTTAAGGTTTCACCTGACTTCACCACATGCGAATCCGATTTTGTATTCTTCGTCGCAGTTTCAGCAACCACTTCACGTACCGGTTCAGCAACTTCACCACTGAGTTTCAGGCGCTGTCCCACACGCAAGCCGGCATTACGTGACATGCCATTCAGGCTCGCCACCTGGTCCATTGACAGATTGTATTTTGCGGCAATGCCGGTCAGCGTATCACCCGCTTGAACCGTATAGGTTTCAGGGATCTGACTGCCGGCTGGAATCTTGATGGTCTGACCTATACGTAAACCACTATTGGCAGACAACCCATTCAATGCAGCCAGTTCAGAAACACTCAGCTTGCTTTGACTGGCAATGCTATACAGGGTTTCACCGCGTTTGACCTGATAGTTTTCAGTCGCAGTCTGATCGACTTTGACATTTTCAAACTTCTGCTCAGTTTTCTGGCTAGATGCCGTTAGCCCTTCAACTTCCTGAAGTGGTACATTGATTTTCTGTCCCACCATCAGACTGCTACCGGCAGTCAGACCTGAAGTCAAGGATGCCAGTTCAGCATTTGAAAGCCCATAACGATCGGCAATCAGTTTCAGATACTCACCACGTTTCACTGTATAGGATTTGGTCTGAACCTTGACAGTTTCAGCTTTTTTCGTGTCTTCAACTTTGGCTTTGGACTGCCCTGTATCTTTCAATGACAGCTTTTGCCCAACAAACAGACCGCTATTACTATTCAGTCCATTAAAATCAGCCAGTTGTTTCACGCTAAAACCAAACTGGGTCGCTACGCTAGTCAGAGAGTCATTGGCCTGAACCACATAAGTTTCCGGCTTTTCTTTGGCTTTGCTGGCTTCCTGTACAGGTTTGGCATCATACAGATAAATGGTGGTGCCCACATACAGTGGAGAATTTGGATCAATCTGGTTCCATTTCGCCACATCACGCCAGTTCACCCCATTTTTAGCCGCAATCATTGCCAGATTATCACCTGGTAACACCTTATAGGTACTGCGTTTTCCTTTTGGAGCAACCACTACCACTTCAGAATCCGTCTTGACGTAATTTTTGCCCTGATTTAGCTTGGCTTCAACCGAGTTCGCAGTGGTATTGTCAGCAACTTCTTTCGGATAAGAAAAGCCTTTGGTGAGCTCTTTGCCTTGCTGCTCAGCAACAGACAGGCTGGTTTGAATGGCAGTCAGCTTGATTTTACCGTCATAAGGATCAACAATTTCTGTGCCAGCCGGCGCCAATGCTTTCAGCTCTTCAACCACTTGGGCCTGTTCTGCCGGTGTTGCAACAGGCTGCAGAATTTCATCTACAGTTTTCTGAATATCCTGTGCGATGACCGCCTGCTGAACTTGCTGACGCTCAGCTGCCGAAATCGGTGGTTCGACCTGAATCTGTTTCGCTGGCGCTGCAGGTGTTACAGCTACCGGAATACGCGGCGCACTTGGAATTGGCAAATCACTTTGTGCCGCAAAACTGGCCAAGGCAGATGAGCCTTTAGGCGTCGAAATCTTTTTCGTAGTCTGGGTCACAGTATTTGCCGTTGTCGCGGTACTTACCGCTGCTGTGACGACAGGTGGCGTACTTGCAGCTTTAGCCGGAGTCGTTGTTTTAGCAACGGTCGTTGCAGGCTGATTACTAACAACCGCTGGCGGAGTCTGTTTAGAAGGTGTAATCGTTTTGGTATTTAATTCTGGCGGTGCAGCTCTGGTGGGCACCACTGTCGTCGTATTTCGCGGCAAGCTGTTCGTGTTACTCGCCCATAAACCACCTGAACCGGATAATTTTTTCAGCTTCTCATCCACTGAAGGACTTAAGTCAGCAGGAATCAGAATACGGCGCGGACTTGCAGGGTCAATATGATCACCACGATGACCCGGGTTTAATTGATACAGTTCTGCACGGCTCAAACCGGTAATCGCTGCAATTTCATTTAAACTGGCAACACCGACCGGTACTTCACGGAAATGCGGACGGTTGGCAATCGGTGGCAAACTCACCCCATAACTGCCCGGATTTTTAATAATTTGTGCAACCGCCAGGAAACGTGGCACGTAACTCATGGTTTCTTGTGGTAGTTTCAATGACCAATAATCGGTAGGCAGACCTGCAGCTTTGTTACGGTTAATCGCCTGCTGGATACGGCCTGGGCCGGCATTATAAGAAGCGAGCGCCAATTCCCAAGAACCAAACTGGTTATACAGACTGCCTAAAAATTCATAGGCTGCACGGGTAGATTCCACCACATCACGACGACCATCGTATAAAGAAGTCTGCTTTAGACCATAAATGCGGCCGGTACTTGGAATAAACTGCCATAAACCTGCTGCCGCCGCACTACTGGTCGCTGCCGGGTCATAAGAACTTTCAATAATCGGTAACAGTGCCAACTCGGTCGGCATGCCACGGCGTTCTGCTTCTTTTACTGTGTAATATAAATAACGTGATGCACGCGCACTTAAGCGATCCAGATAAGGCTGACGTGAAATAAACCAGCCACGCTGCGCATCAATCCGCGGATTCCAGACACTTAAGTCCATCTTGAAACCTACGGTCATGCGTTTCCAGACATCACCATGTTTCAGAATCTGTAAACGGTCGCCTTCGACTGCACGCATATCCGTTGCAGAGAGTAAATCTTCGAGTCCATCCAGACTGCTGGCATCCAGATATTGTGATCCAACCTGCTTGCTTGATGCTGTTTGGGTCGCACTTTGTGTAGATGAACAGCCCGTCAGTCCTAGAGAAGCAAGCGCAGTTCCCAGTACAGAATATTTTAAAAATGTAGGTAATGTCGGCTGCCACAAAATTGCGGTTGGTTTATACATAAAGAAATCCAAACAACTCGTATATAAATTTATTTTTTAGATATGCCATTGTAGTGAAGCATGTCGAAGACTCAAGCCAATAATTTACCGCGATTTCACGTTAAATGTTACAAGAAATTAAAAAATCCCGGACATATAGATTGATCGACTGCATTTGCGCTATACAATAAGCCTTCCAGCTTGTTCTATTTTGATCGGATTTAATCTATGTCACACACTATCACACTTTATGTTGATGGCGCCTGTCGCGGCAACCCGGGTTTAGGCGGCTGGGGTGCGTACATTGTTAATGGCCAACAAGAACACAAAATTTATGGCGGTGAAGATCATACTACCAATAACCGCATGGAACTGACGGCTGCGATTGAAGGGATTCTGTTCTGTGACAAGCAAGACAAACTGGTGATCTATACCGATTCCAAGTATGTCAAACAAGGCATTACCGAATGGATTCACGGCTGGAAAAAGAAAAACTGGAAAGACGTCAAAAATCCGGATCTGTGGCAAAAGCTCGATGAAGTCTGTCAGGGACGTGACATCGAATGGCACTGGGTCAAAGGTCATGCCGGACATCCGGGCAATGAAATGGCCGATCAGCTGGCCAATCTGGGTGCTGATGAAACCCTGAAAAAATCCAAGCAAAGCCCTTCAATGTCTGAAGATAAAAAAAAATCTGAACCCGACTGGTTGCTAGATGATCCTTTCGGTCTGGATCTGGCTGAGAGTGAAGAAGAGCTGGAAGACCTGCCGGAAGAAATCATCGAAGTGACTGTTGAAGAAATTGTACAGACTGAAGTTTTAGCAACGGACAGCAATGAAGATGCTTCATCTTCAGACGCATCTGCCTCGACTGAGATACATCCGCAAATTGTCATTACACCGGCCAAGTTACAGCTGCATGGCCCACGACAACTGATTCTGGATACTGAAACCACCGGTTTTTATTATCAGGATGGTGACCGGATTATTGAAGTCGGCGCGCTGGAAATGATTAACCGCAAACTGACCGGCAGCTCGATTCATATTTATATCAATCCGAAAACACCGGTCGGCGATTCTGTGAATGTCCACGGGATCACCGACGAATTCCTGCAAGACAAACCGCTGTTTGAAGAAATTTCTCAAGTGCTGTTTGACTATTTACACGGCGCGGAAATTATTGCGCATAACGCAACCTTCGATATGAACTTCCTGGATATGGAATTCAAACGTGCAGGTTTTAAAGCACTCTCCGAGGTTTGTGACGTCACCGATACCTTGGCACTGGCCAAGTCCAAGCATCCCGGGCAGAAAAATTCGCTGGATGCCTTAGTGCGCCGTTACGAGATTCCACAACGTGACCGTACTTTCCACGGTGCCTTGCTCGATGCGGAAATCCTGTCCGATGTTTATCTGGCGATGACCGGTGGACAGGTGTCTTTTGATATCGATGCCCTGTCCCAGTCTGAAGACCAGAACAGCCGTTCAGGGATGGCCAAAGTTGAAATTGAATTACCGGTGATTCTCCCGTCAGAACAGGAATTACAGGAACATGAGAATTGGGTCAAACAATTCGAAGAAAAACATGGAACTGCTTGCCTTTTCGCGAAATAAAATCTACATTTCCGGGGATACTTTAGGTTTAAAACTATCGTTCTTCAGTTATAGTAAATACAAAGAGGCCCCGTAGTTTAAAGCGGGGCTCATATATAGATAATACTCCAGGAAAGGTGCAGATCATGTCTTACCAAACCTCTATACATTTTGATCCAACAGCTTTACTGATAATAAAAAATGAGGTTGATAACTCGATCAAGTTAGTCGAATCAGCAGTAAGCACCTTGGTAGAAGACCAGACTTTACCTTTTGGTATTGATGATGCATTAAATCAGTTCGAACAATGCGCCCAAGTTCTGGCACTCATCGACATGTCCAGTCTGGCAAAAGTCGCTCAATATTCAGCAGAACTGATGCGCAAGATTATGGGGAATCCGGCGCAGGTCAATACTCAAGAAGTGATCGCCTTGAGTGAAGGCACCACCATGCTGAAACGCTATATCGAATTTATCTGTTTGCGTGAAGTGAAAATTCCACAGTTTTTGCTGGATACCCTGAACCGTCTGGAACTGGCTTTGGGTAAACCGCTGACGACTGAAGGCCAGCATGTAGAATCGCTACTGGATTGCGTCACCCCTGATTTTGCACTGCCACAAGCACCAAGTCTGGAAAAATCCCAATATGTACACCGCCTGTATAAGCTGTCACTCAACAAGCTGATCAATCAGGAAGAAAGTGAACTGGATCTGCAAGCCATCAAACTGGTGGGGGCTTATCTGGCAGGACTTGCAGAACAACATGACAGCAAGCAGTACTGGAATCTGGTCTATGTCGCGTTGAACAATATTGATCACCTGCTGATTAATGAGCCACGCCTACGCACATTGGTGAGCATTGAACGTAACATGGCACAGTATTTTAGCTCGGCAGACAGTTTCAAGGCTTCGCTGGCTGATCTGGCCAATGTGCTCAGCCTGTGTATCAGTCAGGAAGATGAAACTGCGCAATCTATCCGTAGCCAGCTCAATGTGGGCGATGACCTGCTGACCGATATGCAATTACAGGTCTTCAGTCGCCATCTGTATGGCCCAGACTTTGAAACCATGCATACCATCAGCGAATTGGTGACCACGGAAATGGCGCAAATTCGTAATGACATCGAGTTCAACTATCAGAACATGACGCCTGAAAAGACTCAGGAACTGCAGGCACAACTGAATAATCTGGCGAATATCTTCAAGGTATTGAACCTGAATGAAGCCTATCATGACCTGACCCGTCAGGCCGCTTCACTGAGCCAGCCGGAGATGATGCAGGATGCCAGCTTTGCCCAGCAGTTGATGAATGTCATTCTGTCTGCCATGAACTCGATTGGCGTACTGGAACGTCATCACACTTCGAGCCGCTTGCAGCTGCGCGTCAACAACATGAATATTTCTCTGGACCGTCTGGATGAAGCACACGCTGCTTTACTCACAGAAACCAAGGCCCTGATCGAGCTTTCTAGCCAGATTCTCAGCAATTACCTGCAAGATCATGACTTGACTGCACTCGAACCTGTTCCAGTACAGTTTTGCGAGATTGGCGGCGCGATGCTGTTCCTGAATGCAGAACATGTTCGTACTGCATTCACCACCACTGCAGAATTCATCAAGAACCGTATTGATCTGTCGATTGCATTAAGTCCGGAAGAAATTCATCGTGCTTTAGACACCCTGGCCAGTGCCGACATGATGATTGATAACTTAAAGAACAAACAGCCTGTATTACAGGCGATGTTTCAGGTAGCATTGGACAGTAGTGAGAAACTCAAAATAGTTGCCTAATGTCCAAATTATCACTTGCTTATATTTTTCAACAACAGCAACTGCTGGTCGATCAACACTTTCAACTTCCACGAGTTGAAGCCTTAGCAAGTGATTTGCTACTCCACACGGGTGATCAAGTGATTGCCCGTGATCTCCTTCCCGATGAGCCTATTCCTGCAGGCTTACAACTGGTTCCCATCCGTCAGCTGTTACAGTTCTGGAATACCCAGCAATTTGAACAGGCCAGTCGTGCGGTACAGCTTTTAGAATGGCGTCGTAACCATAAATTTTGCAGTCATTGCGGCACAGCGACTGAAGCGCATGCTGTTGAATATGCCATGGTCTGCCCATCCTGCAACTACCGTCAGTATCCACGGGTACAGCCTTGCGTTATTACTGTTATTACCAAAGGTGAAGACGAGATTCTGCTGGCCAAAAATGCACGTAATACTAAAAGCCAGATGTATGGACTGATTGCCGGTTTCGTTGAAGTGGGTGAAACGCTGGAAGATGCAGTACGTCGTGAAACGCTAGAAGAAGTTGGCTTACAACTCAAGAATATTCAGTATCTGGCCAGCCAGCCCTGGCCTTTCCCAAGCAATCTGATGATTGCCTTCAAGGCAGAATATGCTGGCGGTGAGCTACAGCTGCAGGAAGAAGAAATTAGCGATGCGCAATTCTTTAAATTCGATCAGCTGCCTGAAATTCCGTTTAAAGGCAGTATTGCCCATGCCATGATCATGCATGTGACTCAAGGTACGCCCGTCGCAGACGACACCAAGACCTGGCTGTAAATCTGTATTTGAAAGATTTAGCCCAACGGCTCAAAAAAAGAATCCAGGGGAGATCATCCACTGGATTCTTTTTTATCTAGTGCTTGGTTAAACTAACATATCAGTATCAGGATTTAAATGCATCCTCGAGCGCCCAAAGCACCTGTGCCTTGGTCTGGAAAAACCGGCTAAACAAACTGGAGAGTGAACCCACAATCGTAATATGACCAAGTTTCGGAATTTGAATCAGATGGCTATGATTGCCCTTCTCTTTCAGTACGCGGTCCAAATCCTGGCTATTGAAATGCCCAACAATCTTGTCTTTTTCGGCAATAAACAGATAATGCCGGATTGAGCTATTTTTAACAAAATAATAAGGCATCACCTGCTGATAAGGCACCGCCTGATCAAATGCATCGGCACAGATCGGATCATTTTTGTAATCAAAATGATAAGGCCCCGCCAGACCAATAATCGCCCGAATTTGACCGTGGTCAATACTGGCAGATTGCGGATGGTACAAGGCAGACATGACATTAAAGGCCCCGGCAGAATGTCCCATCAGGACCAGATTATCAGCACAGATCTGCAAGTGCTTAGCCGACTGCTGCAAATGATTCAGTAACAAATGCAGATCATGAATATAAGTTGGGAAAATATGTTGTGGTGCCAGATGATAATTCATTACCACCACGTCATAACCTTCTTTGGCAAAAGCCTCGCCAATAAACTGATAATCCTTTTTATCGCCATGTAACCAGGCACCGCCATGCACAAAAACAATCAGGGGACGATGGAGCAAAGGCTGCTGACTCCGAAACAGGTCAAAGCGTTGCCGGGATTTCAGGCCATAGGCCAATTGGGTTTCGACTGTGTAACCTTGTTTCGGAGTTAAACGATTTAAAGCATAACTACCAAAATCGTATAACCGGAAATCTTGATAGTGCTGTTGAAACTGCAAAATACGCTGTGAGAGTTGGGTTTTAAACTGGCCGACCTTATGGTTCATAGGTCGGTTCAACCGTATCAGGATCAATCGCCACTGGCGTCTGTTCAATACCCGGCTGCGCATATGCCGGTGCGGCAAAGTTTTGATTAGCCAGACTTGAATATTGCTCCACATTATCAATTAGGGTCACAATTTTAGTGACATTACCCACCTGTTGTAACACCTGATTCAGGTCAGCAATCTCGGCACCATTTAAACGACCCATCACATACAGTACGCCATCTTCAGTATGCACATGCACTTTACTATCCGCTACCACAGTCGCTTTCATGATCAAGCCACGGGTATTTGCAGTCACCGCAGTATCCTGCATGATGGTGCTATAGCTGATCTGATTGCCGACAGTAATAAAATTATGTACCGCTTTGACATCACTCATGGATTTGACATTGTCTTCGGCTAATTGTTTCAGATGGGCATCCGGCACCTGACCGGTCAACAAGACATTGCCATGGAAACTTTCAATATTGACCCGGGCCTGCTTAAAGCGCGAATCCAATTTATAAAGATTAATTTTTGCAGTACGGACAATTGAGGAATCAATAAATACCTGCCCCAAGGTACGCGCCCCACTTTCAGTTCCGACAGGAGCCGTACCTGTGCCGCTGGAAATAAAACTTGCACAACCTGATAAACTTGCGACACACAGCATTGTTATTGCAATACGCTTAACCACTCAGCAAGACTCCTTCATTTTATTACGTCTTTTTTAATCTAATCATCTGTTTCATGCTCAGATCATGTCAATTCTGCTTGAACTTTACAATGATCTTGAAGCAAATATAAGCATCTTTAGACCTTATTTTGTTCAAAGGTTAATAAACTCTTGATCAAAAGTAAAAGCATTTTCAATCCATTCCAGATCATAAGGGTATTGCGAAAAGTCATGCTGTATGGTTTTTGCAAATTGCTGTTTAAAATCAAAACAAATCACGTCAAAACGATAGTAATAGTGTGCAAATTGTGGATTTTTCTGAATAAAGCACATTGCCGTCTTGAGCATCTTTACCTGTTTTGCTCTGGAAATCGACTCGATCGCTTGCGCATATCGGGTTTGCGCACGTGCTTTGACTTCCACAAAGACCAGTTCCTGATCACGCACCAGAATCAGATCCAGCTCGCCATAGCGACTGTGATAATTGGCTGCCAGGAACTGAAATCCATGGTTTTGCATCAATTGGGCCGCTTGCTGCTCCGCCCATGCACCTAATTGCTGTCGTAGCATTCCTCTTTCGCTCATAGTAGCTTGACGCCTGTGCCACTATACTGAAAACATTGTGGACTACGCTGAATACTGTGGTCCGTGATTTCAATCCGGCCAGTTCTACCCTGAAATTCAATATGCTGCAAATGCGGTTGTGACAGGTACTGCTGGGTAATCTGCCAGGCATCTCCCCCGAAGGCAATCAGCCGCTGATAGGACATATCCACCGGTTCTTTAGCATAGGCCTGTACAACATCTGGCCAGTCAGCCAGATAAAGTACCGGAACATCACAGAACTTGATCCCTTTCGGGGGTCTATGCTGCTCGCTGATCGCATTGGCCACGGTATACATCCGTTTATGGCTTAATTCAGGTATGGCAGCCAGCCCTTCTGCATTGCCGAGGTATAACAGCCCTTGTTTTGGTATTAAAAAAATGGGGGCCTTGTTCACGATCTTGAATTTCAGATCACTTTGACTGAACAATGACATCAGCAACAGTTCATGCTCGGCTTCACTGCCCGGCTGGCGTAAAATCAGCAGCTGTTGAATTCCATCTTTGTGCAATAAGGTTTTTAAGGCAGCGGCATCTTCTTTTTTGGACAGGCTGAATTGCCAGACTTGGGGTGATGACCCTGCTACATCATTCAGGCTGAGGGTACGTACTTTAGGTTTGCTCTTGAGTAGTTGTTCCACATCGCTACGTGCCAATGGACCCACCACCATTTTGGTCTTTTTATTGACATGCTGTTTCAGTAGCTGGGAGATATTTTTCTGATTGGAATTGACCCATTTTAATGGAACTTTCTGCCCGGAAGTAGCATAAGCACTGAGAAAACCCTGTTTGATACTCGATGCAGCTCGCGCCAAAGGCCCGGATTCGGGTAGAATGATCAGCACTTCTGCTTGTACGCTGCTGATGGAGCTGACCAAACACAAGCCCAATATTTTATTTTTAATCTTCCATTTTTTATTATTCAATTTATTCCACATGGAGAAACCTATGAGTGCTCAGTTATTTGTTGTTGCGACTCCAATCGGGCACTTAGATGATATTAGTTATCGTGCACTTCAGGTGTTAAAGTCGGTGAGTCTTATTGCTGCCGAGGATACACGAACTTCAGCACAATTGCTTAAACACTTTAATATTCAAACACCTCTGACCGCTTGCCATGAGCATAATGAAAGCAACAAGATTGATCAGCTGATCCAGCGCCTGCTGAATGGCGAAGATATGGCCCTGATCAGTGATGCTGGCACTCCCCTGATTAGCGACCCTGGCTTTAAATTTGTCCGTGCTGCACAAGCGCATAATATTCGCGTGATTCCTGTACCTGGTGCTTGTGCGGCTATTGCTGCCTTAAGTGCTGTTGGCTTGCCGAGTGACCGCTTCAGCTTTGAAGGTTTTCTGCCATCCAGACAAAGTCAGCGCCTGCTGAATCTGGAAAAACTGAAAGATGAAACCCAGACTTTAATTTTCTATGAAGCACCGCACCGGATTCTGGAGTCCGTTAAAGATATGGCCAGCGTTTTCGGAGCAGATCGCCCGGTCGGTTTTGCGCGAGAAATCACCAAGACTTTTGAAACTATCAAGAAAATGACCTTGGGTGAATTGGTGGAATTCATTAGCAATGATCACAATCAGCAAAAAGGCGAAATTGTTCTGGTGATTGGCGGTGCCACCGAAGAAAAAGATCTGGATCAGGAAAAGCTGGATAAATTATTGAATCGCCTATTACAGGACCTTTCGGTCAAAGCTGCTTCACAACTGGCGGCAGATTTAACCGGAATCAAAAAGAAAGTCGCTTATCAACGTGCTTTAGAACTGACTTCGGCAAACGACTAATTGCTTTAGATTTTCTATTACGTTTGGATTTGCAAAAAAAACACCACATTGAATGTGGTGTTTTTTATAAGAAACAAGTTAATCAATAACTTATTCTTTGGCTACTGATTCATCTGCTGGGACTTCAACAATACGACCACCATTGGCAAGGAAAGCCGCAATTTCGTCTTCAAGTGCCTGACGTTTCTTTAACTTTGCAGTGACGGTTAAGGTTTCAGCTTCTGCAAGATCGGTATCATTGACGACCTCTGTGCTATCTGCTGCGCCTTTTTCAGCTGCTTTTGCTTCATCATCGTCAACGATTGAATCTTCAACGTCGTCATCATAATCATTCATGTCTGTCATTTGCATCTCCCCAAAAATGGCGCTTGCTTGGTATTCCAAGCCAGGTGTCGAATTAAGTGAAATTTAGCAATCTCTTTGGGCTTCGCCTAGTACCAAACATCAAAAAATCGTATCTTTTTTAAACAAAATCGTTACTCTTTATTGGTGTTTGTTTAAAAAATTTACATTTCTGTCTTAAGCTGCGTAGCGTGTGTCTTTAAGTAAACCCAGACCATTGGCTTGCGCCATAAATGCATCTTTCAACATGGGCTGATTTTCTACCTGTTTCAGGCCGAAATTGCGTGCCCAAACCATCGGGAAGAATAATGTGGTTTCCATCCAGCCAATCGCAGACATGCTGTGCATCATGGCATCGTTCTGGCCCTTACGGCGATGCTCATAGCGTTTTAGGGTCTGCTCATGTGCCCATACGCCACGCGCCTGATCATGCAGCAAAACATCACAAAGCACGGCAGCATCCAGACAGCCAATATTCACCCCTTGACCTGCTAGTGGATGAATGACATGTGCGGCATCTCCAATCAGTGCTAAACCATCTTGAACGTATTGCTGGGCGGCGCGGGCTTTTAAAGGGAAAGTGGCACGTGGTGTCGCCTGCAATACTTCACCCAGCATATGCTGGCTTTCACGGGTTAATAGCTGGGTAAACTCAGCATCTGACAACGCTGCATATTCTTCGGCATAATCCTCTGGCAAGGTCCAGACAATCGATTGCCAGTGTCCCTGCTCTTCCGGATTAAGGCTGGCCATAGGTAGAAAAGCCAATGGACCGGTTTCGAGAAAAATCTGACGTGCCATATGCTGATGAGGCTGTGCAGTTTTAATGGCACAACTGATGCCCGCCTGTTTATAGTCCAGTACATCAATATCGATAAACGCTTGCTCACGGACAAAGGAGTTTGCACCATCTGCGCCAATCACCAGTTTAGTTTGGAGTTGTGTACCATCAGCCAGATGAATGACCCACACACCGACGCCACGTTCGATGCGGCTGACTTTGACCTGTGTTCTATAATCTTGAATATCTTCAAGCATCTTTTGCTGAATGGCCAGATTCAAAATGCTTGGTTCCACCATCGAGCCTAAAACCTGTTCTACCGAAGGTGTTTTTGCAGAAGGCTGGCCAAAATTGATTTCGCCATAGCCATTTTTATTCCAGACCTGCATGCCGGTATAAGGCTGCTGACGTGCTAAATTTTCCCAGACACCCACCGTTTTCAACAGGTGAATGGTTGCCTGACTTAAAGCCAAGACACGCGGATTGGCCACACACAAAGTTTTATTTGCATACAGAATTGGTGCTGCATCCAGAACTGTAGGCTGCACACCACCTTGAGCTAACAGAAGCGCTGTAAGTCCACCAACCAGCCCACCACCAATAATGACGACGTCTAATATTTCGTTAGTTTGATTTAAGCTCATGCTTTTAACCCCATGGCATAATTTGCAACGAGTGGCTTGATGCCAGGAATCGTATCAAAAGCGATTAAACCTGTATTACGCATCAGCTTTAAAAATGGATTCTGGTTACTAAAGCCACGTACCACTGAATCACAGAACTTGATCACACGCTGCTGGTCACTGAGACGAGATTTTTCATAGTCTTGTAATATTCCAGCATCGCCCAAGTCTGCGCCTTGTACCTGCTGTTCTTTCAGGTAACGCACCAATACATGCGCATCACGCATACACAGGTTAAAACCCTGACCAGCGACCGGATGAATCGTATGGGCAGCATTGCCCATCAATACGACACGGCCAACAGCCTGTTTTTCGGCTAACACTTGAGACAATGGAAAACTGAACCGTTTTCCGGTTTTCTGGAATTTTCCGGCACGATCACCATACGTTTCCTGTAAGGCATCCAGAAAATGCTGGTCATTTTCATCCCCCAACCATTCTCCTTCAGTACCTTTTTTCACTGGCCAGACCACTGAACGACGATACTCACCCGGTAGTGGTAAAAGTGCCAAAGGCCCTAAATGGCTGAAACGCTCAAAGCCCACATGAGCATGTGGCTTTGAAGTTTGTACTGTGGTCACAATCGCAACCTGATCATAATCATGTTCTGACGCACCAATACCCAAGGCTTTACGGCAGAAAGAATCCCGCCCATCGGCGGCAATAACCAGTTTGGACTGTAATTTTAGTGACGATTCACCACGCTGAGCTTCGATATAAGCAAAGTCTGTATCTTGGATAAGGGATGTCACTTGAACACCATCAATCAGTTCAATCAATGGCTCTTTTTTGACTTGGGTCAGCAGTACACGACCGAGCCAGGCATTTTCAATGACCTGACCAAAGCTTTCGACTTTTTCCTGTTCGGCTTTCAGTCGAGCCTTACCAAAACTGCCCTGTTCGGTAATATTCACTTCCAGAATTGGGGTAGCATGTTCTTGCAAGGCATTCCAAAGTCCAAGCTCCTGATAGATCTGCACGCTACGGCGTGACAAGGCACTGTTACGTGCATCAAAACTGGAATGATATGGCGCAAGATTTTCATCATCATAATTTGGGTATTTAATGGCTTCCAACAGTTTGACTGCAATATTGATTTTCGCCAACATCAATGCGAGGCTTAAGCCGACCATACCACCACCGACAATGATGACTTCTTGTTGCATGCTTACTTCCTTATCTGTTTATTCGCATCTATGGCGAATTACATAAAACGTATACTGATTTTATCTTACCTCAAGGCTTTAAATTTTTATAATGATTCGTTTTATTTAGTTTTCTCCATGATGATCCAGCCTATATTGAAAAACCAAGACATCGCGCTTTTCAGTCCCCAACTTCGGCAATACAGTATAGGCATTGATCCGTTCAACGATTTCAAACCCTGTCTTTAAAAGCACTTGGTGTGCCTGTATATGTTCTGCATCACAGAAAGTATCTAGTGATTTAAATGTAAGATATTGTCTAAAATACTGAATCACTGCTTTCATCGCCTCAAGCATATAGCCCTGCCCCTGAAATCGAGGACCAAGTCCGAAATGAATTTCAAGGCTGTTATTTTGCTGTTGAATGATCGTTAGTAACCCGATTGCCGGATGACTTTTTCGCTCAGCAATCACCCATGAAAATCCTTCACTAGGTTGCTGCCAATAGCTTAACGCCCATTTCTGCAACATCTGTTGAGTTTGACTGACTGTTGTATGCACCTGCCGTTGTAAATATTTTGATGCTTCAATGTCGCCACAATACTCTTGGAATAATAAAAATTCATCTCCAACTTTATATGCTCTTAAGTCCAACCGAGTTGTCTTTAATTCAGCAACTAAAATATTTATACTCACTTTTATCAACTCAGCATTAAAAAACGGAATGTTGTAATTTCATTTGGCACTTATACGATTCGATCGCAAACCTAGTCAAATTGGTATAACTCGATCTACTCGCTTCGCACAATTTTGAATACATATTGCTACTGGTAAATCCTGAATGATAAAATTGTGAATCAAGCCATTTATAAATAAGCTGATAATCACTGTCAGGAGCAGAAGGCCCATTTTCAATCACTATTATTTTCTTATTTTGAGAGAGTTTTATAAATATAACTCGATTTTTTAGCTAACAGATATTTTAAAAAAAATTTATCCAACCATGTACAACCTAATCTTATTTGTATGATAGTAATCATTAATCTTTAGCTAAGTGTTGTTGTAGATCTGAGGATGGTTCTATTAATAACCTATAAACACCTATATAAAAAACCCCGGAAATCTACCGAGGTTTCTTCATCTTCCACACTATTTCTATCCTCTCGGCAAGTTACTCGAAGACATGAATCCTATCTTGCAAGAAACTCGCCCAAGAAGATTAGCTTAACGCACAATATTGGTATGATGATCTGTGTGGTGTACTGTTTTACTCAACTTCGTTCCTGTATAAATCAGGTACAATGCCGACAAACCAACCAATACATAAACAATTCGAGATAAGGCGCTCATATCACCAAAGATTGCAGCGACCAAATTAAAATCGAATGCACCAATTAAACCCCAATTAATGCCACCAATGATTGTTAAAGCATAAGCAATCCAGTCAATCGTATTTAATCTCATAAGTGTTCTCCTGCTGTTATTTAAGTTTATTTAAGGATCAGAGAAAGTATGAGAATCTCAGCGCATTTAATATGTAGCTTTGATGCTAAAAACAGATTTTCTGTGTTGACTTCCTGTCACTTTTTAAGCTGTAAATTTTACTTAGGTTAGTTTTATTTGACTTGTTCGAGATAAACGTAAGCTAAGTCACTTTTTGATCGATTCGATATAGCTAGGAATTCTTATTTAAAACGACATAGAAATTTCATAAAAAAAGCCGATCTCGCGACCGGCTTTCTGTATTTTTTCAAATTAAGCAGCGCGGGCTTTCGCCATCAATGCTTCAATCTCTTCTACCGTTTTGACGACTTTCGCAGTTAAAACTAGCGGGCCATTTGCAGTGGCCACGACATCATCTTCAATCCTGATGCCAATTCCACGCCATTTGGCATCCACTGTTTCATCATCAGGCGCGATGTAGAGACCCGGCTCAACGGTCACGACCATGCCCTCTTCATACGAGCGCCATTCACCATCAACCTTATAAGCACCGACATCATGCACATCCATACCGAGCCAATGCCCCGTACCGTGCATGTAGAACTGACGAAAAGCTTCTTTTTCTATAATCTCGTCGATATTACCCTGCATCAAGCCAAGATCGAGCAAACCCTGCACCAAAATAAGCACTGCAACATTGTGAGGTTCTTTATACGAGTTACCAATTTGCACGGCATTGATCGCAGCGATTTGAGCATCCAGTACTACGTTATATAAGGCTTTCTGTTCCGGACTGAATTTACCATTTACCGGAAAGGTACGGGTAATGTCTGAAGCATAGAACTGATATTCAGCTGCAGCATCAATCAGGACTAAATCGCCATCTTTCAGTTCTTTGTCATTTTCTACATAATGCAGGATGCAGGCATTTTCACCGCCACCGACAATACTGTTATAAGCCGGAACACCGCCATTTTTGCCAAAGACATAATTCAGCTCGGCTTCCAGCGCATATTCCATCATACCCGGACGTACTGCTAGCATCGCTTGAGTATGTGCATCAGCAGAAATATCGGAAGCAATCTGCATTAGTTCAATTTCATTTGCATCTTTATGCAGACGCATTTCATCGACAATACGATCCAGCTGAATGACTTGCGCTGGCGCAGAAGTCCCACGACGGCTTTCACCACTTGCAGTCGCAATCCATTTGGCGACACGCGCATCAAACTCTGCATGCTGTCCAATGCGATAAAATAACTGATCTTTATTTTGTAACTTTTCTAAGATTTCTTCATCCAGCAAATCAATCGCATAGGCTTCATCTGCATCATAATCCTGAATAGCCCCGTCAATACCCGCGCGGTAGCCGTTCCAGATTTCCATTTCCCGATTACGTTCACGACAGAACAAACTGTAGCTATAGCCTTCTTCTTCAGTGTCAAAGGTTTCAATCACAGCCACAGCTTCAGGTTCCGCGAATCCGGTTAAATAGAAGAAACTACTGTCTGCACGGTATTTATAATCTGCATCACGGTTACGCATAGCTACCGGACTGGTCGCGATAATAGCGATACTGCGTAAACCGATTTCCCCTGCGAGGATTGCGCGACGCTCCTCAAAAACTGCCTGTGTCAATTTCTTCATTACACCTTACTTCTTATCGATCAATACTTGTATTTAGAATATAGTCTTGAAATCAGACTATAGATTTCACTGTAAACAGCAAAATATATGCCTGATTTCAAGCAGGTGATGACTCACCTCAGCATTTCATCAGCTTAGACGTTTAGGCGAGAAAATCTCGACTACACTTTGCGCTTCTGTAGTAGCGACTTTAGGCTGATTTTTTTGACTAAATTGCTGTAAGAGTGGCGTTTCTTCAACTTCGACCTTTTTACGCCCTAAAGACAGACTGACAGGAATCAGACGCACAAATTCGTACAATTCCTGATAGCTTTCTTCACCTTCAGCATCATCGTCTGAGTCTTCAACTTCAACTGCGGCTACATCTTGTAAATGTTCAATCAGCTCAACTTCATCCTGACGGATATGTCCTGAAGCCAGTCCGAAACCTAAGACCACGCCTGCACACCAGTCCGCCAGAGCCTGTACGCGTTCTGAAAGCACATGCTCATCATCAGGCAGCAAAGGTAAATAATCCAGCTCATCTTCAGACAATGCATGGAACACATCTTCAGCTTCGCCCGTCAACAACTCTAATGCTTCGGCATCCAGTTCAGGTACATCCAGTGTTTCTAAAATCTGTAACCACTCTTCACTGCTTGGCGCCTGGGTGACACACACAATGCCCGTGAGCAAACCATGTAGTTCGCTAGGGCTAGAAATTTCCTCAATTGAAGAAAAATTGCGGTGCCATTCGGTCCAACCTGAAATATCGTCTTGCATTCGTTTATCCAATCTTTATACTGCTTATATATTACCTTTGTTTGCAACACTGTGCGACCTCGATATGTTAGAAGAATTACAGCGTCTACAAGTGCAGATCGGCGTGTTAAAAACGCGACTTGCACGGCTTGAAAGTGAAAATTCCAGTTTGCGCGAAGAGCAAGACTCTTCAATGATGCAACATCAACAGCAAATTGAACAAAAAAATAGCGTGATTGCGCAAAAACAACAAGAAAATGAAAATCTGACAGAACAATTGACGGATTCTCGTGCCCAATTTCAACTGCTCAATAATGATGCAACTGCACTGGCAGACCGTTATGGCCGTCTGGAAAAAAGCTGTACCGACCTAAAAAACCGTTTTCAGGAAATTCTGGCTGAACGCAATGAGCTGCGCATAGTTAAGGAAAAGATGATCCTTGAACAGCGTCATGCTCAGCAGGAAATTCAGCGTCTGACTCAGGAATCTGAACGCTTAACCCAGAAAAATGAAAATGCCAAAGCCAAGGTTGAAGCGATTATTCAACGTCTAGCGATTCTCGGTACTGCGCAGGATCATCATGCACAGGAAATTCAACAACTGGCCCATCCGACTGAAGCGACTGAGGAAGCCTCATCATGAGTGAACAAATTGCAATTGATCTCAGAGTATTGGGGCATAGTTTCCGTTTGGCCTCTACTCCTGACAAGCAGGAAGAATTAGAACGTGCGGCACAGTTATTGAATGATAAATATGATGAATTTCGCCGTAAAGCACCACGCATGGAACCGAGTAAGCTGATTATTATGGTAGCACTTGAGCTGATGCAGGAGGTCTTGAATATGAACAGATCACTGCAACAATATGCGCATTGCGAGCGTTTGTTACAAACTATTTTAGAAGAAGTTGAAGAACTGACTGAATAATCTCGAATTCTGTTTAAACTTCGGACATTCGACCGAACTGTTTACAGTTCATGAACAGCATAGAGTTGCCACACCGGGATTATTGTTTATAATTAACTTAACTCTGAGGTGTTCGCCAGCGGGTCTATTCCCCTGCCGATACTAACACTTATGGGTGTGTTCTGTATATTTAGAGTGTATGCCCATCTCCGTATGGGAAACCCAGCAAGTATACGTCGCATCCTCCTTGAACTCATCGGGTTCAGGGTAACGACACATGCAGCGGCATCTTCGGAGTACTTCAATTTCTTTTTCAAAATATAATTATAATTTTTCCTGAATTTCCTCTTATTTTAATTTTATAGTCTTTCTCTCGAACATTCTTCCAGATTCATTTTATTGATGTAATAATCATCTTGCATGAAAATGAACTCTTTTAAATTAAAAAAAGAAATCTAAATTGCTTTAAGTTAAATAAAGATGAAAAAGTTTTTGGTAACTCACTCCCCTATTTTTTAGGCAATTTTATCTCGATATAAAATATGCATCGCCCAGATTGCAGCAGGAATCCAGCCTAAAATCGAAATTTGAAGCATTAAGCACACTGTCGCTTCGACTGGTCGATGAAGGGTCATAAATAATGACCAAGGGAAGATAAATGCAATAATTGATTTCATTTTTAAAACCCTCTTTTGCCATGTTTTAAATTTTTATATCCAGTTTTTATGGGCACTTAAAACTGGTACTAAGATTTAGATATTTTTAATGGGATCAGCAGAATCTCTGTACATGCTGTAATCCCGCGTAAAAATATCCTGAAAGCCTAATTCAGCCAGCTTAAATGAAGCTTAAAAATTATTTTAAATCCGCTAACCTTTGCATATTTTCAATCAAAATATTGACGTTTGAATGAAACAGTCTTTGCTTTAACTTTTACTTTCCATAGATTCAGATCTGAATAAAATCTTGAATCCCTAGACCTTTATTTACTTACTGCAGCTAGTGTACTCAAGGGTGATACTCGCCAAATCACATCACCGACATCATCAGCAACCAAAATGGCACCTGAAGAATCTACCGCCACACCGACCGGTCGCCCATATGCATCGCCCTGATCACTTAAAAATCCAGTCAAAACATCTTGAGGTGGGCCCATCGGTTGCCCATTCTGAAAGGGAACAAAAATCACTTTATAGCCACTATGCGGTTTGCGGTTCCATGAACCATGCTGGCCAATCAGCGCACCGTTTCGATATTGAGGCATCAGGTCTGCCCTATAGAAGGCCAAGCCCAATGAAGCTGTATGATTGCCCAATGCATAATCCGGTGGAATTGCTCGCGCAACTAAGGCAGGTTTTTGCGGTTTGACCCGTGTATCTACATGTTGGCCATAATAACTATAGGGCCAGCCATAAAAAGCACCTTCTTTGACAGAGGTCAGGTAATCAGGAACCAGATCATTACCGAGCTCATCACGTTCATTCACCACTGTCCAAAGTGTGCCGCTCTTAGGTTGCCAATCCATGCCATTCGGATTACGCAGTCCGGTGGCAAAAGGTCGCGCTTGAGCACTGGCTATGTCAAATTCCATGATCAGTGCCCGGCCCTGCTCTTGCTCTAAGCCATTTTCAGCGACATTACTGTTGGAACCCACCGTGATATAGAGTTTGCTTCCGGCAGGATTGGCAATGACATTTTTGGTCCAGTGATGGTTTAAACGACCTGCCGGTAAATCCAGCATCTTGGTACCAGTTGCTGTAATTTGAGTCGCACCGTTCTGATAAGGAAAACGCATCAGGGCATCAGTATTCGCCACATACAACATATTACCGACTAGCGCCATGCCAAATGGAGAATTGAGATTCTGTAAAAATACGGTTTTTTGTTCAGCCACCCCATCTCCATTGCTATCGCGAAGTAGACTGATGCGGTTGGCACTGGGATGAGATGAACCTGCACGTTGCATCACCCATTTCATGATTTTGCCTTTGATCCCTTTACTATCATCGGGCTTAGGCGGTGCATCGGTTTCGGCCACTAGTACATCACCATTCGGCAATACGTACAGCCAGCGCGGATGTCGCAGTCCTTTGGCAAATGCCTGAACTTTCAAACCTGTCGCGGGTATAGGCATTTCGCCCGCAGGCCAGCCTTTGGCAGGCGCAATATTGACCGTAGGCAGCAAGCTTGATTTTGGTTTGGGCAAATGTGGCTGGGAACCATAACTGTCAGTGATGGGCGATTTGGAAGGCATCGTACATCCTGTCATAGCCAAGAAAGATGCACAGGCGGTACCAGCAACTAAAAGTCGTATGTGCTGAATAAGCATTTTTATCTCTTGTTATTATCATCCTCGACTTACTTTAAAAAACAATTTGAGATGCCACTAGCGGGTTCTTGTTTTTTCTGGTTATGAATTGGTTATCAATTTTAAGTCAGGTCTGATATTTTTCTTGCTATAAAATAAATTTATCCTGATTAACTTACGCAGGACTAGAGGATAACATTTCCAGTGTAATTTTTTTCACCTCATTACGGCTGTGCCGGATATGGGCATCCAATATAGAGAGACAGAACGCTGCATCTTGTGCAAGTAATGCCCTTAAAATCTGTTGATGTTCGGCATAGGTCGCTGTAACCCGATAATCCTTGGAAAAATCCAGACGGCGTATGATGCGAATTTTCTCGCTGATCTCACTGTGAATTTTCGCCATTTCTGCATTGCCGGCTGCAAATACCAAATGACAATGAAATGCTTCATCTTGTGCAGATAGCTCCCTGAGATCATAGACATACTGTTCTGGTTGAACACACCAGGTTTGAATCAAAACAGCTAGGGCAACCTGCAACTGGTCTTTGGGCATTAGACACAGTTGTTCGACTGCATAACATTCCAGCAAAATTCGCAGATCATATAACTCTTCATAGGCTTTAAAGTTTAGTGGCCGGACCTTCCAGCCACTTCTAAACTGAACGTCCACATAGCCTTCCTGCTGCAAACGATACAAAGCTTGCCGAATAGGTGTACGGCTGACGGCATAGCTTTCAGCAATTTCCGATTCGGTAAACCGCTCTCCCGGCATCAGTTTAAAGTCAAAAATATCATTTTTAATTTTCTGGAGAACCAGCTCAGACAGATTGTCTGAGCTTTTTCCGGTCGCTTTAGTACTTGGATTGCGAACAATAGTCATGGCTCACTCCATTACTCCATATAGACCAGTGGCTCACCACTATGCACGGTCTGACCAGAACGGCAGATAATCGCTTTAACGATACCATCATCGTCAGCATAGACCGGCAGTTCCATTTTCATGGCTTCAATGATGGCCACCGTGTCGCCTTTTTTCACAATCTGCCCCGCTTCTACAAAAATCTTCCAGATATTGCCGGTCATAGAGGCGTTGAGAGGGACATACTGGCTGTAATCGGTGTCATCCTGCAGCACTTCTATTTCTACAGGTGCATCAAACTCGTCTTTCCAGCGTTCTACCTCGGCACTAAAAGCAGCCTGCTGCTGCGCTTTAAAGGTGGCAATGCTGTCCTGTTCTGCAGCAAGGAAATCCTGATATGCTGCAAAGTCAAACTCGCATTCCTCAATTTTAATTTCTGCCAGACCATGGGCGAAATCAGCACGGAACTGATCCAGTTCGGCCTCAGTGACCTCATAATATTTAATCTGGTCAAAAAAGCGTAAGAACCATTGCTGATCGCCAAACTGCTTGTTCTTTTTAAACTTGTTCCAGATCGGCACGGTACGGCCAATCAACTGATAGCCACCCGGTGAGTCCATGCCATAAATACACATATACATGCCACCAATCCCGACAGTCCCTTCAGCGGTAAAAGTACGGGCCGGATTATATTTAGAACTCAGTAAACGGTGGCGAGGATCAATGGGCACTGCACAAGGTGCAGTCAGATATACATCACCTAGCCCTAAAATCAGATAATTGGCATCATAAATGATGTCCTTGACCTGCTGGCGGTGACTTAAACCATTAATCCGCTGAATAAAATCGACATTATTCGGAAGCCAGGGGGCTGTGGCACAGACGCTTTCCTGATAACGCTCAACAGCACCCAGAGTCGCCGAGTCCTCAAAGGCCATGGGTAAATGGATAATTCTTGAAGGGATTTTAATGTCACGCAAATCGCCCATCTGTTCTTCAAGACCAAGCAGGAAGTGAATCAGTTGCTGTTGACTCAAACGCAGACCATCATATTTAATTTGCAAGGACCGTACACCAGGTGACAATTCCAGGATACCGTCCAGATCAGCCTCACGGATCAGTTGCATCAAGCGGTGTACGCGCAGGCGTAGGGCCAAATCCAGTACGTTGTCACCATATTCCAGCAAGATATAACTGTCACCTGCCTGACGATATACAGCTTTTGGTGCATCTGGCGTAGCTTCACGCAATGCCAGGATACTTTCTGCCTGAACTGCCACGATTTCAGCCTCATGGGTCATCTCTGCCTTGGCAAAGTTTTGGAGGGTTTGAATTTGCTGCCGCTCCAGCGCATTGGCCTGTTCTACCGAGATTGGATAGAAGCTAATCGTGTCATCGGCTTTTAGTTGACCAATTTTCCAGAGTTCAGCTTTGGCAATGGTCACCGGACAAACGAAACCGCCCAGGCTCGGACCATCTTTGGCAAGAATTACGGGGAAATCACCGGTAAAGTTGATTGCACCAATGGCATATTCACAGTCATGTACATTGGATGGATGCAGACCCGCTTCACCGCCATTTTCACGCGCCCAGCTTGGCGTCGGTCCGGTTAAACGGATACCCAACCGGTTCGAGTTAAAATGCACTTTCCAGCTTGATGCAAAAAACTCCTCAATATATTCAGCTTTAAAGAAATCAGGAGCGCCATGCGGGCCATAGAGCACACCAATTTTCCATTCCTTGCCATAACTTGGAATCAGAGCTGTTGCCAAAGCTTCAGGTTCTGCAATCGCTAAAGGTAGACCATCGGCCGGCAGCTCAGGATTCACCATCTTAATCATGTCACCAGCCCGTAACACTCGGCCTGCATGTCCACCAAAATTACCTAAAGCAAAGGTAGAACGGCTACCCAGATATTCCGGCACATTCAGACCATTTCGTACAGCCAGGTAGGTCCGGCATCCAGATTCAACCTGTCCAATTTTTAGGGTTTGGCCTGCTTTTACCTGAATAGGCTGCCAGAAATTTACTGCTTCATCATCCAGACTTACCAGACAAGGTGCGCCAGTTAAAGCAATGATATTTTCTGCATGAAATTTGAGGATTGGACCTTGCAGGGTAAATTCAAACCCGGCGGCGGCCTCGACATTCCCAACAATTTTATTGGCCAGCCGGAAGGCATAATCATCCATTGGGCCTGAAGGCGGTACACCAATATCCCAATACCCGACACGACCCGGATAATCCTGAATCGAACTTTGTGTACCCGGCTGAATCACCTCAATCACATTCGGCACATATTTGAAATCATCCAGCATGCGTGTCCAGATCTGCATCTGTTCAAAACGTGGATCTGAAATAACAGTATGCACATAATCCAGATTGGTACTAATACCATTCAGGCGAGTTTCAGCTAAAGCTGATTTAAGCGTATGAATGGCAGTATCACGATCTTCAGCATGCACAATAATCTTGGCAATCATCGGGTCAAAGTATTGGGAAATTTCAGTTCCGGTACTCACCCAGGTATCAACCCGGACATTTTCCGGAAAAAAGACATCGGTCAAAATCCCTGGACTCGGCTGGAAATTCTTAACTGGATCTTCGGCATAGATGCGTACTTCAATCGCTGCACCTTGAGGCTGAATACTGCTTAGATGCTTCCAATCCAGAGTATCACCTGCTGCAACTTTCAACATGCATTCAATCAGGTCTAAACCGGTCACCATTTCAGTCACCGGATGCTCCACCTGCAAACGGGTATTCACTTCAAGGAAATAAAACTCGTCATGCACTGCATCATAAATAAACTCAACCGTACCGGCACTGCGATATTTCACCGATTTGCCCAGTTCAACTGCCGCCTGATGCAGTTTTTGACGGGTTGCTTCAGGTAAATGAGCCGCTGGGGTTTCTTCCACGACTTTCTGATTACGGCGCTGCAATGAGCAGTCGCGTTCGCCCAAAGCCACCACCTGTCCCTGTCCATCTCCAAAAATCTGAACTTCGACATGACGGGCTTTATCGATAAAGCATTCCAGAAATACTCCGGCATCTTTAAAGAACTGCTCACCCAGACGTTTTACACTTTCATAAGCCTCCTGAAGTGCATCTGCATCATCACAACGGGTCAAGCCAATTCCGCCACCGCCTGCTGTACTTTTCAGCATAATCGGATAGCCAATTTTTTCAGCTTCTGCCAAAGCTTCGTCCAGACTATTTAGCAGCCCTGTACCGGGAGTCATGGGTACATTGGCAGCTGCAGCAAGTTCACGCGCCCTGTGTTTTAAGCCGAATTCCAGAATCTGCTCCGGTGTTGGCCCCATGAAAGCAATATTATTTGCTTCGCAGGCACGGGCAAAGTCAGCACTTTCTGACAGAAACCCATAACCCGGGAAAATTGCTTCGGCTCCGGTATTTTTGGCTGCAGCAATCAATTTTTCGATACTCAAATAGGTATCGCCAGGTTTGGTCCCTTCTAAGGACACTGCAATATCTGCATCAATCACATGCTGTGCATAACGATCTGTTTCTGAATAAACGGCGACACTGGTTACACCCATTTTTTTTAATGTGCGAATGGCGCGAACAGCAATTTCGCCGCGGTTTGCAATCAATACAGTCTTAAACATATGAATCCTCTGTTATTTTATCTATTTTCTGAATCTGCCGAATTGATCTATTTTTTTTGATTAAGCTGCTGCATATAAGCCTACCGCCGTCACTGATCTCTGGCAGCCTCTGATACATACAGTCCGAAATACAGTTTTTTGAATACATCAATTTTTGTTTGAATAAGATATGCAGCAGTCCTAACCGGAATCCAGACAAGTTCACCCACCTCAACATGGGTAGTGCGTTGAGCAAGATGATTCAGTTGAAGCTGTTTTGGCTGATCGGCATCGCGCCATTTTCGGACTGTCCAGCCGATCATTTTCTGATGAAGCATTCTGTATCCAATCTTGTATCCAAGTTTGAATACAGTTATGCAGAACTTATGCCAGTTTAATTTTTATTTTATTTTCAATGTCTTAATAAAATTTAAGATGTATAAATTAGGGAGAATTTCATTGGATGGTTGTTTTTGGTTCAGCCTGTTTTCAATTCAGTGCAAAAATTATTCTGGAACTCATATTGCATGATCTGCATCATTTCAGCTTTTGCAATGCTCATATAAAAGCCCATCTTTCGATGAGCTTCTAAGTAAACTATTCTATTTATAGCTTAGGACAGTCATAAAAATTGAGTGTATTAAATACCTGAATTGAAAGGTTGAATCAGCGTGCATTTGTTATTACGGTGATTCATTACTTCACAGGAATCATTAAGTGCTAATAAGGCGTCCCAGACCACATGACATAAGGCACAGCGGTATCCGGTTGCGTATGTTTAGGATACATATCATAGAAACGAGCTTCAGCACCGACGATCATGACATGGGGACCCGTTTTGACCCAATGATTGCCCGCACTAGGCTTCTTGGCATAGGGATCGACATTACTGGCATCCGTACCACCTGCCAGCATATACATGAAGCCTACTTTTCCAACTGTGGGCTGTTTATTCCCCATCCAGGCTTCTGCCCATTCTAGAGCGGCCTGATCCATACACATTGGGTCTGGACCTGGAGCGGTCAGATTATCAGGCATACAGGTAAAACCATTATTGCCCTTGCGCAAGGTACGTATTTTGCCATCTGCACCGACAGCGACAATCGTGGCTGCAGCGGCTACTTTCTTAGGTGCAGCAGTCATGGCACTTGCAATGGCTTTCTTATCGGCAGCAGATGAAGCTGCGCCTGAGCTGGCTTTGCCCGACATGGGCGGTTCAACGGCTAAAGCGGCAGGTGCAGACAGCGCGACCCATCCCGCCATAAGCAGTAATTGAGGAAAATTCATGGCACATTCTCCTTGAATCATCATGAAGAAATTGGATTTAGGTTCAGATCAAGTTGGATTAATCTGTAATTTTTGTAACGTATCCTTATAGAGTTGAGGGATAATTTGAGTTGATCAAAAGAAAGGAGAAGATTTAACTATTGCAGTGAAATTGCGCTACACAGCAATATCAACTGCAATGAAAGACAATATCTTTGGCGCTTAACCACGAAATGCTGCTTCGATCACGGAGATGTCAATTTTCTTCATGGTCATCATCGCATTAAATGCGCGCTTGGCCGCAGCACGGTCAGGACTGTTACAGGCGTTGATGAGGACCGCTGGCGTAATCTGCCAGGAAATGCCCCACTTGTCCTTGCACCAGCCACACTCACTTTCCTGACCGCCATTGCCCACAATGGCATTCCAGTAGCGATCTGTTTCCTCTTGGTCTTCAGTAGCCACCTGAAATGAAAATGTTTCATTATGCTGAAAACCAGGACCACCGTTCAACCCGATGCAGGCAACGCCCATTACTGTAAATTCGACCGTAATGACATCACCTTCTTTCCCAGAGGGATAATCTCCAGGGGCAAGGTTGATCGCGCCAACTGAGGAGCCTGGAAAGGTTTCTGCATAAAATCGTGCTGCACCTTCGGCATCGTCATCGTACCAAAGGCAGACGGTGTTCTTCGCAATATTCATCATCTTCAATCTCCATTGATTTAGGTCTTACGCGTTCTGCCTAAGTCCAATGTGTCCCATATATCGGTCGAGAATAGTTATATGATCCCTTGTCTATCTTTCACCAAAAACAGAATAAACCTACTTTAGAATTGTATTTTTATTGATCGAAAGCTGTTTCAAAGTGCTTAAACTCATGCATTTCCAGAGTTTGTCACTGAACAATTGATTGCTTGGAAAATCGTGAATCAAAAAAAATAAATTGACCGTTTCAACACATTTTAACAACCAGTGATGCAACTGTTTTTTAACTTTGAAACTGGTGACAAATTAGCTAAATTTAAATCAGCAGATACGGAATAATATAAAATTGCAGCTTACAATTATTTTTTACTTTTCCAGAATTCCCACTTAGACTAGAGCACAAATTTGTTGCATATGCTTTTTGCCCTATGACCATTCAGGAATTAAGAAGATACCTTCGTAAAACGCGTCGTCATCTCTCTAAATTTGAGCAAAGGCAATCCGCACAAAAAGTTCTAAACCGTCTGATCCGCAGTCCAGAATTTATTCATGCCCAACGTATTGGCCTGTATTTGCATGCTTTTGGGGAGATTCAGACCCAGGCGATTATTGAACGCTGCTTTAAACTGGGCAAACAGGTGTATCTACCAGCGATTTGCGACATGAATCAGCAGCTGGTCTGGATCCGGATCACCCAGCACCAATACCATAACAAGCGCTTTGCCCATCATCGGCTGGGTATGCGAGAGCCCATGAGCACCCGTGGTGTACATGTTTCCAAACTGGATTTATTGCTCATGCCACTATTGGCCTGTGATACTTCGGGCACACGGATTGGTATGGGCGGCGGTTTTTATGATCGTACCTTGGCTTCTGCACCTGGGCGTCCATTCCGTCTGGGGCTGGCGCATGACTTTCAACTGCTGGCACAGCCGTTAAAACGTGAAACATGGGATCAGCCCCTTGATGCTTTAATCACCCCGACAGTTTTTATAAAATTCAAACGTTAATTTTGCAATTTTACCCTTGCTAACTACTTTAAAATCACATAATTAGTCATTTTTCATACAATTTAATCTTAACTGCCCTTGTATTTTTAAAATTACCCATCACTATTAAAAGCATGGCAACACCGTTGTCACTCATTAGGAGTGCTCATGTCTGAAATTATTATGAATCAAGAAACCTTAGAGCCTCAGGTTCCAAGTGTACTACCCCTTTTGGCGTTGCGTGATGTGGTGGTTTATCCGCATATGCAAATTGCGCTGTTTGTCGGTCGTGAAAAATCGATCAATGCAGTTGATGTGGCTCGTAACAGTGACAATCTAGTATTTGTAGTTGCGCAAAAAGATTCGCTTACAGAAGAAATTGATCACGACAATTTATATCAATACGGTACTGTCGCGAAGATTGTGCAAGTTGTGAATCACGAAAATGATGAAAACTGTATTAAAGTCCTGATCGAAGGCCTACACCGTGCCAAGCTGAAAACCATCATTGACGAAACTGAGTATCTGACAGCAGAGCATGAACTCAGCCCAATGACGGTGAGCGTCGATGCAGACACCCAAGCTGTGCGCTTGCAGGAATTACGTGCGCTTTTCGCTCAATATGCAGAAGCGAAACTTCGTAATGCGCGTGAACTGATCACCGCAGCCAACAAAATTGAAGATCTATTACAGTTATTGTTCTTCGTCGCAACCCGTGTTCCATTGAATATTGATGTCAAACAGAAATTCCTGGAACATGACGAATTCGAAGCGCATTTGACTGAGTTGATGACTTATCTATTGCAACAGTCTGAAGAACAACAGATTGAGCAAACCCTGCATGACTCTGTTAAACGTCAGATGGAAAAGAACCAGCGCGAATACTTCCTGAATGAAAAAATGAAAGTCATTCAGCGCGAGCTTTCTGATATGAACGGCGGCGCGGAAGATGATGTCGCTGAAATTGAAAAACGTCTTGCTGAAGCAGATTTGCCTGAGCATGTACGCAAGAAAGCTGAAAACGAGTTCCGCAAGCTGAAAGCGATGCAGCCTGCTTCGAGTGAAGCTGCTGTGGTACGCAACTATCTGGAAGTGATTCTAGATACACCGTGGAATAAAGCCAGCAAAGTCAGCATTAACCTGAACAAAGCACAGGAAATTCTGGATGCAGACCACTATGGTCTGGACGATGTCAAAGATCGCATTGTGGAATATCTGGCAGTTCAGTCTCGTGTGAAAAAATTGCGTGGTCCGATTCTGTGTTTGGTTGGTCCTCCAGGTGTCGGTAAAACTTCACTCGGTGAATCAATTGCTAAAGCAACTGGTCGTGAGTTCGTGCGTATGGCGCTGGGCGGCGTACGTGATGAAGCGGAAATTCGCGGTCACCGTCGTACCTATATCGGTGCGATGCCAGGTAAAATTGTGCAGTCATTGACTAAAGTGGGCGTAAAAAACCCGTTATTCTTGCTCGATGAAATCGACAAGATGGCGCAAGACTACCGTGGCGATCCGGCTTCTGCGATGCTTGAGGTACTTGATCCATCACAGAACAACAAGTTCAGCGATCACTATCTGGATCTTGATCTGGACCTGTCTGAAGTAATGTTTATCTGTACCGCAAACAGCATGAACATTCCTGAGGCCCTGCTAGACCGTATGGAAGTAATTCGTCTTCCGGGTTATACCGAAGAAGAGAAAGTCAATATTGCGGACCGCTACCTTGTTCCTAAAGCCATCAAGAACAATGGTCTACGTGCCAAAGAGTTGACCGTGCATGAAGAAGCAATTCGTGACATCGTGCGTCGTTATACGCGTGAAGCCGGTGTTCGTAACCTTGAACGTGAAGTGTCAAAAATTGCACGTAAAGTGGTGAAAGAGGCTGTTAGCAAGAAATCTAAAAACCTTCAGGTTGAAGTGACCGCAGCGAATCTTCCAGAATACTTAGGTCCACATAAATTTGACTACGGTATGGCGGAAGAAGAAGCGCAAATCGGCCGTGTAAATGGTCTGGCTTGGACTTCTGTTGGTGGTGAATTACTGACCATTGAAGTTGCAGCAGTACCAGGTAAAGGCAAGTTCATTACCACCGGTTCTCTTGGCGATGTCATGAAAGAATCGATTACTGCTGCAATGACTGTGGTGCGTACCCGTGCGGATGAACTCGGCATCGAAGCCTCGCGCTTTGAAGAAACCGACGTGCATGTGCATTTACCTGAAGGCGCAACACCGAAAGATGGTCCATCGGCAGGTTTGGCTTTGACTACAGCATTGGTATCTGCTTTCACAGGTATCCCGATTCGTCCGGATATCGCGATGACAGGTGAAACCAGTCTGGGCGGCCGTGCATTGCGTATCGGTGGTTTGAAAGAAAAACTGCTTGCAGCCCATCGTGGTGGCATCAAGTTGGTGTTCATTCCACAGGAAAACGTACGTGACCTGGCGGAAATTCCAGAAAATGTCAAAGAAGGTCTAGAGATTAAAGCAGTAAAATCGATTGATGAGATTTTACCGCTGGCATTGACTTCTTTGCCAAAAGCTCTGGTTAAAGCACCGATTGTGAAAACCAAAGAAGAAGCGAAAGCAGCGCGTCATTAAGACCTGATGCTTCGTATAAAAAACCCTGCTTCGGCAGGGTTTTTTATTGAGTTATTAAATAAAGCAATTGAGTTATGGCTGTAGTGCCATATCAACCAGCCCATCCACCACATGAGTCATCTTGTTCAGATCAAGCTTGTCTAAAGTATCCAATTCGGTATTGTAATAAGGATTACGATAACTCGCAGTATCGGTAATCAGCATGGTCGAATAGTTGAATTTGGCATAATTCAGATAACCAGAAAAATTCATATCCTGAGCAAAACTTGGGCTGACAAAACGCTGACACTCCAGACGGTTAAAACGCTGCATAGCAGCACAATAATCTCCAGTCAGGCCAGTCGATGCTAAATGCCCGATCGTTGCAATGAAATTACCATGTCGTGGATAAATCCATTTTAATCCGACGGGATAGCTCTGCACCTGATGTTCATCAAAATAGCCAATCGAATCCAGAATCACCACGCCCTTAATTTTCTGCTTCTGCTTTTTTAAAGATTTGGCATGCATATAACTACCCATATGTTCTGTCTTGAAAAAAGGCGGCTCTTCAAGCGTATAGAAAGCAAATTCGACATTATGTTTGAGCTTGGATTTTTGTAAAGCGAGTAGTCTTGCCGTTTCCAGTAAACCCGCTACCCCTGAGGCATTATTATCGGCACCTTTTTGGGTACTAAAGACATCATAATGCGCTCCCATCACCATTTTGGTCTTTGCTTGAGTATCCAAATTACAGATGACATTTCGGTAACTCAGGTTATTGACCACATAGACCTGAAACTGGCATGGGATGCCAAAGCGCTGCATCTGCCCTTTAATCCAGGCAGATACCCGATTCAGCTCTTTCAGATTTTTATAATTTCGGTATTCATCAACACTCATGATCTGGCTAAAAAATAATTCCAGATGAGAGACCTGAGCATTTTTGCTCGAATTGGCTGCACAGAGACTAGGCCCCATGAGGCCTATCAGTAACAGCAGCACAGTACAACATCCTTTTATCATGACACTGTTCCGCATTTATTATTATTCCATTCCTTTATCAAGCGGATACTTGAACTACGGACATTAAAGCAACACTAAATCTCCCATTTCAATTTCAATTTGTTTCCCTGCTCAACTTCATGTTGTTTGATCGTTATAATGAGGTATCCAATTATTGATCTGTCTGTATGAAAATCCGTATCCTGACCATTGGTCAAAAAATGCCAGCGTGGGTGCTGACTGGTTTTGAAGATTATTTCAAACGTATTCAGCCTTTTGTACAGACCCAGATTATTGAACTGCCGATGGCCAAGCGCGGGAAAAATGATTCTGAAGCGGATATTCTGAAATACCGTAATATTGAGGGCGACAGTATTTTAAATGCGCTCAAGCAGAATGAAACCCTGATTGCGCTTGAAGTGGGCGGACGTGAATTCAGTACCGAAAAACTGGCTGAAACCATGAAAGGCTGGATGCTGGAAGGCAATGATGTAGCACTTGCGATTGGCGGGCCGGATGGTCACTCAGAAGCCGTGCGTAAAGCTGCTGCATGGCACTGGTCACTTTCCAAGTTAACCCTGCCGCATCCACTGGTACGTGTCATGCTGATCGAGCAGCTTTATCGTGCCATGAGCATCAATAACAACCATCCTTATCATCGGGCAGGCTAATGATTTTGCTGAAGCGTTCTTTATATGCAACGTTTTGTTGAATAATATCTCCTGCTCTTATTTCTATTTTTCATGCATTATTGAGGCATCTTTCCAGATGTGGTTTGACTTATGAACTTACAAACGTTGCCCGGCTTATTTATTTCTCATGGCTCTCCTATGCTGGCGCTGAATCCTGAGCAAGTGGGTCCTGCCTTGCATCGTTTGAGCGAAAATCTGCCACGCCCGGAAGCGATTATTGTGATGTCTGCGCATTGGGAAAGTGATGCGTTGGAAGTCAGTAGCGCAATTCGCCCAGAAACCTGGCATGATTTTCGTGGTTTCCCGCCTGAACTGTATCAATTGCGCTATCCTGCACCGGGAAATCCTGAACTGGCCGAGAAAGTCTTAGGCTTGCTGGCTAATGCCGGTTTTTCTGCACATGCCAACAGTACCCGTCCGCGTGATCATGGTGTATGGATGCCGCTGCTACATATGTATCCAGATGCCAACATTCCCGTGGTAGAAATTTCCTTACCCATGTCGATGAGTGCGGATGAAATTTATCAGATTGGTCAAAGCCTGGCACCTTTACGTGAACAACAAATCCTACTGATTGGTTCGGGCAGTATTACCCATAACTTACGGGAACTGTCTTGGGATGGAACGGCTGCTGATGTACCCGAATGGGCTTCTGGCTTTCGTAATTTTGTGGTGCATAAACTGACACATAGTGATTATGACGCGGTACTGGACTGGTCCAATATTCCGCATATGGCGCGGAATCATCCAACGCTGGAACATTTTGCTCCGATTTTCTTTGCGATGGGCACAGGTCAGCGTTTTAGTCTGGTGCATAGCAGTTTTACCATGGGTTCACTCGGTATGGATATTTATCGCTTCGATTAATTTTGCTTCAGCGCTAAAATCTTAATGATGGATACATTTTGCAACTCAAAGCTGCGAAATGTATCCATATTTTTTTGCAATACATCCATTATTATTGTTTGAACTTTATATACTTCATTATAAGTCCATGAAATTAAAATTTATTGTGCTGGCATTATTGCCTTTAACTTTTGCAGGCTGTCAGTCCAGTGATATTCAACGAGCTGGAGATCTTGCGGTGGCCACCATCCAACAAAAAAATGCAGATCAGATTCTTCCAGCCTATTACTGGGAACTGAATCGTGGACTAGAACGACCCGTTGTACTGAGTTTCAACGCTCAAGGCCGGCTGAGCGCCGTGACGGGCTGTAATGGACTCGGGACGACCTGGTCAGTCAAAAACAATATCATCACCACCAGCGAAGTTATAGGCACTGAAATGGCCTGTGATGCAGCATTGATGGAGCAGGAACGTTTTGTCAGCCAACTTTTACAGAAGCGTGACATTCCTTTTACGCTCAATACCACAGATCCTGACAAGCCGACCCTGACGTTGATGGCCGCAAATGGTCAAACCTATGAATTTATCGGGAAAATGACTCCGGAAACCAAATACCAAGGACAGGCTGAAACAATTTTTCTGGAAATTTCCCCCGATACCAAACAATGTACCGGCGTAACCCAACAAAGCTGCTTGCAAGTCAAAGAAGTGAAATATGATCAGAATGGCCTGAAAACTCAGGTCGATAAGGACTGGACTTTATTCTATGATCAGATTGAAGGTTTTCGGCATTCACCAAATGAACGGCAGATTATTCGGGTCAAACGTTTTGAAATTAAGCATCCGGCAGCTGATCAATCGAAATATGCCTATATTTTTGATATGGCGGTTGAGCGTGAATTAGTTAAGGGTGCTCTTTAAGGCTAAAAATACCAGATATAAAAAAACCGGGGCAACAGCCCCGGTTTTTTCAGCTTAGACTAAGTCAGACTTAGAATACGCCTTGAGCAAGCATCGCATCAGCAACTTTTACGAAGCCAGCAATGTTTGCACCGTCTACATAGTTCACAGTACCGTCTTCCTTAGTACCGAATTTTACGCAATTGCGGTGAATTTCTTTCATGATTGCGTGTAAGCGCTCATCAACTTCTTCGAAAGTCCAGCCTAAACGCAATGCGTTTTGAGACATTTCCAGACCAGAAGTTGCCACACCACCTGCATTTGATGCTTTACCTGGCGCATAAAGAATTTTCGCTTCAACGAATTTCTCAACCGCTTCAAGCGTAGAAGGCATGTTCGCACCTTCAGCCACACAGATTACACCGTTTGCAAGAAGCTGAGCAGCGTCGTCTGCATCAAGTTCGTTTTGAGTCGCACATGGCAATGCGATATCACACTTGATACCCCAAGGACGTTGTCCTTCAAGATATTCGAAACCATGTTTAGACGCGAATTCTGAAATACGGCTACGTTTTACATTTTTAAGTTCCATGACTTCAGCAAGAAGCGCCTCAGTGAAACCGTCTTTAACGTGAACTGTACCGGCAGAGTCAGAAAGTGAAACCACTTTCGCACCGAGGTACATTGCTTTTTCAGCAGCATATTGCGCAACGTTACCAGAACCTGAAATCGCAACGACTTTATCTTTGAAGCTTTCGCCACGAGACTTAAGCATTTCCTCAGCGAAATACACAGTACCGTAACCCGTTGCTTCCGGACGTGCCAATGAACCACCGAAAGTTAAACCTTTACCAGTGAATACACATGCCGTATCGTTACTTAATTTTTTCATCATGCCGGCCATGTAGCCCACTTCACGACCGCCTACACCAATATCACCTGCAGGGATATCTGTGTTCGCACCAAGGTGACGATACAGCTCGATCATTAAAGCCTGGCAGAAACGCATGATTTCGCCTTCTGATTTGCCTTTAGGGTCAAAATCAGAACCGCCTTTACCGCCACCCATAGGAAGTGTGGTTAAAGCATTTTTAAATGTTTGCTCAAAGCCTAAGAATTTTAGGATTGAAAGATTCACTGAAGGGTGGAAACGCATACCACCTTTAAATGGACCGATCGCTGAGTTGTACTGTACGCGGAACGCACGGTTTACTTGAGTCTGACCTTGATCATCTACCCAAGAAACTCGGAACTGGATCGCACGTTCTGGCTCAACTAGACGTTCTAGTAAACCATGTGCTGCGTATTGTGGGTTCTTTTCAATGAACGGCCACAAACTGGTCATCACTTCTTCTACAGCTTGAAGAAATTCTGGTTGATGTGCATCACGTGATTTTACGTAATCTAGGAACTCATTAAGTGTGTTGTATTTCAACGCTTAATCCTCAGCAGAAAATGGATCAAAATTGGTCAAATTTACAATCAATGTTAAATTTTGGCGCAAAATATTAAATATCTTTTGTAACTAATCTACAATACTTTTTTTGAAAATACTTTAAAATTAATTTGATAACAAATATTTATATTGATTATGAAAATTTTTTCTATGTCAGGAAATGCCAATCGAATCAAGGCTTATATTCAGATTTATGCCTAATAATAAGGCACAAGTTGACCCTTAATTGCGCACGACTTAGGAGTTTAAAAATATGTTAAAATTGATGAATCGACATATTTTGTTTCACTTACTCTCTCATGCTTGCCATGAGTAACGCTGGTTATACATGAATTCGCCCATTTCTCTGGTCCAATCGATTGACGCTTTACTCCCTCAAACCCAATGTGGACTCTGCGGTCATCGTGACGGATGTTTACCTTATGCCCAGTCGATTGCTGAGGGTGAAAATGCCAATAAATGTGTGCCGGGCGGACAGCCTGTTGCCGATGCTTTGGCTAGATTATTAAATCGCCCTAAACTTGTGGCAGAAGAAAGTGTCTGGCCAGTTCAAGCCGATGGTCGTCCTCAGCGCATCAAAGCCGTAATTCGTGAAGATGAATGTATTGGCTGTACCAAATGTATTAGCGCCTGCCCAGTCGATGCAATTATTGGTTCTGGTAAACTAATGCATACCATTCTGACCGACCTATGTACCGGCTGTGAGTTATGTATTCCCCCTTGTCCGGTAGACTGCATCGATCTGGTTGAAGATCAACAACCCTTGCCGACTGAAGCTCAGCGTCTTGCTGAACAGGATGATCTGCGTCAGCGTTACTATGCGCACATCCAGCGTGAAGAAAAACGGCGTACCGATCGTAAGGGACCTGTGGTCCGTGCAGAAATCGATACTGCCCTGTTTGCCCGTTTCTCAGCTTTAAATGAGCAACTTCCTGTGATTGAAGTCGCGAGCAAGCCAGAGAATGCGCCTGTATCACTTGATTCCAAGACCACGATTGAACTGGCAAAACTACGTACCCAAATTAAAAAACTGGAAAAACAGCTTTCGGTTCGTGAAAATGCCCGAAAACGTACCCAACTGGAAGAACTGACACAGCAATTACAGGCTTTACAGGGATAGAACATGACCACAGCAAAGGCCAAGCCCGTTAAAAACATGACCAAAAAGCAGATTCAGACCTTTTTTGAACGCCTGCGTGAACAGCGTCCCAATCCGAAAACCGAACTAAATTATTCTAGTCCTTTTGAATTGCTGGTCGCGGTCACGCTCTCTGCTCAAGCCACCGATGTCAGCGTCAACAAAGCCACAGACAAACTCTTTCCAGTCGCCAATACACCGGAAGCCATTTATGCGCTAGGTGTGGACGGCTTGAAGGAATATATCAAGACCATTGGTTTATATAACTCAAAAGCGGTCAACGTGATTAAAGCCTGCGAGATGCTGATTCAGAAGCACAACAGCATCGTACCGGACAATCGTGCAGACTTAGAAGCCCTGCCGGGTGTAGGTCGTAAAACGGCGAATGTGGTACTGAATACGGCCTTTGGTCAGCCGACCATGGCGGTTGATACCCATATTTTCCGGGTAGGTAACCGTACCGGACTAGCGGTTGGCAAAAATGTGCTGGAAGTTGAACACCGTCTGGTCAAAGTCATTCCCAAGGAATTTATCATTGATTCACATCACTGGCTGATTTTACACGGTCGTTATACGTGTATTGCGCGCAAACCGAAATGTCATGAATGTGTAGTATCCGATGTGTGTAACTGGCCGGATCGGTTTGAATTTGGTGCAGCCCGCCAAATTGCAGTGAAAAATATTGAGCTTGCTGAATAGAACGGCGTGATCAAGCTGGGATAAAAATAGGTGACCAATGTGTCACCTTTTTATCGACTATGAGAAGAGTGCTTTTCGTTCAAACCAAATTCTTAGCTGAGCTGAACTATTATGGATTATTTATCCTGATCTTGTTCAGCCTTTTCCTGCTGCTTGCGCTGTTCAAGTTCGGCTTGTAATTTTGGATGGAGCTGGCGCTCAGGTCGCTTTGCTGCATTTTCAGCACGTTCTTCCTGACGTACTTTGTTGAGCATTTTAAAACTGAAATAGAACAGACCTACCAATACTGCCAGAAAGACTACCATCAATACCAATACGCCAAATTTCATAGCAACAAGTACCCTGTTCAAATACGCAATAAAAAAGAGCCCTAATATGACTTAGGGCTCTCCGATTGTCAAAATCATCGTCAGCCGATTATTTTGCCTGATCCAGAATCGCGAAAAGATCAGTCTGAACTTCATCGATTGGACGTAAACCGTTTAGCTTGTCATAAGTTGGTGCATTTTCACCAGACGCTGCACGGCCTTGATAGAAACCAACCAGTTGCTCGGTTTCAGTGTGGTAAGAACCTAGACGCTTGCGAATGGTTGCTTCCTGGTCATCAGGACGCTGAACCAGATCTTCACCCGTTTCATCATCTTTACCTTCCACTTTTGGCGGGTTGTAAACGATGTGATAGACACGGCCAGATGCCGGGTGCTGACGACGGCCAGAAAGACGTTGTACGATCTCTTCATCTGGTACATCAATTTCAATCACGTGATCAATAGTGATGCCTTCATTTTCCAAAGCTTCTGCTTGAGGAATGGTACGCGGAAAACCATCAAAAATGCAGCCATTTACACAGTCAGGTTGCGCAATACGCTCTTTTACTAGACCAATGATCAACTCATCAGAAACCAAACCGCCATTGTCCATGACACTTTTAGCTTGTAGACCTAATTCAGTTCCTTCACGAATTGCAGCACGGAGCATATCACCGGTTGAAATTTGTGGGATATTGTAGCGCTTACAGATCAACTGAGCTTGTGTACCTTTACCTGCTCCAGGTGGTCCGAGTAAGATAATGCGCATATATAAACATCCTCATTTAAACAATATGTATGACGCCACGACCACAATCACCTGATTGTGTCCCCCGACATCTCATTATAAGAAAGCCACAAACAAATGGATTAAACCCGCGACAAAACCGGTTACCCCACCCAATAAAATCAGAATCCATTCATCTTCCTGAAATGCAGGACGTAAAAGATTCTGAAACTCCTTCGGAGTCAACTCACGTATGCGGTCTCTAAACATTTGATAGATTTTCTGTGCACGGCTCGCATTAAATGCTGGGTCGCATACAGGTACCATCGTAATTTCAATCGAGCGATCGATCAAGTCCGTCTTGAGTTTTGCATACTCTTTTGGTCCTAAAGACAGCTGTAAAGAGGTCCGAACCAGGGGTGTTTCCATAATTTCATTAATATGACGTTTGATAATGCGGCGGGTTTTGTCTTTTCTGCCGCCATACATCATCTCGGTCATGATCGATTTTAACGTAATAAGGTCTTCTGTGACTACACTTGCGAAGACGTCAGAGACTTCATCCTGACGTTTCATAAATGCGCCTTGTATGTTATAGGTGCCAATACGCGGAATGACCGGTTTAATCCACGGAAATTTGCGGTTTGTGGTACGGGCAAAGAATTGCGGGTACTTTACCGGGTGTGGATAGAGCGGGTTGAATACCATCCAGATCGCGATCCAGTTGGTCAAAAAGCCCCAGATGGCCGCCCAGAACGGTACGGTCCAGTGCCACGGCACCACAAACCAGACAATCATTTGGAAGATACCAAAGAACATCCCGATGAGGGCACTGATATGCCAGATAAAGTTGATCTCTTTTTGACCCACTTTCAGGAACATCCGCACCATTAACCGGCGGTCACCTTCCATCTGGCTGACCACCATTTCACGCATATCCACAAGTGACTCGACGTTCATGGTCAGCTCAGTCACTAATTCACGCAAAATTGCCGGCATTTGTTTTTGTGCTTGTGCATAAATTCTGCGCTTAATAGCAAAAGGTAGGTTTTCCCAGAGCACCGCATTGCGATCCATCATCACTTCATCGATCAGGTGTTCCAGTTCGAAACCGACCTGCTCGCCAATGATGCGTGCCATATCATCCGGATCCATCGCCTGTAAAAATTCGCGGATAGAGCCTAATTTTGACAGTGTGTTATCGGTAATAATGCCTGAAATACGTCCAGCTTTGCGTGGCACAATCCCTTGCCAGCCCACAGGTAAAGGCCCGAGATGGAAACCCCAAAAATTGATCGGATAAAAGACCATTTTCAGCGCCATCCAGACGTGAGCCCAGGTTACAAATGCAGTCACTGGAATAATGCTGAGCACGGCCCAAAAATCCGGGCGGTTTACAAAGGTTTGCCACAACTCGTTGACGTACTCAAGCATGCATAACTTCCATATTTAATTTTTTGTTCACAGAATACACATATTAATAAGGTCGAATATTTTGTCTATAAACCGATACTTAAAGTATAGGAAAATTGTAGCCGGGGTTCTGTTTCAGCCACAGCACGACCATTTCGGTCTTCGAGTTTCTCTCCGGCACCGATCCCGATACTAAAACTGCTGATCCGTTCTGAACTAAGCAAAACATAGGCCAAATCAACGCCAGCACCTAAACGGCCTTCATACTCGCCATCAACCTGTTTGCTGTCGATATGACCGGCATAAACCCCGACATAATAACCATTTTTGTCTTTGCCGGTGAGGTGTGCTGGATAACGAAAGCCTGCCTGGCCGCCAATCGTACGATCATCATCCAGAAAAACACCACCTTTCACATAAGCAATCCCATAAGGGTTCACCCATTCGGTATTTAAATGCAGTAATTTCTGGGTAAAACCAACACCCACATTAAAGGCTTTTGCCTGAGCAGGCTCTATTTTGGTTGCAGTATTATTAATCTGATCATGTGCATAAGCCCCGTTCGCCCACAATGCAGCTAACAAAGGGTAAACCTTGTTCATTCCTTCACCATCTTCCTTAATTATAGTTTTTGGTATAGTCCTATTTTTATTAGATTTTACTCTAGCAGAATTATCACAACTCTTATATACAGCACTTTACAATTTTAATGTCTGCAAAGTCAAAGCTTAAAGGAACTGATTGCAAGGGCAGTTTTTCATTATCAAATCAAGTGCAGTTGCGTTAGAATACTCCACTTTGATTCTTTTCTACCACTCTCAGGTCTTAAGTCGATCGCGTATGAAGCAGCACTTTCCTTTAAAAAATGCACAACAAGAAAAGCGCATCTATCGCAGTCGAGTCTTGATTTCCATGGGGATTGTCATTTTCTTTATGCTGCTGCTGGTCAGCCGCTATGCCTATTTGCAACTGTTCAACTTTGAAAGCTTTACTACAGCTTCTGATGAAAACCGGATTCGTCTACAACCTTTGCCGCCAGCGCGCGGTTATATTTATGACCGAAACGGCGTTCTGCTGGCCGATAACTATCCGGTATTTACTGCCACTTTAAGTCGTGCCGACGTACAGGATATCGATCAAACGCTCGAACGCCTCAAACCGATTCTGGAACTGACCGAAGAAGACCTGGAACGCTTTCAAACCCGGATTAAAACAGCGCGTAAAACCGAACGGGTTTCAATCAAGCTCAATCTGAACGAAAATGATATTGCCCGTTTTAGTGAAGTTAAATATCAGTTTCCGGGCGTGAATATTGAAACCCAGATGACCCGCTACTATCCGCATGGCGATCTGTTCGCACATGTGATTGGCTATGTTGGTCGTATTAATGACAAAGAACTGAAAGCCATTGATAAGGATCTCTACGCCGGAACCAACCTGATCGGAAAGATCGGGGTGGAAAAATCATATGAAGAGCTTCTGCATGGTGTACCAGGAAATGAATCGGTAGAGGCCGATGCCTTTGGTAATGTGCTACGTCATCTGGGCCGCAAGGATCCGGTGCGCGGTAACGACCTGTTCCTGTCACTGGATTACGGCTTACAGGTAGTAGCTTCAGAACAGCTGGCTGGGCGTCGTGGCGCAATTGTAGCGATGAATCCCAAAACTGGGGAAATTCTGGCGCTGGTCTCCAGTCCAAGTTTTAACCCGAATCTGTTTGTGACTGGGATCAGTACCAAAGATTATTCATTCCTGCGTGATAATCTGGATCAACCTTTATATAACCGTGCAGTGCAAGGAGTTTATCCGCCCGGCTCTACTATCAAGCCAATGTTTGCGCTCGGTGGTCTGCATCATGGTCTGGTCGACTGGGATACTACGATTTCCGATCCGGGTTATTTCAGCCTGCCGGGAGACAGTCACCGTTTCCGTGACCATAAAAAATCCGGGCATGGCGCAGTAAATATGCATAAGGCCCAAGTCGTCTCTTGTGATACTTATTTCTATGTGATGTCCTACCGGATGGGCATTGAAAAAATGAACACCTGGATGCGTCAGTTCGGCTTTGGTGAAAAAACCGGAGTGGATTTACCAAGTGAAAGCTCAGGACTGTATCCAAACCCGGAATGGAAAATGCGTACCCGCAAGGCCAAATGGTCACGTGGTGAAACCATTTCTGTCAGTATTGGTCAGGGTGCTTTTACTTCAACGCCATTGCAGCTGGCTATGGCCACAGCCATTACCGCCAACCATGGCAATAAAGTCATTCCCCATGTTCTGCGCGAAAGTCGCGGTGCCAAACCATTCAAGGTGCATAATGGCACGCATGGCAAGATCGATTTTAACGGTCAGGAAGAAGACTGGATCAAGATGCGTGATGCGATGGTAGACGTGATTCAATCCGGTACAGGCCGAGGCATTAAAAGCGGCTTACAATATTCTATTGCCGGAAAAACCGGTACGGCACAGGTGAAAAGTATTGCTCAGGGCAAGCGCTATAATGAATCCTTATTGACCGATCGTCAGCTGGATCATGGCCTGTTTGTCGGTTTTGCACCTGCTGAAAATCCTGAAATTGCGATTGCAGTTATTCTGGAAAATGGTCGCGGTGGTAGTGCCGCAACGGCTCTGGCCCGTCCAATTTTTGATTATTGGTTACTGCATAAAGATAAAAATCCGGTACGCCCACAAGGTCACCAATTAAATGGTGGTCTGATGACGGCCGGAATCAAGCCAGCTGAATTACCAAGTGGTGCAGGCATGTTAAGTCAAGATGCAGCATCTAGTGCCGTTCCAGCCAGTGACCAGCCCGACACTGCTGCTCCGACTGCGGCAAATACGGCTGCATCTCCCGCAGCAACACCTGCTCCGACACCGGTAGAGCGAGATTAAAGATGAAAAACCAGCTTCGAATTATTGGTGGTGACTGGAAACGCCGCCAACTGCCTTTTGCCAGCATTGAGGGTTTGCGCCCGACGCCTGACCGTGTTCGGGAAACACTGTTTAACTGGCTGATGTGGGATGTACAAAATGCACAGGTGTTGGATATTTGTGCTGGCTCTGGGGCATTGGCGTTTGAGGCATTATCGCGTGGTGCTGCATCAGTGGTGATGATTGAGCCGGATCGTACTCAGGCACAATTTCTGACCCAAAATCTGGAACTTTTAAAAGTCACCAAAGCACGTGCACAATTAAAAGTGGCTACGGCGCAGCAAGCTTTGTCTACCCTTCAGGCACAGTTTGATCTGGTTTTTCTAGATCCGCCATATAGCCTGGATTTATGGGAAGAACTAGCGCTAAAGGCAGATCCTCTGATCAAGGACAATGCCTATATTTATGTAGAAGCAGATCGTGATTTACAATTACTTAAATTACCGTCCTCATGGCGTTTAATTAAAAATACCAAAGCCGGTACAGTTCGTGCGGGGCTTTATCAAAAAAGTATTTCTTGATTTAAATTGTTTTGAAGAGCCATTAAAAAAGGATTCCTCAGTGGAATCCTTTTTGTCATTGTAGTCAGTCAAATTTAAAGACTGTGATTAACGATCACGGCGCCAGTCGCGGTTATCTCGGTCACGTTTCCAATCCCGATGATCTTTATGGTCCTTATTTTTCCAGTCATGATTTCTGTGGTCTCGATCATAATGTCCATTACGATCTCTGTTGCCACGATAATCATCATCCCAAGGATCAACCACACAACCGGTTAATGACACAGCCAATACAGAAAGTAATATCACTTTTTTCATCATGTCCATCACCTCTTACTGCACTCTGTCAGTATCAGGCGAGTTCATGGAGAGTGAACGGAGCCATTGTTGCACTCTTGTAGAGATTTATGCATGTTTTATGCATGGCCGTAAACCTCTTTTTTCTTAATTAGCATTCATGCTTTTATGAGAATTTGAACTTTCATTTGCATAAATCCAGCTAAATGGAAGCTTGGCTTTTGTTTAAATCTTGAGAATACTGCTGCCTTTGCTTATGACCTGATCTTTATGACTTGGCTGTTATTTATTCTTGGTGCAATGGTCGCAGGTTTTGTCCAGGGGCTGACCGGCTTTGCCTTTGCCCTGATCGCCATGTCTTTCTGGGTCTGGGTGCTGCCTCCGCAACTGGCCGCGCCCTTGCTGGTATTTGCCTCGATCTGGAGTCATGTGATTTCACTCAGTCAGGAAAAAAAGCAGCTAGTTTTATCCAGGCAGTTGGTGCTGCCTTATCTGATTGCTGGTCTGATTGGCGTGCCGCTGGGTACTTATCTGTTGCAGATCATTCAAGCAGATACCTTTAAGATGATCTTGGGATTTTTTCTGGTACTGTGGTGTCCGGTGATGCTATTCAATCCGCAATTCAAAACAATTCAGCATTCAGGAAAATTGACTGATAGCTGCATCGGTTTTATTGGCGGAATTTTAGGAGGACTGGGCGGTTTTTGCGGTGCTATTCCTTCGGTCTGGGTGATGTTAAAACAATTACCCAAAACCCAGCAGCGCTATATTTTACGGCACTTTAATTTTGCAATTCAGCTTTTCACGCTGGGTACTTATGTATGGCAAGGCCTGATCAATCAAAGCCATTTACCCTATATGGCCTTGCTGATTGTTTTTGTGAGTATTCCGGCAATTTTAGGCGCAAAACTATTTTATAAAATTTCGGAATTACTGTTCAAACGCATGATCTTAAGTTTACTCTTTAGTGCAGGCTGTTTTCTATTAGCGTCCCAATTCATTTAAACACAAGATCAAGCCGAGTCTGTCTTCCCCGCTAAAGCTTGAATCCGGTGAAATAACTGCTATGTTAAGGCCAATCTTTGTAAATATAGATCATCATTATGCAGATTCGTGATCAGATTGTTCTTGTTACTGGTGGTGCACGTGGTTTGGGTTTAGCCATTACTCAGGCTTTACTGGCTGAGGGCGCGCGCGTGGTCGTCAATTATCATAGCAGTCAGCAGCAAGCTGAACAGCTGGCCCAGCAGTATCCTGAACAGGTATTTATTTATCAGGCAGATGTCACTCAAACTGATCAGGTCCGCGCTTTATTTGCCGCAGCTAAAACCCATTTTGGGGAAGCGATTCATGCTGTAATCAATAACGCACTGATTCAATTTGAATTTAATGGTGATGCACGCCCTAAAGTAGAAACGCTGACTTGGGATATGTTGCAACGGCAATTTAGCGGTGCAGTACAGGCTGCCTTAAATACTACACAAGCCGCACTGGATGATATGAAACAGGCAGGGTTTGGCCGGATCGTGAATATTGGTACAAACCTGGTGCAAAATCCGGTGGTTCCTTATCATGACTATACCACTGCCAAAGCTGCATTATTGGCCTTTACCCGCACCACGGCGCAGGACTTGGGACAATATGGCATCAATGTGAATATGCTCTCTGGTGGCCTGTTACAAACCACGGATGCCAGTAAGGCCACACCTGACATTGTCTTTGACCTGATTGCTCAATCGACGCCTTTACGCCGCGTAATTACACCAGAAGAATTTGCTGCTGCAATCCTGATGTTTTTGTCACCTTATTCACGTGCCGTCACAGGACAAAACCTGATTGTAGATGGTGGCTTGGTCAAAGGTTAAATGTTTAGAGAATGGACTTGAATTTTCAAATTCTGTTGTTCTATTTTTTAACCATTTGGTAGATTAAAAAGGTTTTGTGACCGGGTTTTACTTCTACAATAGTGCGCTCCCATAAAGCCTTTAGTCTACTTTCCATGAAATTTATCACGACATTGCTCAGTACCTTGCTACTGGCAGGTTGTATGTCCAGCGATTTGAAAAAATCAGAACAATTACTGCAAAATTTCCATTGTGCCAAGGTAGATACCGCCCAAATGCCACATAGCAGTATGACCGACTATTATCAGCAGATGTTGTATAGCAGCAAATCCAAAGTCGAGTCTTATATCAAACAGTATCATCAAGGTGAAGAGCTGTTTGACCTGCCACTGCATGAAGTGGTGGAGCAACAATATGATCTTTATAAAGATGCCTGCCAAAATCTGGGTGGAATTTTACCCGCTTCTGAAAATGCATCTTAAGTCTGTCAATCTTCATGATGATTAGGCAATAAAAAAGCAGGAGAATTTTCCTGCTTTTTTTCAACTCAATTTTAATTCTGATAATAGCGCTGATCTACGCTGAAGCATTCAGGGAATTTTGGCTGAATCTCTGCATAAAATGCCATGATTTCTGCCATGTCTTTTTCATAATCCCCTGTCGGATAAACAATTTTACCTACACCAGTTTTCTTCTTCTCATAATCCATATAGGCCAATGCAATCGGCACACCTGCATTAATCGCAACATGATAAAAACCTGTCTTCCACTGTTCCTGTTTAGCACGAGTCGCTTCTGGCGTGACCAGCATCACCAGTTTAGGATGGGTCTTGAATAATTCCGTCATCACCTGAACCATACTCGGACTAGGCTCCCCCGGCTGTTTAGGACGGCGATCAATCCCGATACCGCCCATAGCACGCACAAAAGGTCCAAATGGCAATTTCATATAACTGTCTTTAATGGTTAAGCGAACATTCACGCCTAATGCTTTTAAGGCCAGTCGCGCATACAGTGCATCCCAATTACTGGTATGAGGCGCAGCAATCATGACACATTGGTCTAAATCTAAGGGCCAATGGTTATCAATTTCCCAACCCATCAGCCTCAGGCTTTGTTCTGCTAACTTCTCAAACACGTCACGCACCAATTCTATTCAAAATTGCGCGAATTTTAGCAACCTCGGCAAATATAGATAGTGCTCTATGATCAATAAATAAACAGTTAATCTATATTTGTATAATTAGAATTTTTAAATGAATAGTTGATTATTTTTGCCACCTTTCAACTTATCTCATACATCAATTTACGGATAGTTAAGATTGCTTCCCAATATAAATAGGAATTTCTTTCTAATTTAAAGGATTCATGCATTAAAAAGCTCTTAACCTCCTCATTTTGGGATATGGCAAATATAAGGGTCTTTTTATACTGAATCCACATTATAAATTTCAGGAAGATTCTAATGAAAAAGACTTTACTTTGTATTGCTTTAGCAGGGTTACTTAGTGCCTGTGGTGGTTCGGATGATAACTCAAGTACACCTCCAACAAGTAATATTGGAACCCAGACCGGGGTACTAACGGATGCTGTGATTGCTGGGGTACGCTATGTCACAAGTAGTGGTGCTACAGGTTTTACCAATGACGATGGTGAATTTAACTTCAATGAAGGAGAAACGGTTAAATTCTATATTGGTGATGTTCAACTCGGGGATGAAATTGAAGCAAAAGAACGTGTTACCCCTTTGGATTTAGCTGAGACTGAAAATGCTCGCCTTAACTTACTGGTATTTTTACAATCCTTAGATGGAGATGATAACGATGACAAACTTAAAATTAGTACGGCCACTACAGATGCCTTAAAAAATCAGAGTATCAATTTTGACCAACCTTATAATGACTTTAAAAATGAAGCTATTGTCAAAACAGTAATTCCTGAAGAAAAGTTAGTGAATGAAGAGGATGCTAAAGCACACTTCCAAGCGACCTTCTACAAAGATATTGCCGGCACTTGGGAGATTAACCGTACCGATAACACTGCTGTGTTGATTCACATTTTGGAAGATGGACGCTATGCACTAGGTGAAGCAGAAGCAAAAGATGAGAGTGGTCAAGCAGGCATTGAAATGGGCCGCTTAAAATGGAATGCAACAACAACCGTGATTGAACCGGAAATCCTACATGACACCAATGGTGAATGGGGACTTTCACATCCTGCCGAGAATAAACCTTATTCTTTAAACTTTAATGGAACTCAATTAATTCTTACTGAACCCGGCGTTAGTACTGAATACCGTTTAAATCGAGTTAAGCAGTCTAATAGTCTCGTCGGCACGTGGCGACTCAATGAAACGCACCTATTTGCTTTCTTTGATAACAACTATTATTTCTTCCTAGACACTGAAGGTGGAGATGACTGTGGTTGGCCAGGAATTGAATATGGCAAATATACATTGTCAGCAAATACTCTCACCACAACCGAGGTATTATTCGATACCAACGAGTGTGGTGGATTACAAGATAGTTCAAATGGCAGCAAGACAATTGCAAGCATCAATATATCTAACAACAATCTTATCTTACATCCGCAAGGTGAAGATCCTGTAACTTTACAACGTGTTAAATAACCCATATAAACCGGCTTGAATATGAAATTCAGGCCGGTTTAATCAATATGTTCAAATTGAATGGTACAACCCATCAATAAATGCATCAGTTCGATTTGCGAACAACATTGGGTTTTTTCATAAATATTTTTAAAATACGTCCGTACCGAACTCAGCGTAATGCCACACTGTTCTGCAATATCTTCTATTTTATAACCATTAATTAACAACTCACATAAATCAAACTCTCGTTTGGAAAGCTGGTAACACTGTTGTAGGTAAGTTCTTGACAGGGAATAATGCTGGTTTTTATCCGTCATAAATAATGCAATCTGATGCTGAGCAGACTGTAAATGTTGCATATTTCTTAATTTCTTAAAGGGGACTACCGTCAGCATGAATTGCGAGCCTGCCCCATCACTCAACGCCAGGACTCCACCCACTTCAGTTTGAATGGTCGTATCTTCCAGCAAAGCACTTTCCAGAAGCTGATCAAAACGTATCTGCTGACTATAATTGGTTTTTAGACGGTTATGTATATCCAGATCCAGACATGAACTTTGATCAAGCATCTTTTGCGCAATGGGATTGGAATAACTTAAACACAGGTTTTGATCAAGCAGTACAATTCCGGTTTTTAAACTATCCAATACGGTATACAAGCTTAAATTATCTTGCTGAATCAAGTTGATTTGCCGGTGAATTTGCAAAGCCCGGCGTAAATGAATACTGATACGTCTTAGAAAATCCAGCTCAGGCTGTTCAAAAGGCTGTACTTCAGGTGCACGATGAATACCCAGTACCGCCCAACGATAATTCCCCCGATCCAGCAATACTCCCGCCAGATAAGATACACCGCCAGGCTTTAAACACTTCTCATAGAACACATAGTGATCCGTACCCGGCTGTTCTGCATAGTGCTGACAGTTATGACTTAAAGCATCGCCCATCTCGATCGCATTCCATAAGGGCATATGCAGTTTCATATCAATCACTCTGATACGCTCCTCTTGATAAGCGGCCAGACTTTCATTCGGGATATTGTGCGTATAGACAAAGTCATAGCCTGGATTAAGCTGATCCAGACCGGTAAAAATTGCACTCTTACTTTTAGTATAGCTCACGATATCTTTGATCACGTCCAGCCACAAAGATGGTAATACAGCAGCATCATAAATTTTTGCAATCAGATTATTTTCTTGTTCTAATTTCATTATCCCCTCCGCATTATCATTATTTTCTAATCATAGCGTTCAGAATTGGTTAACGAAACAGCATAAAGTGACTTTAAACTTGGCTAAAAATTCTTAAATCCTGCTCACTTATCAATAACTCTGGCCTCATTCACCTAATGAATCAAACTTTAACAAGATTGCCCTATTTATCTGTACTGACTACTTTTAATGTAATTCATAACAAATAATTTAATAGGGTTAAAACAATGAAAAAATTAACGCTTACTGCTGCGATAGCAGTCGTTCTTGCAGGAGCTTTAACCGCCTGTTCAAAGCCCAATGATAATGAGCCGATGAGTAATAATGCTCAATCCAGCCCAGCCATGATGGAGCAAAATAACGCGGATACTAGTGTGAACCGTGCTGATAGCGCAGAAACTTCGCTAGATTGGGCAGGTGAATACGAAGGTGTTTTTCCTTGTGCTGACTGTGAAGGGATTAAGGTCGAGTTAGATCTCAATCCGGATAAAACCTATGACCTAAATGAGGAATATTTAGGTAAAGCTGGAAATAATGAGACGGAAACTAAAGGTAGTTTCAGTTTTGACCCTCAAGATCCTTCAATCATCACATTAGATAACAAAGCTGAAAACCGTAAATTCTTTGTTGGTGAAAATTTTGTTGAAGCACGCGAGATGAAATCAGGTAAAAAAATCGACAGTAATTTAAATTATAAATTAGTTAAAAAGTCCGCATCATAATTTTGTAAACGCATAAAAAAATCCCCGCTATTGCGGGGATTTTTTATGAAATGCTCGGATGATGAATTACATCATGCCGCCCATACCACCCATGCCACCCATATCAGGCATTGCAGGTTTGTCTTCTGGGATTTCAGTGATCATGCATTCAGTGGTCAGCATCAAGCCAGCAACAGAAGCGGCGTGCTCAAGTGCAGAACGCGTTACTTTAGCAGGGTCAAGAATACCCATTTCCAGCATATCGCCATATTCGCCAGTTGCAGCGTTATAACCGAAGTTACCTTCGCCATTCTTCACAGCGTTGATCACTACAGAAGGCTCATCACCTGCGTTAGATACGATTTGACGAAGCGGTGCTTCAATCGCACGACGAAGAATGTTGATACCTACGTTTTGGTCATCATTCGCGCCTGTTACGCCTTCAAGTGCAGATGCAGCACGTACTAGTGCAACACCACCACCCGCAACGACACCTTCTTCAACTGCAGCGCGAGTCGCATGAAGCGCGTCATCTACACGGTCTTTTTTCTCTTTCATTGCAACTTCAGTTGCAGCACCGATTTTGATGACAGCAACACCGCCAGCAAGTTTCGCTACACGCTCTTGAAGTTTTTCTTTGTCATATTCTGAAGTAGATTCTTCGATCTGTGCACGGATTTGCTGTACACGGTCAGCGATTTGGCCAGCATTACCAGCACCATCTACAATTACAGTATTTTCTTTAGATACAGTTACTTTATGTGCTGTACCCAAGTGATCAAGCGTCGTTTGATCCAGCTGCATGCCGATTTCTTCAGAAATCACAGTACCGCCAGTCAAGATCGCGATGTCTTGAAGCATAGCTTTACGACGATCACCAAAACCAGGTGCTTTTACCGCACATACTTTGATAATACCGCGCATGTTGTTGACAACAAGCGTCGCAAGCGCTTCGCCTTCAACATCTTCAGAAATGATTAAAAGCGGTTTGCCAGTTTTAGCAACAGCTTCAAGTACTGTAATCAATTCACGAATATTGCTGATTTTCTTATCAACAAGAAGAATGAATGGATTTTCAAGTTCAGCTGTTAAAGTATCTTGCTTGTTCGCGAAGTACGGAGAAATATAACCGCGGTCGAACTGCATGCCTTCAACTACGTCAAGCGAATCTTCGAAGCCTGAACCTTCTTCAACCGTGATCACGCCTTCTTTGCCCACTTTTTCCATTGCTTGCGCAATCAGCTGACCTACAGTCGTATCAGAGTTAGCAGAGATCGAACCTACTTGTTCAATCGCTTTAGAGTCTGATGCTGGTTTTGCAGTTGCCTTGATGTTTTCAACTACAGAACGTACCGCAATATCGATACCGCGTTTCAAGTCCATTGGGTTCATACCCGCTGTTACTGACTTGATGCCTTCATTCAAAATCGCTTGTGCCAATACAGTTGCAGTCGTTGTACCATCACCTGCGATGTCATTGGTTTTTGAAGAAACTTCACGAACCAGTTGAGCACCCATGTTCTCGAACTTGTCTTTCAGCGTAATTTCTTTGGCAACAGTGACACCATCTTTAGTGATGTGCGGTGATCCAAAAGAACGGTCGATAACAACGTTACGGCCCTTAGGACCCAAAGTAACCTTTACTGCATCTGCAAGGGTGTTTACACCAGCAATCATTTTTGAACGAGCTGAATCACCAAATTTTACGTCTTTAGCTGACATATTTGACTCCGAATATTGTTGTATCTTTACAAAATCTGATTTGGAACGAATAAAACTTTTTTAGCGCAGATTAAGCTTCTAATACCGCTAAAATGTCAGATTCTTTCATGATTAAAAGCTCTTCGCCGTTTACTTTTACAGTAGTGCCTGCATAAGTACCGAACAATACTTTGTCGCCAACTTTTACGTCTAACGCGCGTACGCCATTGTCAGTGATTTGACCATTACCAACTGCAATGATTTCACCTTGAGCAGGTTTTTCAGCAGCCGAACCTGGAAGTAGAATGCCCCCAGCTGTTTTAGTTTCTTCTTCAACACGACGAATAACAACGCGGTCATGTAATGGACGAATGTTGCTCATAAATAACTCCATCAGACTAAGTCTTTTTTAGGTCACTGATGACGACTTAATTATTCCATGGGTCATCATCAAAAATTTTTGATGTCACTTTTATGGAGATGGAATAAAACGCTTCAAGGGCAAAAATGAAAAAAAATTGGTTTTTTTTAACGAATCATAGGTTTTCGTCTATTTATTCGGCAGATCAGCCTTCAACATAAAGGCTTGTGCCACTTCATCGAATAAATATTGAGAAATTTTTCCTGTGGCATCAATCAGATTAAAGCTGTTCGGTTCATCTTTATGTAGACGATTTGACGCAGAAGTCCCTGCATGTACATCATATACAGGATGATCCATCCCCAATCCGAACATCTGATTCAAATCATAAATCGCCGGTTGATGCAGATGCCCATGTAACACCGCAAACAGACCATGCTCTGCCCAGGCCTCTAAAGCAATTTTGGCCATCAATGGGCTGTCCTTGAAACCGCGCTTATTTTGAAAAGGCACATAAAAAGGTTGATGGCTGACAATGATTTTTAATTTGAACGCAGGCGCCTGAGCCAGTTGCAAATCAATACGCTGAATCTGCTCAAGGGATAAATGCCCTTTGGTATGATATCGACGTCGGATCGAATTCACCCCAATCAGATAAAAATTTTCAGTTTCAAATATTGGCTCCAATTCACCAAAAAAAATCTGGTAACGGGTAAATGGATTGAAAAGCCGATTCCACAAATGATAGAGCGGAATATCATGATTCCCCGGGATCACCATATAAGGCGTATTGAGCTGATCTAAAAATTTTTTGCAGGCAAAGAATTGACCCAAACGTGCGCGCTGAGTCAGGTCACCACTGATGACGACGGCTTCAAGTGGATGGGTCTGACAGAAATGCCGAATCGCTTCTAAACACTCCGGCTTCTCTGTTCCAAAATGCAGATCAGACAGATGCAGGATCATGTGGCACCATTACGTTTAGGCTATCTTTTAATACAGAAATATTGAGTGGCGGGGCCATTTCCACAATTTCCCCATCAATCGCTACCATCAGTTTCTTGGCTCGGGATTCGATTCGAACTTGATCGGCTGCAAAACTATAAACATCCGATGCCTGGTCAATCTTGCCACGAATCAGCTGATACACTAGCTTAAATAAAGTAAGCTTATCACTTTTAGAAACTACAACTCCCGCCACTTTGCCTTTTTCAGCCGCTTCTGCAATGCGCATTTTCATATCCGCCAGTTGCAAGGGATTATTGCCAAAAAAAATCAGTGGTGTTTTTACCGGATATTTCTTTTGATCCACCCAGATTTTTAGTTTTAATTCTTTACGGTCGCGAATTAAAACATCCAGTGCAGAAGTATAGGCATGTAGCGGTAAGCGACCAAAAATACGATTATAGTCTTCACGTTTTTTAATAAATAAAGGATATAGACCTAAACTGGCATTATTCAGATAAATTTCCTGATTGATACGAGCAACATTCATACGTTGTGGCTGTCCTGTCGCAATCACTTTTGCCGCTTCAAGCAAATCCAGCGGAATCCCCAATAATCTCGCCACATAGTTAAAAGTCCCTAAAGGCAAAATACCGACAGGAATTTGCGTATTCAACACATGTTTGGCGACTGTATTTAAAGTGCCATCTCCGCCTGCCGCAACGATGATTCCTGACTCGCTAGATGCCAAATGCTGTTCAAGCACCTCAACCATAATTTTATCAAATTGCTGTGAATCATTGATTTCATAAGCTTTAGTTTGATAACCCTGCGCTGAAAATATATCGATCAGCTGTTCATAAATGCCTTCTGGCCCCTGTATGCGAAAACCAGCTTTATGATTAAAAATCAGCGATAAGGGTTTAGATTGATTAGACATTTTTCGCGCAATTTCATTGAAGCCTATTGGCATTTTGTCCAATTCATAGACAATTAACAGTGGCTTTATGTAAAATTCAAATGGCAACCATTTATTTAATCAATAATGAATATTAGAGATCTTATAAAATTAAGATAATGATTTTAATATCAATTTTTAAAATAAATACCACTCATCACTTATATAAATAACCTTAATAATTCAAATATTTAGTTTTATCTTGTTGTTTTACTTATATTTATAAATAAAATAGCATTATATTCCAAAAGAAATCTAGCACTTCTTTGGTCTTATTTTTTTTATCATTTTATGCTTTAATACAGCCACTTTTTTTCATACTTCATCTGGGCGATATTTTTTATTGCTCGGATTGTACTTTGTACATCTAATTTGTACACATTTGAGATAGGCCTCACCATGACCCAAGTGAACGCACCAGAATTCGTTCGTCACCCTAAGCTTATTGCTTGGGTGGAAGAGATTGCTAAATTAACAAAACCAGCAAAAATTGAATGGTGTGACGGTAGCGCAGAAGAATATCAACGTTATATCGACTTGATGATCGCTAACGGCACAATGCAAGCGCTGAATCAAGAAACTCATCCTGGTTCTTATCTTGCAAATTCTGATCCTTCTGACGTAGCACGTGTTGAAGATCGTACTTACATCTGTTCTGAAAACAAAGACGATGCTGGCGCGACCAACAACTGGGAAGCACCTGCTGTCATGCGCGAAAAATTGAACGGTTTATTTGACGGTTCAATGGCAGGTCGTACACTTTATGTGGTTCCATTCTCAATGGGTCCATTGGGTTCTCATATCGCTCATATCGGTATCGAGTTAACTGACTCTCCTTACGTTGCAGTAAGCATGTCTAAAATGGCTCGTATGGGTAAAGCTGTTTATGACGTTCTTGGTACTGACGGTGAATACGTTCCTTGCGTACACACTGTAGGTGCTCCGCTTGCGAATGGCGAAAAAGATGTTGCATGGCCTTGCAACAAAGAAAAATACATCGTGCATTACCCAGAAACTCGTGAGATCTGGTCTTATGGTTCTGGTTATGGCGGTAACGCATTGTTGGGTAAAAAATGCCTGGCATTACGTATTGCATCATTTATGGGTCGTCAACAAGGCTGGTTAGCTGAACACATGCTGATCCTTGGCGTGACCAATCCACAAGGCGAAAAACACTACATCGCAGCTGCATTCCCATCTGCATGTGGTAAAACAAACTTCGCTATGTTGATTCCACCAGCAGGCTATGAAGGCTGGAAGATTGAAACTGTAGGTGACGATATTGCTTGGATCAAACCAGGTGAAGACGGTCGCTTATATGCAATCAACCCTGAAGCTGGCTTCTTCGGTGTAGCGCCTGGTACCAACACCAAGACCAACCCGAACTGTATGGCAACCATGCACAAAGACGTGATTTATACAAACGTCGCTGTGACTGACAACGGTGAAGTATGGTGGGAAGGTCTGACTAAAGAAGCGCCTGCCAACCTGACTAACTGGAAAGGTCAACCACACACTGGCGAAGAAAAAGCAGCGCATCCAAATGCTCGTTTCACAGTTGCAGCTGGTCAATGCCCTTCTATTGACGCTGACTGGGAAAATCCAGCTGGCGTGCCAATTTCTGCCTTCATCTTCGGTGGTCGCCGTGCAGACACTGTGCCTCTAATTTCAGAAGCATTTGACTGGGTTGACGGTGTTTACAAAGCTGCAACGATGGGCTCTGAAACAACTGCTGCTGCTGTTGGTCAACAAGGTGTTGTTCGTCGTGACCCGTTCGCGATGCTGCCATTCGCTGGCTACAACATGGCGGATTACTTCACGCACTGGTTAGAAATGGGCGAGCAAGTGGGCGCGAAAGCTGCCGCTGCTGGCAACAAACTTCCAGGTATCTACAACGTGAACTGGTTCCGTCGTGATGCTGAAGGCAACTTCGTATGGCCTGGTTTCGGTCAAAACATGCGTGTTCTTGAGTGGATCATTGACCGTTGTGAAGGTCGTGCTGATGCTGTTGAAACACCAATCGGCCTAGTTCCTACTTACGAACAGTTGAACTGGACTGGTTCTGACTTCACTAAAGAACAGTTTGACCTAGTAACTTCTCAAGATAAAGATCAATGGATCAAAGAACTTGAAAGCCACACTGAATTGTTCGACAAGCTGGGTGAGCGTTTACCGGAAGCGTTAAAAACTCGTCAAGCAGAACTTATTGCTGCGGTTAAATCTGCTTAATTGCTGATTTAATTAAAAAAGGTCGCGTAAGCGGCCTTTTTTATTGGCTGTTTAAACAATTGATCACAATTGACCAGAGCAGCAGTTTAAGCAAAATATGGCATACTTAAGCCAAGACTTCAGGAACTATAAATATGAAAAGAACAACAGTAATTTTGGCTATGGCTGCGAGCAGTTTCGTACTGAGTGCATGTCAGACCACACCCCATCAATTCAATGGACAAAGTGGCTATGAAATTCTGGAACGTTCAGGCAATACAGCAACCTTGAGCTACACCCTCTCAGGACGACCAAGCCAGGATGAAAATCGCTTGCAAGCCGCTTGCAGACACGTATTAGGAAGTTCCAAAACTTACAACATCCAGATTTTAAGCACCAATGAAATTTCCAATCCAACTGCGGAACAGGAAAACTATGGCCGCCAACTGGGTAATAGCCGCACGCAAATCAGCTTGAGCAATACGCCTGATTTACATAATAGCGAGAACCCGGGTGCACGCGAAGCTTTAGAAGCCCGCCCTACGACCATGCGGGTTATTCGTTATACCTGTTCTTAATATCTGATACTTAGTTACTTAATCAGAGTAAGACAATCAAAAAGGGCCTAGTGCCCTTTTTAATTTTTTAAATTTAACGTGTTTTATAGAAACTGACATTACGAAATTCGGGCGATTCATCCAAATCCGGCCAGGTCGTCGCACTACGCTCATCCAGTTTTTCATATTGAGGATGACTAAAGTTTTTTACCCGACTGTCTGCAACCCACACCTCAGGTGCAAATTTTAAAAACTCATCCAGGAAGAAACGGTTACATTGATCATAGAGCACATCTGCGGCTAATAAAATATCCACCTTCTCTGCCTTATATAGGTCATCCAGATATTCAAGCTCGACATCATTTAGCTCTGCATTGGCACGACAGGCATCTAGACTAACTTGATCGATATCACAGCAGATCACACGTTTTGCACCTGCCATTTTCGCCGCAATGGCAACTACGCCCGATCCCGCCCCAAAATCCAAAACTACTTTGTCTTTAACATGATGCGGCTCTGCCAATAGCCACTGCGCCATCGCCAAGCCTGAGGCCCAGCAAAAGATCCAGTATGGTGTATCATTCCAAATGCGACGAATCACCTCATCATCCAGCTTATCTGTTGGGAATACTGGCGGAATCAGCCACAGGGAAATGGGTGTATCCGGCAATTGCTGTGCATGTAGCTCACAGTGTGGAATCACATCATGCAAGGCTTTTAGTAGATGTTCTGGGGCTTGAGGGAGTCGGAAGGTGCAGCTCATTAGATTTCTTTTAATTAGTATTAATGTCTTTGAAGAATCTCCCCTAGCCCCTCTTTAAAAAAGAGGGGGAAACTCCATCCAAAAATAGTGATCAGAGTTCCCTCCTTTGAAAAAGGAGGGTTAGGGAGGATTTGATTAACCTAAAGCTTTTTCAGCAGCTTCAACCGTTTGACGGATTAAAGTGGTAATCGTCATTGGACCTACACCACCCGGAACTGGTGTGTAAGCAGAAGCAATTTCTTCAATGCCTACAAGTTGGATATCACCTACACCACCACCATCACGTGGATGGAAACCAGCATCAACAACCACAGCACCTGGTTTGATCCAGTCTTTTTGAATTAATTCTGCTTTACCTACCGCACCGACAATGATGTCCGCTTGCTTAACAAAGCTTGCAAGATCTTGAGTACGTGAATGGCAAATGGTTACGGTTGCATTCGCTTCTAGCAGCATCGCTGCCATTGGTTTACCCAAAATTGCAGAACGACCGACAACTACTGCATGTTTACCTGCAATTTCAATGTTATGTTCTTTCAGGATGGTCATGATACCCGCAGGCGTCGCTGAACCATAGGCTGCTTCGCCCATTGCCATACGACCATAACCAAGACAAGTGACGCCATCTACGTCTTTTTCAAGCGAGATTGCATCGAAACAGGCACGCTCATCAATTTGAGCTGGAACCGGATGTTGCAGCAGAATACCGTGCACATCAGGATTTGTATTTAATTTTTCAATTTCAGCCAATAATGCTTCAGTTGTGGTTTCTTTAGGAAGTTCCACTTTGAGTGAATCCATACCAACACGGCGGCAAGCATTGCCTTTCATGCGAACATAAGTTGCAGATGCGCCATCGTCACCTACCAAAATCGTCGCAAGAATTGGAGTACGACCTGATTTTGCTTTCAGCGCTTCTACGCGAGTAAACAAGTCAGCTTCAATTTGCTTCGCCAATGCACGACCGTCTAGAACTAATGCCACGGCACTTCTCCCAAGTGTTGATATGAATCAATTTTGCACATTCTACATGAATAATTTAAATATTTTCCGCCAGATGATGTTTTTATGCGCATACAGATGAATACACTATTGTTTTTTTTTCTGAGCTTGCTAATATACGCATCAACAAGACGCGGCGGGGTGGCAGAGTGGTCATGCAGCGGACTGCAACTCCGTGGACGCCGGTTCGATTCCGACCTCCGCCTCCATCTTGTTAAAGCCCGAGTGGTGAAATCGGTAGACACAGGGGATTTAAAATCCCCCGCCCACAAAGCGTGCCAGTTCGAGTCTGGCCTCGGGCACCATTCTTCTACTATAGAAAGATGGTGCAAATAAAGAACCCAGCGAAAGCTGGTTTTTTTATGTCTGTAATTTAGTTAGTCAAAAAATAAGTAAATTAAATTCCCATTTAAAGTGTCATCATTAATCAGGCCCTCCTGCTCTGCTTTCTCAATATCATCCAGCAGAACGTAAATATCCTTGCAAATCCTGTTCCAGTTTCTGCTGAAAATGAATCGGCTCAATAATTTTCACATAGGGCAACCAGTAACGCACCAAAGGCAACAACTGCATTTCGTGACGAATCTGGCAACTGATCACTAACTCTCCAGTCTCGGCTTCCTGCTCGATCTGCTGTTCTGGAAATAAACGGCGCTCTTTAAAAAAGACCGTGACTTCAGGTTGTACCCTGATTAAGACTTGCTGCTTTTGCTGCCCAAACCAGATGCTGTCTTCATCTGCCAGCATTTTCAGTATTTCAGGATCATGCGCAAAGCTCTCCGCCTTAGAAACCAGCTTGAGCTGTTGCACCTGACTTAAGCGATAAGTGCGCAACTTGTCCTGATCTACGCCCACCAGATACCAGATACCATGATGGTGAATCAAGCGATAAGGCTTAATGATTCGCAATTGATCTGAATATTGCAACTCAACCTGCTGACGTTTATAGATTGCGCTTGCAAGCAACTTGAAATGTTCGGCAAACTGTTTGGCATCTTCAAAATAATAGCCTTTTGCCGAAAATACCTGATTTGCCCGCTCATCCAGCAGTTCACGCATAAAAGACATATCCAACGCCGGATACAACTCACTGATCCCCGAAAGCTGGGCAAAAGTCTGGATATCCTGCAATTTAAACCGCCCTAAATAAGAGGGTTCCAGATAATATCGTTTCTGTTCATCTTGAAGTAAGGGTAAGTAAGAGCCTAGACGATCAAAATCACGCTCAATGGTGCGGGTGCTGACCTGAAATTCTGCAGCTAGCTCTGCAGCCCGGAGTTGATATCCGACGTTTAATTTGGTCAAAATTCTGGCTAAACGCTCTGCAAGACGCTCATGTGTTGAAGCTGGGCGCTTCATAAATCCCCACTTAATACATTCTCATGTACTTATTTATCGCTAGATGTTGAATGATTATACTGAATGCCGATCAATGAATAATATTAGGACAAAGTCTAAGATATTTTTTTGCATCAGATCTTGACCCTTTATTCACCCTAAAAATACAAGATCTTATTTGGATTTTCTGGATGCTTTCTTGCTTGAATGACGATTTTGTATTGTTAATCTTTCTATATAACGCTCCAGATGCAGCATCGCCCGATACATTTTATGTAACTCTACCCAGCTGATGGTTCCGCGAATAATCATTTTATGAATACGTCGTAATGCTCTTAAACTATGTTTTGAACTATATGCTGTTGAAATAATTTTCATCTTATTTTCCCTCTCACATTCATGTGAATGTTTAACCATTTGGTCGGAATTATCTATACATGCAATTTACGTGTCATAATTGACAGGTTGTGTCGAACAGTTAACATTTTTTAATTTTTATTCAAGATTTTATATATTTATTTGTAATAATATTTTACTTAAAATTAAAAAAAGCCAGTAAAATTACTGGCTTTTTTTGAATCACTTATCTCGTATTAAATAATTTCAACTACAACTTTACCCACATGCTCTCCAGTATCCATTGTGGCATGGGCATCCTGAATCTGATCGAACTTAAACGTTTTATAGATCATCGGGAGACATTCGCCTTTTGCCCACAATGGTGCAATCTGCTCTTTCAGGCCTTGTGCAATTTCCGCTTTTTCAGCCGTGCTGCGTGCACGCATGGTCGAACCGGTAATGGTCAGACGTTTCATCATGATCTGACCCAGTTTGACTTCTTTGGCCTTGGCACCACCCAAGAAAGCGATATAGACCAGACGTCCATCACGGCGCAACAAATTCAAATTACGCTCTAAATATGGTGCACCGACCATATCTAAAATGACATCAACACCACCATTGTCAGTGGCTTCATTAATAACTTGCTCAAAGTCCTGAGTTTTATAATTAATAGCCGTGGTTAAATCAGAAATAGCCGCAACTTTTTCATCTGAACCGACAGTTGCAAAGGTTTTGATGCCAAGTGATTTACACAACATTAAAGCAGTCGTACCAATCCCGCTCGTTCCACCATGTACCAGTACAGTTTCCCCTGCTTTAGCCTTACCCATCTGGAACACGTTCGCCCATACAGTAAAGAAAGTTTCAGGAATGGCCGCTGCCTGTACAAAACTTACGCCTTCAGGAATATTCAAGGTCTGGCTTTCAGGTATGACGCAATATTCAGCATAACCGCCACCATTGGTCAAACCACAGACTTGATCACCAACTTTAAACTGACTTACATCACTACCAATCGCAACCACCTCACCTGCCACTTCCAGGCCAGGAACTGGCGTTACCCCTTTCGGCATCGGATATAAGCCTTGACGCTGCAGGATATCTGGACGGTTAATACCAAAGGCATGAACTTTTACCAGAACTTCGTCTGCCTTGGCTTCTGGTATAGCGACCGTTTCAAAGCTAAGTTTATCGACACCACCTGGTTCTGTAATAATGACTTGCTGCATGGTTTGTTGCGACATGATTTCTTTCCCTAATCTATGCATTTCATATATCTTGGACTTATTTGAACATAGTTAGCATGAGGAATGAAGCTACATCGGACTTATGTATAATCGGGGGACTATTCAGGAAATTGATAATAGGCCAACCATGACCCAAGTGATCGAATATAACGAAAACAATTACAGTAATTTTGAGTGGTTTGAAGGTTTTGCCGTGATTCGCTTTTATGCAGACTGGTGCAAGCCCTGTGTTCAGAATTTTCCGATCTTTGCCGAACTGGCGACATACTATGCTGAGGTAAATCCTGAAGTTAAATTTGGCAAGATCAATGTGGATCAGTCTCCGATTTTAACCTTGCGCTATAATGCCTATGGTTTGCCTTCTACGCTTATTTTTAGAAATGGAGAAATTATTAAAAGGATTGCAGGCGTGAAAAGTTTAACTGAAATGAAAGCAATTCTGGCCTTAGTCCTCAATGATTCTTATGAATAATTACCCATGTGAAGCCAAATCTAACAAAAATATTTCTTTTAGCTCACTATCTAAATATGGAGCCTTTAATTAACTACGCCCTTTATATTCCTTTACCATTCGATCACTCACATCTTCCGGATAACACAGCGGCGCATATCCGCCTGCACGATTATAAGCACTACGCTTACCACAACGACTACCATTACTTGCAGTATTGTAAGGACACGGACAATTTCCCGGATAATTCTCAATCGACTGCTGGATTATTTTTTGCTTGATTGCTTCAACGCTTTGGCTGCTCTGTTTGGCTTCAGCTCCAAAAGCCACACACAAGCCAGCCAGCAATATTAATTTTTTCATATATTCCCCAAATCTAGGGAGTATTGTATTAATTGACTAGTAAATTGAAAGATCACATTTTGACTAATCGAATGATTTTCATGCAATCAAAATTTAGGCAATAAAAAACCCGCTTTTCAGCGGGTTTCTTCAAATCAGTCCAGTCTTAAAGACGAACCAATTCCACAATCTTCTCAGCAAGTTCTTCAACTGTATCTACGGTTAAAGTCGTGTCTGTACCTTCAGCAGCATCGGTAATCACAACCACACCAGTTTCACGAACCAGTGCAACCTGCTCCGCATTCAAACCTGCTTTAGCAATAGCAACGATCCCTTGCTGAATCAGCAAGCTTTCTAGCGCCTGAGCATTTTCCAAAGCTTTACCAGATACAGTCACCGCAGCAGGTTTTTGACCCAAACGTGCCGCACGTGCTTCTGCAGTGACAGGCTCATCGTGTGCAGACCATTCAACTGATTCTTCCACCATACCAGCACCAATCGTCACGTTATTCAAACGATCGATGAAGATAAACGAACCGGTGAAACGGCTGTCTTGATAACGGTCAAAGACCACTGGTGCATCAAATTCAACAGTCACATTGGCGATTGCATTTAGCTCAAGTTTATCCACCTGAACTTTTTCCAATGTGTTAACGTTGGTACGGTAATGAATTGCCGTTACTTTTGCCGGAACGGTTTGCGTACCAATCTTGATGTTGTACAGCTTACCCAGTACAAGTGGTTGATCTGCCATCCACACAACAGTCGCTTGAACTGAACGGGAAATATTTGGAACAGCTTGATCCGCACGAATTAACACGTTACCACGTGAAATATCAATTTCATCGTTAAGCGTTAAAGTCACTGCCTGACCTGCAACTGCATGCTCAAGATTGCCATCAAAAGTGACAATTTCTTTGACAGTCGATGATTTACCAGAAGGTAATGCTGTTACGGTATCGCCAACATTGATATCGCCAAGTGCGATCGTACCGCAGAAACCACGGAAGTCGAGGTTTGGACGGTTCACGTATTGCACAGGGAAACGGAAATCCTGCTTCGCTGAACTACGGTTAATTTCCACCGATTCAAGTGTACCCATCAGCGTTTCACCAGTGTACCATGGCGTATTGGCTGACTTGTTCACCACGTTATCGCCATTCAATGCAGAAATAGGCGTAAAGATGATATTGCTTGGTTTACGATCGCCCAATTGTGCAACGAATGCCGCATATTCAGCCTGGATTTCATTGAAACGTGTTTCAGAGAATTCCACCAAGTCCATCTTGTTGATCGCAACAATGATGTTCTTGATCCCGAGCAAACTCGCAATAAAGGTATGACGACGTGTCTGGGTTTGCACGCCATAACGTGCATCAATCAAAATGATTGCAAGGTCACACGTCGATGCACCTGTCGCCATGTTACGAGTGTACTGTTCGTGTCCCGGCGTGTCCGCGATAATGAACTTACGTTTTTCAGTCGAGAAATAACGATATGCCACATCAATGGTAATGCCTTGCTCACGCTCTGCTTGCAAACCATCGACCAGAAGCGCCAAGTCAGGTGCATCACCTGTCGTACCGACTTTTTTCGAGTCACGGGTCACAGCCTGTAATTGATCTTCATAAATCAATTTTGAATCGTATAGCAGACGACCGATTAACGTCGATTTACCATCGTCCACGTTACCGCAAGTCAGGAAACGCAACAGGTCTTTATTTTCATGTTGTTTCAGATAGCCCAAGATATCTTGGCTGATTAAATCAGATTGATGAGACATCGCTCAAAGCTCCACATATTCTTTAGAAATCGGTTAAATCTAAATCCACCTAAGTCCTCCTTTGATAAAGGAGGACTTTCCTCCATTTACTTTTAGGAGCTTCCCCCTCTTTCTCAAAGAGGGGCCAGGGGGAGATTAAATTAGAAGTAGCCTTCCTGCTTCTTCTTCTCCATCGAGCCTGCTTCATCATGGTCAATCATACGACCTTGACGCTCAGAACTGGTTGCCAGCAACATTTCCTGAATAATTTCCGGCAAGGTATTGGCTGTAGATTCCACAGCACCTGTTAATGGATAACAACCCAACGTACGGAAACGTACCGATTTCATTTGTGGAACTTCACCTTCTTTTAAAGGCATACGTTCATCATCAACCATAATAAGTGTGCCACTACGTTCAACCACAGGACGTTCTGCAGCCAAATAAAGTGGTACTAATGGAATACTTTCCAAATAGATGTATTGCCAGATATCCAGCTCAGTCCAGTTAGATAATGGGAATACACGAATACTTTCGCCCTTGTTCACTTTACCGTTGTAAAGATTCCAAAGTTCTGGACGCTGGTTTTTCGGATCCCAACGATGTTTCGAATCACGGAATGAATAAACACGTTCCTTGGCACGTGATTTTTCTTCATCACGGCGCGCGCCACCAAAAGCAGCATCAAAACCGTATTTATCCAGGGCCTGTTTTAAGCCCTGAGTTTTCATGATGTCGGTATATTTAGAACTACCGTGGTCGAACGGGTTAATACCTGCCTCAACCCCTTCTTTATTCTGATGCACGATCAAATCGAAACCATGGGTTTTCGCCATGTTGTCCCGGAAAGTGATCATGTCTTTAAACTTCCAGCCTGTATCGACATGTAATAATGGAAATGGAAGTTTTGCTGGGTAGAACGCTTTTAGCGCAAGATGCAGCATGACCGCTGAATCTTTACCAATCGAATACAGCATGACCGGATTTTCAAACTCGGCAGCAACTTCGCGGATGATATGAATACTCTCAGCTTCAAGCTGTTTGAGATGAGTAAGTCTTTCCTCATTTAACGACATGGACAACACCAGCTTAGAAAAACGTGTACTTATGACACTTTTGAAAATTTATATTCATTATAGTGATTTACTTATCCTATCCATTGCTTGTTTTATGATATTGATATATCAAAAGCTCATATAAAAATTCATCAATAATGAATATCAGTTTTTATGAATCAATAATTTGCCCAATTCAAGCGAGGATATTGTGTGGTATAGCTATATATTACCCTGTCGCTAAGCCAATAAAATCCTAGGAAAATAATCTAAAGTAGTGGTTCTCAAATAGTTAAAAAATTACTAGAGTAAGACTCAATTCTCCCTATTGATATACTTCGTTTATGCCCTATAGCGCTTTTGATCTTGCCACTGTAAAAACCCGTCTGGAACAGGCCCAGCTTGCTAGTTATATTTATCAGCACCAGCAAAATATTTTGGTCTTGCAAGAACCTTTCAGTGATGATGGCAAGCCTTTAAATATCTATCTGCAACACGAGCTGACCGCGGATCAAATCGGATTACAGTTTGGTCTACGTTTGCAAGAAGGTCATTGGGAATTTCTAATCGGCGTTACTTATAGCAACCAGAACGCAGCTTACGAAATCGGTGCTGGCAACCTCAAAGGTGATCAAAAAGCCTTTAACTTATTATATGCCTTTTATAATTATCCTAAAGCGTTCTATCTGGTGGCATTACCTTTGACAACCAACAGTCAGATTTTGGAGCAAACCTTGCAACAGCAGCTCTTCAAGCAGCCTAATCTCGACTTCCTGAATACTGCAGTCAAGGTCAATCCTATGGGCGAACAGGTCAAATGGATGCAACACTATATTCTGCAACAGACTTTAGATATGAAAGTCCGGATTCAGACTGCCCTGCTTTAGACTTGAATAGAAAAATTTAGAGATACTCAGGTCGATGTATCTCTATATCTTTCTCAGGCAAGCATACACAGAATGCCATGCTATTCAGAATTCCTATTGCCGCTATGACATCACTTGCTCAAACATCCATTTAACTTATAGTTTATTATTAATTTTAATAGTTTAATAATTATTAAATAATCAATATATTCAATCCTTGTTTATAAGGTTTTTTGTTATTTTTTTGCATACAAAATCAACAATTACTGTTATCGTTATATCAATAAAAACTTTCAGATACTTTTCCTAAAAACATAATTATAGAGATAAAAAAATGTGGGAACTGTTTACGCATCCATCCAATATCGTATTTAGTATTAGCCTGAGCCTAATGCTGATGTTTGCAGCACTAGAATGTATTCTATTGCTGCTTGGCGGCGGCTCTCAGCATATCTTTGAACAGTTTTTACCTGAAGATCCCCTGCAACCGGAAATAAGTCCGGATCAATCTCCGGGTGTTTTCAGCAAAGTATTTGACTGGTTATATCTGGGACGTCTGCCTTTATTTATCTGGCTGATTATTTTTCTGACCAGTTATGGTTTGAGCGGTTTATTGATTCAGGGCATATTTGAACGCCTGACCAGCCAACTTTTCAGTGTCTGGCTGATTTCTCCGGCCTGCCTGTTTCTGTGTATGCCTGTGGTGCGCTTTCTTGCCATGGCCGCCAGCAAACTCCTGCCCCAAGACGAAACCTCTGCGATTCATAGCGATGAACTCATCGGACGTACCGCGACCATTATTCTGGGAGATGCCAAAGTGAATTCTCCCGCACAAGCCAAAGTCCGGGATCAACATGGCCAGACTCATTATGTTCTGGTTGAACCAGAAAACAATCAAATTCTAAATCAAGGTCAGAATGTAGTTCTAACCCACAAAACCAAGAACGGCTTTCAAGCCATTGCACTTTAATTTTATTTAGCTAGCACTCAATTGAGACTTTATAACAATGTTAACATTTGATTTATATAATATTTTAATTATTTCGGGAATTATTTTTGTAGCACTGGTGACCTTCGGTCTCATCATTGCACGTTTATACCGTCGTTCAAGCAAGGAAATTTCCTTTGTACGTACCGGTTGGGGTGGAGAAAAAGTGATTTTAGGTGGAGGCGCAATCGTGCTCCCTGTCTTGCATGAAATCATTCCAGTAAATATGAATACCCTACGTCTTGAAGTCCGCCGTGCTGATGATCAGGCACTGATTACCCGTGACCGTATGCGAGTCGATGTCATGGCCGAATTCTATGTCCGAGTCAAACCTACCGCAGATTCAATTGCCACCGCAGCACAAACCCTTGGTCAAAAAACCATGTCACCGAATGAACTAAAAAATCTGGTGGAAGGTAAGTTCGTTGATTCACTGCGCGCAGTGGCTGCAGAAATGGCCATGGAAGAACTGCATGAAAAACGCGTCGATTTCGTACAAAAAGTACAGCAAGTCGTTTCGGAAGATTTACATAAAAATGGTCTGGAGCTTGAAACGGTTTCCCTAACCGGACTGGATCAGACCGGATTTAAATACTTCAACCCGCAAAATGCATTTGATGCTGAAGGTCTGACCAAGCTCACTGAAACCATTGAAGATCGTCGCCGCAAGCGTAACCACATTGAACAGGATACCGATCTGGCGATCAAAACCAAAAATCTGGAAGCTGAACAGGCGCGCCTGCAAATTATTCGTGAAGAAGAATATGCCAAGCTGCAACAAGAACGTGAAATTGCCATTCGCCGTGCTGAACAGCTGGCTGAAATTGCCGCTCAGGAAGCCGGCAAAAAACGTGAAGCAGAAGAAGCACAAATTGCCGCTGAACGAGAAGTTGAACTCAAGCGTATTCTGGCCGCCCGTGATGTTGAAAATGAAAATATTCAAAAGGCTCAGCTGATTCAAAAGGCTCAGGTCGAGCAAAAGAAAACTATTGAACTGGCTGAACAGGATCGCGCCATTGCCATTGCGGAAAAATCACGTGCTGAATCTGAAGCCAAAGCCCAAGCCGATCAGGCGCGTGCACAAGCGGTAAAAGCGGAAGAAGAAGTCATCACCGTACGTCAAATCCAGCAGGCAGAGCGTCAAAAAGCAGTTGAACTGGTCGCAGCCAAAGAACATGCTGAAAAAGATGCAATTGCAATTACAGTTGCCGCTGAAGCTGGCAAACAGGCGGCAGCAGATGATGCAGAAGCAGTGCGGATTGCGGCTGAGGCTGACGCAGAAAAAGTCCGCCTGAAGGCCAAGGGCGAAGCGGATGCAAAAATCCTACTGGCTCAAGCGATGGAAAAACAGTATCAGGTCGATGCTGAAGGTACCCGTGCGGTCAATGAAGCCAATAACGTCCTGTCACCTGAACAGGTTGAAATGCAGATTCGTTTAGCTATGCTGAAATACTTGCCTGAAATTATCCGGGAAAGTGTCAAGCCAATGGAGAATATTGATGATATCAAGATTCTCCAGGTGAATGGCCTACATGGCGGTCATGCCGGTGCCTGTCAGGCAGATGCCCATCATGAGAATGGTAATGTTGCTCTATCAGATCAGGTGGTGAATAGCGCCCTACGTTATCGTAGCCAAGCACCGCTTATTGACAGTCTGATGAGTGAGCTTGGTATTCAAGGTGGTGATATCAACGGCATGACTCAGAGCCTTAAAGCCAAAACTTAAAAATAGACTGAGATATAAAAAAGCTCCCATCTGGGAGCTTTTTTATTAAAGGTCTAATGTGAATATCAAACTAAACCTTTATCTTTTAATACTTGCAGCATGGTTGAACCAAGTTCGGCTGGACTACGTGTATACGCCATACCCGCACGCTCAAAGGCAGCAAACTTTTCTTCTGCTGTGCCCTTACCACCTGAAATAATCGCACCTGCGTGACCCATACGTTTGCCTTTAGGTGCAGTCACACCCGCAATATAACCAACAACTGGCTTAGTCACATTCGATTGAATATATTCCGCAGCTTCTTCTTCCGCAGTACCGCCAATCTCACCAATCATAATGATAGCTTCAGTTTGTGGATCTTCCTGGAACAGTTTCAAGCAGTCAATCTGGTTCATGCCCGGAATCGGGTCACCACCAATACCGATACAGGTCGACTGACCTAAACCGAGTTTTGTAGTTTGCGCCACAGCCTCATAAGTCAGTGTGCCTGAACGTGAAATAATCCCGATTTTACCGGGCTGATGAATATGTCCCGGCATGATCCCGATTTTACATTCACCCGGCGTAATAATACCCGGACAGTTTGGTCCGATGAGACGTGTGCCATTACCATTGGTTTCCAGATAACGCTTGGCTTTGAGCATGTCGATGGTCGGTACACCTTCAGTAATTACCACAATTAACTCAATGCCAGAATCAACCGCTTCAACAATAGAGTCCAGTACAAAGGGTGCCGGAACATAAATCACTGAAGCATCTGCACCTGTTTCTTTCACTGCTTCACGCATGGTATTAAATACAGGCAATTCTAAATGGGTTTGACCACCTTTACCCGGGGTTACACCACCCACGACTTTAGTGCCGTAGGCTAAAGCCTGTTCAGAATGGAATGTACCGTTTTTGCCTGTAAAGCCCTGTACCAATACTTTAGTGTCTTTATTAACTAATACGCTCATGTTAGATACTCCTTAAGCTTTTACAGCAGCAACGATTTTTTCTGCAGCATCAGCAAGACCATGTGCAGAAATCAATTTTAAACCTGATTCATCCAGTAATTTTGCGCCCAGTTCCGCATTATTGCCTTCGAGGCGAACAACTACGGGAACGGTCACATTTACTTCCTGAACCGCTGCAATAATTGCTTCAGCAATCATGTCACAACGTACAATTCCACCAAAAATATTGATTAATACACCTTGAACAGAATTATCTGCCAAGATAATTTTAAAGGCTTCAATCACGCGCTCTTTGGTTGCACCACCACCAACATCCAGGAAGTTGGCTGGTTGACCGCCATAAAGCTTGATAATATCCATGGTTGCCATGGCAAGACCGGCACCATTGACCATACAACCAATGTTACCCTCTAAAGCCACATAGTTCAGATCAAACTCAGACGCTTTTAACTCACGTTCATTTTCCTGAGACTTATCACGCAGTGCAGCGACTTCAGGTAAACGATATAGTGCATTCGAATCAATTCCGATTTTGGCATCGACACAGAGAATGTCGCCATTTTCACGCACAGACAACGGATTGATTTCAAAAAGTGCAAAATCATTGTCTACAAATGCCTGATAAGCAGCCGTCATGACTTTAACAAACTGATTGATTTGTCCATCTTTGAGTTTAAGTGCAAAAGCAACTTCACGCGCCTGAAATGGCACTAGACCAACTAAAGGATCAACTTCAACTTTAATGATTTTTTCAGGAGTTTCTTCGGCCACTTTCTCAATTTCAACACCACCCTCAGTCGATGCCATAAAAGTGATGCGGCGAGTCGAGCGATCCACTACAGCGCCCAAGTACAGCTCGCGCTCAACCGGATAAACATCCTCAGAGACCAAAATGCTATTGACCGGCTGACCATTGGCATCAGTCTGGTAAGTCACCAAGCGTGAACCAATAATCTGGTTGGCATATTCAGCAGCCTCGGCAGCCGATTTTACCACTTTTACCCCACCAGCCTTACCCCGGCCACCCGCATGCACCTGTGCTTTCAATACTGCGAACTTTCCGCCAAGCTGCTCGAAAGCATGCACCGTTTCATCGGCATTGGTGGCAAGTATTCCTTCCTGTACAGGCATACCATATTTTTTTAATAGCGCTTTTGCTTGATACTCATGTAAATTCATTGAATAACCTTTTATTACTTCTTTGCCTTGTTATAACCCACTAGCACCCAGACGTCCGTCAAAGCAGTACCAGCATTTCTTAAAATCGTTATCTTTATTTTTAGATGATTGTTCCAATAAAAACAACCATGAAATGTAAAAAGAGCGACCTAAGTCGCTCTTTTTTCGAATTACTTACGCTTACGTTGGATCGCGTGAATCGCACGCCCATCAACTGCAAGTGCAGCTTCATGTACCACTTCAGAGAATGTCGGGTGACCGAAAGTCATCAACTGAAGATCTTCAACTGAAGATACAAACTCAAGCGCGATCATACCTTGGTGAACGATATCAGACGCAGCAGGTCCAATCACGTGCATACCGAGTAAACGATCCGTTTTTGCATCAGCAACAAACTTCACGAAACCGGCACCTTCACCTGCAGCTAAAGCACGACCGTTCACGGCAAAACCGAATTGACCCGTTTTAACTTCGTGACCTTTTTCAGTCGCTTGCTGTTCTGTTAAACCTACCCACGCCGCTTCCGGATGTGTGTAAATTACAGAAATAATGGTGTCATAGTTCACTTGTGCAGCATGACCGTGAATACGCTCAACCGCCATTACGCCTTCTTCCATTGCTTTATGCGCAAGCATTGGACCACGTACCAAGTCACCAATTGCGTATACGCCTTCAACTGAAGTTGCACACCAATCGTTGACTTCAACCAAACCGCGTTCAGTCAATTTAATGCCTGAATCATCAGCCAATAAACCTTCAGCATATGCGCGACGACCGACACAAACGATCAATTTATCGAAAGTTTCAGTTTTGTCTTCACCAGCTTGGTTATATTTAACCGTTACTTCACGACCATTGATTTCAGTACCTGCAACTTTTGCACCGATACGGATATCCATACCTTGCTTAGTCAACAGTTTTTGGAAGTCTTTTGCCAATGCTTTATCAGCCATTGGTAAGAATGCATCCATTGCTTCAAATACAACAACTTCAGCACCAAGACGACGCCATACAGAACCAAGCTCAAGACCGATCACGCCCGCACCAATTACACCTAAACGCTTAGGTACTTCTGGGAATTCAAGCGCGCCAGTAGAATCAACAATTAAGTCTTGATCTACAGGAGCCACTGGAATATTTACTGGTACAGAACCCGTCGCAAGAATAACATATTTAGGCTCTAAAACTTGAGTTTCACCTTCGTGAGAAACAAATTCTACTTTTTTACCTGCAAGCAGTTTACCCGTACCTTTTAACCACTCGATGCCATTACCTTTAAGTAACTGATCGATACCGCCAGTCAATTGATCTACAACTTTGTCTTTACGAGCCAGCATTTTAGAAAGATCGAATTTAACTTCACCAGTCGTAATACCATGGTCATCTAGATGTTGAACTGTATCTTCATAACGATGTGAAGAATCAAGTAAAGCTTTAGACGGGATACAACCGACGTTTAAGCAAGTACCACCTAAAGATGGTTTACCTTTATGAATACGTTTTTCGATACACGCAACTTTAAAACCAAGTTGAGCTGCACGAATTGCTGCTTCGTAGCCGCCCGGGCCACCACCAATTACGACTAAATCGAATTGAGACATGTTTATCTCCAACTAATCCCCCTTATTAATCCCCCTTTTCCAAAGGGGGATCTTCCCCTCTTTTTAAAGAGGGGTTAGGGGAGATTTTTAATGAATAAATTACAGATCAAGGATCAGACGCGCTGGCTCTTCTAACAATTCTTTGATTGTTACAAGGAAACCGACTGCTTCTTTACCATCGATTAAACGGTGGTCATAAGACAGTGCAAGGTACATCATTGGCAAGATTTCTACTTGACCATTCACCGCCATCGGACGTTCCTGGATTTTATGCATACCCAGAATCGCAGTTTGTGGCGTATTTAGAATTGGTGTAGAAAGCAATGAACCAAAAGTACCACCATTAGTAATAGTGAATGTACCGCCAGTCATGTCTTCGATGCCCAGCTTACCGTCACGTGCCTTGCCAGCATATGCACGGATGCCATTTTCAACTTCAGCATAGTTCATGCGGTCTGTATCACGAAGTACAGGAACCACTAGACCACGTTCAGATGAAACTGCAACACCGATGTCATAGTAACCGTGATACACGATGTCATCACCATCAATTGAAGCATTTACCGCTGGATAGCGTTTAAGCGCTTCAGTTGCTGCTTTAACGAAGAATGACATGAAGCCAAGACGCGCACCATGACGCTTCTCGAATGCATCTTTGTATTGAGCACGCATTTCCATGATTGGTTTCATGTTCACTTCGTTGAACGTAGTCAACATTGCAGTTTCTTGAGTTGCTGCAAGTAAACGTTCAGCAACACGCTTACGAAGACGAGTCATAGGAACACGTTTTTCGATACGCTCGCCCACTGCAACGCTTAATGGTTGCGCTGCAGGTGCTGCCGGTTTCGCCTGATGATTTGCCACATCTTCTTTCGTGATGCGACCGCCACGGCCTGTACCTGCAACATCAGCAGCTGCAACACCAGATTCAGTCAATGCTTTACGCACTGCTGGAGCCTGGTCCTGTACTTGTTGACGTTCAACGATCGGTGCATTACCCGCTTCAGTTTGCGCAGCAGCTTGTTCAACTTTTTCTTCAGACTGAACTGCTTGAGTTTGCGTAGCGCCAGAAACAGCACCTTCTTCAAACTGTGCAATGACTTCAGCTGAAAGAACAGTATCACCTTCACCTTTAATGATAGATGCAAGTGTACCGTCTGCAGGAGCAACAACTTCTAAAACAACTTTATCAGTCTCAATATCGCAGATCACTTCATCACGTGACACTGCTTCACCTGGTTGTTTGTGCCAAGTTGCGATCGTACCGTCCGCAACTGACTCTGGGAATACCGGTGCTTTAATTTCGGTTGCCATTACTTAGAATCTCCTGGATTATTCAGCGTCGATCGCAAGCGCGTCGTTGATGAGCTGAGCTTGTTGTTTTGCATGCAAATATGGTGAACCACATGCCGGTGCAGCAGAAGCTTCACGGCCTGCATAGCTAATACGTACTTGTTTACCCGCTTTCATCACATCGTCATACAGACGCGGTGCGATGAACAACCAAGCACCTTGGTTCTTCGGTTCTTCTTGCGCCCAAACGAGTTCTTTAACGTTTGGATATTGCGCAAGCACTTCTGCCAGGCGTTTTTCTGGGTATGGATATAATTGTTCAATACGTACAATTGCAGTGTTGTTCAATTCTTTTTCACGACGTTTTTCAACTAGGTCGTAATACACCTTACCACCACACAGAACCAGACGGGTTACATCTGACTTGTTGATGTTGTCTACTTCATCAATCACGGTTTGGAATGTACCGTTTGCAAGCTCTTCAAGGCTAGATACAGCAAGCTTGTGACGAAGTAAAGATTTTGGCGAAGTAACAATCAATGGCTTACGGATTGGACGAATCGCTTGACGACGTAATGCGTGGAAAATCTGCGCAGGCGTAGTCGGTGTGATGACTTGCATGTTGTCTTCAGCACATAGCTGCAAGAAACGTTCCAAACGTGCAGATGAATGTTCTGGACCTTGACCTTCAAAACCGTGTGGAAGAAGCATAGTTAAGCCACATACACGCTCCCATTTGGTTTCACCAGATGAGATGAACTGGTCAATGACAACCTGTGCACAGTTTGCGAAGTCACCGAATTGTGCTTCCCAGATGATCAAACTCTTAGGAAGAGTCGTCGCATAACCATATTCAAATGCCAATACAGCCATTTCTGACAACAAAGAGTCATAGATTGCAGTACGCGGCTGGTTTTCTTTCAGGTTACACAGTGGAAGATAAGTTGAACCATCTACCTGATTATGCAGTTTTGCATGACGGTGTGAGAAAGTACCACGACCTACGTCTTCACCCGTTAAACGAAGCAAGTAACCATCATCTAGTACAGTTGCATACGCCAGAGTTTCAGCAGCACCCCAGTTCAGAGGCATTTCACCCGTTTGCATTTTCAGACGGTCATCAATTACTTTTGCAACTTGACGCTGCATCACGAAGCCTTCAGGAAGCTCACGCATTTTCTTGCCAAGCTCTTTTAGACGTTCGATTGGGAAAGTTGTATCCCACTCGTCTGTGTACTCATGACCTAAGTAAGGAGTCCAATCCACAAACATTTTTTTGTTTGGTTCAAGTACCAGTGCATTGGCAACGTGATTACCCGCTTCCAGGTCTGCACGGTAGTTTTCAACCATTTGATCTGCACTTGCGCGATCAAGAACACCCTGTTCTACCAATTGATCCGCATAAAGCGTACGCGTAGTCGCTTTCTTGTTAATCACTTGATACATCATTGGTTGAGTTGCAGCTGGCTCATCCGCTTCGTTATGACCACGACGACGGTAGCAGAACATGTCAATCACAACGTCTTTACGGAAGGTATGACGGAAGTCATGTGCCAATTGTGAAATGAACACCACAGCTTCAGGATCATCACCATTCACATGGAAGATCGGTGCCTGAATCATTTTTGCGATGTCAGTACAGTATTCTGTAGAACGTGCGTCACGTGGATCAGACGTCGTGAAACCAACCTGGTTGTTAATTACAATGTGCACTGTACCACCCACGGTATAACCGCGAGTTTGTGACATCTGGAAAGTTTCCTGGTTAACGCCCTGACCTGCAAATGCAGCATCACCGTGTACGATTAGTGGCAATACGTCATCGCCGCCAATGTCTTTACGACGTACTTGACGTGCACGTACTGAACCTTCAACCACAGGGCCAACGATTTCAAGGTGTGACGGGTTAAACGCCAATGCCAAGTGAACTTCGCCACCTGGCGTCATCACGTTTGAAGAGAAGCCTTGGTGATACTTAACGTCACCAGAACCTTTCTTGTGAATAGATTTACCTTCGAACTCACCAAACAGGTCAGCCGGGTTCTTACCCATGATGTTAACAAGAAGGTTTAAACGGCCGCGGTGAGGCATACCGATCACAACTTCTTTACAGCCTACAGAACCTGCACGCTGAATAATTTCGTTGACCATCGGGATGAATGCTTCACCACCTTCAACGCCGAAACGTTTGGCACCAACGAATTTATTACCAAGATATTTTTCTAGGCCTTCAGCCGCAGTTAAACGCTCAAGGACATGTTTCTTTTGATCAGCATTGAAGCCATATTGACCGCGTGCACTTTCTAGACGTTGTTGAATCCAACGTTTTTCTTTGGTGTCCACGATGTGCATGTATTCAGCACCGATTGAACCACAGTAAGTGGCTTCCATTGACTGAACCATTTCAGCCAAAGTCGCTTCTTCTTTACCGATCGCCAGGTTACCAGTATTGAATACTGTGTCTAAGTCAGACTGAGTCAAACCATGCGCAGCAAGATCTAGATCAGGCACAATTTCACGCTTCGCCAAACCTAATGGATCCAGTTTTGCTTTCTGGTGGCCACGGTTACGGTAAGCAGCAATCAGCTGTAGCACGCCAATTTGACGACGTTCATGCTCTGAGCTGACTGTCGACTGAACAATAGGCTGAATACGGCTTGAATTGCGACCTAAAAGTAGGAATTGCTCACGTACATTACTGTGTGGTTGATCACCTTTTGGGAATTTATCGAAGTACGCTCTCCAGTCAGCACCCACTGAGTCTGGAGCAGTCAGATACTGCTCATAAAGTTCTTCAATATACGCTGCACTATCAGCGGAAAGTTCAGTGTCAAGACGCAGAGCGTCAGCAACTTCTTGCATTTGTGGACCCATTTCCTATTGCAAAAACATTTTCAGGATGCTTTTTAAGCAAAACCCAGGATTATTAGCATCAAATTGGTAATATGATACTAGTCCCCCATAAGGCATAAGCCATGAGGCGTTATCACCACACCAAGAAAATCTTGATATGTTTAATGAACAATAACGCCCCTCAGCGGCATCATCACTCATTGAATACCCGATCGAAACCGGGCAATTTTTTGCAAATCGACTTAGAAAAAAGCAAGCATTAACAAAGATTTTTTCTAAAGCGACTCGGGTCTACCTTTATATACCAGTCCCTGATTATGCAGTGTTTAAAAAATGTACCTGGCGTGGCATTTTTTAAACATAGTCATGGGCTAAATGCTAACATAATCTCAACTTTTCAATTGATTTTTTTGACACATACCTTCCATAAATTGGCTAAATACAGTTCAGATATTTTACTCTAATATATGGTGCTTTATCTCAAAAATAGATTCAATGTAGACTTAAGTCCTAAGCATTTCCGATAAATAAAAAGAGAGCAAACCTTTCAATCCACTCCCTCCTTAAATTTCCGTTATATAATAACATCGTTCTTGCTATTTTTCAGGTCAGTTTTACATCTAAAAATCATAAATACCCAAAATAATCACATGTTCTTCTTATATGGCGCTCAAAGCCCTTACCCTTTTCCTGACTGTTTCACTCAACTTTATACATTTTAAGTATAGTATCTTTATTTTTATCTTATGATTTTTTAATTTTTCCAATAGTTTGCATAAAAAAAGCACACCTGAAGGTGTGCTTTTTTCTAAACTGCGAAGAGCAGCCTATTAGCCTGCCATATCTAAAAGCATATTACGGATGTGACCGATTGCTTTTGTTGGGTTCAAGCCTTTAGGACATACAGATACACAGTTCATGATGCCTTTACAACGGAACAATGAGAACGGGTCGTCTAGACGAGCCAAACGCTCTTGTGTTCCAGTGTCACGCGAGTCAATGATGAAGCGGTAAGCGTTCAACAATGCTGAAGGACCCAAGAACTTGTCCGGGTTCCACCAGAATGACGGGCATGAAGTTGAACAGCATGCACATAGAATACATTCATATAGACCATCAAGATGCTCACGCTCTTCAGGAGACTGTAAACGTTCCTTAGGAGGCGCAGGCTGGTTGTTGATCAAGAATGGATGGATCTTGTTGTACTGATCATAGAACTGGTTCATGTCAACCACCAAGTCTTTCACTACAGGAAGACCAGGCAATGGACGAACAGTAATTTCATTTGGTAAATCGTTCAGGTTCCAAAGACACGCCAAACCGTTTTTACCATTGATGTTCACGCCATCAGAACCACAAATACCTTCACGACATGAACGACGGAACGTTAAAGTCTCGTCCTGTACTTTCAATGCAAGAAGTGCGTCAAGCAACATACGGTGCTTATCAGTCAGTTCAAGTTTGAAAGTTTGCATGTACGGTGCTTTATCCTTGTCAGGATCGTAGCGGTAGATATGAAATGTACGAGTACCTCTACTCATCTGAATTCTCCTGATTAGAATGTACGTGGTTTAGGTGGAATCGCGTCAACCGACAATGGACGGTAACGAACTGGCTTGTACTCTAGACGGTTATCCGCAGAGAACCATAAAGTGTGCTTCATCCACTCATCATCACGACGACCATATGGGTATTCAGCATGGTCTGGAGACTCTTCAAAGTCTACAACCGTATGTGCACCACGGCATTCTTTACGAGCAGCAGCTGAAATAAGCGTTGCTTTCGCAACTTCATACAAGTTTTCAACTTCAAGCGCTTCAATACGTGCAGTGTTGAATACTTTAGATTTGTCTTTCAAGTGAATATTGCGTACGCGCGGTTCAATTGCAAGAATCTGCTTCACACCTTCGTCTAGAAGCGCAGATGTACGGAATACACCAGCGTGGTCTTGAACGATGTCACGGATTGCATCAGCAACGTCTTGAGCATTCTCACCTGTAGTCGATTCGTCAAGTTTACGAATACGTTCAACAGTTTCTTGAAGCACAGTTGTTGGAAGTGGCTCATATTCGCCATCGTGCTGTTTAGTCACATATTCAATGATATGTTGACCAGCAGCCTTACCAAATACAACCAAGTCAAGCAATGAGTTCGTACCTAGACGGTTCGCACCGTGTACAGATACACATGAACACTCACCGATTGCATAGAAGCCTTTTACTGGCTTAGCAAAGTCACGACCTTCGGCATTTGTAGAGTAAACGTCGGTGTCTTTATTGTAGTTAGCAACAAGCGCTTCAGTTTCACGAGACTCAGGAACAACCACTTGACCATGAATATTCGTTGGAATACCACCCATTTGGTAATGAATTGTTGGTACTACAGGAATTGGCTCTTTAGTGATGTCAACGTTCGCGAATTTCTTACCAATCTCGAATACAGATGGAAGACGTTTCATGATCGTGTCAGCACCCAAGTGCGTCATATCAAGCAGGATGTAATCGCCTTTAGGACCACAACCACGACCTTCTTTGATCTCTTGGTCCATAGAACGTGATACGAAGTCACGTGGCGCCAAGTCTTTCAAAGTTGGTGCATAACGTTCCATGAACGGTTCGCCGTCTTTGTTACGAAGGATTGCACCTTCACCACGACAACCTTCAGTCAACAATACGCCTGCGCCCGCAACACCCGTTGGGTGGAATTGCCAGAATTCCATATCTTGTAATGGAATACCTGCACGAGCAGCCATACCAAGACCGTCACCAGTGTTGATATAAGCATTTGTAGATGCACGGTACACACGACCAGCACCACCAGTAGCGAACAAAGTCGCTTTTGCTTGGAATACTGCAATTTTACCAGTTTCCTGATCAATTGCTGTAACACCAAGAACGTCGCCTTTTTCGTTACGGATCAGGTCAAGCGCAATCCATTCAACGAAGAATTGAGTGCCCATTTTCACGTTGCTTTGATAAAGTGTGTGAAGAAGTGCGTGACCGGTACGATCGGCAGCAGCGCATGCACGTGGCACAGCTTTTTCACCGTAGTTTGCTGAGTGACCACCGAATGGACGCTGGTAAATTGTACCGTCAGCATTACGGTCAAATGGCATACCCAGGTGTTCAAGTTCATAAACCACTTGAGGCGCTTCACGAGTCATGAACTCGATTGCGTCTTGGTCACCTAACCAGTCCGAACCTTTTACAGTGTCGTAGAAGTGGTAGTGCCAGTTATCTTCTTGCATGTTACCAAGAGATGCACCAATACCACCCTGCGCTGCAACAGTGTGCGAACGAGTTGGGAATACTTTAGTCAGAACCGCAACTTTCAAACCAGCTTGAGCAAGTTGGTAAGACGCACGCATACCTGAACCACCACCACCAACGATGACAGCATCGAAAGTTTCATGCGGAATATTTGTGTAATCTTCTTTAGGGTTTATAGCGCCCATGATTGTTTCCTATCAATTCGCCCAAAAAATCTGGATCGCCCAGATTGCATATGCAAGTACAGCAATGATCACTGCTGAAGTCAGTACAAGGCGTAAACCTGAAGCTGAAGGACCCATTTGACGAGTAGTCACATAATCCGTGAATACCTGCCACATGCCGATCCATGCGTGTGCAACAAGAGATAAGACCGCCAATAAAGACATGATCTTCATTGGAACTGTCATCATAAAGCCGTACCACTGTTCAAAGTTGAAACCACCATTCAGTAGAATCCAACCCAGTACAACAACGGTATAAACAGCTAGAACTACAGCACTGACACGTTGGAGAAACCAATCGCGAGAACCTGAACCTGTTAAACCAGTAGCGCTTTTCATTAGAGTACGATCCATACAAATGCTGCAACAATACCGATTGCAGACAAGATTAATGCGATAGTAGATGCAACACGGCCACTTTCTAGTTCTTCAGCAACGCCAATGTCAGCAAGTAAATGCTTAACACCCGCAATAAAGTGAAAAATCATGCCGGCGACAAATACCCATACAATGAAGCGAACAATGAAACCGTTAAAGATTTCTTGAACTTGCGCAAAACCTTCAGGCGAAGACAATGACTTGTCTAAAATCCATAGAAGGACCGGTACGAGTAAGAATACGATAACACCTGAAAGACGGTGTAGAATTGATGCAATAGCCACGGGTGATTTTAAGTTTACTTCTAAAACTTGACCCATGGACAAATTGACAGGTCTGTTGCTTTTCACAGCGGGCATCCTGTAAGTAAAAACTCCATCCGGAGTTTGTTGGAATTAATTCGAAGGAAAGCTGGCATTCTCAGGCAAATACATGCCTAAAATCAAAACGACACTGAATTATAAAACGTGAACTATTAAAATACAAACGGCTGAATTTGGCTTTTTGGATAAAAAACCATTAAATAAGAATCATTAACAACAATAAGTCAGACTTTATATATTATTCCACCCTTTCAATTCCTATCTATATGATTGTTTTTAAATAATTAAGATGATTAATTTACTCGGTTTTCAGCCTACAGGATCATGTTTGAGTTTTAGACTAAAGATGCACAGTTCCATCACAAATATTATTTAAATCTCTTTTTAATTCAGATTTAAATCAAGTGTCTAGATTTAACAGACCAATTGTCCCAATTCATCAGCAGCGCAGTGATTCAGATAACCTGATGTTAAATAGCGACTTAGTACACCACACGATGGGTTTTTCAATCGATTTGAAGCATTTAGATTCAAAAAATCATTCATTTATTTTTATACTGCTTACCTTTGCTGCAAAACTGGCCATTTATTAAGCTATTTTTTAATCAATTGAACCATATTCAAAATTCAATTAATTGCTTTTATTTATAATTCTACCTGTGAAATTCAGCTTGGCAAAAACGATGTAAGTTATGAGATTTATATAGTTTTAAGCATGCTCACCTTAATCTTTCACTATTTTCGCCCGCATTTCTTGCTAGGAAAAAACGCTTACAAATGCCCCAAGCAGTCTATTTTTTTCTGCACCTCTGCATCAATTTGACTTATTATAGAGGTTTGATGCTGTGATTTTACTGAACTTTTTATACTGAGCGAATGTGACTAAACTGCTGTGCGGCCGTCATTTTTCATCCATAAGTATAATTGACAAAATTTCAGTACTCACTAATCTTATAGCAAATTTTTGATCCGTCCGTTTTGTGCATTAAAAGATTGATAGACAAAGCGGATATACATTCACCAGGACAGGAGATCTATTGAATGTCTGAAGCAACTGGCAAGAAAGCCGTTTTACAGCTTGATGGCAAAGAAATTGAACTACCAATTTACAGCGGCACATTGGGCCCAGATGTAATCGACGTTAAAGATGTGTTGGCTGCAGGTCACTTTACTTTTGATCCTGGTTTTATGGCGACAGCTGCGTGCGAGTCTAAAATCACGTTCATCGATGGTAACAAAGGTGTACTTTTACACCGTGGCTACCCAATCGATCAATTGGCGACTAAAGCTGATTACCTGGAAACTTGCTATTTATTGTTAAATGGCGAACTTCCAACTGCTGAGCAAAAAGAAGAATTTGACGCTAAAGTACGTAACCATACAATGGTTCACGATCAAGTTAGCCGTTTCTACAATGGTTTCCGTCGTGATGCGCATCCTATGGCGATCATGGTAGGTGTGGTTGGTGCGTTGTCTGCATTCTATCACAACAACCTTGACATCGAAGATGTGAACCACCGTGAAATCACTGCGATTCGATTAATCGCGAAGATTCCTACGCTGGCAGCTTGGAGCTACAAGTACACCATCGGTCAACCATTCGTTTACCCACGTAACGACCTTGGTTATGCAGAAAACTTCCTGCACATGATGTTTGCTACTCCTGCAGACCGTGATTACAAAGTTGATCCGATTCTTGCAAAAGCAATGGACCGTATCTTCACGCTTCATGCTGACCACGAACAAAATGCGTCTACGTCTACAGTACGTTTAGCTGGTTCTACTGGTGCTAACCCGTATGCATGTATCGCTGCGGGTATCTCTGCACTTTGGGGTCCTGCTCATGGCGGAGCGAACGAAGCTGTTCTTAAGATGCTTGACGAAATCGGCACTGTAGAAAACGTTGCTGGCTTCATGGAAAAAGTGAAGACTAAAGAAGTTAAACTGATGGGCTTTGGTCACCGAGTTTACAAAAACTTCGATCCACGCGCGAAAGTAATGAAAGAAACTTGTGACGAAGTTCTTGGTGCACTTGGCATCAATGATCCACAGCTTGCACTGGCTATGGAACTTGAACGTATCGCACTTTCTGACGAATACTTCATCAAGCGTAACCTATACCCTAACGTAGACTTCTACTCAGGTATCATCCTTAAAGCGATTGGTATCCCGACAGAAATGTTTACTGTGATCTTCGCGCTTGCACGTACTGTTGGCTGGATCAGCCACTGGTTAGAAATGCACAGCGGTCCTTACAAGATCGGTCGTCCTCGTCAGCTTTATACTGGCGAAGTTCAACGCGATATCGTTCGTTAATTCGAACCGCGTCGAAAGACTCAAGAAAACCACCCACCCGGGTGGTTTTTTTAGCACTGACAAAAGCCTACAAAAAATTGACCTGAAACGTTTTAAAATGAATATATCAAAATCATATTCACGGATTAAGTCACCTAAAAACAGGACGTATATTGAATGCTGTTGTATTTTCTGCCCTTTATTTTAAGACTGGTTCGTTTTGAACAGTTTAAGTGCCGCAGTCTAACGCCTGGTGAAATCAAAATTTCCCAACAGGTATTTGGCAACCTGATCGATTATTCTCGCGTTAAAATCATGAATCACCCCTACCTGCCCTGGCAATCCAAACATGTCATTATGGCCCCCAGTGGCTACATCCATGTACGCAATTTAAATTATCGAGAAGATTATTCGCGCGAGAGTTTATCTTATCAAGCGCTCTTTATTCATGAGATGGCGCATATTTATCAACACCAATGTCAGATCAATGTGCTTTTAAAAGGGGCATTTTTACAAAGTGCTTATTTTCTCAGCTTGGGAAAATATAATCCGTACAAATATCAATTTAATCCCAACAAATCATTTTCAACCTACAATATTGAACAACAAGGCGATATTGCCCGGGATATTTTTCTAAAAAAAATTCCGAATATTATTTTAAATCCAAAAATAAACAGATGATATTTAATCAGTTTAATTCCAAACAATATAGCTAAGGCATATTTTAAAAGCCAAAATTTAGATTTCAGTCTTTAAATCTACATAAGCCTAGATGCATAAAAAATCAGCATATTTTCTAATTTTATATAATAACTTTTTTTACTCAATGCCTGTTCTGCTAAATCAACTCTAGCTTATCGATAAAATTTCGATAAAATAGGCCGGTATGATTATTTTGCATCGCACATTAAGATTCAATGATCATGCGATAAAAAGTTTTTTTATTTAAGCCATTTGGCATTTTCTGAATATCGAAGTGCACTCAACTGAATAATTAGAATTATAAAAATCAGTAATTTAGTGTATCAACCTATAGGAATAGGATTTACTTGGAATGAAAAGTTTTAAAATTGCGATTGCTCAATTCTCTCCACACGTGGGCAATCTGGATGCAAATACGCAAAAAATGATTGATCTGGCCAATCAGGCTAAAAAAGATAAAGCGGATCTGATTATCTTTCCTGAACTTTCAACGCTGGGCTATCCTGCAGAAGACTTATTAATTCGCCCAAGCTTGGTGAAACGCACCAAAACTGCTTTTGAAAAGCTGACTGAAGTAAAAGATATTGTCATGGTCTTTGGTTTTGTTAATCAAACTGAAGATGGTCAGCGTTATAACTCGGCTGCTGTCATGAAAGATGGCGAAGTACTGGGTGTTTATAACAAACAAGTGTTGCCAAACTATGGTGTATTTGATGAAAAGCGTTATTTTGGCGAAGGTCATCAGCATCTGGTATTTGAGTATCTTGGACATAAATTTGGCGTACTGATCTGTGAAGATGTCTGGTCTTTGGCGACTGTTCAGCAACTGGCAAAACTGAATATCGACACAGCTTTGGTACTGAATGCCTCGCCATATGAAGTGGGTAAACCACAACATCGCATTGAAACCATGGCGGCCTTGGTCAAACAGCTGAATATCAATCTGGTGTACTGTAATCAGGTCGGTGGTCAGGATGATCTGATCTTTGACGGTACCAGTTTTGTGCTCAACAAATCTGGCGAGGTGGCTTTACAGGCACCAACTTTCCAGGAAAATCTGGCAATTGCAGAATTTAATGCTGAACAACTGCAATTCAGTAAATGTGCAATTGCACCTGCTTTAGACACCATGGCTGAGATTTATCAAAGCCTGGTCATGGCTACACGTGATTATGTACAGCGTTCTGGCTTCCCAGGTGTGATTCTGGGACTGTCTGGCGGCATTGACTCTGCCCTGACCCTAGCGATTGCTGTAGATGCGCTTGGCGCAGACAAAGTTCAGGCTGTGATGATGCCTTATACCTATACTGCACAAATCAGTGTAGAAGATGCAGCAGCTCAAGCCAAAAATATGGGCGTGACTTTCGGTATTGCTGAAATTAACCCTGTGGTAAGCGGCTTTATGCAGGTGCTATTCCCATTCTTTGGTAATGCTCCAGTCGATGCCACCGAGGAAAACCTGCAAGCACGTTCACGTGGCACCTTGTTGATGGCTCTGTCTAACAAATTCGGTAATCTGGTGCTGGCAACCGGTAATAAATCTGAACTAGCTGTCGGTTATTGCACCCTGTATGGCGATATGGTCGGTGGTTATGCAGTTCTGAAAGATGTGTATAAAACCATTGTGTTTGAACTGGCGAAATATCGTAACAGCATTTCAGAAACTCCAGTGATTCCGGAACGTGTGATTACCCGTCCACCTTCAGCAGAACTGCGTCCAGATCAGGTCGATCAAGACTCTTTACCTGCCTATGACATTCTAGATGCGATCTTGTACTCTTATATTGAAGAAGATATGAGTCAAGACGATATCATTGCCAAAGGCTTTGATGCTGAAGTCGTGAAAAAAGTGATTCGTCTAGTTGATATCAATGAGTACAAGCGCCGCCAAGGTGCCATTGGGCCACGTATCAGTTCACGTTCTTATGGCCGTGAGCGTCGTTATCCAATCGTGAATGGCTGGAAAGCAGGTAGCTAAATTCTGTTTTCAATGATGTAAATCAGAATCGTCCAAGTGAATGCTTGGACGATTTTTTTATGCGGCAGTAAAATGAAGAATAGCCCCAACATTAAGAAGGAAAAATGATGTTTTGAGAAATCTGAAAAAATTAGTGGATGCTTCAAATATTTTTTATAGTTTGCAGTACTTTTTAAAAGACAAAAAAAGAGACCAAGCTGAGAGCTTGGTCTTTTAAAATGGTGGCTATGACGAGACTTGAACTTGTGACCCCCGCATTATGAGTGCGGTGCTCTAACCAACTGAGCTACATAGCCGTAAACTGTGTGCGCATTATCGTAATTTCAGCTTCTATCGTCAAGCATTTTAAAACACAAATGCTCAGTCTTTATGCAAATACGGAATAAACTTTTAAATTTTAAACAAAAAAGGTTTTTTAGTATGTAATTCACGCATTCATAGCACCCTTTAATTCTTCGAGGATTCTTTAGATGTATAAAATCAAAATATCTATTTTACTCATTGGCCTTTCAAGCCTGAGTGCCTGCCAGATCATCTCGCCTATTTTCGTAGATTATAATGGCGTCAGACGTGATGTGGCACAGTGGATTAATCAGCAGCAACTGATGAGCATGCAGCAAAAACGATCTTTGGCACAACTCAGCAGAGCACAGCAGAAAATCGAGCGCTATCCGGAATATGAGCAGCCTCAACGACTGGCGGTAACCTGGGAAAATCAGATTGCATTACATTGTGCGCGCTTGCATGTGACAGAACATAAAATCCAGCAGCTACAGCAAAAAATTTATGCAGGTGAAACTCAAACAATTTTAAATCGCTATGAACAGCTGTCACCGCAAATAAAATTAGACCCGACCTCTATTCGATGTGATTAATCACTGTCTTAAGCTATCACATTAATTACATATAAATTATTAACTTAGGCTAAATAAACAACTCGGTTCAATAGCTCTAAACAGGTGCTTTATTCTTTAATCTATTAGACATTATACCTATGTGATTTACTTGGTTTTATTTTTATACAATACAGGCTATGATCAAAGTATAAACAACTATTCGTACCCGGTTTAACGCGTCATAATTTTATAACTCTAAATTCCCCTTAGGAGAATTCTAATGCCTTTTGAACATATTTTAGTACCTGTTGACGGTTCAGAAACATCGTATGCTGCAGTGGATAAAGCTGTAGAAATTGCCAAAGCATTTAACAGTAAAGTCACAGTGGTTCAAGTGCTGGCACTGGACCCTTATATCGCTGCGGAATATATCTCTGCGGCACAAACCAATGACCTGATTGAACGTGCCCGTACTTCCATCCTGAAAACGCTGGATGAAGCCAAAGCAAAATTCTCTGGTGCCGGTGTTGAAGTGGATACACAGCTCCTTGAGGGTCAGGTAATTTATAGCGAGATTGTCAAAGCAGCTAAAGATTTAAATTCTGACCTGATCGTGATTGGTTCTCATGGCCGTACTGGCTTCAAAAAGCTGTTCCTTGGCAGCGTAGCGCAAAGCATTCTCGGCCAAGCGGATATTCCAGTAATGGTGATTCGCAACTAAATTATCTTTAAAATCCCCACTTTTCACCAAGTGGGGATTTTTTTTTATATCTCGACCAGACCATCCCATTGATAGCGTTTTAAATCCAAGCGATCACCTTTAAGAAAAATTCCTTCCTGCATGAGTTTTTGCTGCTGGATATTCTGGCCATGTTCGTCCAGTTGCTTCACACTGATTTTCGCCTGGGCATTGATCACCCGATACCAAGGAATATCAGTGTCCGAATCTAGATGACTTAATACCCGTCCGACCAATCGCGCATGTTTGGGTAAACCTGCCAGTCTAGCAATCTGTCCGTAGGTGGCGACTTTGGCATACGGAATCTGATTGACCACAGCCAAAATCATTTCTGCCATTTCCTGACTGGCTGAACTTGTCTGGGTCATTTTCATCTCATTAATAGCTTATTTAAATCAAAAATCACAATCCACCCCCAGTAAAAAAGCTATAGGAGAGTGATTAAGCCTGATGAAATACGCTGATTCAAGCTCTCATCTCACTATAAAAACCAATCTAACAGTCTCTTGATCTTCTAAGTTTTATCTTTAGAAATTATCCGGATTTTCCAGTCTTTTTACTTCCTGAACTTTATCTGGATGATGCACCGTGGCAACGCCATCTGCATCTTTCTGATCAATCAGAATTTCTGGCTGAAAGATAGTAATAGTCTCATTTCCTTTGGCATCTTCTCCAACAATATAGCGAAAACCCTTACGATTCATTTTATGACACATGCGTTGATACCAGCCTTTAAAGCCCTGCGTCTCTTCATTGGGATTATAATAAAACGTATTCATCACCGCAGGCAGGCCCAAGCCACATACCACACCGGACAATAGCACTACAATAAAGGTATAGCCCACCAGAATACTGCTATAGGCTTCCAGCTGAGGAACATTGGCGACCGCCAGAATTAAGGCCAAAGAAATCCCGCCCCGTACTCCGCCCCAAGACAGGATGGTCAAACTGCCGTTATAGCTTTTCTTGCTGACTTTTGGGAACATGGCAAAGGCCAGATAGTTGGCTGCAAAACGGGCCAGATGTAGAATCACAAAAGCCACCATTCCGCCCAGAACCAGACTGGTACTCAAGTCCAGAATAAACAATTCTAGACCAATCAGGGTAAACAGGAATGAATTGATAATTCCCTCAACCGTATGCCAGAAATGATTAACGTCACCAATTTCAGCATCTGCCAGGATTTCTTTCCATTTATTGCCAACAATCAAACCACCAATCACACAGGCAATTGGCGCGGAAGCATGTGCCAGCAAAGCCACCAGATAGGAACCACAAGCCAGCAAGGCCGTGGTCAAAATCAGAGATTCCATTTCATGCTTACCGCGCAAAATCCGCAAGATCGCAAAACCGAATCCGAGACCAATCAGCACCGCCACGACAATTTCATAAAGCAAGGTTTGCAGCACTGCCAGTACCGTAAAGTTTTCACCTTGCAGAACATTGAGCAAGGTCATAAATAAGGCAATACACATTGCATCATTAAACAGTGATTCGCCTTCAAGCTTGACAATCAAATGATGCGGTGCGCGAACCGAACTCAATACGCCTTTGATGCCGATCGGATCTGTGGCGCCCAAGGCCGCCCCTAGCAAGAGCAAAACCAGCAGGTCAACATGTTTACCAATCAGGAACTGATAACCATACAACACCACACCAAAGAACACTGCACAGAACACCAAAGCCAGACCAGCCAAAATACTGATCGGCCGCCAGTGGTTACGCAAATCTGAGACCTTAAACTTCAGCGCAGATGAAGTCAGGATAAAACAGATCACCCCATTGATCAGAAAATCATAGAAATCGACGTGACGAACAGCCTGCTCGATATTGTCAATATTGATGCTAAAGAATGGATTGCCATGCAGTAAACTGGCGCCCCACTGCAAAATAAAAACAAAGATTGCTGAGACAATCGGGACACCGATCGCTTGCGGAAAACCCAAAACGCGCTTATTAAACATCGTCGTAGCAATGGACAAGGCAAATACGACTGTGAGTAGCTGAAGAAAAAAGAAATTTCCCATTCGGTTTCCTAAAATCGGGCGAGATGGAGCACTATGCGCCGAGAGGCGTTGTTAAAATAGAGATTTGAATAGCAAGGTATTCTGGCAAAACAAGTTTAGTCCGTTTTTTATCGAATTGAGTTAAGTTTCTTTTCAGTATTTTCGAATGATGATTTAACATACAGGTCAGCACTCGGCTTTTGCTTTCCCATCATTCTATTTTGAATTTTTCTCCCATGCATCAAACTGTCAAAACCATTTTTCGTCTCTGTTTTGCCAGCGTGATTTTTCTGATCACGTTGTCCTTATGTTTTACCTGCTTTGCTAAAATTCAGGAAATTCTGCAAGCAGAACAGCATTATCAGCAAGCCACCAGCATTCCCTTAAAAAGTTCAACCGGGGAGCAGTATGTATTGGTGTCCAATAACCAGCGACCGGACAATGCCATTTTTATTCTGATTGCAGGAAATGGTTATGTGGCCAAAATCAATTGTGAGCATTACAGCGCTTTATGTAGCGATGAAGACAATCAATCGCATACCCGACAAATCCAGAGCGTTGACTTAATTAAAGCGGGAAATCTCTTCTATATTGAAAAAATCCAGTTCAGAGATAGCCGGACTGGCAAAGCAACTGCTTTAGAATATAACAAACAAGATATTCAGCAGTTTTATCAAAATGACATGAGCAACCTCAAATATACGGTCTTTGCAATTGCCCTGTTTGCTTTGGCTGCGTTATTTGTCAGTATCAAGATATTAAGAAACTTCCGACGTTTTCTGCATAAATAAAAAAAGGAGCATCTGCTCCTTTTTTTATCGAAGTCATTTAAATATTTTGATTAAAGGTATCACAATTCGCAACCTGACCAGATTTCAAGCCGGTATTAAACCACTGCACCCGCTGCGCGCTGCTGCCATGAGTAAAGCTGTCCGGCACCACCTGCCCGCGAGCACGTTTCTGTAAATAGTCATCGCCAATTTTATGGGCGGCATCCATCGCTTCCTGCACATCGCCCTGTTCCAGAAATTGGGTCCGTTCATGATTATGGTACGCCCAGACCCCGGCCAGACAGTCTGCCTGCAATTCCTGACGCACTGAAAGCTGATTACTTTGCACTTCGCTTGCTTGCTGACGTGCTTGCTGTACTTGAGAAGAAATACCTAAAATCGTCTGGATATGATGCCCCACTTCATGGGCCACGACATAGGCCAGCGCAAAATCCCCCGCCTGATCATTACGGGAAAGTTCGGTGGCATTCTGTTCTCCAGTAATGCCCATTTGAGTGCGCATATCTTTAAAGAATGCCGTATCGATATACACTTTCTGGTCTGTCGGGCAGTAGAAAGGCCCCATCGCCGCCTGAGCCGTACCACAACCAGAATTCACGATGCCGTTAAACAACACCAGTTTCGGTGGGACATACTGCTGATTTAACTGCTGCTGAAACACCTGATTCCAGGTATCTTCAGTATCTGCCAATACAGTTCCAACAAAATCAATCGACTCCTGCTGTTCTGGCGTGGGATTTTCCAGGCCACGTGTTTCTGCCGCACCTGATACCCCCTGAGTGACCTGCTTGGTGGTTTGATAAGCCTGTTGTGGATCGACACCGAAAAACTTCCAGGCCACAAAGGCCACAATCAATCCAACAATACTGATTCCGCCAGCTTTGGCACCACCACCGCGACGGTCTTCTACATTGCTACTGACACGACGACCTTTCCAACGCATAGTCTTTTCCTTTTCTTAATCTGCTCAATATCCAGATATTTCGACACCTTAAGCTTTTGATGATTTAGGCCAGATTTTCTTAATCAGGCTAATCACCAACATGACCAGCAGACCCGCTAAAATTCCCACTGCGAAATTAATCAAGGTCGGCGTCACGGCACCGACAATGTTTCCAATGCTGGGAATATCCTGCACATAAGCAACACTGTCTTCAGTAAAGTGATGAATAAAAGGAATTGCATGGTTAATAATTCCACCGCCTACCAGGAACATCGCCGCAGTTCCAACAATGGAGAGAATTTTCATCAGGACCGGAGCAAATGCCAACAAGCCACGTCCTATTTTTTGTTTAAAATCGGACTGCTGTTCAGTCAGATGCAGACCGATATCATCCAGCTTGACAATCAGCGCGACAAAACCATAAACACCAATGGTCATGACCACCGCGATCAGGCTTAAAACAGTCACTTTGGTCAGCATCGAGGCTGCGGCGACCGTTCCCAAAGTAATCACAATAATTTCAGCAGACAGGATAAAGTCGGTGCGGACGGCACCTTTCACTTTTTCATTTTCAAACTGATGCAAATCCATTTCCGTATGGATCAATTGCTCACGTGCCTGTTCCGCATCCTTGGCCTTCGGTGTATGCAAGGTATGAATAATTTTTTCCACGCCTTCATAACACAAAAACAAACCACCCAGCACCAACAAGGGATTAATCAGCCAGCCTGCAATAAAGCTGATTAATAAGGCCAGCGGCACCAAAATCAGTTTATTGACAAAAGAACCTTTGGCGACTTTCCAGACCACCGGCAATTCACGATCAGCCCGCACACCTGTCACTTGCTGCGCATTTAAAGCCAGATCATCACCAAGGACGCCTGCAGTTTTTTTTGCTGCCATTTTGCTCATGACAGCGACATCATCCAGGACTGTAGCAATATCATCTAATAATAGTAATAAACTGCTCGCCATACTTATTATCCTTATCTTCTTTCCACCTAGTTTAATCAAAATTCTTAAAAATATTGTATTCACTTGTTTAATTTATAAGATTTTTTTACGACAGCTTTTTTTCTGGCTGACAATCAAAAACAGAATGCCGTACAATGTTGCCATTCGTTAAAATACAGCTGTAGTACTGACTACCCTTTGGAATAGATAATGAGTAATCAAGATAATCGTCCAGTGATCTTGACGGGCGACCGTCCTACCGGACAACTCCACCTCGGCCACTTTGTGGGTTCATTACGCTCTCGTGTAGGTCTGCAAGATTCTCACCATCAACATTTGTTACTCGCGGATGCTCAAGCCCTAACTGATAATGCGGACAATTTTGAAAAAGTACGTCGTAACATTATTGAAGTGGCGACGGATTATCTGGCTGTCGGTATTGATCCAACCAAGACTACGATTTGTGTTCAGTCATGCCTGCCAGCACTAAATGAACTGACCATGCTTTACCTCAATTTCGTGACGGTTTCACGTTTAGAGCGTAACCCGACCATTAAATCTGAAATCCAGATGCGTGGTTTTGAGCGTGATATTCCAGCCGGCTTCTTGTGCTATCCGGTGGCTCAAGCTGCTGACATTACAGCATTCAAGGCAACGGTTGTTCCTGTGGGTGAAGATCAAATTCCAATGATCGAACAGACCAACGAAATCGTGCGTCGTTTGAACCGTCAAATTGGGCATGACCTGCTACCAGAATGTAAGGCTCTTCTTTCCAATGTCGGTCGTTTACCAGGTTTTGATGGTAAAGCAAAAATGTCAAAATCTTTGGGCAATACCATTGTGCTGGATGCGACAGATAAAGATATTAAGAAAGCGGTCAACGCCATGTATACCGATCCGAATCACCTACGTATTGAAGATCCAGGCCAGGTCGAAGGCAACGTGGTATTCACTTATCTAGATGCTTTTGATCCAAATAAAGAAGAGCTGGAAGAGCTCAAAGCTCATTATCGTCGTGGCGGTTTAGGCGATGGTACAGTGAAAAAACGTCTGGAAGGCATTTTAAAAGAGTTGATCGGCCCAATCCGTGAGCGGCGTATCGAACTGGTTAAAGATCCGGATTACATCATGGATATCCTGAAAACCGGTACGGATAAATGTCGCGATATTACCCAGGCGACACTGGATGAAGTCAAATCTGGCCTCGGCGTATTCCATTTTTAATTAGAAAAAATTGCTCTTAAAAGCTCTTCTGATGAAGAGCTTTTTTATTTAAGCTAAAATTGCGCAAAAATGATGCAAATATCCCCACATAATCTTCATAGTTTTAACCTTATTTAACATGTATTAACATGAATACTGATGAGTCATATGAGAATGCGTCCTATTATGGTCATATTCAGTAAGGAATCAGATTTAACTCTCTCCACAGTTAATTTTGAAATAGTTTGAAAAAACATTCCTTTTTCTACGCAATGACAACCCCAATCATTGCGTTTTTTTTGCTTATAGTTTTTTAAAATGATAAAAAAATCCTGCGTTTAAGCAGGATTTAATCATGGCTAAGAATTAATAACTGAACAAGCCTTTTTCTAATGGTATTTCGATACCTAAAGAAACTCCGCTATCTCGACCATTTACCTTTGAATCACCGACCCATGCATTAATTTTAAGCGGCATTTCTGGACGTATATAATGTGACCAGGTCAAATCCAGTGCTTTAATCTCATCATTAAAAGCAAAAGCAGCATTATTAACAGCGGCAAGTTCTGATTGATTCACATCAGCAAAAAGTATACGCCCTGATAAGCGGTTCATAAAATCAATACGAATATCTCCACCCACGGAAATCATCTGCGCATCGCCACCTAAAGCATGTGCTAGAGGATAACCATGCTGATAAAAACCGTCTGTATAATTCGTATGGTTGTAGGAAATGCCTTGAACCTTGCCATTAGTCCGCGTATCTGCCCATTCTGTGTAGAGCTGATATGGCATATTTTTTACAGTGGAAGAATAGTCAATGCCGGCAAGATACATTTTTTTTGCAGGTAAGCCCCCAGCCTCATCCTCTCCTACATATTGAGCATATAGACCTACCGGAATTTGGGTAAGAGAAAATAAATTTAACCGCGCATCGAAGCCGGCAATCTGGTTAGATGGGTCTGGTTCACCTGTACCCCCATTATCTTTACTACCCACAAAAGCATCCCACAGCGAACTTAAACTTTCAGGTCGTCCTTCCCCACCCCACTGAATCGCACGCGAGGCACCAAGCTCTAAATAAGGTAAAGGCTGTGCTGTAACACGCAAACCAATCAATTTGGCGTCTGGAACTGCGCTATAGTCATCGAGTTGACCCGCAAAAGCCTGATACTGCCACGGCCCAATCCAAGATAACCATTTATTTTCAAATGCTGTCTGTTCTGCACGTTGAACTGTAAAGCCATAGACTGGACGACTGGCATCACCACGCATCAAGCTGCCATCATGGCCTGGCCCCCAATAAGTTGGAATCTGCCCAGCAATCAACCATTGATTCCAAAGTTTCCCCGCCAGATAAGAACCTTCGAGATTTACATCCTGATCATTATCAATTTGTGGATCTTTTTCAGCATTCACCCTGATTTTGGCATCCCAATTCGTACTGCCAGCATTAAACTCTAAAGCTGCCTGATATTGTGCTTTTTGCTGATCCCCGAAAGTCTGTGGAATATTTTTTTGATCGGTTTCTGCAAATACACCCAATTTTAGCAGTTGATTATCTGCCTTTAGTTTAGCCAGAACCGAATCGATTACACGCTGCTGTATAGTATTGCTGATCTGCGCATTTGTTAAGGCTCGTTGAATTTCATCCCCACTCAGCGGCCAGGTTGAGGTACTGATTTGAATAACCCCTTGCTGGTTTAACCAGTTCAGGTCAGTACGCAAATTTGCATCATTTAGAACCAGGCCCTGAGCAAAAGCAGGAAGAGCAAGCGTAGTCAGCAACACACTCAATAATGTTTTTTTTAGCAACATGGGATGAATATTCTCAAGTTTATTTTCTGCTTCACCTTAATCGCTCCTATGTTAATTTTCAACGATTAAACTGTTGTTTTTTACTCAAGCTTTCAGATGTATCGATAAAAAATAACCCACACAATGGTGGGTTATTTTGAATTCAGCATTTAAGCATTTTTATGACGCATATGCGGGAACAAGATCACATCGCGGATACTTGCTGCATTGGCAAAGATCATCACCAGACGGTCAATACCAATACCCTCACCTGCTGTTGGAGGAAGACCGTATTCCAATGCTTCTACAAAGTCTGCATCGTAATGCATAGCTTCATCATCACCAGCATCTTTTTCAGCAACCTGTGCCTGGAATCGTTCAGCCTGATCGATTGGATCATTTAATTCCGAGAAGCCATTTGCCAACTCACGGCCACCGATGAAGAATTCAAAACGGTCGGTAATGTGTGGATTGTGATCATTACGGCGTGCCAATGGAGAAGTTTCCGCTGGATATTCAGTAATGAACGTCGGCTGACGCAATTTGGTTTCTACGGTTTCTTCAAATACCATAGTTTGCAGTTTGCCCAGACCAAAACCTGGCTTCACTTGCTCTTTCAATTCTTCCTGAAGGAATTTTGCCAGGAACTCACGGTCATTGACATTTTCAGGAGTAAATTGCGGGTTATTTTCCAGAATCGCATCGAACATTGAAATTTTCTTGAATGGCCCTTTGAAGCTATACACTTCATCGCCATAAGGCACGTCAGTCGTACCCAAGATATCAATCGCCAGACGCTCCAGCATTTGCTCGGTCAATTCCATCAAGTCTTTGTAATCTGCATACGCCTGGTAGAATTCAATCATGGTGAATTCAGGGTTATGACGGGTAGAAACACCTTCGTTACGGAAGTTACGGTTAATTTCAAACACACGTTCAAAACCGCCAACTACCAAACGCTTTAAGTAAAGCTCTGGCGCAATACGCAAGAACAATGACATATCTAATGCATTATGATGTGTTTCAAAAGGACGTGCCGATGCACCACCTGGAATCACATGCATCATTGGCGTTTCAACTTCCATATAGCGCTTTTCAGTCAGGAAGGCACGGATACCCGCCACAACTTTGGCACGAATTTCAAAAGTTTTACGTGTTTCTTCATTAACGATCAGGTCAAGATAACGTTTACGATACTTCACTTCAGTATCGTTCAGACCATGGAACTTGTCTGGAAGCGGACGCAATGATTTGGTCAGTAATTCAAAATGTTCGATATGTACATACAAATCGCCTTTACCCGAACGACCGATATAACCTTCGACTGCAATGATATCGCCAAGGTCCAGACCTTTAATGGTAGCCAGTACATCTTCAGCGAGTTCTTTACGCGCCACATACAGCTGGATACGACCTGTCATGTCCTGGATCACGATAAATGAACCACGGTTCAACATTACACGACCGGCAACTTTGACGTAGACCTTTTCGCCTGCTTCAATTTCTTCTTTAGATTTATCAGCGAACTGGTCTTGTAAATCCTGGGCATAATGCTCACGCTTAAAGGTATTCGGCCATGGGCTCTTACCTGTTTCTTGTGCCTGAGCTTCAATTTGCTTTAACTTGGCATGACGCTGTGCAATTAAATCGTTTTCGGAAATGATTTGTTCAGAAGTCGATTGAGCGTTAGTTTGCGTCATCTCTGCCTCGAATAAGATTAGTTAAAAAATAGAAGTTGCATAGAATAGCAGAAATCCTTCTCAAATCGTAGCGCAAACACTCTCAGGAACCGGCTTTTCTTTGGAAAAATCCACTATCCTGCTATTTACACCATTCGGTTGAGCCCTTCTGTCACTCTTTTAAATTCCCTTTCTTCAACCTTTTGCAGCACCCCGCTGCTCTCAGTTGGGATTAAAGTTTAAATCAGACAGGGGTTATACAAAATCATTGCACTGCAAAATTGTGGCTTAGACCAATAGCTAACTGCCTTGTACACCCAGACGTTCTACAATGACGCTCAGATTGAAGATGATGTGCCAATCAACAAATAACCAATATGGCATGTCCCATAAAAATGAGTAATGAACTATGTCTAAGATTTTGTTTTTACATGGCTTAGATTCCTCCAGAGAATCCACCAAGTTCCATGCCATTGATGTGGTACATAAATACTGTATCGATGTCGATTATCGAAATCTGAGTTATAGTTCGGTCACCGAGTTTTATCATGAGATGATTGAAACCATCAAACCGGATATTCTGGTCGGCCACAGTCTTGGCGGTTATTGGGCACTGAAAATGTCACAAGCGTATCAAATTCCATGTGTAGTGGCCAATCCCATTTTGCAGCCTAACTTCCGCGATGATTATCCGCCGATTGGGCATCACGATTTACAGCATGATATTCCTCAGTTTGCCTATCTGGAGCTGGGCGATGAAATTCTGGATATGCATGCGGTTCAGACACAACTTGAAGACTATATGCAAATTCAGGCAGTTGATGGCGGCCATCATCGTCTGGAACATCCTGAGCAAATTAATACACTGATTCAGGAAATCGAAGATCATTTTATCAGGCAATAAAAAAGCCCCACAATTTTGGGGCTTTTTTTAAATGTATAACTTAAGCAACTGCCGCTTCAGGCTGAGATTTGTCATCCAGCACTGACCAGATATCCAGGCCTAATTCAGCATGCAGGTCAGGAAGATCAAGGAAGATACTTGCACCAAGTACTTCATGTTGACATTTTTGAGCCAGTTCATTTACAGCTTTTAAGGTTCCACCAGTTGCCAGAACATCATCCACAATAATTACTTTCTGGGACTGAACGTTCGCAGACATTTCTAAACGATCCATACCATATTCCAGGCTATAACCTACACCGACCACTGGAGGTGGCAATTTACCTGCTTTACGCACCAGCAATAAGCCTTTGCCTGTACGTTGTGCCAACAAGCTTGCCAACACAAAACCACGCGCTTCAACCGCAATAAAGCTTTCTACTTCTGCCAGTTTGTCAGCAGGAATGCTGGCAATCAAAGCGTCAGTCAATGGACCAATATTGCTCATGAAAATTGGGGTCAAATCAAAGAAGCAAATTCCTGGTTTTGGAAAATCTTGGACCGTACGAATGTGAGACCACAAAGAAGTAGACAAATTGCTCATGGGAGATCTTAAAAAAAGAAAAGGAATATGGGAATTTTAAACCTATTTGAGTGAAACGAACAAGCCAAGCTGTCTAATAAAAACCCGATGTTTAACCACAAGATATTGATTTTATTATATTGATTTATTTTAAAAATATTTAACCCAGACTTTACTGATTCTAAATTACCTAAAAACTCAAGTTTTTACTGCACGACTTTGGTCTATCCCCCAAGATAAACGCTCATTTTTGCCATCCTCAGCTTTTTATCCTTTAACCGTCTGCGCTAGAAAAGCTGATTGGCGTGATTTTCTGATAAATGAGGAATGTGTCGTCTATTCTGCTGCTAATTTCGCTGATTAAGCTTTTATTCACTTTACTTTCTGAATAGAACTGCGTAAAAATTTAGCCAAATATGTTCACTGTTAAAAAGTCATATTCTTTTAGAGTCTTGCCTTTTATGGATTTTAAGCTGACGCCTACAGTTGCTCAGTTTTGGAGAGTTACATGAGAAAGTTTCAATGCATCGTATGTGGATGGATTTATGACGAGGCAGAAGGTTGGCCTCAAGACGGGATCGTGGCAGGCACCAAATGGGAAGATATCCCCGATGACTGGACCTGTCCAGATTGCGGCGTGTCTAAAATTGATTTCGAAATGATCGAAGTCTAATCACGTCCAGTTAAAGGCCATATCCATATGGTCTTTTTTATGCCTTTCAATCATTTATACAGCATGGAGCTCTACCATATGGAAACAACTATGCATCCTATCGTCATTATTGGTTCAGGTATGGCGGGTTATGCCGTAGCACGTGAATTTCGTAAACTCAATCCAGAACATGAATTGCTGATGATCTGTGCGGATGATGCGGTCAATTATGCCAAACCGACGCTTTCCAACGCTCTGGCCGGCAATAAAGCACCTGAACAAATTCCACTAGGCGATGCGGCTAAAATGTCGGCACAGCTGAATATGCGCATTGAACAGCATACTTGGGTTAAGGCGATTCATCCGGAAGATCATCAACTGGTTTTGGAAAAAGATGGCCAGGAAAGCACGCAACATTATAGCAAACTGGTATTAGCCATCGGTGCCAATCCGGTACGTCTGGCGATTGCCGGTGATGCCAGCGATGACATTCATGTCGTCAACAATCTAAGTGATTATAAAACTTTCCGTAGCAACCTGGCAGCACGTGAAGACAAACGTGTGGTGATTTTAGGTGCAGGCCTGATTGGCTGTGAATTTGCCAATGACCTGCAAAATACCGATCATCAGGTTACAGTCATTGATTTGGCACCTCAGCCGCTTGGCCGTTTATTGCCAGAACATGTTGCTACTGCCTTCCAGAAGAATCTTGAAGAAACCGGCATTCACTTTGTCTTGGGCACAACAGTCGAAAAAGTCTCTCGTGCGGACAATGGTGATTATCTGGTCACGCTGGCCAATGGTCAGTCTCTGGTTGCAGATGTAGTATTGTCTGCGGTGGGCTTACAGCCAAATATTTCTTTGGCGAAACAGGCAGATGTACACACCAGTCGCGGAGTTTTAACCACTGCACAACTGGAAACCAACCAAGCCGACATCTATGCTGTGGGTGACTGTGCCGAGGTCAATGGAACCTTATTGCCCTATGTCATGCCGATCATGCAACAAGCCCGCGCTTTGGCAAAAACCTTAAATGGCGAACATACTGCCGTGCATTATCCGGCTATGCCGGTGGCAGTAAAAACGCCTGCTGCACCTTTAACAGTATTGCCTGCACCGGTTGATATTGATGTTACTTGGGAAACTGAAGAGTTTGACGATGGCATGCTGGCTAAAGCGTTCGATGCTAACGGCACCTTACGTGGTTTTGTGCTTTTGGGCGCCACTGCAGCCAAACAGCGTCTGACCTTGACCAAGCAGGTTCCTGACTTGATTCCTGCTGCGGTTTAGAGGTTTAATAGCAAGGATATTTTTTAAACGAAATATCCTTTAATTAGGACAGCGACCATGTACAGCGCAACACAGTTTAATCTTTCCCCCTATACCTCGTTCATGCATGAAACCAAGGTTGATCTTGGTAATGGGATCCAGTTACATGTCGAGGTTGGTGGAAATCCGGAACATCCCACCATTTTACTGATTATGGGGCTGGGTGGGCAAATGCTGTACTGGCCTGACTTTTTCTGCAAGTCACTGATTGACAATGGCTATCACATCATCCGTTTTGATAATCGTGATATTGGCCTGTCTTCAAAAGTTCATCACAAAGGTCCACGCCTGAATACCCTAAAAATGATGAGCCGGTTTGTGCTGGGTCTGGGTAATCAGGGTGCACCTTATGATCTGTATGATATGGCCGAAGATGTCAGCCTGCTCATTGAAAAAATGCAGCTGGAACAGGTCTATGTGCTGGGTGCCTCAATGGGCGGTATGATTGCCCAGATTCTGGCAGCGCGTTATCCGGACAAAGTCAAAAAACTGGGCTTACTGTTTACCAGTAATAACCAGCCGATGTTGCCACCGCCCTTCCCTAAGCAACTCTTTAGTTTGATTGACAAACCGGCTTCAACAGATGAAGATGGCATTGTTGATCATAGTTTGAAACTGTTTAAGATCATCGGCTCACCAGGTTATGTCAATCATCTGGAAGCGGTGCAGACCGCCCGTAAATTATATAAGCGAAGTTACTATCCTGCTGGTGTACTTCAACAGTTTTTAGCAATATTATGTACAGGCTCATTGCTGCAACTGGACAAGCAAATCAAACAAGAAACCCTGGTGGTCCATGGTTCTCGAGATCGATTGCTGCCTCCTAGCCATGGCAAGGCCGTTGCGAAAGCAATCTCAGGGGCTAAATTTGAATTAATTGATGGAATGGGGCATGATATCCCACCGCATTTTATTCCATATCTTAGCGAATTATTTGCTGATCATTTTAAATCATAAACATTAGGACACTATGGCTGCATTACCATCTTTAAGACAGCTGTCATACCTCGTAACACTGTCAGAGACGCTACATTTTACAGAAGCTGCTCGTCGTTCGTTTGTCACCCAGTCAACCTTGTCTGGCGGCATCATGGAACTGGAGCGTTTACTCGGTGGCGTACTTGTTGAACGCGACCGCCAGAATGTTCGTTTAACGCCTCTTGGTGAACAAGTGGTTGCACGCGCACGTGTTCTACTGGCCGATGCTCAGGACCTAATGCGTCTAAGTCGTGAGATGAGTGAACCTTTAACCGGTGATCTACATCTCGGCGTCATTCCAACAATTGCACCTTTCCTATTGTCCCAACTGCTGGATGAAGTACATAAGCAATTACCAAAAATCCAGTTGCATCTGCATGAAGCACAAAGTGAAAAGATTGTAGAAAAGCTGGAACATGGCAACCTGGATATGGTGGCTTTGGCATTGCCTTTCGACACCCGTGGTCTGAAAGTTGCTGAAATTGCCAAAGAGAATCTGTATCTGGTTTACCAAAAATCTGATCAGCATGCTGCACAAGCAAACTCTTTAGAAGATCTGGATCTGTCTCGCCTGATGTTACTTGAAGAAGGTCATTGCCTGCGTGATCATGCCTTGAGTGCCTGCCCGATTGGTGAGCGTAAAAATGATCACCGTTTAAAAGCCAGCTCACTGCCGACTTTAATCGAAATGGTGTCTGCAAATCTGGGCTTTACCCTGCTGCCTGAAATTGCGATCCATACCAATATGATTAAAGGCAATCCTGAGATTCAGGTAAAAGCGATCGATTCAGCCCCAAGTCGTACCCTGGCATTGGTAACCCGTAAAAGCACACCGCTGCAAAGCGAGTTTGATGTGCTATTACAGATTTTCCAGAAAATCACTCAGCACGATGCTGCCTGATCTATAGATAATAAAAAGGAGCACATGTTGCTCCTTTTTTATATCTTGAATTGAATGCATCCAGTCCGCCTAGAAACTTAGAATCTCTACATTTCAGCTAAATCACTATTCTTTGGGATAGGCATTTGCATCTGCCTGATTCACAGTGTAGCTCTCTATCGCATCTACAGGATCGCGTTTTATTGGCTAGCCTTTTGCCTGCACCGGTTTTAGTGATTCGTTCACCGACTGGACTCGACCTGTCAAAAATCCAGACCGTGCTACAGCAACTCGGCTATCAGCCAGATATGCTGCTGTATGCGGACAATATGCTGTCCGCACAATCCATGATTACTGAACATCTGCCCAACCTGATTCTTTATCATGCAGCAACAACTTCAGAGATCAGTGTGATCCGTCCGCTGAAACAGCAAAGCCTAGATACGCCCGTTATTGCCATACTCAATACTCATTCCACAGCACTGATCTATTCAGCCTTGCTGTCCGGCGCAGATAGCTATATGCAGCATCATGATTCATTACCCCAGTTCGCTGATAGTCTAAAAACTGTCTTGCGCGGTGGAGCCTACATTCATACTGAATTGGCAGACTATCTCCTGCACCAGCCCAGCGTTAAAGCCTGTCTCAACTTCGCTGAATTACAGTTATTACAAGTAATGAGTCAGCATAAATCGCAAACCGAACGACAAAACCAGCTTCAGATGAAAGATTATCAGATGTATAGTCAGGTCAAACACATCTATCGAAAACTGATCAGACTCAGCTTAAACAGTTCAATTGTATGTTCGAAATAAAAAAGAGGCTGAATATTCAGCCTCTTTAAATACTTAAACTTATTTAAACAGCTCTAACAGAATACGTTGTGCATTATGTGGTTTTTCACCTTCTTTTGGCTGTGCCCGCAGCCAGGTACCATCACCTTGCAATAACCAGGATTGCTGGTTGTCTTTCAGGTAATTCAACAGACCTTGTTGATAGATGCGTTTTTTCAAGGCTTCATCTTCGACCGGGAAACAGGCCTCGACCCGATTAAACAGGTTACGATCCATCCAGTCTGCACTTGAACAATAAATACGTGAATTTCCATTATTGCTGAAATAATACACGCGGGTATGTTCCAGGAAACGTCCGACAATTGAACGCACCCGGATATTTTCCGACAGACCCGGCAAACCCGGACGCAAACTGCAAATCGACCGAATAATCAGGTCAATCTGTACTCCGGCCTGAGAGGCTTCATAGAGTTTGTTAATCAATTGCATTTCGGTCAGCGCATTGACTTTGACAATAATCTGCGCCGGTTTCCCTGCCTGAGCATAGGCAATTTCATTATCGATATAGTTCAGTAACTGGGCATGTAAGGTAAACGGCGCATGCAGCAACTTTTTCAGCTTGGCCATTTTCCCCATACCGGTCAGTTCCTGGAAAATACGATGCACATCTTCACACAGATCTTTATCCGTCGTTAACAGACCATAATCGGTATAGATTCGCGCATTGCCGGCATGATAATTACCGGTGCCCAGATGCACATAGCGCACCAGTTTGTTATTTTCCCGGCGCACCACCAGAATCATCTTGGCGTGAGTCTTGTAACCGACAATGCCGTAGACCACGACTGCACCGGCTTCTTGCAGGACATTGGCCACCGCAATATTGGATTCTTCATCAAAACGTGCACGCAATTCAATCACTGCGGTCACTTCCTTACCATTGCGGGCAGCTTCCGCCAACACCTGCACAATTTCAGAATCTGGCCCACTGCGGTATAAAGTCTGCTTGATCGCCAGTACTTGCGGATCGCGTGCCGCTTCACGTAATAATGAAATCACCGGCGCAAAAGATTCAAAGGGATGATGCAGCAGAATATCCTGCTTCTGCATTGCACTAAAAATATTTTCAGATTTTTTCAGTACTTTAGGAATGATGGGAGTATGCGAGTCATAACGTAAATGCGGACGTTTAAAGTTAGACAGCAAACGTGCCAGATTGACCGGGCCCGCGACTTTATAAAGCTGCTCGTCGTCCAGATCAAATTCATTCAGCAGATATTCATAAATATGCTGCGGACAATTTTCTGTCACTTCCAGACGTACCGCACGACCAAAACGGCGTGAACTGAGTTCGCCTTTGAGGGCCTTGGCCAGATCTTCTACATCTTCATTCAAGGCTAAATCGGCATTTCGGGTAACACGGAACTGATAACAGCCAGTCGCCGTCATCCCCGGGAACAGATCAGACACATGCTCATGAATAATCGCCGACAGCATCACATGATGTTCTTTTCCATCGGTCAGTTCATCCGGTAAACGTACCACGCGTGGCAGTGAACGCGGTGCGGGTACCACAGCCAGATCAATCTGACGGCCAAAAGCATCTTTCCCTTCCAATGTGACAATAAAGTTCAGTGATTTATTCACCAACCGTGGGAATGGGTGCGCAGGGTCCAGGCTGATCGGCGTGAGAACCGGCGCCACTTGCTCCTGAAAATATTTTTTAATCCAGGCAGATTGTGCCGGAGTCAGCTCACCACGGCGCAAGAAGCAAATATCTTCCTCACGCAGTTTTGGCAAAATTTCTTCATTTAAAATACGGTACTGGCGTTCAATGGCGGCATGTGCTGTTTTAGAAATCTGTTCTAAAACCTGCTTTGGAGTCAAGCCATCCGGACTCCGACTTTCATTATCCAGATCCAGCTGTTCCATCATTCCTGCGACCCGGATTTCAAAAAACTCGTCCAGATTACGCGAGAAAATCAACAGGAAATTCATGCGTTCGAGCAATGGATGTAAAGGATCGACAGCCTGTTCCAGGACACGTAAATGGAAGTCTAGGATAGACAGTTCGCGATTAATATAACGATCATTATATGTATATTCGGGCTGTGCTGAAGTTGTGCTGGCTGCCGTATTCATATCAAACCTATGCGGATTTAAAATTGTGCTTATCCCTCCAAGTATGCTTCAAATTGATGACAATTTCATAAAAAAAGCCCAAATAATTGGGCTTTCTCTTCAAATCATCAATTAAGGTAATTCTGCATAACGCATATAGCGCTGAATCATCCGCTTACGAGCATTTAATGCAGAGGAATTGCGATGATCCTGGAAATATTTCGGATTGGTCAAAATGGCAGCCAGAAAGATGGCTTGATCGCGGGTCAGGCTTTGTGCGGTTTTACCGAAATAATGTTTGGCCGCTGCTTCAACGCCGTAGATATTATCCCCGAACTCGATCGAGTTTAAATAGACTTCCAGAATTCGTTCTTTCGACCACATGCGTTCCATCATCCAGGTCGCGACTGCTTCCTGACCTTTACGCACAAAGGAACGCTTGTTGACGAGGAACAGGTTTTTCGCCAATTGCTGGGAGATTGTCGAACCACCGGCCACTACACGGCCCTGATTTCTGTTTTTATTCAGCGCAGTTTGAATTCCGTCCCAGTCAAAACCATGGTGATGAATAAATTTTCCATCTTCCGCAGTGACGACAGCACGTTTCAGATTCAGGCTAATCTCGTCATAGGGACGCCACTGATGCTGAATCGCTTTGGAGGGTTCTGTCCAGTAATCAATCCGCATCATCATGGTGGTGTTCACCGGATTGGTTCGCCACCAGGCCAGACTGGCAAAGATCCACAATTGAACCAGCAGAATCACACTGACGATGACGAGCATCGTGCGGATCAGAAAGGCTTTCATGTCAGTGCGTTACTCCTGAAAATTTAATTTTTCGTGTTAAGCTTATTCGAAATATACAATCACAGCAAAAAAATAGCATGTCTGAATACTCTCCCCCTGTCGAACATCGCAAACTTGAAATGCATCTCTGGTGGATCACCGCCATTTTAATCGGGATCAATGTTGGATTATTTGGCTGGCAAGCCATGCATGGCATGGATGTTAGCCAGCCGAGTACCCGAGATGCCATTCTCTGGGGTGCCGATTATGCACCTTTAACCTATTTAGCGGAACCCATGCGCTTGTTTAGCAGCATGTTTTTTCATTTTGGCCTGATTCACCTGATGTTGAATATGTGGGCCTTGTATATTTTTGGTAGTGTTGCCGAACAACTGTTTGGCCGGATGTATTTTATTGGCCTGTATGTGTGTGCCGGATTAATGGGCAGCCTGCTCAGTGGCTATATGAATATTCAAGACAGCTATAACCTGATTGAAGGCGGTGTGGCCAATCCCGATTTATTGCCTGCGGTCAGTGCCGGCGCATCCGGTGCCGTGATGGGACTCGGGGCTTCACTGACGGTGCTGGCCTTATTGCCGATGCTGCCACAGCAACGTTTTATCCTGGATAAAAAAACCCTGGTGATGGTGATGGGTCTAAACCTCGCGCTGGGCTTTATGATCAGCGGAATCAACAATGCCGCACATATTGGCGGCATGCTGATGGGTGCTTTTCTCACCTTGCTCTGGTACATCGGTCAAAAAATGCAGCGTAGCCACCTGTTCAATCTGATTGCCCTGCTTGTCGGTTTCGGCATTTGTGTGCTGCTTTATCAACATAACTTGGCCTTGATTGAAGCAATTCGCCCACTGTGGCAAGAGATTCTGGAAATGATGCAACAGCAACTAAAACTTTAACTCTCAGCCAGTTTAAAAATCACGGAGATGAATCTTATTGATTCATCTCACGCAAGCTTTGTAAGGGCGGAATTTCTGACAGATAACTCAGACGATAACGGCCGATCAATGCACATAAAACGGTCATAAAAATCGGCAGGATAATCCAGATTTCCCAATGCGGCTGAATCATTAAATCCATTTTATAACTGGCAATCGCACTGATCACTTCGGCAAACAGGCAGGAAACAATTCCGGCAAACAGTCCGATAAAACCAATTTCCAGACTCATCATGGTTTTCAGTTTCTGCTTGGAACTACCGAATGATCGTAGCAAAGCCACTTCACGTTTGCGTTCATCCATCAACAGGTTCAAACAGGCCATCAGCACCAGAAAACCGGAAATGCTGACCAGTACCGCCAGAATCGTCACGATTTGCACCAGCACATTCACAATGCGTTTGATCTCTTCCAGAATCAGGCTGACATCAATAAAGACCGTGTTGGAAAATTGCTGGATCACAGGGACCAGTTTGCCTTTATCTGTTTCCGGGACATAAAAACTGCCCAGATAACTGCCGGCATTGGCATCCATGCTATTCGGTGCAAAGATAAAGAAGAAATTCGGGCTAAAACTTTCCCATTCGACGGTTCTTAGATTAACGACTTTAGCTTCCAGTATCCCTTCCGGCAGGCTGAAACTGAGTTTATCTCCAATCTTGATCCCTAACTCTTCAGCAGTATTGGCTTCGACCGATACGGTGCCGACTTGTTTTAATACCGCGTCACCACTGACAATCACATTATCCTGAGGATAGCGGTTTGACTGGGTCAGATTCAGCTCACGTCTTAAAGTATTGCTACTTTTAACCAACTCTTCGGCAAATGGCTGATCATTTTTGGCGACCAGACGCCCACGGACATTTGGATATAGCGGTGTGCTTTTCCAGCCATTCTGCTCAAGTTGGGCTTTGAGATCCGGCATATCAAAAGGCGGTAAGCCATAAACAAACTGGTTCGGCGTACCTTCCGGTAACTGTTGCTGCCAACGATCTAGCAGATCGGTACGCAAGACTGCCAAGACTGTAATCAGGCTCAAGCCCAAGGCTAAAGCCGTAATCTGCAAGGCGGTCTGAGAAGGTGTGCGTACATAGGCTGACAGATTCAGCTTCATATTACGTAGCAGTTTCAACACCCCCCATACCGTCAGATACAGCACTGCACATAATACAATAATCGCGCCAATCACCCAGGCGGTCAGCAGCAAGTTTTCAGTCAAAATCACACTAAAAATAATCAGGCTGAGCGTTCCAGTCAGCAGCATCCACAGCATAGATTGCACTGATTTTTCCTGCTGGCGGATCACCCGGATCGGTGGCGTATTCAGCAGTTGCAACAAGCTTGGCATGACAAAGCCGAGTAACACTACAGCACTGGTCAGCATCGCGACCGGCAATGGCCCAAGCAACATTGCGATAGCGGAAAACTCAATCTGCAAATTTGGAATCAGCTGCAACATCAATTGCAACAGTCCATAACCCAAACTGATCCCGACCACGGTACCAATTAGCATGGCAATCAACAGCACCATCCCGAGTAAAGCCAGATAAGCCGACAGAATCTGCTGCTTGGTGGCACCGATACAACGCATCAAGGCAATATGATCCTGATTCTGCTGCACATAACGCTGCGCGGTTAAAGCAATGGCAATCCCACATAATAGAATGGTCAGAATATTGGCCAGTTGCAGGAAAGTGTCCAGATTGGCGATTGGCTTCATCAAGCGGGTATTGCCTTCACTGGCATTGCGTAACCTGAGACTGCTTTGCTCCTCAAATTCCTGTCCTTGTACTTCCGCTGGCGTTTCAGCCGAGCCGTTTGCTGACTTGACCTGCTGCTTGAACAGGGCTTCATATTGTTGGGTGTCGTCCGGACGGCCAGCCATGAGTAAACGATATTCAATCCGGCTACCCACCTGAATCGCATTGGTTCGTGCCACATCTGCCTGGGAGATAATCACCGTTGGTGAAAATCCGGAAAATCCAAGTTCCTGATTGGAGTCCTGTTCAATCTTGGCGGTGACTTTAAACGCCGCATCGGCGATATTGAGCTGATCCCCCAATTTGACTTTGAGCAGATCCATGGCTCGTGGACTGAGCCAGATTTCACCAGACTGAATCGATTTTTTTGCCGGTTGCACCCGAAGTTCGCCACGCAAAGGAAAAGCCTGATCAATGGCTTTGACATTGACCATGACAAACTGTGCATCGGTATAGGCCATACTGCTAAAGAAAGTGACTTCTGACTGCTTTAAATCCAGCTGCTTGGCCTGATCACGCCACTGCTCCGGCAAAGGCTCATTATCTGAAAGCACCAGATCACCAGCCAGCATTTCTGCTGCCTGCAAGGCAACTGCATTTTGGATCTGCTCATTACTAAACTTAAGTGCAGTGGTCGCGCTAATTGCCAGCGTTAAGGCAATAATCAGCAGATAAATTCCGGTCGTTTTAAAGCTTTGCGTCAGTAAGGGGCGAAATAATGGATTCATTTCATCCCCCACTCGGATGTTCAATCAGCTCGCCATTCAGCAATTCAAAATGCCGCTGGCACTGCTGCGCCAGTTTGCGGTCATGCGTGACCAGCACCAAAGTCGTCCCCAATTCCCGATTCAGTTGAAAGAGTAGTTGTTCAATTTCTTTGGCAGTTTCGCCGTCGAGGTTACCCGTGGGTTCATCGGCAAAAATGATTTTTGGTTCACTAACCAGTGCACGAGCGATGGCTACACGTTGCTGCTCTCCCCCGGACAATACTTTTGGGGTTTGCTGCGTCTGTCGATCCAGACCAACTTTATGTAGTAATGCCAACGCCTTTTGCTCAGCTTCTGCATATTTAAAACCAGGTTGCAAACGTAATGGCAGCATTACATTTTCAAGTGCAGTCAGGTGCGGTAAGAGCTGAAAAGACTGAAAGACAAACCCGATATTTCTTAAACGTACCAGTGCACGTTGTTCTTCATTCAAGTTAGACACTGATTCGCCACAGACCATAAGCTGACCTGAATTTGCCTGATCCAGTGTCGCCAGAATACCCAGTAATGTGGATTTTCCGGAACCGGAACGACCGGTAATTGCCACTTGTTCTCCGGCCTGAATATCCAGATCAAGATCCTCAAAAATGGTGAGCTGTTTTTGTGAAAGTTGTATCTTTTGTGTCAATTTCTGGGCAGAAATAATAGCCTGTGGCATGATGGTCGAATCGTTGCTGCTTTGAATCATACGTGTCCTATATGAAAGATCTTAATCAGAAAACTCGGCTATTGCCTTACTTTTTTTTGCTCAGTCTGTGCCTGTTACCTCTTGGGGTTTCAGCAAAGACGATTATGATTTTAGGTGATAGTTTAAGTGCAGGTTATGGTATCCAGCCCCAGCAGGGTTGGGTACATTTATTACAAAAGCGTTTAGAGCAACAGTATCCGAAACAGCATAAAGTGGTCAATGCAAGTGTCAGCGGTGAAACCACCAGCGGAGCACTGGCCAGACTGCCAAAATTGCTGCAGACGCATCGTCCAGACCTTGTGGTGATTGAGTTAGGTGGCAATGATGGCTTACGTGGACAACCACCACAAATGATTCAAAAAAATTTAGCCAGCCTGATTCAGCAGAGCCAGAAAGCCAAGGCCAAGGTCATTGTATTTGGCATAAAGATGCCGCCTAATTACGGGCAGGCCTATAGCAAGGCGTTTGAAAATAATTATAAAGTGGTCAGTCAGCAATATAAGGTGAAATTATTGCCTTTCTTTATGCAAGGTGTCGCCGGTAATAAAACCCTGATGCAAAAGGATCTGATTCATCCAAATGCCAAAGCACAGACGATTCTGTTAAATAATGCTTATCCATACATTAAAGGCGCTTTATAAAGCGCCTTTAACTTATTTTAGAATATATTTAGATGAATCGTGATTAGAAATCGAAGAATGTCACTTCACCAGTTTCCAGTGAATATTCAGCACCCACGACTTTTAGTTTTCCTTGTCCAATCAGGTTTTCCAGAACGGCTGAACCGTGACGCAACTGATTCACCGAAGCAAATACGTTGGAACGTACTGCATGCTTGGACAATTTTGCCAAGTCATTTTTCAGTTCAGTTTGCATTAAAGTTTCAACTGAAGGACGTACGCGGTTCACAATCGACATCAGGTTTGCCGATGGGGGGCAATCTGGACACATCAAGGTATCAATAGTCGCTTTAATCGCACCACAGTGACTGTGACCTAACACCACCACAATCGCGCAATCATAACGTGCCGCGGCAAATTCAACACTGCCGACCTGTGAGGGTGCAACAATATTACCTGCAACACGAATCACAAAAAGATCGCCGAGACCCTGATCAAAAACCATTTCGGCTGGAACGCGCGAATCTGAACATCCCAAGACAATCGCAAACGGATTCTGATCCTCTGCCATTTCTGCGCGCTGTTGGTGGCTAAGTTGTTTTGGATGCGTGGTATCGCCACTGACAAAACGTTGGTTACCCTGTCTAAGACGTTCTAAAGCTTCTTGAGCTGTGAGCATTCTTTTCTATCACCGATGGTTTTAGTTGCAATATCTTACTGCCAGTTTTTTTGAATGTCACTTGCAAAAAATCTTAGCTGATTAAATTTTTAGCATTTATCTAATTTCATTTCTACAGGGAATTTATGCGTAATACATCACATTTTCCAGTCATTTAATGCAACCTAGCAAAAAACTAATGGGTGACAAGCGCAAAGATTGATTTAAAATAGAATGAAGAATAATGTTTTTATTTGAATGAAAATTGCAAATTTATAACATGGAAGTATTTTGATTGAGCAATTTGCTCACTGGGTTTGTTTTGGGGAATGGCCAATGAAGAAAATAATAAAATTGCGCTCGAAAATGATTTGTTCAGGCTTGGTTGCCTTAAGCATGGCATTACCGGGCCTGACACATGCTCAAATACTGTTTAGCCAGAAAAATGAAACATCTGCCAAAGTCTTGCAGCAGCATCTGTTGCAAGAACGCAGCCTTGCCGGTCTCAAATCCAAGACCCTCAAAATTGGCGAGGTCACCTGGAGCTATAGCGAAGGCGGTGCCAAGAACAAACCATCTATTCTACTGATTCATGGTCTGGCAGGCACGCGCGACAACTGGAACCGGGTCGCCCAGTTTCTGACGCCCTATTATCATGTCATTATTCCGGATCTGCCGAGCAACGGTGACACCAAAGTTCCGGACAATTTTGATGTTTCTGTGCCCAATGTGACGTCCCAATTACGTCTATTTATTGAAACCTTAAATGTGGACGAGAATTTACATATTGCTGGGCACTCTCTGGGTGGATCGATTGCTACGGTGTATGCTTCACAATATCCTTTCGATACGCAAAGTCTTTTTTTAATCAATAGTGCTGGTATTTACAAAATGGGGAATACTCCCTATACCAAAGATCCTCAAGCCTTAAAAGACCTGATCGTCAGCAAACCCGGTGATCTGCAAGATGTTTCCAAACAGCTGATGCAGAATCCGCCAGTGATTCCTTATCAGTTACGGCATGCACAGGAAAAACTGTTGATTTCACGCGCTGAACAAACCAGCAAATCGATTGATCAGGTGGTGATGCTAAATCGGATTTATACACCGGAAACCTTTGCCCGCCTGACGCGTACGGTTGAAGCACCCACCTTGATTTTATGGGGCAGACAGGATCGGATCATTAATGTCGAAGTAGTCAAAGAGCTACATGCCCTGCTGAAACGTGCCGAGAAGCCAGTGATTTTAAATAATGTCGGGCATATGCCGATTCTTGAAGCAGAAAAACAGGTTGCACAACATTATTTGCCTTTTCTGGCCAAGACGCAGACCCTAAAAAACCCGCTTGCTGATAAACTCATTCCTTTAAATTAAGTTTCAGAGATGCTATGCAGAAACACCCGATGATTGAGCAGTTGATCGATGCTCAACTTGATTTTCTCGATCAGGCATTTTCTCAATCTGAAACGATTCAAAGCGAGTTTCATGCATTTTATTTGTGGCTACGTAAACAGACGCTGAAAGAGCTGTGGAGTTGTGAACTGATCAACCAGCTTTTACAAAAACAGATTCTGGGTACTGCCGCCAGCAGCTTTCTGATTGAACAGATTGCCGAGCATATCCGTTTTGCCCTGGTGCATCCGACCAATGATTCCACCACGATTGCCGATCTGATTCCAGTACTGACCGTAGACAAAATCGCCCAGTATGTGGCCAGTAAAAGTGGCCATCGGCAGCGTCTGATTAAAACCATAGTGAATAATCCGGCATTTTCCGCCATGATTACCCAATTGATCCAGCATTCCATTCAGGATTATCTGGATAACTCCATGATTGCCAAAAGCGTACCCGGGGTTTCCCGCTTTATGAAAATGGGCAAATCGGTACTGGAAAATGTTACCGATACCAACCTCGATAGCACCATTGCACGTTATCTGCAAAAGAACATTCTAAAGCTCAGCCAGATGAGTGAGCATGTGCTGAACCAGCATTTTGACGATGAAAAACTCTATCATTTTCAGGCCAATCTCTGGCATAAAATCAAAGACATGCCAGTATCGGTCTTGAAGAATTATATTGAGCTGCAGGACCTGAATCAGACGGTCGGCTTAGGTCATGATATCTGGGATCATATACGTCAGACAGACTATCTGCAGCAGCAAGTGCATGACGGAATTCATACCTGGTATGTCCGCAATCAGGAACATACCTTTGATCAGTTATTACGTGATCTGAATATTGATGAAGCGCTAATTCAGAATGAATTGCAGCAACTGCTCAGTCCGGTAATCCAGCAGATGGTTTCTCAAGGCCATTTACGTGAGCGTGCACGCAAATATCTGGAACAATTTTATTATCATGAAGATACTTTGAAAATTCTTAAGATTTAAATAAAAAAGCCGCTATAAAGCGGCTTTTTTTGTCTGCTTAGATTAGAAATTATAGGTTAATCCGGCAAATACTTGCTGACGATCCAGATAATAATCATTTGAAGCATTTGACAGTTTTTTATCAAATAAATTATTTAACCCGGCCCGAACAGTGACTTGGTCATTCACCTCATAATTTGCAGACAGATTAAATACGGTATGTGGCTTTTGCATCACCACTGTATCTTCAGCACTTGCCGTATATTGCTCACCAGTATATTGCGCTGCAAGTTCCAAGGACAGTGGATCAGTGGGTGTCCAGTTGAGTGCACTATAAACTGACAACTCTGGAATCGTTGAGAGATTTTTGCCTGTTACTAAATTTTTTGACTCAAAATAATAAGTTGCATTAGTTTCCCAGCTCAAACTATCTAAAAGTGGTAAGACCACACTTGCTTCCAAGCCTCGTACACGCGCTTTTTCAGCATTTTGATATTGTGTCCACCACACACCATTGATTTCTCCTAAAGCACGATATTCGATTTTATTTTTAAAATCTGTGTGGAAATAGGTTAAACCGAGATCAAAGTCATTTTGAGCAAAATTAAATCCAATTTCATAATTAGTACTTTCTTCAGGCTGCAAGTCTGCATTACCAGCCATATAACATCCGCCCGATACATAGCCCAAAGGCTTAAGTGATGTACATCCATTCCCCCCTGAACGAGTCGCGGCACCTGCAGTATTCTCTTTTAATGAAGGTGCTCTAAAGCCCTGAGCAACACCGCCTTTGACGGTCAATACTTCATTTGGCTGCAGCACCAGATAAGCACGGGGACTATTATGTGTGCCAAATTTATCGTGATGATCGAAACGGTTCCCCAGTGTTAAATGTACTTGATCATTAAAAATAATTTTATCTTCAATAAACAGCGCCCAAGTATCTCCTTCTAGCTCTGAACCATATTCATTTCCGTCATAACTTGGAATAGACAGCCCAATATTACGTGTATTGATCAACTCTTCTGATTTCCACTGGCCTCCCACTGTAGCGATATGCTCAACACCTAACTGAAACGGAATATTGAGATTACCCTCTACAATGCTTTCCTTGGATTTTTGTGTGGTCGGCCCCGTCTCTGTTATCTGACTTTGATCATAATCATTATAGTAAGCAGTAATTTTTGAATCACCAAAAGCCCACTTGGCATCATGTGACAAAGAAATTGAACGATGTTCTAACTCTGACGGACCCCAGGATAATACGGCCTGTTTTTGGCCATCCACCACCTGTGATGTGGTAGACGGGTTGTCTTGCTGCAACCCATAGCCCAGTTCTAAAGACAGGCTATGAATATCATTCGGCGTATAATCAAATTTTAAATTCGCATTTTGATCACGGCTACCCGATTGTCCTGTTGCCTTACTTCCCGCCATTCCAGGAATATTACGATCAGAAATTTGATAGCCTTGATCCGCTTCCTGTTCAGTGATCCCGACTGTGGCACGCATGCCGAGCGTATCGGTTAAAGGGCCATATCCGACGAGTCCTGATTGGATCGTTCGGCCCAAATCAGAAGATGTAGTCGGCACGGTATGGTTTAAGGTAAAAGACCCTCCCCATTCTGAAGGGATTTTTTTGGTAATGATATTGATCACTCCACCCATCGCATCAGAACCATATAAAGAAGACATTGGCCCACGTACGACCTCAATGCGTTCAATCATTTCTGGTCTAACCCAGTTTAGATCTTGATGACCCAAGTTTGCACGATAGTTGGTATCTCTGGATGAACCTACACGTTTTCCATCAATTAAGATAAGTGTGTAATTTTCAGGCATGCCACGTAATTGAATTTTTGAGCCAGTACCATTTGAACTCAGCCCCCCTGTTACACCAGGTACACGTTTTAAAATATCTGCCAGGCTTGAAACAGGTTGTTTTTGAATTTCTTCGGCAGTAATGACACTAATTGAAGCTGGCGCAGATTTAACATCCACTGCCTGCCCACTCGCAGTCACCACAATCGTTTGTAACTTGGTCGTCTCAGACTGCACTACGCCTTTTTTTTCTTCAGTAACTTGGTCTTGCGCTTGCACTGAAACAGTCATTGCTGTGAATACAGCAAATGCTAAAGTCTTTTTTAAGAATGGCTTATTCATACCTTGTGCGCCCCAATATTTATGAAGAGATCATGTTTATTCGGTTGCGAAGTGTAACAGCTTTCCACTTAAATACAATTGCTATTGATAATTATTATCATTAATATTCACTATATTTTAAGCCAGATATAAAAAAACCTCGAACTGTCGAGGTTTTTTAAAATGCGATAAATAAACTGTTATATGGAACGGCTTATTTCATATACGCACCTTCAGACTGACTATGATCCGTTTCATCAACGACATGCATTAATTCAGGTACATGTTGTTTTAATGTGGTTTCAACACCTTGTTTCAAAGTGATATCAATCGCTGAACAACCCTGGCAACCACCACCAAATTTAAGTACAGCGGTTAAACCTTTTTCAGGGTCTTCTTTGACTTCGACCAGTGCACAGTTACCGCCATGGCCTGCTAGGCCCGGGTTAATTTCAGACTGCAATACATAGGTAATACGCTCTTCTACCGATGCATCTGGCCCTACGCGTGGCACTTTGGAATTCGGTGCACGGAAAGTCAACTGACCACCAAAACGGTCTTTGTTGTAGTCAATCACGGCATCGAGTAAATACGGAATAGATGGCGAGTCGATAAAAGCAGGGAAATCAGGATATTCCTGCTTATAATCTGTCGGTACAACTTCATCAGGTGCACTATAGGCCATGCAACATTCAGCGCGAGGAGTACCCGGATGCTCTACAAAAACACGCACACCAATACCCGGGGTGTTCTGTTTATCCAGTAGATCCTTTAAATACTCTTGTGCTGTTGGTGTAATCAATAAGTTGGGAATTTCACCAACAACTGGAGTGCTGCTGTTCTCAGTCGACATAACAATAATTTCCTCAAGCTCAAGCGGCCATTTTAACTGAAGATGCGGGGTAATTTTTAAAAATCAACTAAAATTGTCGGATTTATTATAAAAGTACAACTTTAGCTTAATTTTAATGGCATGATAATTGGCAAATAGGCACCCTTAGAATCATTTATATGCTTGATTTACCTTTTAATCATACCGTGACCATTATTCTGATCACCTGTATTGTGTCATTTATTGCTTTCTCCAAAGAGACGGTGATGAATCGCCTGATTTTCTGGCCACCGGCACTGCAACGTGGACAATATGACCGCTTTATTACGCATGGCTTTATCCATGCGGATGGAGCTCATCTCTTGTTTAACATGATTACCCTGTTCTTCTTCGGCAGCGTGATTGAAAGCTTTTATCGTCAATATCTGTATGACCTGGGTTTTATCCTGTTTTACCTCGGTGGTCTGATCGCAGCGATTCTGCCAAGTTACCTGAAGCATAAAAATGATGCGCGCTGGGCCAGTCTCGGCGCTTCCGGTGCAACCTCGGCTGTACTGTTTGCCTATATTCTGTTTGAACCTTGGAAGTTGATCTTTGTGTTCTTCATTCCGGTTCCTGCCATTATTTTTGCTGTGCTGTATGTAGCTTATAGCATCTGGTCAGGCAAAAAAGGCAATAGCAACATTAATCACAGCGCGCATTTATGGGGAGCGGCTTACGGGGTGGTCATGACGATTATTCTGGAGCCACGCCTGATTCCGCATTTCCTGAATAAACTGATGCAAGTTCCATTTTAATTAGGGTTATTTAATGATAAGAGAATGAGGCTATATATGAATTGAACCTCATATTTCTGCTAAAAATTGATAAGAGAGCTGCTGCTCTCTTATTTGTTTGAAACATCTAGTAATATATTAGAAAGTCATGATGTCACTTAATGCCAATCTTGGACTGAATTTTGCAGCGATAATGTATACATCTGTATATTAATTACTGTCATTCTCGAGATATTTTGCATGTCCACTACACCAGACGGTCTTCAATTTCCTCTTCAGTCTCCGCAACAAAAACCAAGTAGCTCTAAAGCAGGGCGCGCAATCATCGCGGCAGCGCTAGCCAATGTCGATTCACGCAGTTCTCAACAGGCACAATCAGAAAAAAACTGGCGCAAACACTACACAGTACATTTTAAGCAGCTGGTCGAGCAAGGATTAAGTTCCCCTGAATCCAGCTTGAAAATTGCCGAAGATGGATTGGCAAAAGCACATCAGACTTTTGAATTTTACCGTGATGGTCAAAAGTATGTATTACAAGATGCTTTAACTCTGCCCGCGGGTCAGTTGCATACCTTCAAGCTGACAGGTAATAGCAAATCGGCACCAGAATGGTATGTGCCTTACCACGGTCAAAAGCTGCAAGGTGACGCCTTATTGGAGCAGATTGAGCGCTGGGAAAGCCAAGGCATCGTGGAAACCAGTCATGCCAATGCCCTACGTGAATGTGTGGTGCATCCTGAATGGTTTGATCTTTCCGATCGAACCACGGTGCTGTTTGGTGCAGCATCTGAAGCCGGTCCTCTGACCTGGCTGGCGAAATGGAAAGCCAATATTGTAGCGATTGATCTGCCGAATACCCGTGTATGGGGCAAGATTGTTGATACCATCAACCAAGGCAATGCCACGCTGTATGCGCCATGTACTGAAGACCTGCCTGCTGATACTTCACTTGATATTTTAAAAGAAAAACTGGGCGCAAATTTGCTCACCCAGATTCCTGAAATTGCCACATGGCTATTACAGTTTGAGCAGGACCTAGATCTGGCTGCAATTGCCTATCTGGATGGTGAAAAGCATGTTCGGGTCTCCATGGCGATGGATGCCATCATGCAGCATGTCAGCCAGCAAAAAGCTAATACCAGCCTGATGTACATGTGTACGCCGACCGATGTTTATGCGGTTCCGAGTGAAGTGATCGAAGCCTCTAAAGTAAAATATACTGAACGCTCTAAGGTACAGACGATCCTTTCTAAAGGGGTTTCAGCTTTAAGCCGCAAACACTTTTTCCAGAAAAATGCGCATGAACTGATTCAGTCTGGTGATCAGGCGTATGGTATTTGTGACTGTCTGGTGGTTGAACAAGGCCCGAACTATGCGCTGGCAAAACGCATTCAGCAATGGCGTGCTACCTTAGCTCGTGCTCAAGGTCAGCGGGTCAGCATCAATATTGCCCCTTCTACTACGACCTATTCCGTGACCAAAAATCCGCTATTAAAAGCAGCGTTCAACGGCGCCAGCCTGTTTGATGTTGAAGCCTTTGCACCTGAAACCACCAATGCAATTATGGCTGCACTGTGGATTCATGACCTTCGCAATCCAGAATCGGTGGCCAATCCTGAAGTGAAGCTGAACCATCCGCTTGAATTAATGATGCATGGCGCGAATCATGGTGGTTTGTGGCGAGTGGCCTATCTGGCACGTACCGCACTACCTTTTGCTGCACTATATGGTTTTGCGACAGAGAAGTTGCCAAAAGGATTATTGAGTAAGTTGAAGAAGTAATTTTTTTATTATCTTCATCCAATTTTTCCATAAGAAAGGTAATCGTTATTTTTAAAGTTCTCCCCTCGTTGCG
>NZ_JALJVC010000004.1 GCF_022967985.1 Acinetobacter lwoffii | reverse complement strand
TAATCTTCCTCGTTTACGTCGAACACAATTCTGAGTAAAACCCAGCTCCGACATATCGTTTAAAAAAACCGAACACCAAATACTTGAAAAGCAGACTAAATAGCCTGCTTTTGGAATTTCTTTGCAACAAAGTTGCTAAACTGTAATCTGGAGCTCTTATCGAGATTTGAACTCGAGACCTCTCCCTTACCAAGGGAGTGCTCTACCACTGAGCTATAAGAGCAAATATTAGTACTTCAATGGAGCGGGAGACGAGGGTCGAACTCGCGACATGTAGCTTGGAAGGCTACCGCTCTACCAACTGAGCTACTCCCGCACGATGTTGGTACAAACCACTTATTGAAGTCTTAAAATTGGTGGTGAGGGAAGGATTCGAACCTTCGAAACTTTCGTAGCGGAGTTACAGTCCGCCCCCTTTGACCGCTCGGGAACCTCACCATTTTTTACACTTACATCAGTGCTGTTCTTTACTTCACACTACCAAACTTCTAAGATGGTGCCGGCACACGGATTCGAACTGTGGACCTACTGATTACAAGTCAGTTGCTCTACCAACTGAGCTATGCCGGCGTTTCTTAGTGTTTCGTACGTTTCGTATCGGAACGGTGTGCAGTTTAGCAAAACTCAGAATCCTTGCAAGTGTTTTTTTCAAAAAAAACGTCAAAAACTCATAAAATCAAACCATTTGATGATAATTCAACCGCTTTGATCACTGCGCGAGCTTTTATTTGGGTTTCATTCCACTCAGATTCAGGATTGGAGTCGGCAACCAGCCCTGCTCCAGCCTGAACATAGACCTTATTTTCGCGAATGACACAGGTACGAATCGCAATCGACATGTCCATTTCGCCATGCCAGCCTAAATAACCGACAGCCCCACCAAAAATTCCACGTTTTACCGGCTCTACTTCGTCAATAATTTCCATGGCACGAATTTTTGGCGCACCTGAAAGTGTGCCGGCAGGGAAAGTTGCCTTAAAAACATCCAGGGCATCAACATCATCACGTACTTCACCCTGCACATTGGAGACAATATGCATCACATGCGAATAACGTTCGATCACCATTTGATCAGTCACCTGCACTTTGCCAATTTTTGCGATACGCCCTACATCATTACGTCCCAAGTCAATCAGCATGACATGTTCGGCAATTTCTTTTTCATCGGATAATAGGTCTTCCTCAAGCGCCAGATCCTCTTCTTTGGTTTTACCGCGTGGGCGTGTTCCCGCAAGCGGTCGTACGGTAGCAATACCATTTTCCAGACGGGACAGAATTTCAGGAGAAGAGCCGACAATATGGAATGGCGTATTGTTTTCCAAGGTCTGCCCTTGCACAAGAAACAAATACGGCGATGGATTGAGATGACGCAGCGCACGATACACCTGTAGCGGGTCTCCATCGAAGTCAGACACCATCCGGTGCCCGGGTACGACCTGCATTACATCGCCAGCACGAATATACTCTTTGACTTTTTCTACCGAGGCAATGAAGTTGTCATGTCCGGTGAAGGACTCGAAATGTGGCGGCGTATGTTTTTCAGCTTTAAGACTGATGGGCGTGGCCAGAATATTTTCTAATTCATTTAATTGTTCATGTGCTTTTTCATAAGCAACTGGATCAGTTGCATCGGCATGTACAATCAAGAATAAAGTATCTTTCAGGTTATCAAAGACAATCACTGTTTTAGACAGCATCATCCAGATATCTGGCAAGCCGACCGGATCCGCTTCCGGCACATTTTTTAATTTCGGTTCGATATAACGCACCGCGTCATAACCAAAGTAACCGACTAATCCACCAGTAAAACTCGGTAGGTCCGGCAATTCTGCCTGGGTTGGCACCTTAAATTGCGCCTGAAAGTCGCGAATATATTGAAATGGGTCCGCACAGTGCTGCTTTTCAATCGAAGCATCTGCGTGCTGTACCGTCAGCTCGCCTGCATTGCAGGAAAATACAGTGGATTCACCTAGTCCAATAATCGAATAGCGTGCCCAGTTCTCACCACCTTCTACAGACTCGAATAAATAAGCCTGCTGATGCTGTTTAAGCCGAGCAAAAATAGAAAGTGGTGTATCGGTATCCGCCAGGCGCTGACGATAAACAGGAATGAGGTTATAGCCTTGCGCAGCAAGTTCTTGGAATTGTGCTTGAGTGGTCATGCGGTTTTTCTCTTTAAATTAGGGTTACTCAGTATGTAAATAGAATTGAACTGAGCGACGCCATCGAAAAACCTTACAACTATTCATTTTCGTTCCTTAGTACGCGTATTAGGTAAGTAATTCTCTAAGATCATCCACAATCTGCTGCGGCTGACAATCTGCAATATTTTCACCATGATTATAGCCATAGCTGACCACAACACAATCAATCCCGGCGCGGCGTGCGGCTTCGACATCATTGGAAGAGTCACCAATGAGCAAGACCTGTTCTTTGCTCACCTTATAATGTTCGACACAATGCAGCAACTGGCGCGGATGCGGTTTACGCTCAGTAAAACGGTCGCCACCAATGGTATCGGCAAAATAATGAGCCATATCCAAGGTATCTAGAATACTGCGGGCAGGAAGTTCAGGCTTATTGGTCACACAAATCAGGGTTTTACCTTGAGCTTTTGCCCAGTCCAGAAATTTCAGGATTCCCGGAAAAGGAACGGTATCGACGCAGGGATCGACATTATAGATATCCAGAAAAGTCGTTAAGAGTTCCTGATGCTGTGCCGGTGTGACTTCACCCACCAGATGCTGGAGTACACTTTCACAGAATATCGACGTGCCCTTACCTACCCAGGTCCGTACCTGCTCTTCAGTCACCAGAGGCAATTGCAGCACATTCAGGCTCATATTCATGGCGCGATACAGATCATGTGCTGAATCCACCAAGGTACCATCCAGATCAAACAAGATCAGTTCACGCTTTTCTAATTGTGCAATAGACATCCCGACCCTCTTTTATAATGTGCGCAGCCACAAAAAAGGCATGCGCTATGCATGCCTTGATTGTAACCAATCATCAGCTTATTTGAACAACAACCAAGCCATAATTGCCAAAATAATCAGCACAATCACTGAAATCAAACCTACAGATACATTTTTCTGGGTTTCTTTTTCCTGTTCTACACGTGATACAGGCTGCTCAACCGGAATTGGGGTAGGCTCTGGTTTTACCGCATTAATGTCCACGCCTTCCGGAATAGGTGCCGGTTTTGGAATACCGACATTGGTTGGCATGCCATCACGGGTTAATTGTACCGTAGCATCACGATGTTTCAGTTCCGGCATTCCCTGATCATTCATTTGCTGTGCAGGTGTAGGCTCAGCGACTTCGACCTGTTCCACGACTTTTTCTGCCGTTGCTTCAATTTCTGCTGGAACCTCTACTGCAGCCGCAGGCGCCATTACTGAAAATTTCAAGCTGGCAAACTGAACAATGTCATCCTGCTTTAATAAGGTTTCTTGCGCAATCTGCACATCATTGACGAAAGTGCCATTCGATGAACCCAAATCCTGCACCCAGAGCGCATCATCCTTTAGTAAAAATGCCGCATGTTTACGGGAGATTTCCGCAGCCTGTAACACGATATCTGCCGCCTGATGACGCCCCACCAGCATGTCACGGTCAATGCTAATTTCCTGTCCTGTTAAGTCGCCTGTAATCGCGTGTATTTTCCAAGTCATGAAAGTTACTTCTCTGTTCTCTTTGACATTATCATAACATGCTGTCTGCAAATGCGAATGACTTAGCTTTTGGGTCTAAGTGTGGTTGTTGTAACGGTATTTTTACTTTTTTCTACCTGTTGGACGGGTTCTACCACTTGTCGCTGAATCACTGGTTCTATCGCTACCGGCGTAACAACTACATTGGCTGGCTGCGCCTGAACGGGTGCGGTCGGCACAGTTTGATAAGTCGAGTTTTGCAATGGCGTTCTGGATACTGGAATTCGCTGTTGATACACATCTTCAACACTTTCTGGCAGCTTGGCAAAGTTCCCGTCCGAATCGAGTGCGAGTTGCAGACTATATAGCTGACTATAGCGTTGTTGGGTCAGTTTACGCACTGCATTTTTATCGCCTACAATGGTTGGATGGATAAAAATCAGCAGGTTACGCTTCTGATTGGATTTACCTTCAGAACGGAATAAACGTCCCAAGCCTGGAATTGCACCCAGACCCGGCACCGCTTGGCGTCCATAACTGGTGTTATCCGAAATCAGACCACCAAGCACAATGGTTTGTCCATGTTCGGCCAGAATTGAGGTTTTAATTGCACGTTTGCTCGTCACCAGATCCTGCGCCTGCCCTTTACTGGCTTTGACATCAGAAACTTCCTGTTCCACTTCCAGGCGTACCGTACCATCTTCGCCAATATGTGGAACCACCTTTAAAGTGACCCCGACATCCTTACGTTCAATGGTGGTATAGGGATTAGCAACTCCAGCAGCGCCTGTAGACACTGAGCCTGTGACAAAGGGTACGTTTTCACCCACCACAATATAGGCTTCTTCATTGTCCATGGTCACAATCGACGGCGTAGACAACAGGTTGGATTTAGTGGTTTCTTTGAGTGCCTGAATCATCGCACCATACAGACGTCGGGAACCATCACTCCCTTCACGATAATCACCGAGTACCAGTGAGCTACCTGCGCCCACGGCACTTGCAGCGCCTGCACCACCACCGGTGAGATAACCGGCCGCAATATTTTTCAGGCTAGTCCCAAAATTATCGAAGTTCACCAGCCCAATACCACTGCTGATATCACCCAAGGCCCATTGCACACCGAGTTGATCCGCATCAGTTCCTTCAACTTCAATAATCGCGGCTTCAATCAGCACCTGTTGACGACGGATATCCAGCTGGTCAATCGCCGATTCAATTTCCCGCATCAGTTGCGGATCCGCTTTCACTACCAGAGAATTTTGTGTGGTATCGGCAATAATACTGACGCCATTGCCATTAAAGCTGGTAATTCCGCCCTGCTCATTATTCATACCGGTATTCAGCTGAATACCTGAAGAGGTGTTGCTACTCGAACCGGTAGTCGTATTGTTGTTATTTAAATTATTGCCAGAACTGAGCGAAGACGAGTTCGAGGATGTACTATTCGAATTTGAATTACTGTTCACCGCCTGTCCGCTCACCAGTCCCTGCAAGATTTCCGCAAGATTTTTGGCGCTGGCATATTTCAGACGAAAGACTTTTAACCCACCCAGACGATCCGCAGCCGGCACATCTAGAGTTTCGATCACTTGACGCACCCGTTTGCGCGTTGTGGGATCACCTTTGATGATGATCCGGTTGGTACGGGTATCTGCAATCACCCGCACCCGCGAACCGCGGACATCTTTAGCTCCACCGGTGGCAGTCATGGACTCGATCAGTCCAATCATTTCCTCAGCCTGACTGGATTGCAAGCTGACCGCTTCAATGTCATTCTGACCGGTGCCATCCAGATTGCGAATGATGGTTTCCAGCTGGTAAATATTGCTAGCGCGATCCGATACAATTAAGGCATTCGTCCCGGGCACCGCCGCCAGATGGGCAAACTGCGGCATCAAAGGACGCAATGCAGGAATCAGGTCATTCGGATTGGTATTTTCCAGCCACAACACCCGGGTCACAATCTGGTCACCACTGGCACGGCTTCTGGCATCATAGGGAATGCCCGAGCTTTTGACATTGCTGTCCGGAACCAGCTTGATGGTATTCCCCGAAGGAATTGCCACCACACCGTTGACATTCAACACGCCTAAAAACAGGTCATAGACTTCATTTTTATTCAGGGCTTTATTGGAAATGACCGTCACATTGCCACGTACCCGCGGATCGACTGCAAAGTTTTTGCCAGTAATGTCGGCCACTTCATTAATGAATGCAGTTAAGTCAGCATCTCGAAGGTTGATTTTCCAGGTTTGTGCATAACTCGCCGTACTGACCATAGCCATTAACGGTGCGGCCACACAGAATGCCCATGCTGATCGATTATTATTAAATAAAGCCATAAACTTTCGTGTTTCCTAACCCTATATGTGATGACACATCACTTCAAATCTTGTTGTATGGTCATCACCTGATCACCACGTTTTATTTCGAGTTTGACCTGACCTTCACGTCGGGCCTGTTCCAGTAATTGTGCTTCGGTCTGTCCCTGGCTCAGCGTCTGACCATTTAAAGACAAGATCCGGTCGCCTGGTCTTAAACCCAGGCGATTACGCAATGCAGCCGGTGTGCGTGAAGTCACTTCATAACTACCATCTGCTGCACTCACCCCCATATTCTGTAAATACTGATCCTTGTTTTCCTGCATCTGCTGGATGGCTCGACCAATTTCATTCTGTGGCGAAGGCTGCTCAGGCATACCATTGTTAGAAGGCATAGCAGGTATTGAGCTTGAAGATGCTGATATTTCCGGCACAATCGGCTGATTCAAGCCATTTTCCAGACCTTTGAATAAAACTTCCTGAGTAGCACCTGTGGATCGACGCAAAATAACCCGATCCCAATGCACTTCAGCCAACTCAAAACCGCTATTGGCCAGCATTTCCCCGATACGGTAACGATCGACCTGATCATTAATTTTCAGTACCGCAGAAGAGTTATAACTTGGACTGGCAACCACCACCCCTTGTAAAATGATATTGGTAGTTTCAACAGCACCCGCAGACTGCCCAACTTCCTGAAACAGTGAAAATGCACCGATATTCGGAATTTGTGCCTGCTGTGAACCTAGTTCTACCCGATCCAGCTGCATGGCTTGGGGTGGAGCTATCAGCAACCAGAACAAAGCCGCCAGCTTCCAGCATAAGTACAGAATGAGCAGCAACAAAATCACAGGTGCAGCACGATTGATCTGCTTCACGTCAATATTTTTTAAATCATTCAGAGAAACTGCCATCAGTTCAAGCCTCCCATTAAGGGTTGGCGGGTACTAATCACATAGGTATCTAATCCGGCTTTACCTTCATAAGAAGGCGCATTCATTAAAAAGCGCTGGGTGAGCTGAATATCCAACATCAGACTCGGATCAAGCTTGATATTCAGCATGCGTTGATCGCGACTATCCCGAACATCAACTAACAGCTGTCCGCTTTCATCTGCGAGTTTTCCAGTCATTGCGGGTACATTCATGCGTTCCTGACGCTGAGCAAAGGTATAAATCAGCTCACCACCCGCCCATTGCATTTGCCCATCCACCTGACTGAAACCCTGTTCTTTTTTATATTTAAAATCCAGATCTTTAAACTGAATCGCAGTACTCGGCCATTGCCAGTCTGCAAGTTTTTTTAGAGTTTCAGGCACGATCTGCCCTTCAAGATTTTTGACAATCAAAGACTTATTCAGACCATAAGCCATGATCCCGGAAAGCTGGGTATTGCCGCTATGCAAATCCACATGTGCCCCAACCCGCAGCAACAGCAAATCCAGAGGCCGTACTTTCCAGTTCAGACTGCCCCGAAGATTGCCTTTTTTCCAGTCCGCACTTCCCTGCCAGATATTTCCGTTTACATTATGCAAAGTCTGGTTATTTTTATAAAATTTTGAAATTAACCAGGCCGCTGGCACTTGTAATACGACAAAAATAAAAAATACAACAAGAGTAAGGATCAACCATCTTAAAGTTTTCGGTTTACTGCTCATCCCCACCACGACCAATCGCTCAAGTCCAAATCCCCATTTATAATTTTTCCCTTATACTCACACATTATGCACACTTTTCTGCCAACGCCAATTCATAGATATAAAAAAACCAAGCAGGTATGCTTGGTTTAATCATCTTAGACTGTCTGTATGACAGCCTAATGACCAGATCAAATGGAGGCCTAGATCAGAAAATCGTCCAGCTTTGCGCCTTTTTCCAATTCTGCCACTAACCAGCGCGGTTGTTTACCACGGCCAGTCCAGGTATCGTCCGGATTGCTTTTGCTACGGTAACGCGGCTCAACCGACTTACGTGATGATTTTTTACGTTTAGACGCACCAAATTCAAGTAACTGTTCAACTGTCATACCCACTTTCTCGGCAACTGCCAAGATTTGCTGATAAGCGTCTTCAATCTCTTGATCTTTTTTTGAAGCAATCAGTGATTCTGCTTCTGCTTGTAAACGTTTTAACTCTTCTACTGATAAATGCGTAATATCTGGCATAATGCTCTCCGAAAAATAATATTATTCGTTTTGTTAAATAATAGCCCCATCATATTTATATTAAATAAAACATTCAATATAAAACCTTAGACCAATAACAATAAAGTTTAAAAAAAATTACAAATCAAAATGATTCATTCATTTTTAAATTTCATGTTGAACGCTTAATTCAAGTGCTTTGATTTTTTCGCGAATATGTTCCGGAATTTCTGTTTTCTGCATGGTCTTTTTATCGACACAGACAATCACTGCTTCTGAAGTAGCCACAATACTTTGCTGTTTTTCACTCCATAATAGATATTGCATTCTAACTGCACTATTTCGAATTTCTTCAATACGTGCTGCCACTTTTAAATGATCAGGAAAAACCACAGGTTTTAAATAACGGCACTGATTTGAAGACACTACCGTAAATACCGGTTCATTATGTATATCTAATATCCCTAGATAAGCCAGACGCGCACTTTCGACATAACGGTAATACATGGCATTATTGACATGTCCAAAGGCATCCATATCACCCCATGCGACTGTTTGTTCATAAATAACTGGATATTGTTTTAATTCTGACATTATTATTCTCAAGTCTTAATTTCTATAAAGTTTACATTCGATTCAAATACTGCATTTAACTGCTGTAGCAAGTCCTCCCGATCTTGTAAGGCAGCTTTAATTCTTAAATAACTCATACGAATATCATCCGGATACAAGTCAAGTAGTTGCTGGGCTTGATCTGTATAGCCTGTGGCTTGCAACACATGCCATTTTGCAAAGCTTAAAATCGGCAATGCTGGATATTTGGCTTCCCAGTGCGAAATCTGTTGTGCAATCGCCTCATAATCCGGATTTTTCCGCAATAACTGTTGCTGGAACCACAAATAAAAGACATCCTGATTAAATTGCTGTTCCATTAAATGAATCGCGAGCACTTCATGTTCGGCACTCATTTCTGGCATTCTAAATAATAATTTCAACCATAATAACTTGACTGAATAGTCACGATCAAATATCCGAGGTTTTAAATCTAAATAACGTTGCTGTAAATAAAATAAATCGTCCTGTGTGGCTTGATCATAGGCCAATAATAATTGTTCCAGCCATGTTTTTTTTACTTCTTGGTCCAAATGCCCATATTGGGTCGAACGTAAATATAACCAGGGAAACTGCATGGCAAATACTCCCCATAATGCAACAAGGCGCTGCTCATAGGCTGTTTTAACCTGCATTAACCAAGGTGATAATTCATGCTGATTTAAAAACTCCAAATGGGTAAGTGCTTGTTCACCTTGCTGTTGTGATAAATAAATTTCAATCCGTTGTAATTCTGCCAATTCAAATGCCATGGGATTGGATTGGTTTAAAGCAGTTAATGCATGGGTATATTGCTGTTGTCCCCAAGATAAACGTGCATCAATAATATGCTTGAGTAAACCCGACTTGGTGAAAGACTGCTGAATAAAGTCCCGCTGATCCTGAGCAGCGTTTAATAACCAGATGACTGCCAATTGTTCATAAGGGTGCAAGCGGGAAAAACTAAAGACTGTTTCAGTTTTACGCTGTTCACGGCTGCGATACTGCTTGATCGCATACCAGATGCAATGCATCAAAAAACTTACACTGACCAAGGATGCGGCCAAAAACCAGAGGGTGGTTTGTAACTGCCACTCGCGCCAATACAGATAGACATAGCCAGCCCCATGTCCATAACTCAGGATACTCAGCACCGCAATGCCAAGTAAGCAGACAAATAAATAGGCCAGCAGAATCTGTTTCATAAGCAATTAGCCCACTAGGGTGCGTGTGTTTAATAATGGAATCGGAGTAATCGGGGTGGCCTTGATTTGATTCAATTGCTGAATCCATTTTTGGCTCTGTGCATCCGGCAATTGCTCCAAGACTTCAATCACGGCATTCAGTGCTTGCTGAAAAGCGACGGATTGGTCTTTTTGCAAGGTATTTTGTGCGATGAGCAAGCGCAATTGGGCCTCTTTCAGTACCAGATGCCGTTGCATCAAGACTATGCTTGGCTGATCTGCGGATTCAATCTGAACCCAGCGCTGCCAGAAAGAGCGTTGAGTTTCTGGACGCTGACGATATGGTGTCTGAATTTCTTTTTCAATTTCAGTATCCATCTGCACCAAAACTTCTTTTACTTTATTTTGCTGCACTAATCGGCTGTTCACGAATTTTTTCAGCATGTCCTGATCTTTTGCAATTACTTGCTGCAAACTACTGACCAAGGCAGGCGCTAAAATATAATCATCCAGCTCATTGGATAACTGATTTAATTTCTCAATCGCAGTGGCGTATTGTTGCTGTTGCAGTGCAAATTCGATCAGATCCAGATGTTGCTGCACCAAGACAATATCATTTTGCGGTGCATCAGTTGCCGCTTCATTTACTGACGCTTTCGCTGAAGTAGCTCCAGCACTTTCCTGCTGAGCAGAAATCTGGCGTTTTAAAGCCACAAACTGATCATTGAGATTGGCATTTTGCTGCTGTAACTGATTAATGCTTTGATTAAATTCAGTCTGTGCTGTATTCAGAACATGAAGGTCGTAGCTGAGCTTGACCAGCCATGACAAACTTAAGATGAACAATACAATGAATAGTTTCTTCATGCGTTCCCTAATATCAGCCCCATTTTCTGCAAGATCGTATTTGCGTCTAAATCATCGATTTTTACGAATTGAAAACTTGCCTGATGCTGCTGTTGATATTCCCCAAGAATAGTGGCCAAACGTGGCCCCAAAACCAAATAACAGACGTGCTGCATGAACTCTGCATCATCCTGCATAAGTGCCAGCCAGTTTAACCAGCTTGCCTCACTGGTGATCAGCACTGCAAAACGCTGCTGTGTCTTAAGCAGCGCCAAATTCTCTGCCAAAATCGTTGCCGTCGTTTCAGGACATTGCCGCCGGTACAAAATAAAGTTTAAAACTTTAATATTGCTGGCACGTAAATGATCCATCATAAATTGACGACCGCCTTCTCCGCGCCAGAAGGCTACACCTGAGCCAGAAGCCAGTTGCTTCAACACAGGCAATTGCAGCATGCCTTCCGAAGTTTCGACCTCAGGCACATGACTATGAATGCCATAGCTCGCTAGTGCCTGTTCAGTAGCCTTACCCACTGCCACCCAATGCACCTGTGCCAAAGTCGAGAGCGCGACTCCCGACTGTTGTAAATATTGCATGCCAATCTGGGCGGCCGTCGGACTGACCACCACAATAATCTGTGCTTGCTCCAGCTGCTGATACAAACTCGACAGCTCATCGGAATAAGGCATGGCATGCAGTTCGAGCAAGGGCAATTGCAGAACAGACACCTGTGCTGCCTGTAACTGTTGAGTCAAGCCTGCAGCACGATCACTGGGGCGGGTATTAATCAATAACATCAGTGTGAATAGAGTGCTTTCAGCAACTCGCCAGCACCTTGATCAAGCAAGTCTTTTGCCAGCTTCACACCCAATTGCTCTGCATCTGCCATTTTTCCAGTGTGCTGTGCCCGGAGCAAAACCGTTCCATCGACACTGCCTACACGGCCTTCGATTGAAATCACACCCTCTTTGAGCGTGGCATAACCGGCAATCGGTACCTGACATCCGCCTTCTAAATAGGCATTAAAAGCACGTTCAGCACGTACGCATGCATTTGTATCTGCATGCAGGAGTGGCTGAATCAAGTCCAGCACTGGCTGATCATGAGTACGGCATTCCAAACCTAGCGCACCTTGACCCACGGCCGGTAGACTGATTTCAGGAATCAGAGTATGACGAATACGTTCTGCCAGACCCAAGCGTTTTAAACCGGCACTGGCCAGAATAATCGCATCATAATGGCCTGCATCCAGTTTGGACAAGCGCGTGCCGACATTACCGCGTAAATCGATAATATCCAGATCTGGACGCTGTTTTAAAATCTGAGTTTTACGGCGCAAGCTTGAGGTTCCGACTTTGGCGCCTTGTGGTAATTCTTCAAAACTAGTGTAGGTATTCGACACAAAGGCATCTAAGGGATCTTCACGTTCACAGATCACTGCCAGACTCAGACCTTTGGGCAAGGCCATCGGGACATCTTTCATGGAATGCACGGCCAGATCCGCACGACCATCCAGTAAAGCGGCTTCTAATTCTTTTACAAACAGTCCTTTTCCACCAATTTTAGCCAGTGGTGTATCTAGAATTTTATCGCCCTGTGTAACAAAAGTGACTAACTCGACCTGCAAACCAGCGTGCAAATCTTGTAGGCGCGCACGGATATGTTCCGCTTGCCAAAGCGCAAGTGGACTTTGTCGAGTTGCAATTTTTAGGGTCTTCATAAATTTCAATAACAGTAAATGAGAACAATAGTCTAAACTTAACCTGCTCACTTGAAAATGCAAGTGAATTTATACAAGTTTCAACTGAATGCTCTCATTCATCCTCTGCTAAAGCTTTTGAATCCGATCTCGTAAAAACGGTAAATGTCGCCGACTAACCGCCAAACGATCGTCCAGCTCACGACAACGTACCTGATACTGACCAGAACTCACCACTTCCAGACCATCCAGATAATGCACCGAGATCAAGGCATTACGATGAATCCGGATAAACTGGTTCCCAAACTCCTGCTCTAACTCCTTTAAGGTTTCATCAATCAATACACTGCCGTTTTTATGACGCACAGTGACATATTTCTGATCCGCCAGAAAATAATAGATATTTTCAACTGGCACCAATTCGACACCACGATAGGTCTTTGCCGCAATCTGCTGGCGGCTGATATTGATTTCTTCCATATTTTCTTTTTGTTTTAGTTGGCTCATTTGAGCTTGGGTAAGTTTAGTTAAGTGCTCTAAAACCTGTGCCAATTCCTGTTGCATCACCGGTTTAAGTAAGTAGCCTTCGGCATTTGATTTAAATGCATCCAGCGCATGTTGGTCATAGGCCGTACAAAAGACAATGGCCGGCATTGGATCCAGTTGACGCAAATGTTGCGCACAAGCCAGTCCGTTCATTTCAGGCATTTGAATATCTAATAGGATGACATCGGGTTCGTATTGGTGAGCCAGATCAATCGCTTGACGGCCATGGCTTGCTGTCGCCACCACATCATGCCCCAGTTGAGAGACCAAACGTGATAAACGCTCGACGGCCAAAGGCTCATCATCACAAATCAGGATGTCCATTTCTCCTCCTTACCCAGTTAACATCATCAGATGAATGATAAAGCTAACTGCGATTTCTTTGATTTATTTTTATTTATATTGATATCGCACTACCGTCGTAAACATCCCTTCGCCGGCAAAGGTTTGAAAAGTCACACTGGGTCCATAATAAGCTTGCAGACGTTGTCTGACATTTTCTATTGCAATACCATGCCCCTTTTTTAAAGTTTTATTATCCTGTGCATAAGGGTTGGTTATGATGATATTAATTTGATTTTGCAATATTTCAACCAATATGCTTATGGTACTCTTTGTAAGAATTTTTTCAACTCCATGGAAAATACTATTTTCTAGCAAGGGTTGTAAAGTTAATAATGGAATTTGAACTTGTGAGTATAAGTCTTTGTTTTCTAACTTCCATTCGACCTGCAAACGCTCACCTAGACGGATCTGCTCAATCTCCAGATAGCGCTGGCACAGATCAATTTCCTCCTGCAGGCTGACCAGTTTTAATTCCTGAAAACTGGCACGAAATAACCGTGACAAATTCAGCAGCATGTGCTCGGCTTTATCCGGATTGATACTGATCAGGCTGATCACACTGTTCATGCTGTTAAACAAAAAATGCGGCTGAATCCGTGCCTGCATGGCCTGAATCCTAGCATTCAACTCACTATGCTGCTGCTGCTCCCATTGCTCACGCAAATAAAGATAGCGAAAACAGAAAGTTCCCAGCAAAATTCCCAGACTTAAATGGAGTCCGACCCGATCCAGCGCAATCGCCAGGTTTAAATCCTGAAAATTAAAATTCTGTCCAAAATATATCAAGATATTCAGGTTCACCGTAGTGAGCAGTACAATTGCCTGTAACAGCAGAAATCCAGAAATCAAAGCCAGTTTGATTCCCATACGTTGAAAGGCTTGATGGAACAGCTCGACCAGTGCTGCAAAACATAACAGTACCCAGTTGATATACAGGATATATTGCAGCAGGTGCATTCCATTCAAAGCCTGCCAGGATTGCGCTTCTGCAAGCGCCAGAATCATGGCCAGAATATTGCCGCCAGCAAACAGTTCCAGCAAATAGCGTAGATTGCCGATCTGGCTAAAAAAATAGGAATTTTGCGTCTGTTCGTTTATCGATGTAAAAGATTGAGCAGATGTGACTTCGGCAATGGGCTTTGAATTTGTTATACTCTTTTTCGTTCTACTGCTTTTAATCTGATTGAGCCGACATGACCACATCTTCTAATTCCTCTAATCCATCACACGCCCAGACTTCGGGTATGTGGGGCGGTCGTTTCTCTGAAGCGACTGATGCTTTTGTTGCTGAATTTACAGCATCTGTTCAATTTGACCAACGTTTTTATAAACAAGATATTGCAGGCTCGATTGCCCATGCAACCATGCTGGCAAAAGTGGGCGTACTGACCACGCAAGAACGCGATGACATTATTGAAGGTCTGACAGCGATTCAAGCTGATATTGAAGCAGGCAACTTCGAATGGCGCATTGATTTAGAAGATGTACACATGAACATTGAGTCACGCCTGACTCAGCGTATCGGCATTACCGGCAAAAAACTGCATACCGGCCGTAGCCGTAATGACCAGGTGGCGACAGATATCCGTCTTTATGTGCGCGATGAAATCGATGGCATCCTGGAATTACTGAAAAAATTACAAAAAGGGATTTTAAGTCTGGCAGCTAAAAACACCGACACCATCATGCCAGGCTTCACCCACTTGCAAACCGCTCAGCCAGTGACTTTTGGTCACCATTTAATGGCCTGGTTTGAAATGTTGGTACGTGATTCAGAGCGTCTGATTGATTGCCGTAAGCGTGTCAACCGTATGCCACTCGGTTCTGCTGCACTTGCGGGAACGACTTACCCGATTGAACGCGCCTATACCGCTGAACTGTTAGGTTTTGAAGCAGTTGCTGAAAACTCTTTAGATGCAGTATCGGATCGTGATTTCGCAATTGAATTTAATGCCGCTGCATCTTTAATCATGATGCATTTATCACGTATGTCTGAAGAACTGATTCTATGGACGTCTGCGCAATTCAAATTTGTGAATATTCCGGATCGTTTCTGTACTGGTTCTTCCATCATGCCGCAGAAGAAAAACCCGGATGTACCTGAACTGGTACGTGGTAAAACCGGCCGTGTCTATGGCGATTTGATGAGTCTGCTGACTTTAATGAAAGGCCAGCCTCTAGCCTATAACAAAGACAATCAGGAAGATAAAGAGCCATTGTTCGATGCGATCGATACAGTTCGTGGTTCATTGATGGCATTTGCCGACATGATTCCTGCACTGGTTCCAAACATTGCTGAAATGCGCGAAGCAGCGCTGCGTGGTTTCTCAACTGCGACTGACCTGGCAGATTACTTGGTGAAAAACGGCGTGGCATTCCGTGATGCGCACGAGATTGTAGGTAAAGCGGTTGCACTCGGTGTACAAGAATCTAAAGACCTGTCTGAATTGACACTCGAACAACTGCAACAGTTCTCTGACCTGATTCAGGCAGACGTATTTGAAAAAGCCTTAACCCTTGAAGCTTCGGTGAATGCCCGTAATCACATTGGTGGTACTGCACCTGCTCAGGTGGAAGCTGCGATTGCACGTGCTTACACTCGCCTAGAAAATCTTTACGCTTAAGGAAGACCGATATGTCTCGACAAGTATTTTGCCGTAAGTATCAACAAGAAATGGAAGGTTTAGACTTTGCTCCATTCCCGGGACCAAAGGGTCAGGAACTGTTTGACACCGTGTCTAAACAGGCTTGGCAGGAATGGCTAAAACACCAAACTACGCTGATTAATGAAAAGCGTTTGAATGTGTTTGAAGCAGATGCGAAAAAGTTTCTTGAAGAACAGCGTGAAAAGTTCTTTAACAATGATGCATCTCTGGAAAAAGCCGAAGGGCTGAAGCCTGAGTAATTTTTAAAGCGTTGCTTTAAAAATTACGCAAGACAAGCGCTGAAAGCGCGCGTAGGCTTTAATCTAAAAGAATCTCCAACTTTGGGGATTCTTTTTTATGTGTTGTTCTAAACATTACTCAAGACCAGCGAAGCGGGTAGTTTTGAATGTGAAGAGCTCCCAATGCAGGAACTTTTCACATTAAAGCCCTGCCTTTCTTTTTTACACAAAACAAGAATGAAGTCCGCGTAGGCATAAATCTATCCCCTATCTCAGAGGATTTTTTGACTAATTCTAGCAAATCTTACTAACTCACACTTAGAGCACAAAAACAGATTTTTACTTATTCTATTTCGTTTATCTAGTCAGCCACTATCCTGCTGAAAAACATTCAGATTTGTATCAAAATAATAGATTGTAAAAGCAATATACAGAGTAATCACAAAACACAACATTCTGCTACAAGAAGCCACATGATTAAAAAAAACTGTCTCTCTATAATGATCCCTAAGAAGATGAGATATCTTTGAATAACTATAATAATAAGCAACAAATACCCCGATTTCATCCCAGTTCTTCCCCCAAAGGCTGGGTATTTTTTTGCCTGCAATTTGCCGATTGGCTTGATAATTTAAGCGCATAAAAAAAGCCCCCTTTCAAGGAGCTTCTCTTTTCATTTCGATTAAGGCTGTTTCAGATATGGCCAAGCCGCTTTCAGATAAATGAACATCGACCATAAGGTGAGTACCACTGCGGTGTATAGCAAGGCATACGCCAGCATTTCCAGCGGTGGCCAATTTAACAGAAATACGGTGATGGCGATCATCTGGAAAGCAGTTTTGTATTTCCCCACCGTTGAAACCGCAACATTGGTCCGTGCACCCAACTCTGCCATCCACTCACGTAAGGCTGACACAGTAATTTCACGCGAAATAATCACAATCGCAGCAAAAGCCATCGACATGGAAGGCTGCCATTGCACCAGCACAATCAGTGCAGCTGCGACCATCAATTTATCTGCAACTGGGTCGAGAAAACGTCCAAAAGCAGAAGTCTGGTTTAATGTACGTGCCAGATAGCCATCAAACCAATCCGTGACCGCAGCCACCACAAAGATCGTGGTTAAAATTATATGCCGCGTCATGTCGGGGTTATGAGCATCAAAGCCCATTGCAGGCGGCCAGTAAGCCACCAATAGAAATACCGGAATAAGAGCGATACGCGCCAAGGTCAAGATATTTGGAATATTCAGGATACGACCTGTAGTCATAGACACCGCCAATTGTTCCCCTCATGTACGATGAAAATGCACACTTTTTTAGAGGTTTGATCCATCATTAATAGGCTTCACTTTATACGAATTGACTTGCAGTGTCACTAGGCAAACACCGTCACTGTTTGTCTTGCCATCGCAATCAGGCGATTTTCGGCATCCCAGAGATAGGCATGCTCCGTCGCATAACCATCCGCAGCATAGTCGGTAAATACTTTATATTTAAACCAATCATGCAATTGATGTTGAACCGGATGCACATAGGTCACTGTCCAGGTCAGACTACTCGCAGGTGCCATGTTTTTAAACATCGGTAACACCCCGGGTGGCCAGATATCAAAGATGGCCATCAGGTCGGCGACCAAAAATTCACGATTGTGATGCTTTTCAGGATGAAATCGGCACCAGCCACCAAAGTCCGGACGAGGACTGGCACTACAAGGCAGATTGATATCCGCCCAGGCTACTTCGAAATGGTCATAACAGTCTGGCATGCCATAACCCGCAGGAATCTGAAACAGCTGCTCTGGCACAGCATAGTCAGGTGCTTGAGCTTGTTGCTGTACCTGAATCTCTGAATCACGGGAAATACCGAAACTGGCAATCAGAATACTTTGCACCGCGTCGTCCTGCCATAAGCGCACTTCAATCGTGGTCACTGACTTGCCTTGCCGCAGGATTTCGGCACTCAGTCGTACTTTGGCTTGCTGAATCGGGCCGACAAAGGTCACACTGCAACTCAGCAAATGCTTGGCCGGATCATTGATGTGAGTGACGGCTTTTTGCATCATCATCGCGGCAGCCAGACCACCATACAGAGTACGACCCTGTAACCATCCCTGTGGAAACTCTACCCATTCCTGTTCGGCAATTTGTGCATAAAGTGCATGCAAAGACATGTTGATCCCTCAGTAAGTCTTGATGCTCAGTATATTCGGCAAAATTCTTCAGGTTGTGAATGTCACGTGACCCAAGCGTCAATGCGCACTTTGGCCCTTGCATTTAAGCCACGCGTCATTCATGCAGCACTTTATAAATCATCCGGGCCATGACTGAACCCAGTCCCGGTACCAGTTGCAGATCTCGTTCTGAGGCTTTCAGTACGCCCTGAATCCCGCCAAAATGGGTCAGCAAATCCCGACGGCGTTTTGGTCCGAGCCCCGGAATAACTTCCAGCACTGATGAACCACGCTTTTTATCGCGTTTGGCACGATGCTTGGTAATCGCAAAGCGGTGTGCTTCATCACGTACCTGCTGAATCAGATGCAGCGCCTTATGATCCTCCGGTAATTGAATTTTACTGCCATCGGTAAAGTGCAGGGTTTCCAGACCGGGCTTACGTCCCTCACCTTTGGACACACCGACCATAAAGGCATCCAGTCCCAGTTCCTGCATGACTTCCATCGCCATGTGCAATTGCCCCTTGCCACCATCAATCAACAGCAGGTCCGGCAATAGGGCTTTTTTATAACGACGGGTCAGCGCCTGACGCATGGCGGCATAGTCATCGCCCGCCTGAATATCATGAATGGAAAACTGGCGATAATCACGCTTGCGCGCACCACCACTGTCAAAGACCACACAGGACGCCACGGTATCTTCGCCCATGGTATGTGAAATATCGAAGCACTCGATCCGGTCTACAGGACGGCCGACCACCTGCTCCAGCTGATGAAAACGCTCATTTAATTCTATATGATTGGCCAGCTTGCCCTGAATCGCGTGCTGTACATTCATCTGCGCCAGTTCCAGCCATTCGGCCCGGGTTTCGCGGACTTTGGACTTGATCTGGATTTTCTTGCCAAAATGCTGCGACAGTGCTGCTTCCAGTTCCTTACGATCAGCCACTTCCAGATTGACAATCAGTTCAGCCGGGATTTCATCTGCTACCTGAAAATAAAAATTGGCAATAAAATCGGCCAGCATTTGCCCCAGGTCATCACTAAGCATATCCGGGAAATAACTTTTTCCACCCAGCATTTTACCGTTGCGCACATGCATGATCTGCACACAGGTCACACCGGCCTGATAGGCAATCGACAGGATATCCGCTTCGCCTTTGAGCTTATAGATCGCCTGCTGCGACTGCACATCCCTTAACAGCGCCATCCGGTCCCGATAGAACACCGCTTTTTCAAATTCCAGCGCTTCAGCGGCCGCTTCCATTTTTGCGATCAGTTCCTGATTCAGCTCCTTGGTATCGCCCTGCAAAAATCGGATCGAGTTATCGACATCTGCCTTATAGTCTTCCGGAGAAATAAATCCGACACAGGGCGCAGAGCAGCGTTTGATCTGGTATTGCAGACATGGCCGGGTCCGGTTGGCAAAAAAACTGTTTTCACAGGAACGCACATTGAACAGTTTTTGTAGCACCACCAGAGTATCCCGGGCGGTATACGCACTCGGATAAGGTCCAAAAAACTTGCCCACCTGGTGCTTGCCCTTGCCGCGCCCACTGGCTAAACGCGGATAGGGTTTATCTGCCGAAACAAAAATATAGACATAAGATTTGTCATCACGCAGCATGATGTTATAGGGCGGATGATGCAGCTTGATCAGGTTCTGTTCCAGCAACAAGGCTTCAGTTTCAGAACGTACCACCAGGGTCTGGATATCATAAATCCGTGCCACCAAGGCCTGGGTTTTGGGATGATCCAGCGTTTTGACAAAATAGCTGGAGACCCGGTTTTTCAGGTTTTTGGCTTTACCCACATACAATAATTCACCGTCTTTGCCATACATCCGGTAGACCCCGGGCAGGCTGGTCATATTCGCCAGGATTTTTTCAATATGGGGGCGTGCGTTTTCGTTCACCTAAAGCCTATTTTTCACCTACAATCTGCAGATATATGTGATGATTGTTGCGTCCTTTTCAAGCAAAAACACAAAATTCCCCTGAAGCTGCCACTTAATCTTAAAGTTCCTGTCGGGTTATCCCCCCAATCTATAATCCTCACGACATAAACTGATTGTTAAAAGCTATAAGTTTCAACCTTTAACTTTGTTATGCTCAAAAAGTCTAGTTTTGAGATGATTCGCATGACCCTACAGCAATCGGGCATTCATATTGTTCAACCCTCCACCTCCACCCATCACCCGTCTGAACGTGCTCGCCTGATTGGTAAACCGCGTTTTCATTTCGAGCCGAGCGAGTAAGGTAATGCAACTGCTACGTGAACGGATTATTGGGCAGGATGCAGCCCTGAATGAAATTGAAAAAATGTTGCATGTGGTCAAGGCAGATTTTTCCAGTCCGGATCGCCCTTTGTCGGTTACCTTGATGCTGGGCCCTACTGGCGTCGGTAAAACAGAAACCGTGCGTCTGATTGCCGATGCGATCTATGGCCGCCCGGATGCCTTTTGCCGGATTGATATGAATACTCTGGCACAGGAACATTATGCGGCGGCTTTGACCGGCGCACCGCCCGGTTATGTGGGATCAAAGGAAGGTCACAGCCTGTTTGATGAAACTGCGATTGCCGGCAGTCATACCCGTCCCGGCATCATGCTGTTTGATGAGCTGGAAAAAGCCAGTAACGAAGTGATTCGCGGCTTGATGAACGTGCTGGATACTGGCCGGCTGACCTTGACAGCGGGCACTAAAACTATCGATTTTCGCAACTGCATGATCTTTATGACCAGCAATGTCGGGGCACAGGCGGCGCAGCAATATCTGGACAAACTCAGCTATCTGCCTGAGAAAATGCAGGCACTGTGTCTGAAGCGCGTTCCCACCCAGCGCATCATTGAAAAAGTCATGCAGCGTAAATTCGACCCTGAATTTCTGAACCGGATTGACCGCAGCCTGCATTATCAGGCGGTACAGCATGATGCCCTGCCACGTCTGGTCGAAATTGAACTGGATAAACTGAACAAGCGCTTGCAACATCAGCAACGCAGCGTGCATTTAAGCGCTTCAGCCAAAGCCTATTTCTATCAGGACCATGATATTCGTTACGGCGCCCGACATTTGGGCCGCAAGATGCGTACCGAACTGGAGCCGATTCTGGCGCTGTATTTTTTAAACCAGCCTGAGCAGTTCAGTCTGCATCTGGACTGTGTCGATGGACAGCTGGTGGTTCTGCCTGAGCAAGCAAAAGCTTAACTAAGGCAGACTCGATATCAGTTTTTATTCGGCTGAAGCACCTGTATAAAAGCAGTTTGATCTTTGGGTGAAACCAATATAAATTTCTGCACGCCCGCATCAGTATAGTCAATCCGCAGACGCTTTAAAGATAAGGCTGGCGCAATGATAGAGTGGTCTGTGGGCTGAATGGATTGGATTTCACTTAACGGAATCTTCCAGCTTAACCACAGGCTTTTTATGGTCAACACCCCATTGTCCATCACATAGCGCGTACTCCACAGCGGCCACCATAAAATGATAATAGTCAGGACATAAACCGCAGTGTGCAGCGGATATTGCTGCATAGTGCCTTTGGCCTGCATGGTCAGCAGTAGTTGCAGCAACAGGCCACTCATACAAATCACAAAAGCCAGCAGCCACCAGTCTTTTTTAGAACGAAATACGTGCATCGATATCCCCCATATCTAAGTGCAAGATCATCATAAACAATTCCATAGCAGATGACAGGGATTCAACCCGGCAGGATGGGAATTATTTTAAATCACACATCGACAGGATCGTTCCCATTTTCGATCTCATCAGAAAAGTTCAGTAACTCAAATGATCTAATACACTGTTATTTGTGCTGATTAAATACTATCAGCAAAGACCTGAAAGTCCTGCGCTCAGCATACTTCGAGGCTAAAAATGGCAAGTTCAAGGATAGAAATTGACTGAATTGACAAAATTCCGCTAGAAATGCACCTTGAAAATCAGTCACCCTGCTCCATATCTATCAGGCTAATTGATAAAAAATAATGAATTGAAACAAAATCTTTGGTTCATCTTCTTTTAGAAAACTGAAAGGAAAAGTTATAGCGGGGCGGATCAGTCTGGCAGAAATTGATGACCATTGCGTCACGGCTTGATACAACTTGTTATGTTCTTTTTGGATATAGTTATCGTAAGATTAGCGAAGTCAAAAAGTGCGCGGGACATGCGCACTTGCTTCACAACATCAACTTAGAAGTCCTCCAAAATAAAGGAGATCAGGGCATGATCCACGCTGGCAATGCCATTACCGTCCAAATGCTTGAGGACGGGATTGCAGAATTCCGCTTTGACTTACAAGGTGAGTCCGTTAACAAATTCAACCGTGCAACGATTGAAGATTTCAAGGCTGCTATCGAAGCCGTCTCCCATGCCGATATTCAAGGTCTGATTGTGACTTCAGGCAAATCTACATTTATTGTAGGTGCTGATATCACTGAATTCGGCGACAACTTTGCTCAGGGTGAACAAGCGATTGTTGACTGGGCAATGCCAGTACATGAAATTTTTAACAGCTTCGAAGACCTCGACATTCCTAAAGTGGCTGCAATTAATGGCATGGCACTGGGTGGCGGTTTCGAAATGTGCCTGGTGTGTGACTACCGTGTCATGTCAGAACAGGCACAAGTGGGCCTACCTGAAATCAAGCTGGGTATCTTCCCGGGCTTCGGTGGTACGGTTCGTTTAAGCCGTCTGATCGGTATCGACAACGCGGTAGAATGGATGGCAATGGCCAATCCTAAGAAGCCAGCTGCTGCGCTGAAAGACGGCGCAGTCGATGCTGTCGTTCCTGCTGACAAGCTACAAGATGCTGCACTTGATCTGGTAAAACAGGCGATTCATGGCCGTTTAGACTGGAAAACCAAGCGTCAGGAAAAACTCGATCCAGTTAAACTCAGCCCGATCGAACAGATGATGGCGTTTAACTCATCGAAAGGCATGGTTCTGGCAAAAGCTAATCCAGCTCAATACCCTGCACCAAAATTACTGCTTGATTCTCTTCAAGCGGGTGCGAGCCTGCATCGTGATGACGCGCTGAAAGCGGAAGCTGAAGGTTTTGCTAAAGCAGCAGTCACACCACAAGCAGGTGCCTTGATCGGTTTGTTCCTGAATGACCAGATCGTGAAAAAAACCTCGAAGCGCTATGAAAAAGGTGCGCATCCAGTGAACCAGGCGGCTGTTCTAGGCGCAGGTATCATGGGTGGCGGTATTGCTTACCAGGCGGCAAGCAAAGGCACACCGATCATCATGAAAGACATCGGTAACCAGCAACTTGCTTTGGGTATGAAAGAAGCCAATGGTTTACTGACCAAACAAGTTGAACGTAAGAAGATGAAGCCTGCTCAAATGGGTGAAACGCTTGCTCGCATCCGTCCAACTTTAAGCTATGACGAGTTTAAAGAAGTGGACATCGTGATCGAAGCCGTAACTGAAAATCCAAAAGTCAAAGGCATCGTACTGAAAGAAACTGAAGCGAAAGTTCGTGAAAACACGATCATTGCATCTAATACTTCTACGATTTCAATCACGCGTCTGGCTGAAAACCTGGAACGTCCTGAAAACTTCGTCGGTATGCACTTCTTTAACCCGGTACATATGATGCCACTGGTTGAAGTGATTCGTGGTGCGAAGACTTCTGCTGAAGCGATTGCAACGACTGTTGTGCTTGCTCAGAAAATGGGTAAAACACCAATCGTAGTGAATGACTGCCCGGGCTTCCTGGTAAACCGCGTACTGTTCCCTTACTTCGGTGCATTTGACCTGTTACTGAAAGATGGTGCTGACTTCCAGCAAATCGATAAAGTCATGGAAAAATTCGGCTGGCCAATGGGCCCTGCTTACCTGATGGACGTTGTCGGTATCGACACTGGCGTACACGGTGCAGAAGTGATGGCTGAAGGCTTCCCGGATCGTATGAAACCTGATTTCAAAGGTTCGATTCAGGTGATGTACGAAAACAACCGTCTGGGTCAAAAGAACGACGTTGGTTTCTACAAGTATGAACTTGACCGTAAAGGCAAAAAAGCCAAAGTGGTTGATCCAACTGCGTATGAGCTTGTGGCCTCTGTTGCAACTGCGGAAAAACGTGAATTTGACGCTCAGGAAATCATTGATCGCATGATGCTGGCTTTCTGTAACGAAACTGTTCGTTGCCTGGAAGACAACATTGTAGCCACTGCTGCTGAAGCAGATATGGCCATGATCATGGGTGTTGGTTTCCCTCCATTCCGTGGTGGTCCATGCCGTTACATCGATCAAACTGGTGTAGCTGAGTATGTTGCGCTTTGCAATAAGTATGCGCACCTTGGTAAAGCTTATGAAGCGCCAGAAATGTTGCGCGAAATGGCTGCTAACAACAAAAAATTCTACGGTTAAGGAGCAACGTGAATGGCTACTTTAAATCCACGTGACGTTGTCATCGTTGATGGCGTACGTTCAGCAATGGGTAAAACCAAAAACGGTATGTTCCGCAATGTACGTGCCGACTCGATGTCTGCTGAGCTTGTCCGTGCCCTATTGGTACGTAACGAATTCGACCCGCATGAAGTTGAAGACGTAATCTGGGGCTGTGTGAACCAAACCCTAGAACAAGGTATGAACATTGCCCGTAATATCGCATTACTTGCAGACCTGCCGAAGACTGTTGCAGGTCAAACGGTGAACCGTCTTTGTGGCTCGTCTATGCAGGCGATTCACACTGCGGCTGCGCAAATTGCAACGAACCAAGGTGATATCTTCATCATCGGTGGTGTTGAGCACATGGGCCATGTGGGAATGATGCACGGCATCGACCTGAACCCTGAAGCGTCTAAGCATTATGCTAAAGCGTCGAACATGATGGGTCTGACTGCTGAAATGCTGGGTCGTATGAACGGCATTAGCCGTGAAGAACAGGATGCGTTTGGTGTGGAATCACATCGCCGTGCCTGGGCTGCGACTGAAAACGGTCTGTTCCAGAATGAGATCGTCGGCATTGAAGGTCATAATGCAGATGGCTACAAAATCCTGTGTGATATCGATGAAGTGATCCGTCCAGATGCGAACCTTGAATCGTTCAAATCTTTGCGTCCAGTGTTCGATCCGAAAGGCGGTACAGTAACTGCAGCGACTTCATCAGCCTTGTCTGATGGCGCTTCTGCAATGTTGTTGATGTCTGCTGAACGTGCTCAAGCTTTAGGTCTTAAGCCACGCGCTGTAATTCGCTCTATGGCGGTTGCGGGCTGTGATGCTGCGATCATGGGTTATGGTCCAGTTCCGGCAACACAAAAAGCGTTGAAACGTGCTGGCCTGTCAATTGCTGATATTCAGACTTTTGAATTGAACGAAGCCTTTGCTGCACAAGGTCTATCTGTTCTTAAAGGCTTAGGCATTTATGATAAGCAAGACATCGTGAACCATAACGGTGGCGCGATTGCATTGGGTCACCCATTGGGTTGTTCTGGTGCGCGTATCACGACGACATTGCTAAACGTAATGGAACAGCAAGATACGCAAATCGGTCTTGCGACGATGTGTATCGGCCTAGGTCAAGGTATTGCCACAGTGATCGAACGTGTTTAATTCTTAAATACTTAGATAAAAAGAAACCCCGCTTTATGCGGGGTTTCTTTTTATTTCTGAATCCAATCTGGATGAAACGTTTCTAATAATTTTCTAATTTTTTCTTCCAACTTTTTGTATAATTCTACAAAATCCTCAAATTTTAAATTTTCATATTTCTCATGTCTTGCCTTCCAAGTATATTTAGTTAGTTCATTATTATTTAAATAATCAACTTTAATATTTTCACCTGCTTCCAAATTATTGGAACATATATAAAATGGTAAAATTAAGTGATTAAATTTTAAATTTTCCAGTCCAACTAATCTCTCAACCAAAATTGATTTAGTAAATAATGGCTTGAACTCATCGAAGAACTTTTCATCCAACCATTCTTCATTAAAATTAATTCTCTTTCGATTAGATTGAATAGCATTTTTAATTTGGTTTATTATTTTAATTTCATTTTCAGTAAATCCCTCATACTCTTCCTTTGTATATCGAATAATTTCGTAACCATTAATTTTTTCATTCGATACAAATCCTCCCTTCTCAATCCAATTTTGATCAAAAACAGCTTTAAATAAACTATTAAAGCTACTAGGAAAGACTAAATCATGTTTTGACAATTTAGATGTGTCAAAACTAGAATTAATAAAACTATCCACATGATATATATTAAATTTATTTGAATTTAAAAGCTCATTAAAGCTTTTATCATAAAGCTTACATTTCTCATTCTTATATTTATAATTTAACAAAGATTCCGACCCAAAAATTTTTCTATTTTTCCAAGAAACTTTACTCTCATCATCATTTAAAAAAAACTCGAACAAATCAAATAATTCATTATCATTCAAAATATTTTTTAATTCATATCTATATTTATCAACTATATGTTTAGAAATCTTATGTAAAAATCTGTCGTCAATAAACTTCTTTTCAAAGTTATTACTCCAAGCATTTCTGTTTGTCTGTAATGTATTCTTAGCATCAAAACCATATAACATTAGATAAATATCAAATGGTTTTACATAATATCTTATATGTCCAACATCTTGACCTTTAAAACCACCTCTCAGATCACTACGTAACTCATTAAGACCATCTTCGTGTGAATTATTGATACAAAAATAAAGATTATATTTTTCTATCCATATACAATTTTTTAAATCAATTTCACGTAAAGGAAAAACATTATCTATTTTAATTTTCCAAAAATCATTAAATTCATAAGGAAAACATACTTTTTCCAACACTTTCTCTTTAATATTCTCGATTTGAGTGGCGATCGTAAAAACATCAAACATTTCCTCTCTTATCGGATCATGATTAGAATATAAAAATTTATATAATTTGGAGTGATTAAAACTATAGCTTCTAGCTCTCCTTTTAATTTTTAATTTTAGTTTTAAAGTTGTACCACTATCACCATTTGATTCTTTTATCTCTTCTATAAAACAATATCCTTTTTTTGAGTTCAGAGGAGAATTTAACTCTATCTTATAAGTTTTATAATCAATTGAATTTGTTGTAATAATAGTTATTTTCTGATCATCTTCATTGAGTTCTTTTAATAATAAGAAAGCACTATGTAAACCAATACCAAACTGTCCAGAAGGTCTCATCCACTTTGGCATCTTATTTATTATTTTTTGCTTCTCAATATTCTTACTTGAACCTGCTACTTTTTGCATATATTTCAAGTCTTGCAAACTAATTCCTGTCCCCTTATCTTCAATTTTAAATTCCCACCAAGCATCATCACTATCATCGATAATTTCTAATCTTTCAAAAGACAATTTAATTGGATAATTTTTAAAAATATTTTGTGTATTTTCATCATAAGGATGTGCATTTTTAGGAAATTTAATTTTTCCTTTTTCGGAATCATTCCAAACCCTTATTAGGGTGGCATCAATAGCATTTTGAATTAACTCCCTATAAATATTTGTATCATCCTTATATAAACCACTTCCCTCTAGTATCTCCAATGCATTACTTTCATCAATTGAAAATTTCATTGGTTTATTACTCAATAGAACTCTATTACCTTGCATACGCACATCTAGTTGTTCAATAGTAGGTAGTGAACCAAATTTTAAATCAGGAACAATCAAATTCCATTGTGACATTTGATTTTGAAATTCTTCACGTATCCAACCAAACCAGTTTTGAGTTTCCACATAAGACATTTCATCTGGACACTCAGCAACAAGCTTGACTGTTCGTGTATCAAGTTGAAACTCTCGTAATGATAAATGCTTGTCATGATGGTGTTTGCTGACAGAAGGCATATTGCTGACATGCTTTGCCATGACGGGACAAAAACGATTGTCATCTAAATCAAATAAATCCCCTAAACGAAGCAAGCACCCTATAAATCTTGGATGGCAATTTTCTGTTCCCAAACCTGTTTGTTTATAAGGAATAGTCTCCATCAAAGTACTAAAATTCATACCGTGAGAGACACAAATTTGCCCTAAATAACGATAGATTCGATTTGGAAGAAGCTCTGTTCTAGGTGAAGTGATTCCTAAGTCTTTAAACGGGTCTTCAACTAATTTTCCCACTCGTTTGTCATGACCTCGTCTAAACCACTCAGCAATCAATTGGCGATATTTTTCGACTCCATCAAAAGGGTGATCTAAAGTTCCAATTGCTGACAACCAATTATTTTCCACATACGCTTGGCAAAATTTTTGTAAGTCATGCCCTTTTTCATTCGCGATCGTTTGGATCATAAAATTAAAATCAGGATTGGTATGCACTTCTTTAGCATTTTTAGCATCAACCAACATGCCTACATCATGCCAATAGGCTGCTTCAAGGATTAACCACGTATCTGTAGCACTCAATAAATCTACATCATCACCTAAAATACGCTCAATATTTACAAGAATTTGTTGTGAGTGCGAAGCATTGTGATTACTAAAATGTGGATAGAAACCACCAATATTTTCTAACGCTTTTCCAACCAGTTTTTGGTCAAATTCCCACTGTGCATATAGAATGGCAACATTAGCGTCAGCCTCACATTTATTTTTTAGATGTTGAATTAATCTAGTGCTCATAGGTTTTAAATTTTTAGTAATTTAAGTTCTATATTAATCAATAATTAAACAATTTAATAAGGAGTTTTAAATAAATAGATCTTTTTATCCGATTAAAAAAACCTCAATTTTTTTCAAATGTTATCCCTTTGTAATTTAAGTTGAATAATCAACCAATAAAATCCTATTTATGAAGTACTTAAATTTTATATATGTATGATCAAGCCTCTTTTTTTCCTATTTCCTTAAAAGGGTTTATATGAACATGCTTAAAACAATGATCGCAACTGCAATCGTAGCGACTTCTGCATCTGCAATGGCAACTGAAGTTCAAGTTGCGCCAGCAACTGTTGTAACCAAAACAACCCAAACTGTTGCCAAAGAAGCTGCTGCACCTGTACAACCGAAAGTTGAAGCGACTCAAGCGACTGTTACTGCAACTCAACAAGCGGCTGAAACTAAAGCTGAAGCAGTAAAAACAGAAGCAACGACTCAAGTAGAAACAGCTCAAGCTACAGCAGAACAACACGTCGAAGCTGCAAAAACTGAAGCAGTAGAAACCAAAGACGCTGCTGCTGAAAAAGCAGAAGTAAAAGCCGAGAAAAAAGGCTGGTTCTCTTGGTTTAAAAAAGCAGCTTAAGATTTTTTAAGCATAAAAAAAGATGTCATCCTGACATCTTTTTTTGTTTTAGGTGGTTTCATTTAAATTCGATAATTTAAAAAAAATCCTCAATCTTCTATTCAGCCTTCTGCGCCAACATGGTGGCAAAATGCTGCTTAATCCGCTGACCTTGTGCATCGACACGGTATAGCTCACCGATATCTTCATTGTATTTCACAATATTCCAGCCCTCATAATATCCTCGCAATTCTCCCGGCTGAAAAGCAAATGGAAAATCGGCTTGTGCCGGAATATCTGGCGTATCCATGGCACAGACAATCAGATTATAGCCACCCGGCACGGTCGCCTGCTGCATCTGTGCAATGAGCGGTGGAATGGTTTTCGCCTCAAGGAACATCATCACTACAGTACAGTAGATAAAGTCATATTGGCCTGCAATGCTGGTATCCGTGTTAAGGTCGCGGCGCTGTACCTGCATATGATCAATCTGCTCGGTCTGCACAATCTGTCTTAAAGTCTGCAAACTGTTTTCGTTAACATCCCAGGCATCGACATTAAAGCCGTTCTGACTCAAATAAAGCGCATTACGGCCTGTACCACAGCCGACGTCCAGCGCACAGCCACCTTTTAAATAGGGCATCGCTGCCAGCACTTCAGAATGGGTAGGATTTAACTGATATTTCTTGATGAAGTAATCCTCAGGCCGGCAGTAAAAACGTAGCTGACATTCAACATCTTCACTGGCAGAAACAATTTTGTGCCAGGCCTCAGGCTCAATAAATGGCGGCTGCTGCTCTAGTGTAAACACATGCTCGGATTGCACTGCGCCAGATTCTTCCAGCATGGCAAAATGCAGCTCACCTTTTAATACTGTCAGTTTCGCCCAGGTGCCGGCTTTGGTATTGTGCTGATTCTTAAAGCCCTGAGGAATACTCTGCTGGTTCCAGACTGGAAGTTCCTTATAACATATCAACTGTTGCATAATTTTTGCCCTCCATATCATCCATGCTCCGCCTGTCATTCTTTTGGCAGCGGTAATTAATTCAGCATAGCCTGTTCAAATCGGAATTGGAATCAGCACCTGTTCGCGCTGTGCCGATGCAACAGCAAGATCAATACCAGTTTTCTATCAAAATAAAAAAGCTGCCTCTCTTGAGACAGCTCGGTTATCTATCAACGAGGAATATGACGATTCGATTAATGCAGCAGTTCCGACTTTAGCCAGTTGATATATTTATCCTGATCCATAAAATCCGGTGCGCTCCCCAGATCCAGACTGAAATACTGCTGATTGAACTGAATCACAATCTGTTCGGTATAGTGCCAGTCCTCGATCAGCGTGAAATATTGATTCAAGAACAACCGGTTCTTGTCCCCGTTATTCATCCTTTGTAATTTTGGACATGTTTTATTTGCGACAAACTCACCGTACACCTGCTGAATATCAGCAAAAACCTGAATTGTTTGCATGACTCACCTGCTTAAATGTTATGTCGTGATCTGTGCGACCCTTTCAATTTAGCAAGTGAGTTTGAACAGCAGATGACAGTCCTATGGCAATCCTGTCATCTAAATCAGGCTACAACTTGTTTTCAACCGCTTTCTGGTTAGCGCTCGCAACTCGTTCCATCTGCTTATTGAGGAACAGCATTTCTTTATACAGCGCATTAAACTCTTGCACGGCTTTATCGTCATAGAACATAAAGGTGTTATTTTTCTTTTGCCATTTATGCTTTTTCAATACTGCAAATAAGGCATCTGCCTTGGCCAGAGTCTGTTTTTCAATTTCAAAAATGACATGTGCATTACTATTTTGCTGACTGTCTTTCAGGGTCAGGCTTAGTTGCTGGCGATAACGGTTTTTAATATCCAGTTGCTGCGCCTTGTCGATCAGCTCGGCATCACGCTGCTGGATTTTCTGCTGATAGCTATTCACAATTTGATGCACTTGCTTGAGCATCGCTTCAGTTTCTTTATAGCCTTGTGCCTGATCCTTGGCCAAGCGGTCAATATTCAGAAAATTCTGCCAGTTGGCGGCTTTTAAGTCGCGTAGATACTGATTTCGTTCCTCGGCACTGTCGCGCAATTGCCCCAACATAAATTCAGCCATGATGGCATAGTCACCATCCAGACGGTCATCCTCAAGTTCAATCTGAATCGGTTTAGACCAGTCCTGTGCCTGCTGCGCAATACTCTCGGTTTTTTCTTCAAGCACAGTTTCATATTCGAGCAGCTCGGCCTGATGTTTTTGCTGGACCGAATTCTGATAAAACAGCCCAATAAAAATTGCCAGTGTCACAGCGGCTACAATCATAAAAACACGCGACATGTATACGCTCCAGCTCTGTCAGTCAGATCTTGTTGATTTACATCCACTATGCTTATTTTTTAAACACAATTCAAGGCATTTGATTTTTCCAATAATACGTCTAGCTTAGACAGAAATTGCTCCTCTCACAAAGCTACCCTTTCCCAGAACACTATTTTGTCGATCTCGTTGCATGGCAGATTTAATAAGCTCGTTTAACAAAGTTATCTAGATCGACAGGCGCACATTATGGGGAATTAAACGGCAGGCTCAGATTCAGCCGGTTCGGATCGAATTGTTCCCGAACAATATTCACATTGGTGGCATCGCGGTTAATTCCAAAAGGTTGCAGCAATACATATACCCCATTTCTTGGGTCTGAAGACTGCAAGCCTTGTGCGATGGCCAATACATATTCACGGAACACTACAGGCAAGCTATCCAGATTAGGGTCGGCAGGTGCACGCATCACATCTATATTCGCGACTACGTCGCCATCCACGCTATAGGCCTGAATTTCACGTTCAATTTTCATCAGGCGCATTTGCAGAGCCTTACGCTGGCTGTTCTGTTCCTGATAAGGCAACATTTTTTCAGTCACGGCACGCAGTTCCGGTTCCGCCATGACAGTCAGAGTCGGCAAGACGACAGAATCAGCAGCAGGCGCAGCATAGCTTAAAATCGGTAGGCTAAAAGCAGTACAGGCCGTAAGAAAGCCGAGTTTAATTGGTGTTAGGAGATTCATCATTTTCACCCTCGTTTGGAAAAGGGAAAGCGTCAAAGCTAAATCTTACAAATAATGCCAGTGCCTATTGTTAAGTTTGATAAACGGTCAATGATGCATAAAAAGGCAGGAAACGTCGAAAAAGAAGAAATTGAAACAACTGAATAATAGAAAAGAATGCTGATCTAGCTTTGGTACAGGCAAAAAAAATCCCCAAACCAAGTTTGAGGATTTTTTGAATATGGTGGCGAGACCCAGGATCGAACTGGGGACACACGGATTTTCAATCCGTTGCTCTACCTACTGAGCTATCACGCCGATGCGGTGTATTAAGCCGTATCTGGCCTCATTAGTCAATCAAAATTATGAAAAAAATATTTGAGTGGCTGATTTTTGGCCTAAAAAAAATCCCTGATGGGATCAGGGATTGAAAACTTTGAAATCGTTTTAAAATATGGTGGCGAGACCCAGGATCGAACTGGGGACACACGGATTTTCAATCCGTTGCTCTACCTACTGAGCTATCACGCCGATGTCGCGTATTAAACAGTTTCAGCTGTAAATCGTCAAGAGCAGAGAGAATAATTTTCGTTAAATGTTTACTTTTCCATCAACTCGCGTGAATTTGAGTCATAAATCGAACAGTTTTTACCAAAGACCTCAGCAATAAAACAGATTTAAGCGCTTATTTACATAAAAAAGCAGCCTAATGACTGCTTGATATTGCTCTATCTTCAGATTTTTTCCAGATTGGCGAGACAACGATGAATGGCCCCACAGCCTGGGACGAAATTTTTCACGCCTTTTTCTTCTTCCATGCGGCAGACTTCGCTGACCAGCCTTTCTGCCACACCACGACCGCGATTGGCCGGATGTACCACGATATTTTCCAGAATGCGGCTTTCGCCCTGTCCAGTGCACCAGATTGCCCCAATAATTTTGCTATTAAATTCTGCGCTATAAACTGAGGTATACTGTGCAAGGTTTTGCTCTAGTTGTTCCATGGCATCTGCCCCGTCGCTAAATTCCGGGCTGGTGTCATACAGTCGCTCAAGCTGGCTGCGCACTTCGTCATTTTCTAAAGAAGTATAAGCATGTACGGTGATAGGCATTGATAAACCCTCCTGAGCAATCTAATATGCGGTGACTTCGTCACGGCGAAAATATTTTCTACATCAATCATTTTGACGTATTTGAGGAACGTGTCTATGACAGATCGTATCAGTGAAGTGGTAAGAAATACCAACGAAACCAAAATTCGAGTTCGTTTGAATCTCGATGGTACTGGTCAAGGCACCTTAAACACGGGTATTCCCTTTTTAGATCATATGATTGATCAAATCAAGCGTCATGGCCTGTTTGATATTGATATTCATTGTGATGGCGACCTGGAAATTGACGACCATCATACTGTGGAAGACTGCGGTATTACGCTGGGTCAGGCATTTGCACAGGCATTAGGCGATAAAAAAGGCCTGAAACGCTATGGTCATTTCTATGCGCCACTCGATGAGTCTTTAAGCCGTGTCGTGGTGGATCTGTCTGGTCGTCCGGGTCTGTTTATGGATATTCCATTTACCCGTGCCATGATCGGCCGTTTTGATGTGGATTTATTCTCTGAGTTTTTCCAGGGCTTTGTAAACCATTCCTTGATGACGGTGCATATCGACAACCTGAAAGGCAAAAACAGCCATCACCAGATCGAAAGCGTATTTAAAGCATTTGCGCGTGCGCTGCGTATGGCCTGTGAAGTGGATCCACGTGCTGCCAATACGGTAGCTTCAACCAAAGGTACACTGTAATGACCCGTATTGCCCTTCTTGATTATGGCATGGGAAATTTGCACTCTGCGGCAAAAGCATTAGAACATGTCGGTGCCACAGTTGATGTGACCAATGATCCTAAACTGATTGCGCAAGCAGACAAGATTGTTTTTCCGGGCGTAGGTGCGATGCGTGACTGTATGCAAGGCATGCACGAAGCCGGGATTGATGAAGTGGTACGCAATGCCGTATTTAACAAACCGGTACTGGCCATTTGTGTCGGCATGCAAGCCTTGATGCAGCATTCGGAAGAAAATGGCGGTACCGATGCACTGGGTATTTTCGAAGGTGCGGTTAAGCATTTCCCAGAAATGGCGGGCTTAAAAGTGCCGCATATGGGCTGGAACCAGGTGCATCAGGTCGAGCCTGATCATCCGATGTGGAACAATATCGAACAGGATGCGCGTTTCTACTTTGTGCACAGTTACTATGTAGAACCACAAGATTCAGAATTGGTGGCAGCTACTTGTACCTATGGCATTGAGTTCTGTACTTCAATTCATAAAGAAAACCTGTTCGCGACCCAGTTCCATCCGGAAAAAAGTCATACTGCCGGTTTGCAGTTATTGAAAAACTTTGTGGAATGGAAAATCTGATTTTCCTTTTCTCTAAAAGCTCGCAGATTGCGGGCTTTTTTATTGGTTATTTTTTACACTTTTCATTTATAAAAAACCCCTTTATCATAGACTTGCTTATAAAAAATATAATAAAAACAAAGGAAAAATAATGAGTAATACAATTCAGGATTCGGGGTGGAATGCATCAGGACGTTTTGGGCGACGTTCTTATATCGCATGGAATATGCTGCTTGGTTTTTGCTTTATGAGCATCGGGATCATTGCTGCTTTCATTTTGCCTGGAATGAGTCCAGAGACTTTAGATGGTAAAATGTCTATGCCTTTAATGGTGATGTTGGTTTTGATCTACGGCGTTGCGATTTATTTTAGCGTGATTTTTTTAATTCGTCGTTTACATGACCGTAATCATAATGGCTGGCTTTCTTTACTGATCTTTGTGCCGGTCGTGAACCTTGTCTTTACACTTTACCTGTTATTGGCGCCAGGTCACAATGAAAATAATGAATATGGCCCTCCACGCACTACACGTGGCTGGGAAACGCTTTTGGTGGTGCTATATCTGGTACTTGCGGTTATTTTGGCAGCCTTTGCTGTCCCTGCTTATCAGAATTATGTTGAACGTGCTCAACAGGCACAGATGGAACAGAGCAGCTATCACACTGATTAATCCTTGTTAAATTTTGCATAAAGCCCATGAAGAATGGGCTTTATTTTGCCTAGAGCTGGAAAAGTGATTAAGCTTAACGCATTCATTTCATGATTGAAGCTTATGCAACAGCTGCTGGACACGTTACCAAGCAAGGAACAAATTCAGACTTTTCCTGTATTTAAAAATCTTCCGATGCAACAGATTCAGGTGATTAATCGCCTGGAACAATGTTATGTTTTTGAACAGGAGCTAAAAAGCCATGCAGTCCTGGGTTTCGATTCTGAGTCCAAGCCCACCTTTAAAGTCGGTGAAGTCTCCACTGGGCCACATCTGATTCAGCTAGCTACTTTAGATAAAGCCTATTTATTTCAAATGAATGATTCGATCTGGGATTTTCTTAAACCGATCTTTGCCAGCAGAGACCAGATCAAGGTCGGTTTTGGCCTGAAAAATGATGCGCACCTGTTTCGTAAAAAAGGAATTGAGCTGAATAGTGTGATTGAACTGTCCAAATGTTTTAAAGCTTTTGGTTTAAATAATCCGGTTGGATTAAAAAATGCCATGGCGTTGTTGTTTCAACTGAATTTCCCCAAATCGAAACGGATTAGTACTTCGAACTGGACCAGCAAGAAGCTCAGCCCGGCACAAATTGCTTATGCAGCCGCAGATGCCTATGCGCCCGTGCTGGTATTTGAAGAATTACAACGTCGGGATTTATTACCCAGAGAGATTCCCAATACTTCACTGAAATTGCGAATCCGTCCTTCATCGACGGCTTAAGCGCTTAAGTGGCGTGTTGGTTCTGGCAACTTAATGTCGCATAAAAGCTGGGATGAGCGCGTTCGATGAGAGAGCTGTGACTTTAACAGGTCTTACAGCTTCGATTATCGATCCGCTCAGTACACGACCCGTTGTGGAAAATCTGATTGCCATTCAAGAGACGGATCATTAAAACCATTAAAATAAATTACCTCACTGCTACCTATCTATGGACAGGTTTTCTTTATTCATACCGTTTAAGAGTTAGAAATTTCGACTTTATTTGCTAAGATGAATACACTCAAATTCATTCTAAAGATTAAGCAAGGAGCGAAAGCATGCTGATCATCCCTGCAATTGACCTGAAAGATGGCAAATGTGTCCGTTTAAAACAAGGTCGTATGGAAGACGATACCGTATTTTCAGACGATCCGGTCGCAACAGCACAGCATTGGGTAAATGAAGGCGCTCGCCGCTTACATTTAGTAGATTTAAACGGTGCTTTCGCAGGTACACCAATCCATAAGCCAGTGGTTGAAGCCATTGTCCGATCTCAACCTGATTTGCCGATCCAGATTGGTGGTGGTATCCGTTCTCTGGAAACCATTGAGCATTATCTGCAAGCCGGTGTTTCTTTTGTGATCATTGGCACCAAAGCAGTTCAGGATCCTGAATTTGTTGAAGAAGCATGTCGAAAATTTGCTGGTCATATTATTGTTGGGATTGATGCCATGAATGGCATGGTAGCAACAGATGGCTGGGCCAATGTGACTGATGTCAAGGCTACTGACCTGGCGAAACGTTTTGCCGATGCGGGCGTGTCAAGCATTGTCTACACGGATATCGCGCGTGATGGCATGATGCAGGGTGTGAATATTGAGCAAACCGTGAATCTGGCGCAATACTCAGGTTTGCCTGTGATTGCTTCAGGCGGCGTGACCAATCTGGATGACGTGCGTAACCTGAAAGACCAACCGGGTATTTTAGGTGCAATTACCGGCCGTGCGATTTACGAAGGTACATTAAGCTTGCGTGAAGCACAGTTATTGCTAGATGAGCAACAGGCGCTATAATTAAGTCTGCTGTAAAAGAGGTCTTCGGACCTCTTTTTTATTTTTTTAATTTTCTGATCTCCTGGCATGTCTACACTTATTTCCAAAAATCACTCCGGCTGGATGGTGAAAGCGCCGCAACTCGCCTTGATCCTGATCACCATTATCTGGGGTGGCAGTTTTACTACCGTGCAATACGGGCTGAACTTTAGCAGTCCGATTATGTTTGTCGGCCTGCGTTTTGCTGCAGCAGCGCTTGCCGTCACCCTGATTTCCCTAAAGTCGCTAAAAGGCATGAACCTGAAAGAGGTGTTCGCTGGCGCGGTAATTGGGATCATGATCGCCATCGGCTACGGCACCCAAACTGTGGGTTTGCAGACCATCAGCAGCAGTGAGTCGGCTTTTTTAACGGCCTTGTATGTTCCGCTGGTTCCGATCCTGCTCTGGCTCATGTTCCGTAAAAAACCGCATGTCATGACCTGGATCGGAGCGCTGTTTGCCTTTATCGGTCTGGTGTTTTTGACAGGAAATGGTTTTGCTGCGATTCAGCTCAGTTTCGGGCAAACCCTGACTTTGCTCGGTTCGATTGCGATTGCACTGGAGATTATTTTTATCAGCCATTTTGTCGAGCAGGTGAATGTACGCCGGGTCACCGTGCTGCAACTGATTTTTGCGTCCCTGTTCTGCTTTATGATCGCACCTGTTTTAGGTGAATCTCAGCTACCTGAATTCCACTGGCATCTGGCAGGGATTTTAGTCGGTTTGGGCATTGCCAGTGCCTTGATTCAACTGGTGATGAACTGGGCGCAGCGCATGGTCGACCCATCACAGGCAGCGATTATCTATGCCGGCGAACCGGTATGGGCAGCCCTGTTTGGCCGTCTGGCCGGAGAACGTTTACCGTCACTGGCTTTATTAGGCGGATTGCTGGTGGTACTGGGCGTGATTGCCAGTGAATGGAAACCGAAGTTTTTAAGAAAACAACCAACAGAAGAATTAAAGCAAGATCTTTCTTAATTCCGCTAAATCCCCCTGAAAAAGAGGGATTTTTTTCTCTAGGGAAATACGGCTAAAATTATTTGCTATACATCGGTCTATTGTCATTTAAGCGCATGATGCCGCGAATCGCCCGATACACAATCCAGATCCAGGCCAAAACCACCACCACTAAACAGAACGCGGATGCACCAAATGCGACCCCTGCAAACAGGTTAGGATCTTCACCGGTAAAGAACAAAAAGAAAAATGGAATAAAGGCGACGATATTCCAGAACAGATACCACCAGAAACTGCGGATCTGCCAGGTAAAATGGCTTTCAAAGATGGAACCGCGCACATCGTGCCGTTTCACATAGTTAATGATCAACGCCACAAGAGCCAGCAGGCCAGCACTAAAAATGGCCACAATATATAAAATGTACAGTGCAAAAGTCAGTGTGCGGTTTGAATCTTTATCAATGGAATAGTTCACGTCCCCTCCTAGTACTTCCCCCTAGATATTTAAACTATTCAATGGGGAAATTAGCCATATAATCAAAATGATGTTAAAGACTATGGTACAAAAATATATCTGCCGGAAAGGTTGTTTTTGTGTTTTATGCCGTAATTTCTGCTGTGCCAGCCATGCTGCTGGCCAGCCGCCCAAGAAAGCCACCAGATGCAGAGTATTTTCCGGAATACGACGGTTGCCCAACTGGGCTGCTTCTTTGTCTTGGGCATAAAGCCAGTAGCTGAGCGCATTCATCAGGCTGACCAGCAACAACACCAGTCCACTCAGTAAACCACCCAAGGTCAAAGCCACCAGTAAAAGAATATAGGCCACACAGGCAATCTGCATCGGCTGTAATTTCTGTGTCTGCTGTGGCTTGGAGGGTTTGAATTTTGCTTGCAGACTTTTGGCTTGTACTGCTTTCAGGTACATCACCTGCTGCGCACGATAACGGCCGCGTTCATCCAGAATGACCAGATAATCCAGCGCACAGCCCACGATTGGACGTGGCCCAGGCTTGGCAAAGTCCTTGATATGCAGAAATACGCGATCTTTGGCCGGATCACTGGGCTGGATAAAACCATAGCCTTGGTCATCAAACCATTCCACTAAGCGTCCCTGATCGCGCATATTCCCTATCCCTGTTGATTTGATTGTTTAAGCGGTGACGAATTTTAAGCGTTCAATCAGCATATTACGCATTTCATCCGGATTTTTTTGCAAAATATCTTCGCCGGTACGGCCTAATGCTGCATTACGCTGAGCCACCTGCAGACGCATCATCCAGAACCGTCCTGCTGCCATAGCCAGATACAATTCCAGGCAAGCGCGTTCATCACTGGTTAAAGAACGAATCGTTTCATAGGCATTTAAAAAGGCAATCGCTTTTTCTTCGTTTAAGATTACGTCAGGATATTCGGTACAGAAGTCATTTAACGTAATGGCGATATCAAACAACCACTCATCTTTATTCAGCTCATAAAAATCCAGAATGCCATTCAGCTGATCGCCATCAAATAAGGTATTATCCCGGAACAGATCCGAATGAATGAAACCACGTGGACGATCCGGATATACCGCCGTCAACGCCTCATATAAACCTAATAATTTACCGAGCAAGACTTTATCTGCCGGACTTAAACTTGGTTTAATCTCTTGAGAAACGGCCAGCCAATAGGCATGATCACGCACAAAATTACGTTCTAATTTAAAGTCTTTGAGTGCCACATGCATTTTCGCCTGAGCCACTGCAATCGCTTCAACCTGCGCGACGGTAGATGGCATCGGATGTTCACCCATCAGGCGTGGTGCAATCTGTGCCGGTTTATCTTTAATACTGTGAATGGCTTTGCCTGAATGGGATAAAGGCACTGGAACGGCCAACCCGGCGTGACCCAGATGTTCTAAAACAGGAACCAGCTCACCTGCTGCCTGTTCATCCATATCTTCAAATACGGTCAGCACATATTGCTGGTCTTCGCAGACTAAAAAGTAGTTGGTATTTTGAATACCGCCTTGAATGGGAATCAGATCAATCACCTTTAAACCATAAGGCGCCGCAAAATCCTGAACTTCCTTTAAAGTCAAAGTGGTATAAACCGACATAGAAAACCTGCGAAAAAACTTACATAATTTTGCTAGAATACCGTTTCCATCTGCCAAGGTGTAGCGCTTGCGTGGGTGAGTTTCATAATCGGCTGTAATAATTGGAAAAATTTATGCTAGCTAAACGTATTATTCCTTGTCTGGACGTGGATAACGGCCGCGTGGTCAAGGGTGTCCAGTTCCTTGATATTCGTGATGCGGGTGACCCGGTCGAAGTGGCGCGCCGTTATAATGAACAAGGTGCCGATGAAATTACTTTCCTTGATATTACCGCTACACATCATGGACGCGATACCACTTATCGTACAGTAGAACGCATGGCCGAATCGGTTTTTGTACCCCTGACTGTCGGTGGCGGTGTACGTAAAGTCGAAGATATCCGTCTATTACTCAATGCCGGTGCAGACAAAGTCAGCATCAACTCGGCTGCGATTTATAATCCCGAGTTTGTGCAGGAAGCGTCTCAACGCTTTGGCGCACAGTGTATCGTTGTTGCAATTGATGCCAAAAAAACTGGCGACCACAAATGGGAAATTTTCACCCACGGTGGCCGTAAAGAAACCGGGATTGATGCGATTGAATGGGCTGTGAAAATGGCTGACTTCGGCGCAGGTGAATTACTGATTACTTCGATGGATGCCGATGGCACCAAAGCCGGTTACGACATTGCCCTGATGCGTGCCATCAATGACCGCGTCACGGTACCGACGATTGCTTCTGGTGGTGTGGGTAATTTACAGCATTTGGCGGACGGCATTATCCATGGTGGTGCTGATGCAGTACTGGCAGCTTCAATTTTCCATTTTGGCCAGCACACCATTCCGGAAGCCAAAGCCTATATGGCAGCCCAAGGCATTGAAATGCGCCTCTAAGCCGTTTTAGATGATGATTTGATTAAAGAGTGTTTTTATAAACACTCTTTTTTTATGCCTTAAATAAAACAACACAGCAAATACGGGACAAAAAAAGGAGTCTTTCGACTCCTTATAAAACCAAGATAAGACTACAGCACTTGGTATTCAAAATAACTCATTACACCCAGAAACATTATCAGTATGAGGCTTTGCTCACCGACAGGAGCAAATATAAGTGAAATCCGCAGGACAATATTGACAATACAATCGTATTTTATTGACAAATCACGACAAAGCCCTGTTTTACTCCATAACCTGCGTATTTAACTGCTTCATTACCGTATTTTTTGTCATTTTAGAGGAAGCATCGGCCGATTTAACCGGAAAATATTGTTCTGCCCAGCGGTTGAGTTTTTTCGAGATCGGTGCAGGCAAGCTCAGACCTAAAGGATTCTGTTCCTGCAAATCTGCCGAGGAAATCACACGGGTACCGAGCAGATAATCAAACCAGGGCTTGGTGACGCACCAGTTGGCATCCTGATTACTATTCATATGATGATCATAATGCCAGGGCAATTTCTTTTTGGCCCATTCCGGCTCCAGATGAGCCCGGCGATGTAAATAATAATAGTTGCCTGCACCATATAAGGCAGCCAGTGACATACCTTTGGAAAAAGGATAAAAACTGAGTCCAAAAACGGTCGCGACGACTGCCAATGAGGCAATTTCATTGCGGGTACGCCAGTTGTCCAGTCCTTCTACATAGCCGAAATCGGAAAATTCCGTTTTTCGCACAATCCGGTGATGCTCCCAGTGTGAGCGCATACTCTCGGGTACCGGACTATAACGGCTCTGTCCCGGCCGGTGAACACCATGCAATACATATTTATGTGCAAACCATTCAAATCCATTTGCGACGACAAGTCCTGCCAGAAAACCTTTCCACATAATCTTTTACCTCTTGGTCTATTTTTAATATAGGCTAAATAAAAGACTAGATATTGACCAAAATATTCAATATGATTGACAAAATACGACAAAATAAAAGAATTAAAAATGCTGGTTCTAAAAAACTACGTAGGTTCAGTATACGGTGGTTTAGGACATTTACTTTTGGACTATTATCAGTTGAAACAGCTTGAAGTCCCTGAGAAATTATTGGCCATTCAAAATCTGGAACGCTTTGATTTCGCCTTGTGGCGTGATCTGTTAACAACACTTGATCAACAGCTGCAACGACCGGCTTTAGGCTTGGAAATCGCCCAACTGGTTGAAGCTAAACACCTCGGTATTATTGGCTATCTGGCCCTCTCAAGTGAGACCCTGGGTGAAGCCTTTATGCGCTATCATGATTATCATCGTCTGATTTATGATGGCGGCCCACTTCAGCTGCAATGGCAAGGCGATTATCTGTCGATTGGCTGGGTTGAAGTTCCCTTTCATCTGAATACCCAACTGACCGATGAAATCGCGATTGCGCTAATGACGGAATTCGTAAAAGCCAATGTTCAGAACCCGCACGGGGTTCAGTTATATGAAGTGCATTTCCAGCATGCAATGCCTAAAAATATTGCACTTTATGAGCAATATTTCGGCTGTAAAGTCCGCTTTTCTCAAGCCAAAAATCAGGTATTGATGCATGTCAGTGAACTGTCCAGACCACTGAAACAGGGCGACCAGACCTTGCAAAAACTGCTGATGCAACAGGCCAAAGCATTATTAGAAAAATTCCCGTACTCCACTCTGGTAGATCAGCAGCTGCAACAGGCGATTCTAATTGGCCTGCAAAAAAACCTGTTCCAGATCAAACATATTGCCGAGCAGATGAATTTTTCCGTGCGTCAGTTACAACGCCATTTGCAGAAACAGGGCAAAACTTATCAGCAATGTATGCAGGAGATTCGCTGCATGCTGGCTATGCAATATCTGAAAGATCCGCACTTGAGTTTGCAGGAAACTGCCATGTTACTCGGTTATTCTGAACAGAGTGCGTTTCAGCGTGCCTTTAAGCAATGGACCCAACTAACGCCGCAGCAGTGGCGCCAACAGAATATGTCAGCTGCTTAAACCACCAGCATGTTGGTTTGATATACGGGCTTCAAGCAGCGTTCATGACTTAAATCCCTTCCCCCTATGACCTGATGATAAATATAAAAGTAAGGGCTTAAAATATGGATAAATATCTTGGCGAATTGCTCGGCACGTTCTGGCTGGTGTTTGGAGATATTGCGGGAGCAAAAAAATTAGGCTTTTCAATAAAAGCCATCTAAAAAGCCATGATTTCTAGATTCTATTTTTCTGCATGTTTTACATGGAACATGCAGATCATCGCGTTTAAAAACGCTTATAAAAATGGATTTTCAATTTCATCCAGGTCATCACGCTGAATTTTTTCTGGCAAATCCGGTGTATTTTCCAGTTGTTGCACCACATCATTCAAAAAAGCCTGCAAGGCTTTGGCCACTTTCAGTCCCTGCTGATCCTTGGTGATTTGCAAGTTACCATACACGCTGACGCAGTCCAGATCATTTTCCAAAGTCAGATCATGAATGGCATGGGATTCGCTGCCATTTTCAAACGCTTTAAACATATCCTCTTCACCTGTCTTTGTTATTTTTCAATGAACGTCTGATGTCGATGCTACCCGAATCCTGGTTTTTTCAGCAAGCTTATTTCAACAGCTGCAAAATATATTGCAACAAGGCATCAATCAGCTGTTTTACGATGGCATCTTGTGTCGCGTTGTCTATCGCGCCACCAGTCGCTGAGGAGGTCGAACTGCCTGAACCGGAAGACTTAAACTCGCGTTGTAATGCCTGCAGGTTTTCTTCAGAAACCTCTTCGGCACACTGGCTTTCTGCATCCCAGTTGGAGTATTCAATTTTCTGGTTGGCTTTTACGGCATTTCCGGTCAGTGGTAGCTTATAGGTATTGCGTTTCTGCTCTTCGGTAAGCTGCGGAAACAGGTTAATTCCAAGCTGTTCTTCCAGATAGCAGACACTGACAATACGCACTTTGAGTGAATTGTCATTCGGTGCATAGTAAGCACCAATAGCACCGGTTTTCGGCATATAAACCGCCTTATAGACCGCGGTTGGCACGATCACGCCATTGCCAATGGTTTTCAGCTTCTTCCCGGCAAAGACCGGCCCTGTCACCACATAAACATCCTGTTTCTGCTTGGTCACAATGGCACGGGTGGCTTCTTCCAGCTCTCGCCAGACTTGCTGATTATTCTTGGGCGCTTGCGGCACCATATTGGCCAGTGAAAAACTGTCAGACTGCGCGGCCTTGTTAGGCATATCCGCATTCGGCGCCATATGACCGCGGTCATAACCTGAACCACGATAATCCGCCAATGTGGCACGATGCTTCGCACTGACCCGATCTTCTTCATGAAAATTATCTTCACGGGGAATTTTCTGGCTTAAGCGTGCTGGCGTTAAGGCTTCTGCAACCCAAAGTGGCGTTTTAGATACCCCGGAATAACCGACATTAAAGCCATTAAAACACAGCGAATAGCTGTCTTTTTTCAGGCTGTCTTTCATCAAATATGGCGGCACATCCCGATAAAACTGGTTCAGACAGGCAGAATCACTGGAAGAGGATAGTGACACCCACTGACTGATTTTTTCCTGACCAAAAGCGATGGCGAAGCTGCTCGAAGCCACCACGCCCAGAATGACTTTAATACTATTATCATTTAAAAACTGAGAAAAAGAGTTCTTGGATTTACGCTGCTTCTTGGCCATTCTTACACGTACTTTTTAGATCAATACAGATTTTGACCGAGCTTAACAAGCTGTATAAGTGAAGTATATCTTGGCCCTACCATTCGTTTACTAAATAAACAATAAGTATCTAAAACCCCGGCTAGTTGTAACAAACTGTCTAATTTTATTTCTTTTTAAATGAGGTTTCTCGGTGTTTGCGTAGCTTTGTTTGGCCCAGTGGATTGAGTATGTAAAGCTAACGGCCTATCTCAATTCGTACAATTATTAGCAATGGTGTCAATCATGAATTCCAAACTCTCTAAAGCATTAGGTTTAGGATTATTCACAAGTGTGATCAGCGTAGCTGCATTTGCTGAGCCACCGGTTCAACCAGGTGAAACACTTGAAAGCTTGTCTAAAGCTAAAATTAGTACCAAGGTGAATGGTCAGGAAGCCTCTTTAGAAAGCTTGGTGAACTCTGGTCAGATTCGTCTGGTCGATCCGCGTGCAGCAGCACCGCAACCAGCCATGCCAAACACACAGGCACCAATGCCCAATGATCCAGCAATGACTCAGGCACCAAATTCAGGCACTGTTTCTCCTCAACCACCTGTCACAGAACCAGGTATGAATGAAGCAGAGGTGCCGGCCAATCTGGTTGAACCAGCCACTGAATCAGAAGTAGAAGCCAGCACGTCTATGACGACGCCTCAACAACAACCAACACTGGAAGAACAACAAGCAGCTGTACCAGCAATGTCTGAAGAGCAACAGCAAGCAGCTATTGCTTCAGAACAACCGATGCCTGAAGCACAGCAACAAGCGGCTGTGACTGAAGCAGATGTGAGCAATGAACAAACTGAAATTGCAGCTCAATCTGATGCAGAGCCAGTACTGATGGAAGAACCTTTGAATGCTGCACCTGAAGTGCCGGCTGCGGTAGAACTCGAACAATAATCTGAAACTCATTTATTTATTGTTTCTCTCATAAAAAAACCAGAGTGTGCCTCTGGTTTTTTTTTATGCTTTTTATTTTATTTACATCTGAATCTGGGTGCCCAGCTCGACCACACGGTTGGGTGGAATTTGATAGAAATCACTGACCGGACTGGTATTGCGCTGCATAGAAATAAACAGCTTTTCCCGCCACGGTGCCATGCCCTCACCCACAGTATGCATAATCCGTTCACGTGAAATAAAGAAACTGATCTGCATCAGGTCATATTCAAAATCCCATTGCTCATAGGCCTGTTGTAAAGCTTCCGGAATATTCGGCTGATCCTTAAAACCATAATAGATAAACACCCGGTAAAAATGCTCACTCAGTTTTTCCAGTTCAATCCGGTCCTGCCTGTCAACAAAAGGAATATCCCGGGTAATCACCGTCAACATGATATTGCGTTCATGCAAGACCTTATTGTGCTTAATATTATGCAACATGGCATGCGGAACAATATTTGGTGTACCGGTCAGGAAAATGGCATCGCCTGGCACAAACTTGGTGCCTTCCCCCATCGAAATACTTTTAATAAACAGATCAATCGGCAAGGCATCCTGTTCCAGCCGGTTCAGTACCAACGAACGCCCGTCTTTCCAGGTCATGAGAATCGTAAACAGTACCGCACCAATCAGAATTGGCACCCAGCCACCCGAAGCGATTTTCAAGGACGTTGAGGCCACAAAGACTAAATCCAGTGCCAGGAATGGTACAGCAAATAACGCTACTTTCCAGACCGGCCAACGCCAGAAGCCATAGGCCAGAATCGAGATCAAAATGGTGCCGCAGAGCATGGTCATGGTCACCGCAACGCCATAAGCACTGGCCAGATTGGCACTATTTTCAAACAGTAAAATCAGGATCAGCACCGAGATAAACAACATCCAGTTAATGAAAGGCAGATAAATCTGGCCACGCTCCAATGCAGAGGTATGCTTGACTGACAGGCGCGGCAAATAACGCAATTGAATGGCTTGATTGACCATAGAAAATACCCCAGTAATGACCGCCTGTGAGGCAATCACCGCCGCTGCAGTCGCCAGTCCAATCATCGGAAATAAGGCCCAGTCGGGCAGCAGCATATAAAAAGGATTCGCCAGTGCTTCAGGACTACGCAGTAACAAGGCGCCTTGCCCGGCATAATTCAGCAATAAACATGGCAAGACAATAATGAACCAGGCCAGACGAATCGGCAGACGGCCAAAATGCCCCATATCGGCATAAATCGCTTCACCCCCAGTCATGGTCAGAATCACCGCCCCCATGGTCAGAAAAGCCACATAGGGCTGATCGACCACAAAATGATAGGCCCAGTAGGGATTCACCATCCACAGTACAAACGGGGTCTGGATGATGCTCCACAAACCAAAACCGCCAATCGACAAAAACCAGAGCATGGTTAAAGGTCCAAAAAACTTGCCCATCGTGGCTGTGCCGTGTCGCTGAACCATAAACAGTCCGGCCAAAATCCCGATGGATAAAGGCACCAGCCACTGATTGAAAATGGGTGTGGCAATACTCAGGCCTTCAATGGCTGAGAGCACGGAGATTGCCGGGGTAATAATCCCGTCACCGAAAAATAGCGATGCGCCGACAAAACCCAAAGCGATCAGGAATATTTTCTTTTGATCAGAGATTCGTGTGGTACGCAGGTTTAATGCCAGTAGTGACATGATCCCGCCTTCGCCGTTGTTATCGGCACGCATGATCACCATGACGTATTTAAAGCTGATGGTAAGCATCATGCACCAGAAAATCAGGGACAGGATGCCGAGTACAGAAGCTTCGCTAATGGCGAGGTGTGCGGTGAGGAAGCATTGGCGCAGTGCATAGAGCGGACTGGTACCAATATCTCCGAAAACGACCCCAAGCGCAGCCAGTGTAATCACTGGGAGAGCTGCCTTTTGTGCAGTGCTTTGCATATATTGTCTTCGTTTTTTAACAAGCATTTTTGCGAATCATAGCACCGCATTAAAAGTTTTTCTGCAAATCAATTGTTTCAGCTTGGCACAGCTGGTTTTTTTCGCTATTATCCTCGGCCTATGGTGAGGTGTCCGAGTGGCTGAAGGAGCACGCCTGGAAAGTGTGTAAACGTTTATAGCGTTTCGAGGGTTCGAATCCCTCTCTCACCGCCAGAATTTAAAAACCCGAATCACATGATTCGGGTTTTTTTATATTTAATTTTATCCATCATCCCATCAGTAAAAAAAATTATCTGCTTAGATCTTAAAATATTATTATCTATCGCCTTAGGCAAAGGCATTGAATTAATACCAGTCCTCGTTCATAAAAATCTTTTGCAACACAACACTTACGCTCAATTCTATTTTTAAAAATCTTCATTTTTCATCAGCCAAAAAACTGATGAATTGTGCAGTTTCTGTACGCCATTCATTTCAGGTTTTTATTTATGTGTTCAAACAAAAAACTGGCACAGAAATAGCTTAATTTTATTGTCATCAAAGCTATGTTATGTTGCTTATAAATCAACTAAAAGGAGAATAAAAACCACAGGATAGAAAGAAATAACCAAGTGAACCGAGCCATTCAAATTTGAAGTTAAAAAATAGATACACTGCTATTCGGAGAGCGAACATGAATAACAGCGCAAACTATGTCAAACAGATTAAAAATGCAAAACGTGGCGGTTATACCCCAACTATTGCCAAGGACATCAATAAACATAAAATTCAAAAAGCCTTGAGACTCATCGAACAGTGGAGAAGCCTCGCTCAAGAACTCAAACCTCAAATGCAGTTTGATATGGCCTTTACTTTAGAGGAATGTGCACAAGAATTAGATCGCATCCTGAAAAACAGATAAACCTTATAACCGACTCATATCCAGAACCAATCCTGTGCTTTCACCCTCGCCCATATCTTCACATATGGGCGATTTCTTTGCGCATAGCCCAAAACAGAACTTTTCATCCATCGGGTCAAAATAAACAAATCCTGCCGAAACAGTTTAAACGGTTATTTTTTGGCTTGCGTGACCAAAAAAAATCTGTAAAATGCACTCCACCATGCCGGCATAGCTCAGTTGGTAGAGCAACTGACTTGTAATCAGTAGGTCCACAGTTCGAATCCGTGTGCCGGCACCATATCTTAGCCTCGCTTTTTAGTGAGGCTTTGATGTTTCTGGGTTTTGGTATTTTCAGCTGAGTCTTCTTGCACTTTCTAGTGCTTCGATTGTGCCGTCACTTGCACATATCTCACAATCCCTTCCTGATATAATTTTCGGCATAGTTTCGCTGTCATCTGAATTTTAAAATGATCCAGTTTTGAACCTTGAGCCTGATCATCTGATGCTTTTGAATTCAAAGTTTTTTGCACATAATCCGCAAAGCCTGAAAATACCGGCTCGGACAGATCCTGAATCTGGATATTTTTAAATTCAAAACGATCCAGACAGGCATATAATGCACCCACTGTCATTAAATCTTTTAAATTCACATCGGCAAATTTCAATAAAAACTGATATTTACGCCGTTGTAATGCATTTAAATTTTCCCAGCGCTCAGACAAAACTAGATGATGAAAACCAATCCGCGCATTTGAATTTAAAACACTGCGGACCTGCTCCAAGAATACAGGCACAGAGCTGTGATAAGCCGCATCTAGGCATAGCACCACATCAAAACGCTGGGAAAACAGCAATTCTTTTAAACGCAAAAATGACGCCTGATAAATGGCATTCAGTTCTGGCAAATGTTGCTGAATATTAGCCACACAGGCAGCCTGCAGCTCAACCCCGGCCAGATATTGCACCTGATAATGTTGCTGCCAGTGCAGCAAGCTGGCGCCCTGACCGCAGCCCAAATCCAGCAGTTTATCTTTTGAATTTAAATTTACAGTTTGCGCAAGGTGATCGGCCAGCATACGACAGGCAGCCGCATAATCCTGCTGACCGGCTTGCCAATACCCTAAATTGCTCCAGGGCAATTGCGCGTGATCGCCCAACACAGCGGCATCAATTGCATACTTGTGCTGGGGAAGATGCTGACGCAGTGCCTGAAGCCATTGCATGGATTAATAACCCAGTTGCGGAGCAACCTCAACCACAGGTTTTAAACCCTGAAATGGTAAAGGCGCACCAAAGATTTCTGCAATCTTCATCGCTGAGGTCACTGCCGATTCCAGAATCGGCAAACCGTCACATGACCATGAACCGCAGAAGAAGACCTTACGGTTGGCATCCAGATGACGTTGCTGCAATTCCTTATTCAGTGCCACCGTATTAGAATCGACGACTGCACGTGTCAGCATTACCGATTTGATCACTTTCTTCGGATCAATCTCGGTTACCGGACGCCAGGTCTGAAACACGGCCGACTTGCCAACCAAAGAAGGTTCAATCGAGTTAAGCCACACGGTAAATTGCTGACGAGTAAATTTACGGTCCATCATATAGCTGAGTACGGCCCAGTCTTTACGTTTTGGCGGCATCACGCTGGCATCGGTATGAATCACCAGTTCGCCTTGTTCGAATTTGAATTTCTTCAATAATTCAATTTCACTGGCAAACTGTACCGGATCCAGAAATTGCTCAATTTTGGTGGTCGGGGTCGCGACAATCACCCGGTCAAACAGTTTTGAATAACCGGCCGCATTTTCAACTTTGACCTGATCGCCCTGCTCTTGTACCAGTGTAATTGCTGAACCGTCTTCAATCTGAATGCCTTCTATCAGCTTGTCGACAAGCGCCGGTGTACCGCCTTGCAAACGCAGTAACGCATCACCATCGGTCAATTGACGCAGAAAAATTAACAACGGTTTAGCTGGCCATTCACCAATGGTTTTCGGATTGCAGGTACAGATGGTATATAGCACCGGCATCACCGCACCATGCCAGAATACTTCTTCAATCTCGTTGCGGTTGATAAATTCTGCCAGGCTGATGTCCTGATTTTTCGATTTAAAGAATTTGGTCAATGCAACTTTTAACTGCAACAGGCCTTTGACCAGACGCCAGCCATACTGCTGCAGGCCTTTACGGTTATTGATAATCGGGATATTGCCAATTCGGCTGCGCGATGTGGTCAGCCAGGTTTCAGTTTTATCTTCAAATAACCAGCTGCAGGCCATATAGGTTCGCACCGGATAAGTTTTAATGCCCAGATGCGTGGCCAGACTCAGGGTGTTTTTCCACAGATAGGGATTCATCACACGTAAAGGTGCGTCAATCAGGCCCCCTTCAAATTCAAGGCTATGACTGTCCATGCCGCGACCTGGAAGTGCTTCAAAAATCGTGATGTGATGCCCTGCGTCCTGGAGAATTCTGGCTGTAGCCAGTCCGGCCATGCCACTACCAATTACTGCGATATCCAAACTGATCATCCGTCATTGAAAAACTACAGAAATTATGTACCATGCGCCAATCAAACAGGTTATTAAAATCTTCCAGAATATATGTTTTTCGTAAAGGCCTTTTTGTTCAATTTCACCTGCTTTTTATTCATTTTTCTGCCTTAGTTAAAATTCCATCAAATCTAAGATTTTATTCATATTTTTATCTAAAAAATTGAAAATTCGCTTTAAAAACAAATAATTTAATTAACCATTTTTATAATCCTTGGTTGACAAATACTTTTTAAATACCTATGATTCGCAGCATAAGAAAACCATAAATTCATCCGGTTCCATTCAGATGCGTTTATGCGAAAATTGTTTAAAACGACAAGAAACTACAGCGCCTTATAAAATAAAAGCCTCTGCGAAAGCAGAGGCTTCTTTGTTTTCAGGCCTGGTTGATCATGCAACATGGTATTGAGCTTACTTTATTGCCTCTTATAAGCCGTTTAAAAAGCATAGAGTGAATTCCTCAATCCTCATTTTGTTCTCAAATAGAAATCAAATGGCATGATGTTTTTGTCTAGAATTCATAAATCTCTAAACTAAAAAATAAAAAATCCAGCAACTTGTGCTGGATTTTTTGCTTCAAAGAATTAGGTTTGAATTAGATTTTACCCACCAGGTCGATTGATGGAGCAAGTGTTGCCTCGCCTTCTTTCCATTTCGCCGGACAAACTTCACCTGGGTGCGCATGTACATATTGTGCAGCTTTCACTTTACGAAGAAGCTCTTGCGCATCACGGCCAATACCACCCGCGTTGATTTCAATGATCTGGATTTTACCTTCTGGATCAATCACGAAAGTACCACGATCTGCCAGACCTTCAGCTTCAATCAGTACTTCAAAGTTTTTAGACAAAGTCCAGGTTGGATCACCAATCAATGGATACTGGATTTTACCAATCACGTCAGAGGTATCATGCCAAGCTTTATGGGTGAAATGAGTATCGGTAGACACACCATAGATTTCCACACCCATTTTCTGGAATTCAGCATACTGATCAGCAAGATCGCCTAATTCAGTTGGACAAACAAAGGTAAAATCTGCAGGATAGAAAAACACCACTGACCATTTACCTTTCAAGTCTTGCTCAGAAACTTCGATGAACTGACCATTGTGGTAAGCAGTTGCATTGAATGATTTGATTTCAGTATTGATTAAACTCATGAGATATTTCCTCTGGCTTATTTCTGGGATTGCTTATCTTGTGAAGCTAGAATACGAAAAATTTCAAAATAGGTAAAACCGCAAGTTTTTATAAAAATGATCGCTTTTTTAGATCATAAATTTCTATCAGTATTGTTCATCTTATTTATTTTCTCGATGCAGAGCTGTTCTGATCAAAATAATGCCATGCTTTAACACTTCTTAATATTTTAATAAATCATGGGCTTATACAAACTTAATACCAATCTTCAAGACATAAAAAACCCACCGTATTCAGGTGGGTTTTAATGATGATTTACCTTTTTGACCTACATCTCAAAATGGTAAGTCATCATCTAGATCTGCTGCAGGTGCTGCTGTTGGAGCAGGTGCAGATTTTGGCGCAAAACCACTCGGATTATTGTTGCCATAACCGCCGCCCTGGTTGTTGCTAAAACCGCCTTGCTGTGGCGCTGAACCATAACCTGATTGCGGGTTATTGCCATAACCACCCTGGTTGTTGTTCGCCTGATTATTGTTATTAAAGCGTGGCTGGTTAAAGCTGCTCTCGCCCTGATCGTTTTGAGGACGGCTAGAGTCCAGCATCTGCATTTGCTCACCACGGATTTCTGTCGTATAGCGTTCCTGACCATTCTGGTCAGTCCACTGACGGGTACGTAATGAACCTTCAATATATACTTTTGAGCCTTTACGAAGATATTGCTGCGCAATTTCACCTAAACGGTTATGCAACACGATACGGTGCCATTCCGTTTGTTCTTTACGTTCACCGGTACTTTTATCTGTCCACGAATCGCTGGTTGCGATAGAGAATTGAGTGAGAGAGCCACCATTTGCAAAAGTTTTGGTTTCCGGATCTTTACCCAAAGTACCCACTAAAATAACTTTATTTACACCACGCATTTGCCGTTTACTTCCTATATATTTCTGTATTTTACTTTATAAGAGTTATGCTTAAATGGCTACCTCTTTACCTAACAAGTGCGTTAATTGTTGTCGCGAAGCATCATCAATCTGCTGTTTATCGACTTTTACATAGGCAACTTGCTGTTCAGACATCACCACGACCTCTTCAATACCACGAATCGCCAAAAGCTGAGAAGTCCATTCGTCAGTTTGTCTGCTTTCCGGCAAACGCAACACCAGCGATGACAGATAGCGTGGCTGTGCCAGGCCAAAACTCATCAGCAGCCAGATTATCGCAATCCCTGTCAGGATACTCCAGCCCATCGAGGTATTGTTCAGCAGTAATAATTGTCCGCCAATCATACCGCCAAAGAACGCCCCTAAAAACTGGCTGCTGGCATTTACGCCCATTGCGGTGGCTTTGGACTGGATCGGTGCCGCTTTCGACAACCAGGACGGCAACAAGGCTTCCATCACATTAAAAGCAATAAAGAACAGCCCTAGACCAATCAGCAAGACATATTTGGATTCAAAACCAAATGCCATCACCATTAGGCCCAGAATAATGCCAGTAATGGCCACCAGAAAAATCGCGCGCATTTTGTGGTATTTTTCTGCCAGGATAATACTTGGAAAAGCAAAAAACAGGCTCAGCACCAACAGCGGCAAATATACCCAGCCATGACTGGACAGTGGCAGATCAGCAAATTCGATCAGCTGCGAAGGTACATAGATAAACATCGCGGTGAGCAATAAATGCAGGGTAAAAACCGACACATGCAGACGATTCAGATCCCCGATTTTGATCACCTGTTTCAGCTGAGCCAGATAGCCCTGCTGAAAGTTTTTATGATGCCGCGTGACTTTCGGCACCATCAACAGCATGGCAATCGCCGCTAGCCCCATCACCGTGGTCACCCAGAACAACCCAGAGATACCCACCAGACCCGTCAGCCAGGGCCCCAGACTAAAGGCCACCACAAAAGACAGGCCGATACTCATGCCCATCATCGCCATGGCTTTCATGCGGTTTTCTTCACGGGTGACATCTGCCAGCAACGCCATCACCACAGCAGATACTGCACCACCACCGGCGATCGCTCGGCCGATAATCACGCCATAAATGGTGTCCGACATGGCCGCAATTGCACCGCCCAGCGCAAATAGTAGCAGCCCTAAAACCACCAGTGGCTTACGGCTGTAACGGTCGGCAATCAGGCTGAATGGAATCTGCAATAAAGCCTGGGTCAGACCATAGACCCCGACCGCCAAACCGATCAGTGCAGGTGTTGCATATTGATATGCCTGCCCTGCCACAGAAAACACCGGGATAATCATAAACAACCCCAGCATGCGCAGTGCAAAAATACTGCTCAGGGCAAAGGTTGAACGACGTTCTAAAGCATTCATCATAAATTATGGCGATTGGGTTAATTAATCTGGAGCCCAGATTATAGGACATTCAGCTCATTAATAAGACATGAATTTTATTTGAAATAAAGATGATGCCAATCTAAAAACAAAAAAGCGCAGCCGGAGCTACGCTTTTTATTCAGGAACAGCGCTTTATTTGTCTAAAGCCGCCTGACGCTTTTTGTATTGAATCGAGGCAAATACTGCCCAGACAATAAAGGCTACACCGATCAGACCGGTTACCACTTCTGGCACATGCAGACCGGTTCCGCTGGCAATCATAATGAAAGCCAGTGCACCGATGGCATAATGCGCACCATGTTCCAGGTAGATATAAGCATCCAATGTGCCCTGCTCAACCAGATAAATCGTCATTGAACGGACAAAGATCGCACCAATTGCCAGACCAAGCATGATGATGACCACGTCTGAGGTAATCGCAAAGGCACCGATCACGCCATCAAAACTGAAAGAGGCATCCAGGACTTCTAGATAGAGGAAACCACCAATACCGGCTTTCACTACACCCGTTGGTACGCCGTTTTCATCATGACGAATGGCATTACCTTCTTCATCGACTTCCGGTTCACCACCGAGCATATGGCTCAGAACCTGCACCCCGATATAAATCACGATGCCCCAGATCCCCGCCATAGTCACTGCCAGACGCTTAGCTTCATCGACATTGGCTGCCATGATTAACAAGGCCACCAGTGCAATAAACACCGACATTGCCGGCACATTGGCCAAATTAGACAGACGGCGTTCCACCCGTCTGAACCAGTGCGTATCTTTTTCTTCATCCAGGAAGAAGTTCAGGAACACCATCAACAGGAAAGCACCACCAAAAGCAGCAATCTCAGGATGATGTGCCATTAAACGTGCTGAATATTCTTTCGGATCATTCAGGGCCAGACGTACCACTTCCATAAAGCCCAGGTCTGCAGTCACTGCAACAATGACCACCGGGAAGATCAGGCGCATCCCGAAGACTGCAATCAGAATACCGACTGTCAGGAACAGCATTTTCCAGAAATGATCCCAACCCCGTAGGACTGAGGCATTGACAACCGCGTTATCAAAGGACAACGACACTTCCATAATCGCCAGAATAGCGGTAATGGTCAGCGCTGTGAGCATGGTTTGCAGGCCTGCGTCAGGACCATGGGTATAACCCCAATACGCAGACAAACCAAGACACACGATCGAAAATGCAATCGAGAAACCAAAATGTTTCAACATACACAACGACCTTGGATAAATTAAATAAATGTATGGCTGCGAGAGAGCAGCAATACGAATAGGAAAAGTTAAGCTAATTATGAAACTTTTAGCGCATAAACCAAAGCACTTCCTGAGCTGTTTTATCTTATTTTCTGTTTTTAAAATTTGCCGATCTTTTAAACAGCCCGATCTTTGCTATAGTGCCGCATGGTTTAACTTGAACTGCGAAGGATTTTCAGCATGAGTTTTTCACAAGAGGTATGGCAACGTAATCTCGGACTTTATCAGAAGACCCTGGCCCTGCCCTTTAATCAGCAACTGGCGCAAGGTACTTTAAGCCGCGAAGCCTTTAGTCATTATGTGATTCAGGATGCGCATTATTTACTGGCCTATGGCCGTGCACTGGCCGTGTGTGCCGCCAAAGCTTTTGAAGCGGACGATGTAATTCAGTTTACCGAGGCAGCCAAAATTGCGATTGTGGTGGAACGTAGCCTGCATGATGGCTTTATGCAGGATTTCGGCATTAGCAAAGAGCAGTTTGAAAATACCCCGCTGACTCTGGCGTGTCATCACTATACCTCTTATCTGACTTCGACCGCCTGGTCAGAAAGCTACCCGGTGGTGCTGGCCTCGTTGCTGCCTTGTTTCTGGATTTATGCCGAAGTTGGCAAAGATATTGTCGACAACTCTGCGCCGAATAATCCGTATCAAGCCTGGGTGGATACCTATTCAGGAGAGGAATTCCACACTGCGGTGCGGAATGTGATTGCGACCGTTGACCGTGTTGCGGCGCGTGTTGATGCCGATACACTAGAAAAAATGCATGCAGCTTATACGCATGCGGCCCGTCTGGAATGGTTGTTCTGGGACAGTGCCTTTGAGCAACGCCAGTGGCCTGGTCTGGATGAATAAGACGGACGAATAAAAAAAGCCCTGTTTAAGACAGGGCTTTTTGGTTATAGCTGATCAAAAAATTTCTACTGTCATAAACCGATCATAAAAACGGCTTAGTCTGAAAAAAACAAGGATAGAACTGGCCGGTACGCTAGACCTAGCTATAAGCCCCAAATTGCCGAACAATAATTGAGAATAATTATCAATTAATAAAATCAATCCCGGAAAGAGGCAGATGATATGCACACTTTAGGCACCGAAGCGATTCGGGCATTTTTTACCCTGCAATGTTGCTGGCTCAATAATGAAGAAATCTATTTGGAACAAGGCTGTCCAGATTGTAGCTCGGCAGCGACTTATCTGATTTACCATACCAACACGCATATCCAGAAACATCTGCTGAAATTTATTGAAAAGTATCGCTGTCATCAGGCGCGACGTAACGATTTGCTCGACCTGGATTTTTTCCAAAAAGACTATGAGGACTTCCTGCACATTCTGGAAAATGAAGTCAATTTTTATGCACGTCTGCATCATGATGTGTCACGTGAACGCTGCTTTGAAGAGATCGAGTCTATCTTTGAACGCCATTATGCAATGGCTTATTAGGTATTGGCCTTGTACATGATCATTGTGAATATTTAGGCAATCGACTACTGCGTTTGTTAATGTTGTGATGAATTGACCAATCACCGACATAACTTGACGTTTAAAATACTTTTATTTGCACTTGAACATTTTTCATCCGGTATCATATAAGGGTTTTTGATGAATATTCTAGGATCCTTGCATGAGCCAAAGCCACATCCGTATTCGAGGCGCACGTACCCATAACCTGAAAAATGTGAACCTTGATATACCACGCGACAAGTTTGTGGTGATTACGGGACTGTCTGGTTCAGGAAAGTCCTCGCTTGCCTTTGATACCTTATATGCCGAAGGTCAGCGCCGTTATGTGGAATCGCTGTCTGCCTATGCCCGCCAGTTCCTCTCCCAGATGGAAAAACCGGAAGTGGATTCGATTGAAGGCTTGAGTCCAGCGATTGCTATTGAACAGAAATCTACCAGCCATAACCCACGTTCTACTGTAGGCACCATTACTGAAATTTATGACTATTTACGTCTACTCTATGCACGGGTCGGAACGCCTTATTGTCCAGAACATGACCTGCCGATGGTGGCACAAACGGTCACTGAAATGGTCGATGCAGTCAAAACACTGGAAGAAGGCACTGCGCTGTTATTGTTAGCACCGGTGGTGCGTGAACGTAAAGGTGAATATACAGCGCTGTTTGAACAGCTGCAAAGTCAGGGTTTTGTCCGCGCCCGTGTGGATGGCGAGATCATGGAAATTGATCCGCCACCTGAGCTGGATAAAAAGAAAAAACATACCATTGAAGTGGTGGTCGACCGCTTTAAGGTTCGTGACGATCTGGGTAACCGTATTGCCGAAAGTTTTGAAACCGCGTTACGTCTCGGCGGTGATATCGCGATTTTATCCTGGATGAAGGGCGAGCATAACGATCGTGTGTTTTCAGCCAAACACTCCTGCCCGGAATGTGACCGTGCAGTGGCTGAACTGGAACCACGCCTGTTTTCATTCAACAATCCTTTTGGTGCCTGTCCGGTCTGTGATGGTCTAGGGACCCGCAGCCATTTCAGTGCCGACAAACTGATTCCTAATCCTGAGGTCAGCGTTAGCCAAGGCGCGATTCGTGGTTGGGACCGTCAGCGTCCTTACTATTACAGCATGATCCAGAAAGTCGCCGAGCATTTCGGTTTTTCGCTAGAAACGCCGTGGAATGAACTGGATGCCGATACCAAGAAAAAATTTCTGTACGGCACCGGCAAAGAAAAAATTGATCTGAGCTATATCGATGAGCGTGGTCGTCGCCATAATCGGGTCATTCCTTTTGAAGGAATTTTGCCGCATCTGGAACGCCGTTATCGTGAAACTGAAAGTAATTATGTCCGTGATGATCTGGCGCAATATTTATCCAATGCTGCCTGTGATGCCTGTGATGGTTCACGTCTGAATGAAATTTCGCGTAACGTGAAAATTCTGGACAAGACCATTGCTGACATTACCCGTATGTCGATTGGCGATGCTGAAAGCTATTATCAAGGTATTCATCTGGAAGGTGCACGTGGTGAAATCGCTGACAAGATTTTCAAGGAAATCCGTGAACGTCTGCACTTTCTGGTTTCGGTCGGCCTGAACTATCTCAGCCTGTCACGTTCAGCTGAAACTCTGTCTGGTGGTGAAGCGCAGCGAATTCGTCTGGCCTCGCAGATCGGTGCCGGTTTGATGGGCGTCATGTATGTGCTGGATGAACCATCAATTGGTTTGCATCAACGTGATAACGACCGTCTGTTACAGACCCTGATCCGTCTGCGTGATCTGGGCAATACCGTCTTGGTGGTCGAGCATGATGAAGATGCGATTCGTGCCGCCGATCATATTATTGATATCGGTCCGGGTGCCGGTGTGCATGGTGGGCATGTGATTGCCGAAGGGACTTATGATGAAATTCTGGCCAATCCTGACTCGCTGACCGGAAAATATTTATCTGGCAAGTTAAAAATTGAAGTCCCGAAAAAACGGATTCAACCGCCTAAGCCTGAGGAACAGATCAAGCTGATGGGGGCATCCGGGCATAACCTGAAAAAAGTCGATCTGACCATTCCGTTGGGCATTATGACCTGTGTCACCGGGGTATCTGGTTCGGGTAAATCGACCTTGATTAACCGGACCTTGTTACCTTTGGCGGCAACCCAGCTGAATGGTGCAACCACCTTAACGTCGGAAAAATTTGAATCGATTGATGGCTTGCAGTTCCTTGACAAAGTCGTCGATATTGACCAGAGTCCGATTGGACGAACCCCACGTTCTAATCCGGCGACTTATACCGGTCTATTTACCCCGATTCGTGAGCTGTTTTCCCAAACTCAGGAAGCCAAAGCACGTGGTTATGCCGCGGGTCGTTTCTCCTTTAACGTGAAAGGTGGGCGCTGTGAAGCCTGTGAAGGCGACGGCATGATCAAGGTAGCGATGCATTTCCTGCCAGATATGTATGTGCCTTGTGATGCCTGTCATGGTAAACGTTATAACCGTGAAACGCTGGAAGTGAACTATAAGGGCAAAAATATTTCTGATGTGTTGCAGATGACCGTTGAGGATGCGATGCATTTCTTTGATGCAATTCCTGTCATTCACCGTCGTCTGGAAACATTACATCAGGTCGGTTTGGGCTATATCCGTCTGGGTCAGTCTGCGACCACGCTTTCCGGTGGTGAAGCGCAGCGTGTCAAACTGGCACGTGAACTGGCCAAACGCGATACCGGTCAAACCCTGTATATTCTGGATGAACCGACCACGGGTCTGCATTTCCATGATATTGCCAAATTGCTGGATATCCTGCATCAGCTCCGTGACAAGGGCAATACCATTGTGGTGATTGAGCATAACCTGGATGTGATTAAGACTGCGGACTGGATCGTGGACTTAGGTCCTGAAGGTGGTTCAGGTGGTGGTATGATTATCGCGGAAGGTACGCCTGAAGAAGTGGCAAAGAGTAAGACTTCGCATACCGCGCGGTTCTTAAAGCCGTTATTGAAATAAGGAATCTCCCCTAGCCTCCTTTTTGATAAAGAGGAAGAATACCCTCCTTTCATAAAGGAGGGTTAGGGTGAATTAAAAAAATAAATATATTCTTAAATTTGTTTGGGGGAAGAAAATGCGCTTTTCAGAAAGATATGGATATAAACCAGTTCGTGAGATTATTCAGAAAGAATCGATAAATCAGGATTTAAAAAATAGAATTTGGTCATGTATATATGATAACTTTTATACCTATTATTTGAGTGACATTAACTTTTTCAGTTACTCAGTTCATTTGATTTGGCGAGATTTTTATAAACAACAAACTGATGTATTTCCGTTTCCTCCCAATGAAGCAGTTAATCAGCTTAAAAGATTTTTCTTACAAGAAGAATGGTTCGGTATTTACGATTTAATTGAAGAAATTATTATTTTGTATAGCGAAGAATATTCTGAACTACAGAAAATATTTATTGAGGAGATTAACAAGATATTAGATCAAGAGAACTCGGCCTACCGAATTATTAATCAACAAATTACAGAAATCACTTCAGAACAAGAAATTCAATCCATTGAAGAAGCTTTAAAAAATTCGCAACCATATTCAGGTATTCAGCAACATCTTAACCAAGCTTTAAAACTGATGTCTGATCGACAGAATCCTAACTATAGTAAATCAATGCAAGAAGCTATTAGTGCTGTAGAAGGTTTAGCAAAGAAAACTCTTGAAGATGACTCAATTACTTTAGGAAAAGCAATTCCAAAACTCAGAACCAAATATGCTTTTCATCCTAATTTAATGGAAAGCTTAAATAAGTTGTACGCATATACATGTGATGAAAATGGTATCCGACATGGATCACCTCATGAATCAAATCTATCTTATATCGATGCCAAATTTATGCTTGTTGCCTGCACAAATTTTATTAACTATCTCATCGAAAAAACCAAAGACCATCAAAATTAAACCACATGACTGGCGACATGGATGTCGCCCGTTCGACTGTGCTAAAGGGACTTAGCATCAGTCGAACAAAGGCATTTTGCTACTTTTGTGCAATTCAAAAGTAGAGAAAGCAGTCTTTTGAACTAAACCTCAGCCACCGCATTGCGTCCCTTGGCTTTTGCGGCAAACAAAGCATCATCTGCATTTGACAATAAAGCCATCCAAGACACGGCACCAATGGCAACCCCGATACTGACCGAAATCTGAATCTCGTCTCCTGCTGCAGTCACAATATGACGCTCAGCCACTTCAGCCCGGATTTTATCGGCCACAACCAATGCCTGTTCCATCTGGATATTTTCAATCAGTACCAGAAATTCATCACCACCATAACGCACCAGCAAATCTGTAGCACGGACATTGGCTTGCAAACGTTCGGCCACCAGTTGAATCACCTGATCGCCAATAATATGCCCATATTGATCATTCACCTGTTTAAAATGATCAATATCAATAATCATCAAACAGGTTTGGCTCAGTTGACCCGGCTGATTTTCCATAAAACGGATATATTCTTCCAGCGCGAAACGGTTGGATAATCCGGTCAAGGAATCGGAATGAGCAATATTCTTTAAACGGAATTCCAGCGCATCACGTTCTTGCAACATCTGTTGCAATTTCTGAATGGCAGCGAATAAAGAATCAGAATGATTCACTTCACGCAGCCGCATATCAATTTTTTGACGACCCGAGTTTTTAGACAAACTCAACAACATGCGGCGTGCCTGAATCAGCGGCAGGAATACCTGTTTACGTGCAAAAATCATGGTTGAAATCGCGGTCAGTAATGAAATCAGCGATACCAGTACACTCCAGATCAAACGCTGCATATTGCTGTTCATTTCTTGAATAGCCGCATCTCTGCTGTATTGCAGCAGGTAAGTTTGCAGATCCACCACAGTCGCAAATTTATCTACAATCGCTTCAGTCAGCTCTGTTCCGCTCAAACGGTAGTCACGTTGTTCCAGACTGTCACTGATCAGCTCACTCACAATGGGTAAGCCCTGCTGAATAAACTCCGTTTCTACCCGCCGATGTAAACGGATGAATTCCTCAGTCTTATCTTGAACAGGTTGAATGGTATCAATCAAGGCCCACAAATAACGTACCTGATGTTGGGTCTGTAAAGAGTGGGTAATATTTTCAGTCGGGAGCGGCGTTTCAAATGTCACATGCGCCATGACGGACGAGGCAACCCGCCCCGCCTGATCGCGCAAATCAGATAAAAATAGAATCTGGCTGATATAGTTATTCAGAGGGGTGGACGAGCTATCTGAAGCCACCGCCACGTCACGCAAAAGTTCACGGCAACTTTCCCAGGCAGCAAACATGGCCAGAATTGCCTGATCAAGCTCTTGCGCACTGCGTTGCTGACGTGGCATCCGGGTATAGGCATCAACCTGTGCACGTCCTTTTTTCAAACTATTTTCAAGCTGTGAAAGTTGCTGACTCAGGTTGTTAAACCCGACCTCCGTCAAGACATCCGCGGTCTGGGACAATTGCCGATCCACCTGTTGACGATAGCTGATTAACTCTTGCTGATGCTGGGCAAATTCCTGCACCGAACTGGACATGGCTTTATTGGCAGGCGCACGCTCACGCGAAATTTTATTCGCCAGATCAGCGACCTGCTGTAAGGCATTCAATTGTTGATAAGTTTGTCTGGATTTTAAATAACTTTGACTGCTACTCACAATTAAGGGAATACAGATGCAAAGTAAACATAAAATAATAATCGACATCGACCAGTACAAACGTTTACTGATCCACTCAGAGCGTAAGGTATTCATGCTGTTGTATTACGCCCCAATATGACAAGCAAAGCTAAATAGATTGATTATTATACAAATAAAACAGGATGGTCTTAAAGCGTTTAGTCTTACTTCACTTATGTTTTTAATGAATTTTTATCATCTATTATTTTTCAGATACTTAAGTTGGTTCATTTGAACCTTTAATGCAGGTTTTCGTGACCATAGCTCTCTATAAATTCTTACAAAAACAAGGGAATTTAAGCAGCTAAAAAAATATAAAAACTTGCTTTCTGCACTATTTACACCTGCAACAAATAGGTGCATAATGCACCGCATTAGGGCGAGTTAAATTATTCCTCAGCAGATATTTTAGTTTACCCGCAAATTTTGGCGAAAAAACCCCGATTTTCTATGAAAATTGGGGTTTTTTTTAGCTATTGAATTTTAGACCTACATTTTTACTTTTTAATATGCACTATTTTGGTGCTTAAAATTATTATAATATTTCTTCTTATCATCTTTTTTAATTAAAGGTTTTTCAGAAACGGAATGATCCGAAATAAAAAATGCTGGACAAAAAAAAGCCCAACCTTGGGGAAAGCTGGGCGATAAAACAAAAAATTGTGGAGAATCAGGCTAAATCACTATAAAAGTGTGAACTCTAACTTGATTTTCATATTATGTAAAATTCCCCTCAAAATGTAAAGCCGATTGCTCCAGTCAAGATTATAAAACATGCCCATTTAGCTCAAAAAACAGACACCTATTCTAAGATCCAAGCTGATGATGCTTTAAAATCAAGCAATCCAATCAAAGACCTGATGCGCCAGACATTTTGCACTTCTTGACACATTTATGAATTAACTCACCTATTATTAATTGTTTTAATAGATAAATATATTATAATTAATCGTATTAATTGATTAAAATAACAACATAATTTCTCCTTAATCTTTAGTCCCGATTCTATATTTAAAGTCTAGATTTTTGTTATACAAGAGTTTTTATATAAAATAGCTTCGGAGCCTAATACTTGAATTTTACACAAAATTAATACAATGATTTAGCTTAAAAAAATAGCGATTTCGAATTGGATTGACTTAATAAATTGTTACAATACAATACGTTTTATGTTGTACATCTTTTGTAACAAAATGGTAAATATCATGAAAAAACTAGGTTTAGCCACTGCTGTATTATTAGCGATGACCGGTGCTCAAGCATATCAATTCGAAGTTCAAGGTCAGTCAGAGTACATCGACAACACTGCAAATGACAAAGACTTCACTGGCGCTGTTCAAGGTACTTACTACTTCAAAGATGTAGACGCTTCTAAAGGTCCTTTAGCTGAAGCTGCTTTCCTGAACCAAGCTTCTAATGTTGCTCTAGCGTATAGCTATGGCGAAAACGGTCAAGAAGAAGCTGGACGTTCACGTACTGTAAATCATACTTACGGCGTAAAAGGTGAAGCTTACGTTCCAACTTCAGTTGTGCCTGTTTATGCAAGCGCTTCTTATAGCCATACCATTGCTGATAGCAAAACTGCTAACGCAACTGACGATCAAGGCGACCGTTATGCATTAGAACTTGGTGCTTTAGTTGCTCCTAACTTCTTAGTTGCTGTTGGTTATACCAGCGTTGCTGACCAAGCTTCTTTAGATGCATTCAATATTGTGTCTAACGGCGTTGCTAAAGCTGCTCTTGAATCTGCAACAATTGCTGATAAGACAGATGCGATCACTGCACGTACTAAATACGTTGGTGCAATCGACGGTACTAACATGTCAATTGGTTTTGAAAGCGGTTTAGTTTATGGTGAAGATACTGCCTACAACTTAGGTACAACTCTTTTCCTTAACCCACAGTTAAGCGTTGGTGCTTCTTATATGGAATCTAGCTTTGCTGGTTCTCCAGACAAAGCTTGGGGCGCGAACGTAAACTACTTCATTACTCCTGCTGTTGCAGTTGGCGCATCTTATGTAAATGCTAACTACGAAGCAAATCTTGCGCAAACTGCTCAAGTTCGTGATACTCAAACGATCGGCGTAAATGCCAAATTCCGTTTCTAATTTCTGATTAGATTCTGAATCAAAAAAGGACGCATATTGCGTCCTTTTTTATTGTTTTATGACTCTGTTTACTCAGGCGTACGTACCAGACTTAAGAAGTGCAAATGACGTTCATATTGATCAATGATATCCTGCAATAGATCTTCTTGCGTCCACTCCATCACATCATAACCCTGCCCACCTTCTCTTAAAAAGACTTCTGCCTGATAGGAATCTACTCCCGCATTCTCCAGTTCAGCCATAAAGCTTGGACTTAAAGTCTGAGTGGCATTGACCTGATAGATAAAATTAATTTCATCCTGATGATCAACACGGAGCTGTATACCGTCTTCTAGCGGGCTAATCGCTACATGTAATCGGCGCCGTTTCAATTCACTTTGAAAGCTGAGAAATGCCTTATTCACCGTATTGTGAATATACTGCTGCACCTCTTCCTGAGTATGCGGATAATGCATGATCAGGCCTAAGCGCTGTTGCCAGCTGCGTGGATTCTGGATCGCACGCGGGGTAATCCGTGCGGCTTGCAGTGCATGCATTTTGGTGACATCCAGATGTAGGGCTTTGATTAATCCCCAACACATCAGCAGCATAATAAATGTAAATGGCAAAGCGCTCATAATCGTGGCCGATTGCAAGGCCTCTAAGCCACCGGCCAGCAAAAGGATGATGGCTAATAAAGCCATGAGTACGGTCCAGAACAGACGCTGCCAAGTCGGTGAATTATCACTTTTCGCTGTCAGATAATCAGTCACCAATGCCCCTGAATCGGCAGAAGTCACAAAGAACAGCATGACCAGTAAAGTTGCAATGATGCTGGTCACTGAGCTGAAAGGCAGATTAGCTAAAAATTCGAATAGAGCCACAGATGACTCACGCTGAACTGCTTCTAGCAAGCTGGTATTGGCTTCATGCATAATGCTATACAGCGCGGCATTGCCCATAAAACCCATCCAGATCAGGGTAAATCCGGTCGGAATCAGCAATACACCCACGATAAATTCACGAATACTGCGCCCTTCCGAGACCCGGGCAATGAACATCCCGACAAATGGCGACCAGGAAATCCACCAGGCCCAGTACATGATGGTCCAGCCGCCAATCCAGCCACTTGGCTGATAGGCATACAGATTAAAGGTCATGCTAAACAGATTAGAGACATACTGGCCGGCATTCTGAATAGTCGTCTGTAACAGATAAATACTCGGACCTGCCACAAAGACAAAGATCAGCAACAGCAGTGCAAGCACCAAATTTAGTTCAGATAAACGTTTAATTCCTTTATCTAATCCAAAAAATACGGAAGTCGCTGCCATGGTACTCACGACAATGATCAGAATCACCTGAGTGCTAGGTGCCTGTTCAACACCAAACAGGTAATTCAAGCCTGAATTGATCTGTGTGACCCCAAAACCCAGTGTGGTGGCCACACCAAATACCGTACCAATAGTGGCAAAGGTATCGACGCCATCTCCAATCGGACCATAGATCTTTTGACCAATCAGCGGATATAAGGCCGAACGAATTTTTAAAGGCAATTGATGCCGGTAAGCAAAATAAGCTAGCGATAGGCCAACCAGCGTATAAATGGCCCAGGCATGTAAGCCCCAGTGGAAAAAGGTGACCCGCATAGATTGTTGTGCAGCCAGTACAGTTTCCGGTTCACCGGCAGGTGGCGTAACATAATGCATCACCGGTTCGGCCACACCAAAGAACATCAGGCCAATCCCCATGCCTGCGGTGAATAACATCGCAAACCAGGAGGCACTGCTATATTTCGGTTGACTATGCTCGGGCCCCAGTTTGATTTTGCCCATATCCGACAGGGCAATATAAGCCAGAAGGATGATAAATATCGCCACCGACAATACATAGAACCAGCTAAAGGACGTGGTAATCCACTGGTTCAGTTGCTGGGTAAAAACTGAAAAAGCATCGGGTGCAAATACGACCAACGCTAAAAATATCGCAATAATGGCGACAGTACTGATAAAAACATTTGGATTGATATTGGCAAAACAGGATGGTTTTGTGGAAGGCATACATCCTCCATTTTTTAAAAATTGGATCGACAAACAGCGTCAAATAATTATTGGTAAGGTCAAAATGATCAGACAGATTCAGTCTATGGGAGCTAGATCTCCTGCTATTTTAGGATGTGACACAAAATAAAGCCGTTAAGTTACTGTAACAAATACAATAAAAGGATGAGTCTCATTGCCCAGGCGGGTTTTCTCTATTTTTCACGTTCTTTTTATGCGGTAGACGTGCGATATATTGCAAGGCAATTAAGCGGGATACAATCAGCGCCAGATACATCACCCCGACAAACATCTGGATAATGGCTAGCATCCGTGCGACCGGACTGACCGGCATGATATCAGACAGTCCTGTTGCAGATTGCACACTGAAACTAAGAAAAATCAGATCCAGCCAGGGTTGATAGGCTTGCAGATCGGGGTCTGAAAAGCTGTACGGCACCAGCAGCTGACAGATACTGTAGAGGAAGGCAAAGCCCCAGGCCAGCAAGGTAAATACTGCGCCAGCGGCAAAGAGTTCATCCTTGGTCAGATAACGGTCATGAAACATATAACGCAGTAGGCCATAGGCTGCACTAAAATAAGCACCAGCTTCAAACAGGTGGGCGGTGACATGGATCCAGGTATAACGCAATCCCAGCACAATCAGAGAGGAAAAGAAAATTGCACCGGCGACAAAGCTGAGTCCTAAAATGGTAAACATTGGAGTCTGGCGAATGACTCTGGCAATCACCAGCAAAACCAGAACACCCAGCACCCAGGTTCCCGCCCGATAAGACACGCTTTCATAACTCAATACCGACAAGATCAGGATCAGCAATTGCAGGCACAACAGCCATGCCGAAGGCAAATGGGTAAAGCTGTTCCAGAACTGTTGCAGAGATTGCTTCATAATGCCCTTCTTGTTGCTCTTCTTGTTACTATCGTCATGTAGGGAACACATTGTTATTGTTAGCAGCTTTTAACATAGCACGCTTAAATCCGCTTGCAGATATGCGATTTGTATGAAAATTACTGAAATAACGCTGCACAAATCCAGCCATCTCAATTCAATACGGCGTTTATGCTAAAGAGAAAGCTTGATTATATCTCCATAAAAAAAGCCCCTGACGGGGCTTTTTTAGCGTAGCGCAGATCTTAGTGATCCGATGCGCCTGAGATACCAATACCGGTTTGTGAACGTACAAACTGGGCATCAAAGGCTTTGCGTTCTGCCTGAGCCTGTGCCGAATTATCCGTCACAGAGAACAACCAGCAGCACAAGAATGACAATGGCATCGCGAAGATTGCAGGACCATTGAACGGGTTCACTGGCGTATCAGAAATACCCAAAGTATCGACCCATACTGCTTTAGACAGCACAATCAAGGTTACTGCGGTTACCAGACCGGCAACACCACCAATAACTGCACCACGTGTCGTCAAGCCTTTCCAGAACATAGACAATACCAGTACCGGGAAGTTGGCACATGCCGCAACCGAGAATGCCAGGCCGACCATGAAGGCTACGTTTTGTTTCTCGAACAGAATCCCGAGAATCATTGCGAAGATCGCAAGACCTAAAGTCGCGATTTTAGACATACGTAGTTCAGATTCAGGCGTGGTTTGGCCTTTCTTCAAAACGTTGGCATACAAGTCATGCGAAATTGCTGAAGCACCTGACAGGGTCAAACCAGCAACGACCGCAAGAATCGTGGCAAATGCAACTGCAGAAATGAAGCCCATGAACAGGTCGCCGCCCACTGCATCAGACAGGTGCACCGCTGCCATGTTATTACCACCCACCAGCTCCAGCTTGCCAGTCACAGCCATTTTCGCAACATCAAGGAATTGCGGGTTGTTCGATACATATAGAATCGCACCAAAACCAATGATGAAGGTTAATAGGTAGAAATAACCAATAAAACCTGTAGCAACTACGACTGATTTACGCGCTTCTTTGGCATCTTTTACTGTGAAGAAGCGCATCAGAATATGTGGCAGACCTGCGGTACCAAACATCAATGCCAGACCTAAAGAAATCGCATCAATCGGATTAGATGCCAGACTACCCGGACCCATGATTTTGGTCGCATCTGTCAGGCTCAAGTCATGTACTTTTGAGTAGACACCAATCGCCTGTTCAAACATGTTGGTAAAGCTGAAGCCCACACCTTTCATAACCATGAATGCCATAAAGGTTGCACCAGACAGCAACATCACCGCCTTGATGATCTGTACCCAAGTGGTTGCCAACATACCGCCGAACATCACGTAGGCCATCATCAACAAGCCAACGATCACGACTGCAATGTTATAGTTCAGACCGAATAGAAGTTTGATCAGCTGACCTGCACCCACCATCTGTGCAATCAGATAGAACGCGACCACAACTAGTGAACTTAAAGCAGCCAAGGTACGTACCGGTTTTTCCTGCAAGCGGAAAGACACTACGTCTGACAGGTTGTATTTACCCAGGTTACGCAGACGTTCTGCCACCAGGAACAATACAATCGGCCAGCCCACCATGAAACCCAGTGAATACAGCAAGCCATCAAAACCGGACAGGAATACCATCGCGGAAATACCCAGGAACGATGCAGCTGACATATAGTCACCGGCAATCGCCAGGCCATTCTGGAAACCGGAAATACCGCCACCGGCAGTATAGAAGTCTTTGGTATTGGTGGTTTGTTTTGCTGCCCATTTGGTAATAAACAGCGTAGCACCTACGAAAATCACAAACATGATAATCGCGTGCCAGTTGGTCGCCTGCTGTTCTGCTGCACCCAGATCGGGACCAGCGAATGCAACGCCTGAAGCCACTGTCGTGGTCGCCAGGGCAATAAGAGAATTCCATTTCATCTTAGTGGTGTCCTTTTTCATGCGCAATCGCTTCGACTTCACGGATTGCTTCTTCAGTCAATTGATCAAGTTTGTTATTGGCAATGTAGGAATACACACCACACAAGATAAACGACAGGACAATGATACCTAGACCAAGTGGAATACCCCACGTGGTCACACCACCTGAAATTGAAGACAATAGAAATTCTTTGTTGTAACCAACCAGCAACATGAAACCCACATAGACAAATAGCATAATGCCGGTCAACGTCCAGCTGAGCATACTTTTCTTGCGGACCATTTCCTTGAATTTTGGATTTTGTAGAATACGATCTACTTGTACCTCATCCATAATTACTACTCCTGTAGCCCAACCTTGGGCTGCCTATTTTTTAATTCGAATTATCACTGTTGCAAGTTAACAATAATCGTAGGTGCTTGTAATTTAGACTTTGGTCGTTAAAAATGATCAATTTAAACTGTAGCGTTCACGATGCGTTATCATAGCGGCATGCTCAGTACACATCAGGCTATATGAACAGTTGGCTCATCATAGGGGTACTCGCCCTCTATATCGCATTACTCTTTATCTGCGCTTTCTACGGGGAAAAACATGCCAGCCGGCTGAGTACCCGTGGGCGCATGTTATTGTTCAGTTTAACTTTAGGGGTGTACTGTTCCTCTTGGACCTTTTACGGGGCCACCGGTGCAGCAGTACGTGAAGGCATTATTTTCCTGCCGATCTATCTGGGCCCGCTGCTCTTCGTGGCTGTGGGCTACGATATCTGGCGCCGTTTGGGACGGGTACGCCAGCATCATGCCATTTCTTCGATCGCTGACTTTGTCGCAGCACGCTATGGTAAAAGTGGTCCCCTCGCCTCGCTGGTGACCATTCTGGCGGTGGTAGCGATTGTGCCTTATCTGGCCTTGCAGTTACGTGCGATTGCCCTGAGTGCCGCCGTCATTCTGGAACCTTCCGCAGGTGTAACCGGCACGACCAATGGCGTGCTGTTTCTGACTGGGGTTCTGGCGATACTGGCGATGATGTTTGGTACCCGGCAGATTGCCAATACTGAACAGCATGGCGGGTTGATGCTGGCCGTGGCATTTGAGTCTTTTGTCAAACTCTTCGCCCTGTTGGCAGTTGCCTGTTTCTTTATGTTTGAAGCACCAGAAAATCTGGCACAGATCAGTAGCGATATCAGTACCACTTTTCATGATGTGCAACTGTTTGGCGTACCACAAAGTTTCTGGATTCAGACCCTGCTGGCGGCACTGGCGATTATCTGCCTGCCGCGCCAGTTCCATGTGGCGGTGGTTGAGCTACGTGATGAAAAACATATTCGTGGTGCGCGACGCTGGTTCGCGGTCTATTTGATTCTGACTACCTTGGCGATTATTCCCATTGCCAGCTGGGCACTACATGCTGCACCGCAATATCTGGCCATTCCAGATGTGGCGGTATTGTCCTTGCCACTTAGCTATAACCAGGACTGGTTAACCTTATTGGCTTTCCTAGGCGGTTTTTCTGCCTCTACCGGGATGCTGCTGGTGTCTTCTGTGGCACTGTCAATCATGCTCAGCAATGACTTGATCATGCCGGCGTTGTGGCGTTTAAAGCTGATTTCCCGGCATGACAAACGCTTGCCGCTGGTGCTGAAATTTACTCGCCGGGTCTGTATCCTGGGCGTGATGTTGATGGGCTTCCTGTTCTTCAATTTCTTTAATGATATTGACCAGTTGTCGGTTTTTGGTCTGTTGGCATTTAGTGCGGTGGCGCAATTCGCCCCAGCATTAATTGGTGGCCTGTACTGGCGTGGCGGCAGTAAACAGGGTGTCTATGCCGGACTGTTGACCGGTTTTGCCTTGTGGGCTTATACCCTGCTGTTTCCGACCATTTTGCGCAGCCTGCCCGAAGCCTATAGCAGCTTTAGCCAAAGCTTGCTGAATCAAGGTCCTTTTGGCTGGAACTGGTTAAGACCGGAAGCCCTGATTGGTTTTGAGTCTTTTGATCCGCTGACGCATGGAGTAGTCTGGGCACTGGGCTTAAATACCCTGCTGTATATCTGGATTTCCCGTATTTTCCGTCCGAGTATTGCCGAACAGATTCAGGCCGAAAGTTTCTTCTATTATGAAACCAAGCCACTACCCTCGCAGAGTCCTTCTACCGAGGTCAGCTATTCGCATCAGGATGTCGCCCGTTTAAAAGTCGGCGATCTGATTACCTTGGCCAAACGCATTACCGGCGAAGGCCCAACCACACGCGCTTTCCAGCAGTTTTGTACCCAAAACAGTGTTGAACTGAATGAAAACAGCAGTGCCAATGGCATGTGGTGGCGTTTCACTGAGCAATATCTGGCGGGGACTATCGGGGCAGCCTCGGCACGTACCCTGTTGACCACAGCTATGGTTAATAATGGTTTGGCATTGGGTCAGGTCGCCAATATTCTCGATCAGGCCTCGCAATGGCAACGCTTTAATCAGAACCTGATCATGACCATGATTGATCACATGACCCAAGGGGTCAGCGTAGTCGATGAAAACATGTGTCTGGTCGCATGGAACAATCAATATCTGAAACTGTTCGATTATCCGACCGATATTGTCTATGTCGGTTGTCCAATCGCAGACCTGATCCGTTATAACGCTGAACGTGGTGAATGTGGCCCGGGCTCGGTTGAAGAACATGTACGGAAACGGATTCACTGGATGCAGGTCGGCAGTGCCCATGAATTTGAACGGATTCGTAAAGATGGCCGCGTCATTCAGATGCGCGGCAATCCGATCGAAGGCGGCGGGTTCGTTACCACTTTCGCCGATATTACTGCCTTCCGTGAAAATGAAGCCGTGCTTGAAGCCCGCGTTCAGGACCGTACCCAGCAGCTGGCCGATGCATTGTCCGAGCAGCAACTGGCGCGTGAACAGGCCGATAAGGCCAATATGTCAAAAAGCCGCTTCATTGCAGCCGCCAGTCATGACCTGTTGCAGCCAATGCATGCCGCGCGCCTGTTCAGTACCGCACTCGAACAAAGCGTGCAGAATGATGAAGACCGCAAGACCTTACAACAACTGGATCGTGCTTTGCATGGTGCAGAAAGCATGTTGTCTGCCCTGCTGGATATTGCCCGACTGGAAGGCGGCACCATTCAGCCGAAACGTCAGGCTTATCCGCTGCATGACCTGCTCAGCGATCTGGAACTCCAGTTCAAATCCATCGCTGCACAGCGTGGTATCAAGTTCAGTGTGCATGATGCACAGTTCTGGATTGATACCGATCCACAATGGATTCGCCGCATTATCCAGAACTTTGTCAGCAATGCGTTGCGTTATACTGCCAGAGGTAAAGTGGTGGTCGGTGTATTACGTTCGAGCAGCAGACCGAATCATATCCGTATTGGCGTCTGGGATACTGGCCCGGGCATTGCCGAAGAACAGCGCATCAAACTGTTTCAGGAATTTGAACGTTGCGGCCACACCTCGCCTTGGGGTGAACAGGGTCTGGGCCTAGGTTTGGCGATCGTACAACGCATGACCAGCATGCTGGACTATCCGGTACATGTGTCTTCTGCGCTGGGTAAAGGTTCCTGCTTTATGATTGAAGTGCCTGTGATCGAAGCACCGAAAGTGGTCGCAGCACCGGTTCAGGCCGTACCTTTAAAGAGCAAAGCCTTTAAGATTCTATGTCTGGATAATGATGAAACCATTCTGGAAGGCATGTCGACCTTATTGACCAAATGGGGTTATCAGGTGTTTAAAGCCACTGAACCTGAACAAGCAGCCATGCTGATTCAGCAGGAAAATATTCAGGTCTGGCTGGTGGATCAACATCTGAATCAGGACAAGATCGGTCTGGATTTCATTCTGGAACATCGTTCGAAGGATATTCCGGTCGCGTTGATTACCGCCGATTCCGATCCGGAATTGCCGCAACGTCTAAAAGAGCTAAACATTGTTCTGCTGAAAAAACCGCTGAAACCGGCCTCATTACGTTCATGGTTATCTGGACTGAAAATTTCCGACTCCTAAGTAGATAACGATCTGATCAATGCCCATTTCACCCCCTGAAATGGGCATTTTTTATACTCAACTGCCACATAAACTTACCTAGCTTGCATAAAATTTATTCTAATGTGCTAAAAGCAGCAAATATGCCGAAAATACAGCTGAATAAATTGACCAAAATGCTCATTTTTTAATTCACTATGGCAAAAACTGACGAATGTATTAATGCACATGTGTACACTTAGTTACAATTAATTATCTTATTGTTTTTAATAAAAATTAAAGAGTAATTTTCCACTACTATAACTTTAGTCGTATTTTTATCCCTTGTACTTGGCTCTAAAAATAGAGGAATAAGAAACGATCAGTTTCCATCTCATGTAGCCTTAATTTTTTTGGTCGCTGATCTATTTCTGCATATCGGAGTTCTTCACATGAACATAGATCAAAACCAGGGCCTGAATCAGACCCAGCAGTTTCACCGTCAATATGGCGCCAACGCCTTATTGCCAAGCATTGACTGGACACAGATCTTTAAATACAGCAAGCTGAATGATGCCCAGTATCAGGCACTGGAAACGCTGTATCAGAGTGCAGTACCCCTGGCACTGCAAGTCTTTGATGAATTACATTTTGATGTCTTTGAACCTTATGCCTACAAGCCGCAAGGTCTGGGACTATTTGAAAAGATTGCTGAACAGGAAGACAAGCTGATTCAGTCTTTAGAAGCTGAAACAGAGGACCTTCCAGCAAAAACCCGTCATCAGATCTGGAGCATGTTGCTGCGTGGTGGCGCGGTACTGGTCTTTAAGGCCTGGCTGGGTAAAGTCAAAAATGAAGAAGATTGTCTGGACACCAGCCAATTTGATGAGCTGTCTGATCTGTTATTTATCAAAACCTGCCCACATGAGCTGGCGCAGCGTTTACATGTCGATCCGAATACGCGCGACGAACATGTCTTCCTGATGTATGACAATGAAGTTTATCTGGATCGTTTTAACAGTCTGGAAACTGCAGCACTATTTGTCGATCTCGGTGTTTATGATGCGACTTTCCTGAGTCTGCGTGATGATCGCGTGGCGGAATATCTGAAATCGAAAGGTTATGTCACCGAAGAGCAGATTGACGAATTGCAATGTGCCTTAAATCCATTGTTTTGTGATGATTTCACCCGCAAGCAGGATTATATCGCCTAGCTGATTCAGGCCTTTGCACTCAATTTTGCAGATTTTGCCCATAAAAAAAGACCTCCAAGGAGGTCTTTTTCAATTCGTATATGCAGAATTTACATTTTGCGGTCTTCAATATTCAGTGCATTAATGGCCAATACCGCTTGTGTCCGGTTTTGTACGCCAAGCTTACGGAAGATTGCAGTCACATGCGCTTTAATCGTCGCTTCTGATACATCCAGTTCATAAGCAATCTGCTTGTTTAATAAACCTTCAGCCACCATCATCAATACCCGGAACTGTTGTGGCGTCAAAGACTGGATCCGTTCTGCCAAAGCCGTTTCATCGGCAGCACGCGGATCAAAATTCATATTGGCCGGCAGATTTGGCGGTAACCAGATTTCACCTTCTAGCACTTCACGAATCGCTTCACCGATATGGCTTGGGTGGGCAGATTTAGGAATATAGCCCATCGCACCATGCGCGATCGCACGCTGGATGATGCTGACTTCTTCATGTGCAGACACGACAATAATCGGTAAAGACGGATATTGTGCGCGGACATGCACGAGGGCAGAAAAGCCGGAAGCGCCCGGCAGGTTTAAATCCAGCAGCACAAGATCAGGCTCAGGGCCATTTTCTAGACGTTCATAAAATTCATTGACTGCCGCAGTTTCATGAATCTGGGCTTGTGGCAGGCTATAACGTACAGCTTGAATCAAGGCATGACGAAATAGTGGATGATCATCAACGATTAAAATATTCATAGGCAACGTGAGAGATCTTGGCACGGTAGTCCCTATTCTAACCACACAACCCGGTTAAGGATATGCAAGACACTACAATTTTTAAAATAATATGCAGTTTTTCTTCAAAATTGCCCATTTTTGTACTATTGCAATAATTGTTTAATTCTCATCACTTTTTTATATATCATTTATTCCTCACTGAAAAAGCTTATCTTTATTCAATATAAATATAAATATCAATTACTTAAATGCAAAACCTCCTTAAGAATCGAGCCTTTGTCGTATATCGTAAAATTAGATAACTTTTCAGCTTTTCGTTATTTTACAGCCCTTCGCTGAATCGTGATTAATAGGGTCATTCCGAGATTAACCCTATTTTCAGGTTCTAAATATGTCTAATTTTAATGCGCAAAAACCCTTAAATATTGTTGCCGTATCTGGCGGTTTAAATCACCCCTCAAAAACCGAAGCCTTGGTTCAGGCCATTCTGGATGAGCTTGGGGAAGCGACACCAATCAATGTGCATTTCATTAAATTTAGTGAAATTGGTTCGCTCTTGGGCGGCGCGATTTATCGCAATCAGTTGCCGCAACGCGTTCAGAATGATCTGACAGCAGTAGAAGCCGCAGATGCGCTGATTGTTGGCACTCCTGTGTACCGCGCTTCATTTACCGGCCTGTTCAAGCATTTCTTTGACTTTGTTGAGCAAACGGCGCTGGTCGATGTTCCGGTATTACTGGCAGCTTCTGGTGGCAGTGACCGTCATGCGCTGGTGCTTGAACATCAACTGCGTCCTTTATTCAGCTTCTTTCAGGCACAGACTTTACCGATTGGGGTCTATGCCACCGACCGCGATTTCACCCCTGAATATACCATTCACAGTGAATTGCTCCGCGACCGGATTACCCTGGCTGTGGCGCGTGCCTTGCCGATTCTTGAATGGGCGCCGACCAAAGGACAACGTGCTGAAGTCGTTAAAGAAAAAACCATTCAAGCCAGTCAAAATCTGGGCATTAACAAGCAGATCGAACAAGAAGAAGTATTGCCTTCAGCAGCCGTACCAAGTCTGGATGCCGCAGAATCGCGCTTGCACAGTAAGAAAGCACCAAAGACTCAAGTGGCTTGAACACAGCATTGCAAAGGGTGATGAATATGTCGAATGATAAAAATATCGTATTTGCCTATTGGGTACCGAATGTCAGTGGCGGCTTGGTGGTCAGTAACATCGAACAACGTACCGACTGGAGCTATGACTATAACGTGCGTCTGGCACAAACGGCTGAACAGGCAGGCTTTGACTATGCTCTGACCCAGATCCGTTTTACCGCCGGCTATAATGCAGAAAACCAGCATGAATCGGTCAGCTTCAGTCATGGCATTCTGGCCAAAACAGAACGCCTGAAAGTCATTGCCGCGATTCTGCCGGGCCCATGGAAGCCAGCACTGGCTGCCAAACAACTGGCGACGATTGACCATCTGAGCAATGGCCGGATCGCGATCAATGTGGTCAGTGGCTGGTTCCGTGGTGAGTTTGATGCGATTGGTGAAGAATGGCCGGAACATGACGAGCGTTATGCCCGTTCGGAAGAGTTTATCCGTAGCCTGAAAGGGGTCTGGATCCAGAACAACTTTAATTTTGACGGTAAATATTATCAATTCAAAGACTATACCTTAAGTCCTAAACCGTTACAAAAACCGCATATTGAAATCTTTCAGGGCGGCAGTTCCCGGGCAGCACGTGATATGGCATCCCGTGTATCTGACTGGTACTTTACCAATGGCAATACCCCGGAAGAACTGAAAAAACAGATCGATGATATTCGTGAAAAAGCCAAGGCCAACAACCACTCGGTGAAAATTGGTGTAAATGCCTTTGTGATTGCACGGGATAGCGAAGAAGAAGCCCAGGCCGTATTGCAGGAAATTATTAGCAAGACCAATGTGCAGGCGGTGAAATCTTTTGGTGAAGCCACCCGTGAAGCCGGCGCAGCAAGTCAGGAAGGTGAAGGCAACTGGCCCCAATCCACCTTTGAAGATCTGGTGCAATACAATGATGGTTTCCGCACTAATCTGATCGGGACACCGCAGCAGATTGCTGAACGGATTATCGAACTGAAAAAAGTTGGCGTAGATTTGATTCTGTCAGGCTTCCTGCACTTTATTGAAGAAGTCGAATATTTTGGCCAGAAGGTGTTGCCTTTGGTCCGTGAGCTTGAAGCACAACAGGCAACGCCTGTGCAGCAAGAAGAAGCTGAGCCCGTATAATCCTTCCAATAAATCTCAGCAGATTCACTCCCTCCCTCAAGGCTCGGCTTGGGGGATTTTTTTATGTGATAAAATTGTTGTCTGGCTAGGTTTAAGACCATCAATTCCTTAAAATTCTGCACTAACGACTTTCCAAGAATTTGAACAATGCAACTGATCTGGTTTCGTCAAGACCTCCGCATTCATGATCATGCCGCGCTCTGGCATGCCACTCAACAAGAGCCTTGTGTTGCCCTACTGGTTCTCTCTCCCGAACAATGGAAGCTGCATCAGGATGCCCGGATTAAAATCGATTTTTATCTGCGCCGCCTCGATGTTTTAAAGCAGCAGTTAGCGCAGCTGAATATTCCATTAATCATTTTAAATGTTCCCTTATGGCAAGACCTGCCGGCCGAAATGCTAAGCCTGTGCCAAAAACTGCAGATTGATACGCTACATGCCAATATTGAAGTGGGTGTGAATGAACTACAACGTGATGCACAGGTACAGCAGATGCTGGAACAGCAGCAGATCCGGGTCGAGCTGTATCATGATCGCAGCCTGTTTCCACTGACCAGTATCCGCAACCAGTCCAATCAACCCTATCAGGTCTATAGCGCATTCAAGAAAAAGTGCTATGAGCGACTGATTCAGGATATACCGGGCTGCTATCCTGCCATTCAGCCTCAAGATCCGCTTGAATTACCAGCTCAACTGACCAGCTTTGATCTGGGAAAATTTGCAGTTGATTATAAGGTCGATCATGTTGCCCAGTTCTGGCCTGCGCAGGATCAAGCTGCCTTAGAGCTGCTCGATGATTTTATCGAGGAGAAAATGGCTCACTATAAAACCGAGCGTGATTTACCTGCAGTCGATGGTACCAGCCGCCTGTCACCATATCTGAATATCGGTATTCTCTCGATCCGTCAATGTATGCAGATCCTGTTTAAGGACGGTTATTTCCAGATTGATGATATCGGTCAGCAGACCTGGCTGGATGAACTGCTCTGGCGCGAGTTTTATCTGCATACCCTGTTTGATTTTCCCCGTGTATCCAGACATCGGCCTTTTAAGGAAAATACCGATAATATCCAGTGGCGTAATGCACCTGAAGATCTGGCTGCCTGGCAACAAGGACACACCGGGATTCCGATTGTCGATGCCGGTATGCGGCAAATGCAGGCTACTGGCTGGATGCATAACCGGGTGCGCATGATTACTGCAATGTTCCTGTGTAAAAACCTGCTAATAGACTGGCGCTTGGGAGAAAGCTGGTTCATGCAGCAGCTGATTGATGGCGATTTGGCAGCGAACAATGGCGGCTGGCAATGGTGTGCTTCGACTGGCATGGATGCCGTACCCTATTTCCGGATTTTTAATCCGGTCAGCCAGTCACAGAAGTTTGATCCGAATGGGGATTATATTCGCCGCTGGGTGCCGGAACTGGGGCATCTGGATGCTAAATCTATTCATGAACCCTATGCCAAAAATCCGGATCTTGAACTGGATTATCCAAAACCGATCGTGGATTTAAAAGCCTCTCGTGTAAGAGCGATTGAAGCGTTTAAGCAAATTTAAAACCAAATTTTTCATCCCGAATAAAACAGCCTCCGATAAAGAGGCTGTTTTATTTTTAGATCAGGAATAAAAACTCGGATCAGGCATTTTTCCAGTCAGCACCCATTCCCCCACTTCCTGATATTTATAATCGATCGGATCATGCAAAGTCTGGGTGCGGACATTGCGCCAGAAACGGTCCAGATTGAGCTTGGCCGTGGTGGCCCGCGCACCCATCACCTGGAAAATATTCTGGGTAATATAAAGAGAGGTATTGGTTGCGGCAATTTTAGCTGTGGCAATGGCAACCGAGACTTCACCGCGCTGCTCAGCTGTTAAATTACTCCCCTCATCCCATGCTACTTGTAAAGTTTGAACCGCTTTAGCTGTTAGCAACCGTACGCCTTCTAGCTGTATATAGAACTCGGCAAAATGCTTCTGGGTAAAAGGATCATTCACTGCATCTTCTGCCAGTGATTTGGACCAGGCTTTTTGGGTCTGTACACCCTGTCTGGCGATTTCAAATGCCCCTTCTGCCACGCCCAAAAACAGATGCACGAAAATCAGCTGGGCAATCAAAGGCCGTAGACTGGAATATGGCGTACTCAGTGGGCCTGGATTTAACAGCAATTCATCTTCATGAATTTTGACCTGCTCAAAATGGCTGCCACCGCTGTCGGTCTGGCGTTGGCCCATATTGTTCCAGTCGCCCAGAAAGCTCACGCCCTCTCGCCAGGTAGGAATCACTCCTATCAGTAATTTTCCTGCTTCGTCATAACCTGAACACAGCAACATATCCGAATCAATCGAACCTGAGCAGAAGCTTTTATCACCATGGAAAATATATTCGTTTTCTGAAACTTTTGTAACTGTGGTGCGATGGTCCAGCGGATTTAGAGTATTACCCCAGAATAGATTATTTTGGGCAGTCTGTTCAAACCACGGGCCATATTGTTCCGATTGGGAAAATAATTGCACGGTCGCAATCAGCAAATGATGAAAGCCATAGACATGCGCCAATGAACTGTCGACTTGGGCAATGGTCTGAATGGTGCTAAAAATGGTCTGCCAGTCGGCACCCTGACCACCATAGTGCTTCGGAATAGACAGGCCAAGCAAGCTACTCTGGCGAATCAGGTCACGTTCGGCTTTGGGATTCTCCCCCTGTTTATCCCGTTCTGCTGCAGTCTGGGCGAAAGTTTCAGCCAGTTGCCGGGCAATCTCTAAGGGCAACTGATCGAGATATGATTGTCGTATATTCATTGTTTTTGGACCTATATTCAGCATGGAAACAGCTTAGCAGATCAGGGTACTGACCTATATCCGAAAGCATGCAGAGCTTATGACTGATATAAAAATACCGGCGGGATGCCGGTATTGGAAAAGCTTAAATTTAAGCGTTATTACGCTGTACCTCTGCAATCAGATGATCCACCACTTGCGGTTCAGCTAGGGTCGAAGTATCTCCGAGACTATCCAGCTCATCGGCTGCAATCTTTCTCAATATCCGGCGCATGATTTTGCCGGAACGGGTTTTCGGCAATGCCGGTGCCCAGTGCAAGGCATCGGGAGTCGCCACTGGCCCGAGAATCTTGCGTACCCAGCTGACCAGTTCTCCACGTAATTGATCTGAACTGGCAACATCAGCCTGTAAGGTCACAAAGGCACAAATTCCCTGACCTTTAATATCATGCGGCATACCGACTACAGCGGCCTCTGCTACCGATTCATGCGCCACCAGTGCACTTTCAATTTCTGCAGTACCTAAACGGTGTCCGGATACATTCAGGACATCATCGACACGACCGGTAATCCAGTAATAACCATCTTTATCGCGACGCGCCCCATCTCCGGTAAAATAAGTACCGGGATAGGTAGAGAAATAAGCTTCAATAAAACGCTCCGGGTCTCCCCAAATGGTACGCATCTGACCCGGCCAGGAATCCTTAATCACCAGATTTCCCTCAGCTTCACCCTCCAGTTCCTTGCCATCGGCATCGACAATAGCTGGTTGTACGCCGAAGAAAGGTCGTGTCGCAGAACCCGGTTTTAAATCAGTCGCACCCGGCAAGGGCGTAATCATAAAACCGCCAGTTTCGGTTTGCCACCAGGTATCGATGACGGGACAGCGGCTTTCACCGACCACGGTGTAGTACCAGTTCCAGGCTTCCGGATTAATTGGCTCACCGACCGATCCTAAAATTCTCAGGCTGCTACGGTCACTTTCCCGTACAAAAGCATCGCCCTCACGCATCATGGCGCGGATCGCGGTCGGTGCAGTATAGAGAATGGTCACGTTATGCTTATCAACAATATGTCCAGTACGCGCCCAGCTTGGATATTGCGGCACACCTTCAAACATCACGGTGGTGGTCCCATTCGAGAGTGGCCCATACAGTACATAGGAATGCCCGGTGATCCAGCCCACATCTGCGGTACACCAGAATACATCATCCTGCTTGATATCAAATGCTTCACGGAAGGTGCAATTCACATAGGTCAGATAACCGCCGGTGCTATGCATCACGCCCTTGGGCTTGCCGGTGGAACCTGAGGTATACAGGATAAACAGCGGATCTTCGGCATTCATCGGTTCGGGTGGACAGATGTCATTCACTGACATAATTTCCGTGTGATACCACAGATCACGTCCTTCCTGCATTTCAATTGGGTTACCGGTGCGGTGTACCACCATTACATTTTGAATCGAGTCTGTACCCGCCAGTTTCAGTGCTTCATCGACATTGGCTTTCAGTGGAATGGCCTTACCGCCGCGCATGCCGGAATCCGCAGTAATCACCATTTTCGCCTGACAGTCTTCAATCCGGCTGGCCAAAGAATCTGGCGAGAAACCACCAAATACCACGCAATGCACCGCCCCGATCCGGGCACAGGCCAACATAGCAATCGCAGCTTCAGAAACCATCGGCATATACAGCATGACCCGGTCGCCTTTCTGGATGCCATTTTTCTTCAGCACATTGGCAAAACGGCAGGTTTCATCATGCAGCTCGGCAAAGGAAATAATCTTGTGCCGCGAAGGATGATCCCCTTCCCAGATGATGGCCGGTTTATAAGGATGTTCTTTCAGGTGCCGATCCAGACAGTTGGCACTGACATTGAGCTGACCATCGGCAAACCATTCGATTTTAAAATCGTCTTTGTTAAAGCTGGTATTTTTGACTTGGGTAAAGGGCTTGATCCAGTCCAGACGTTGCGCCTGTTCTGCCCAAAATTTATCTGGCTGTTCTATAGAATATTGATAACGTTCAAAGTACTGGTCTTCGAGCGTACGTGCTGTTTTTTTAAATTCTTCGGGTACTGGATAGATCTCTTGCATAGGTCACTTCCTTGATTTTGTTCTATCTCATCACGAGAGGTTAATGCTGCGTTGTTGATTGTTTTTTATGCATAATGGCAGTATGGCCTGCTTATTTCAAATCCGGCAATCATGCTTTCGTCGTAGATTATTTATACAAATTCAATCAAAATAAACCACAACTTACAGTACAGAATCTTCTGCGCAAATGTGTATGATCTGTAGCACAGCCCTTAAAAATAAAATTGACCGCTTGTGGTTATTTCATCTGATTTAGCAGGATACGCTTTATGAAATCGCCTGAATCTCCCTACTTTAGCCCGCCTGCGCTGCCTGCATCGGATCATCCCCTTTCGATGAAAGGCCGCTTCGGACGCTTGAGCTTTATTGCCTGGTCGGCATTTCTGTATTTCATTTTTTTATTTGGCAGTATCGCACTGGGTCTCAGCATTGATATTGTGAATATTTCTACCCACTCCATGGATCCCAACTGGCTGATTTCACTGCAAGGTTTGGCCAGTATTGTTGTACTGGCCATGGTTCTGGTCTATGTGTATTTCGCTTTAGTGGTGACCGTTCGCCGTTTGCATGATATGAACCGCAGTGGCTGGTGGGCGCTATTATTTTTGCTGCCGCTAGTAAACATTTTTGTATGGCTTTATATCGTTTTTGGTTCGGGCGATCGAGGCACTAATCAGTATGGTCCGGCACGGATGACCTTGCTCTGGGAAAAAATTCTGGCCTGGCTGATGATTATCCTGACCCTGCTTAGCTTGTTGGGATCTATCGCTTTATTCAGTTATATGAGCGGTGAAGAACAAACCCCTACCCCCACGGAAATGATGCAAAAAACCACCAAATACTTTTAACAACAGCGCCGTTATTTTTAAAATTATCTACTGGTGACTTCGAGTCCTTATTAATTTTTTGCTGAACATCAGGCAAAATAGGCGAAATTTGAATTGTGGAATTTTTGTGGCAGAGCAAAACAATACCTTAAGCCAGGTAACTGAGGGCACCACGGAGTTGTTACATCAGGCAACTGAGAAAACGACCCAGACCGTGATTGAACATACCGCCAAGTATAATGATGCCTACAGCACCATTGACAAGATCATGGAAGGTTTCTGGGAACGTGTGCCTTATTTCTGTATCGCACTGATCGTAATTACGATTTTCTGGTTACTCTCCAAAGTCTTCAAGTTTTTCGTACGTAAAACTTTGGAAAACCGCTCTTATACCCGTCAGAATCTGGTGTTGGTACTCAACCGTGTCGGCAGTACCTTTATTATTTTCTTTGGTATTCTGATTGGACTGGTGATTGCTGTTCCTGGCTTTACCCCAGGTCAGCTGATGAGTGCCCTCGGGATTGGTTCGGTCGCGATCGGTTTTGCCTTCAAGGATATTTTCCAGAACCTGCTCTCTGGCGTGTTGATTCTGCTCAGTGAACCGTTCAAGATTGGCGATGACATTATCGTGAATGGCATGGAAGGTACCGTTGAAGATATCCAGATTCGTGCGACCTTTTTACGCTCACCAGATGGCCGCCGTATCGTGATTCCAAATGCCACGGTCTACACCAGTGCGGTCACAGTCAATACCGCCTATACCCGTCGCCGCTGCGAATTCGTGGTGGGCATCGGCTATGAAGATGACATCCAGAAAGCCAAGGACCTGATCACCGCTATTTTAGATAAAGATCCAACCATCCTGAGCCAGCCAGGCTTTAGTGTCAACGTAACGGCGCTGGCTGACTTTTCTATTACCCTAAAAGCTTTCTGGTGGGTCGATACCACTGAAACCGGCACCGGAACTTCAATCAGTGCGGTGCAGGAACGGGTGATTCAGGCTTTTGCTGAGCATAATATTTCGATTCCTTATCCGGTACAGGAAGTCAAAGTCTATCGTGGCGAAGGCAATGAAGAAGCTTCAGCACGTGCTAAACAGTCGACCTAAAACATAAGGAATCACAGTTTCTGTACGAATAATACGGTTGCCCAGACTCACAGCCTGGCAGCCGTTTTTGATGAGTAAATCAACTTCATATGGAATAAATCCACCCTCCGGACCAATAACAATCGTACAGGGATGCTCAATCGCAAAAGGCATCGCTTGCTCTGCATAAGGATGTGCCACATAAGCCGGACCATCCGCACTAATCAAACCCGGCAAGATATCTTCAACAAAGGGTTTAAAGCGTTTATACAGCTCGATTTTCGGAGCAACCGTATCGCCTGCCTGTTCCAGTCCCAGCTCGATATAATGATTTAACTGCTGTAAAAATGGAGTTTGCCAATAGCTTTTATCGACACGATAGCTATGCAGTAAAATGATTTTTTCAACGCCCAAAGTGACACTATCCATAATCAGACGGCGCAGCACTTTCGGACGTGGCAAGGCGACGATTAAAGTCACTGGCAATTTTTCTGGAACCGCTTCTTCTTGCAGTGGTTTCAAGCGCGCTGCTTTTTCAGAGATTTCGACAATTTCCGTCAGGTAACGCTGACCTTCCCGAATTCCGACTTTTAAAGTATCTCCCACTTGAATTTGTAGATGCTGCTGCAGATGTTCCAGTTGCCTAGTTGAGCTAATCGACCAGAATTCAGCTTCGGTTTGACGTGGATCAAGCAGGACGATATTCATAATGATCAAGTTCAAAAAAATAAGAAGTGAAGAGTTAAAAGATGAAAAAAATAAGGTTTCTGACCAGACTATAATTACAATCAGCTATCACGATTGGTGGCAGGGATGCCGCCCGTATCACTGAGGGATAAGGACATCCCTTCAGTGATACAAAAGATTTTTGCTACTTTTCATCTCTGAAAAGTAGGTATCCCCTACGAATGAATATTTCGATCAAACATGATAAATGAGGGAATGACCAAAAATTATAAATACTGATCAATCACCTGAATATGCTTGGCAAGCGATCCCGTATTTAACTGCATAATTTGCTGCGCTGCCGCATTCAAGATTTCCGCCTTAACCTGATCTTGCAAAAGTTCCAGTAATACCTCTGCAGCCTGCTGGGCATCCTGCACCACTGCGACTGCGTCTGCCTGAACGAACTCATCCACGATAGTCTGAAAATTAAAATAGTTTTTGCCTAAAACAGTCGGCACATTCAGCGCAATCGGCTCCAAAATATTATGTCCACCACCTGGTTCATTTAAAGAACCACCCACATAACATGCCTGACTCAAAGCATACCAAAGCCACATTTCACCCATCGAATCGGCCAAATAAACCTGGGTATCTGCTTTAATATGTTGCCCTAGACTTCGACGCTGGATTTTCAATCCCAAAGACTGTGCAGCTTGGAACACCTCATCAAAACGTTCCGGATGGCGCGGTACCACAATACAGACCAAATATGGATCAGCTTCTAAAGCAGCTTTTAAAACACTCAGAATTTCTTTTTCTTCAGGAGCATGAGTACTAGCTAACGTGACGATCTTTCGCCCCCCTAACTGCCACTCCTGTTTCAATTGATCTGCCTGATGAATAAAGCGCTCGGGCGCAGTAATATCAAATTTGATATTGCCCAAAACTTGGGTTTTTTCAGCTGCGATTCCCAACTGGATATAACGTTGCTGGGTGGCTGTATCCTGTGCCAAAAGACCAGTTAAATTCTTGAGCATGCCACGGGACAAACCTTTAACCTTGGCATAGCCTTTGGCGGATTTTTCGGACAGACGCGCATTCAACAATACACTTGGCACATTAAACTGGGGTGCCTGATCCAGCAGATTCGGCCAAAGTTCAGTTTCCATCAGCAATAAAAGTTTCGGCTGATATTTTTGATAAAATTCACGAATTAAAGTTTTCTGGTCAGCAGGCAAATACACGGCTTGAAACAAATCGAGATAAGGCGCTTTTAAAAAAAGTGATTTAGCGCGTGCCTGACCGGTTTTGGTGGTATTGGTGACCAGCACCGGATGGCCAAGTTTTAAATAATGTTCAATTAACGGTTGGGCAGCATTGGTTTCACCCACCGACACCACATGAAACCAGATGGCATGCAGGTTTTTGGGTGGCTGAAACGGGCCGAAACGTTCTGTCAGTTCTTGTTGTAATTGTTCAGGATCGGTCGCACGTTTACGGATACGCGATTGATATAAGGGTTTAACCAGCGCCAAGGCTGCGTTATACCAAAATGGAGTGGCCACATTGCGCCCCTGTCCAAAGATTCAATGGGCAGAATATAGCAGAGCCACATCAACATGTTAATCAATGTGGCTCATTTTTAGATTATTCTACTGTAGTTAAAGCTTCTGCTTCAGCCAATGTCGGATAATCAATATAGCCTTCCGCGACATTGGTTCCGATCATATTTTCCAGCTTCAGTTCATTCAGCGGCGCATCTTCGAGCAGACGTTCGTATAGATCCGGATTGGCAATATACGCCTTACCAAAAGCCACCGCATCAGCCTTGCCTGAAGCCAGTAATTCAATGGCATCTTCACGACTTAGTTGCATATTGGCAATATAAGGCACTCCATTTGAGCGCTGTTTCATATATTCAGAAATACTGTCTTCTGCCAGATATTCACGGGTAAAGAAGAAGGCAATCTTGCGCTTACCCAGCTGCTCCATGGCATAGCCAAATGTTTCACGTGGATCATTGTCGCCCATGTCATGATCATCACAACGCGGCGCAAAATGCACCCCTACACGATCTGCGCCCCATACTTCAATCAGTGCATCAGTTGCTTCTAGCAGGAAACGTGTACGATTTTCCACTGAACCGCCGTATTCATCTTCACGCTGATTGGTTTTGCTTTGCAAGAACTGGTCAATCAGATAACCATTGGCAGCATGTAATTCAACACCATCAAAACCGGCTTCTTTAGCACGAATCGCGGCTTGCTTATATTGCTCGGTAATGGCATGAATTTCAGAAACTTCCAAAGGACGTGGCGTAACGTATGGACGTTTTGGACGTAACAAGCTGACATGACCCGCCTGTTGTACTGCACTTGCAGAGACTGGTGTTTCACCATTTAACAGATCCGGATGCGATACACGACCAACATGCCAAAGCTGGGCAACAATCAGACCGCCCTTCTCATGAACCGCTTGAGTAACCTTTTTCCAGCCTTCGACCTGAGCATCGGTAAACAATCCTGGAGTATTTAAATAGCCATTGGCTTCTTCAGAAATCACTGTGGCTTCAGAAATAATCAGGCCAGCACTTGCACGTTGCGCATAGTATTCAACCATCATTGGGGTTGGAACGCGATCAGCAGTTGCGCGGTTACGGGTCAGCGGCGCCATGATGACACGGTTTTTAAGCTCTAACGCACCGAGCGTTAAAGGAGAATTTAATTCAGCCATCGTTACTCCCACCTGTTAAAGGTGTTGTTGTAGGTGTTCGATAAATTGTTGAATCAAAGTTTCATTGCGGGAGAAATATGACCACTGTCCATGCTTGGTCGCAGTGATCAGGCCAGTCTGCTGTAACACCGACAGGTGATTGGACATGGTGGACTGGGAAACCTGGCCCAAACGTTCAATTTGACCTGCACAGACCCCACGTTGAAAGCCACCACACTCTTCCGCAGACAGATATTGCTCCGGAGATTTTAACCACTCCAGAATTTGTCGACGGGTCGGATTGGCTAAGGCTTTAAAAATTAGATCAAGGTCCATAGGCACATCACAATCAGTGGCGCAACGAAACTTTATTCAGCATCTGCGACCATTATATCGTATTTTTACGATTTATATATCGAATAATTTAGATATAAGAGTCACAATCTGTACAAGCTTGGTTACGCCAGCTATTTAAACAACTTCTTACAAGCCCTGTTTCAAGCTTGCTTCGATAAATTTGTCCAGATCACCGTCCAGAACTGCGCCAGTATTGGAATTTTCCACACCTGTACGCAAATCCTTAATACGTGAATCATCCAGGACATAAGAACGGATCTGACTACCCCACCCAATGTCAGACTTGGAATCTTCCAGTGCTTGTGCCGCTTCGTTACGTTTGCTCATCTCGAGCTCATAAAGTTTGGCACGTAACTGCTTCCAGGCGTGGTCACGGTTGGCATGTTGTGAACGCTGGTTCTGACAGGCCACCACAATTCCGGTCGGTGCATGGGTTAAACGCACGGCAGAATCTGTTTTGTTAATATGCTGACCACCCGCCCCTGATGCACGATAAGTATCGGTACGAACATCGGACGGATTGATTTCAATTTCGATATTGTCATCAACTTCCGGTGACACAAACACGGCAGAGAACGAGGTATGACGACGGTTGCCCGAGTCAAAGGGCGACTTACGCACTAAACGGTGTACACCAGATTCGGTACGTAACCAGCCATAGGCGTACTCACCTTCCACACGAATCGTCGCAGATTTAATCCCGGCAACATCCCCATCAGATTCTTCCATCACTTCTGCTTTAAAGCCATGACGTTCAATCCAGCGTAGATACATACGTAGCAACATAGACGCCCAGTCCTGTGCTTCTGTACCGCCTGAACCAGCTTGAATTTCCAGATAGCAAGGATTTGGATCCATCGGATTATTGAACATACGGCGGAATTCAAGCTTGGCCAGTTCTTCTTCAGCCGTGCTCAGTTCAGCCTGTACATCTTCTAGCAAGCTTTCATCATCCGCTTCAACCGCCAGATCAAGCAAAGCCTGTGCATCTTCAAGCTGGGTACTTAAGCGATCCAGCACATTTAATACATTTTCAAGCTCGCCTTTCTCTTTGGCCATCGCTTGGGCACGACTCTGGTCATTCCAGATGGTTGGATCTTCTAATTCACGCAGGACTTCTTCTAAACGCTCTTTTTTCAGATCGTAGTCAAAGATACCCCCGTAGTGTTTGACCACGTTCGTTTAAGTCTTTTAATTGGTTTAGATACGGATTAATTTCCACGTGAATTACTCTCAATCAAAATTAGGCACAAAATTCTTAGCCCGATATTATAGCACAGTCTATTTCCGCTATTTTAACGATCCATTCAGTCTAAGGCTCGAATGTCTTGAGCATTTAGACCTGTATTTCCCTCATCCAATTTTCAACATCTCATAGACTCTTTTGCGTCTTTTTATCCGAAATTTTTATCGGCTTTTTAGCCCCGTTTTATGACCGAAATATAATTTTGCAATTGATTTTATAATTTAGGATTTCTTATTGGTCTGTATAAAAAATCAGCGAATTCAATAGATTCCACAATATCTACACACTTTTAATAAAACACTACATTATAAATTTAATTTTATTATTCAGTCACTTGTTCAGCAAAAATTACACAAGATTACGCTATTCACATTACTGTAACTTTCCTTTGATTGACGATCTTTGGAATTGCTCTAGACTGAAAGTTGTAACAAAAAGTGTAATGTTTTTAACTCACGATTTGAGGGGTAGTAACCATGAAAAAATTAGCGATTGCTTCGGCACTACTTTCAGCAATAGCAATGACTGGTACAGCAGCACATGCTTACCAAGCAGAAATTGGTGCATCAGCAGGAGTGGTTGATCCTGACAACGGTGGAACTAGCGGTTCTTTCGGCGTTGATGGTACATATTACTTCAATCCAGTTCAAACACGTAATGCACCATTAGCAGAAGCAGCATTCCTTGATCGTGCTAGCAACGTGAGTGCGCAATATCAATATAATGAAATTGGTGATTCTGAAGCGCATCGTTATGGCGTAGGTGCAGAGTACTTCGTACCGAATTCTGACTTCTACTTAAGCGGTAACGTCAATGGCCATGATCTGCAAGACAATGATGATCTAGAAAATGATTTAACCACCTATGCAGCTGAAGTCGGTTATCTGCCAGCGCCAGGTCTATTGATTGCGGCTGGTGTGAAAGGTTGGGATAACGACAATGATGATGGCGTAGATCCAACACTTCGTGCTAAATATGTGACGACATTAAGCAATGGTAAAGATATCAACCTGGAAGCAGGTGCAGCGTTTGGTGATCTAGATGAATACAATCTGGCAGCAGATTATTTCATCGACAAAACCTTGAGTGTCGGTGCTGATTATCACAATAATGATATTACCGACAAGAGCGAATTTGGTATCAATGCACGTAAGTTCATTAACCAGCAAGTGAGCTTAGAAGGCCGTGTCGGCTTTGGCGAACAGTTTAACAATGACTACAATACCTTTGGTGTAGCAGCGAAGTACCGCTTCTAATCTAAAACCAAAAATTAGTCATTCATAGAAAACCCATCCTCGGATGGGTTTTTTTATTGCACTCTTAACAAGCATTTAGGTATTTTTGCACATTGACGGGGCGAATATAAACTGTACAATTTGTTACAACTGTTCATCAAACAGTCATATTTTTATAACAAAGAGAGAAATCTAAATGCTTAAGAAACTTGCTCTTGCTACAGCGCTTCTTGCTGGCCTGGGAACTGCACATGCTTACCAAGCTGAAGTTGGGGGTACTGTTGCTTACCACGATGTTGACATTGATGGTGCTGACAATGGTTATACACTTGCAGTTGATGGTGCTTACTACTTTGCTCCGGTACAAGTTAAAGGCTCTCCATTAAATGAAGCTGCATTTTTAAACCGTGCAAGTAATATTAATGCATCGCTTGCTTACACTGACTTTGATTTATATGATTTCACTAACTTAAATGTTGGTGTTGAATATTTTGTTCCTAACACTGATTTTTACTTAAATGGTCAAGTTGGTTATTTTGATGATGGCGAATTTGATGATACCACTTTCGCTGCAGAAGTAGGTTACTTACCTACACCTGGTCTTTTATTAGCAGTTGGTCTGGCAGATAATGGCGACGACACAGACGCAACTGTACGTGGTAAATACGTAACCAAAGTAGGCCAGTACGACATGAACTTTGAAGCTGGTGCACGCTTTGCTGATGAAACAGCTTTCATTCTTGGTACCGATCTTTACCTCGACCCTACCCTAAACGTGGGTCTTGGCTATATCGATAACGGCTATGATGAAGATACTTTTGAAATTCGTGCTAAGAAATTCTTGAGTCAACAAGTAAGCCTTGAAGGTAACATAGCATTTGCTGATGACATCAATACTTATGGCATTCGTGCAGCATACCGCTTCTAATCTCTCCGATTAAAAGCAAAAAAACCGCTCACTCGAGCGGTTTTTTTATGGCCTATTGTTCTAAATGGATAATCCGCATTTGCAAGCTGATATTGCCATTAAATACATTTTTATCCAGCTCATAGACCAATCGTGTATCTTTCATCGGGTCAAAGTCATATTTATCCGCTGCATTGAAAGCGATCGCATCCACGACCTGCCCATTCTCCAACGCCACACGTAACTTAAGATGCACATCTTTAAGCCAGCGATAGTCCATGATTTTGAACACACCATCAAAAATCGGTTGGGGGAATTTTTGCCCCCATGGACTTAAATTCTGCAATAAATTGACTGTTTCGATCTGAAAAGCAGAAGCTGGCAACTCTCCATCTGTCCATAAAGTCGCAGTGAATAAATCCTCATCCATCACACCAATCAGTGCTTCAAAGACCTGCTTAAACTCAGCGAAATTTTCTTTTTTCAGGGTTAAACCTGCTGCTGCTGCATGTCCGCCAAAATGACTGACTAAATGAGGATATTGCTCTGCCACCTGTTCAATCGCATCACGAATATGAATACCTTCAATCGAACGCGCCGAACCTTTGATATGAATCCCATCCTGATCCGCGGCAAAAACAATACTCGGACGATGGAACTGCTCTTTTAAACGCCCTGCTACAATCCCGATCACTCCCTGATGCCAATGCTGTTCAAACATGATCAACGCAGCAGGTAGTTCAGTGGCATCCCACTGGATTTTATCCAGCTCAAGCAAGGCTTCCTGCTTGATTTTACCTTCCACCTGACGGCGTTCGACATTGAGCTGATTCAGCTGTTCAGCCAGTGGATAAGCAGTTGTCAGATCAGGAGCCAGCAAACATTCGATCCCGATATCCATGGTTTCCATGCGTCCAGCCGCGTTAATCCGTGGGCCTAAAACAAAGCCCAAATCTTGAGCTTTCAGACCAGCAGGATCACGCTTTGCAATATCAAGTAGCGCACTGATTCCTGCTCGGCATAACCCTTGCTGGATCCGTTTCAACCCTGCATCGACCAGAATCCGGTTGTTATAGTCCAGACTCGCGACATCGGCATAAGTACCGAGTGCCACCAGATCAAGATAATTGGTAATTACCGTAGAGGATTTTCCAAGTTTCTTGCGATGAGTAGATAGATTGGCCAGTACATAAAAAGCCACCCCGACCCCGGCCAGTGCTTTGCTTGGAAAGTCGCAACCGAGCTGATTGGGATTGACCACGGCTTCGGCTTTTGGTGTCGGCTTGGTCGTCAGATGGTGATCAGTAATGATCACCTGCATGCCATGATCCTGCGCCTGTTTTACTCCGTCATGGCTGGAAATGCCATTGTCCACGGTAATCAGTAAATCAGGCGTGAAATTGACAAAGGCCAGATCTGCAATTGCGGGCGTCAATCCATACCCATATTTAAAACGGTCTGGTACCAGATATTCAACATTGGCGCCCATATCGCGCAGTGCCAGCACCATGAGTGCAGTACTGGTCGCGCCATCGGCATCATAATCGCCGACAATCACGATTTTCTGGCCATGATCAATCGCCTGATCCATCAATTGAATGGCTTCAGGCAAGCCTTTCATGGTCGGTGCCAGCAAATGCTTCAGCTTGAGCTCAAGTTCCTGCTCGGATTCCACCCCACGACGAGCCAGAATCTCGGCCACAAATGCAGGGACGCCCGGTAAATTTTCAGGGCGTGTCAGCAATGGACGTTGTTTTATTTCCAGTTTTTGCATGGTTATGGCATTAAGCGCTCTAAAGTCCAGCCGGCATCGGTTTTGCGATAACTTAAACGGTCATGCAAACGGTTCGGACGACCCTGCCAGAATTCATAATAATCGGGTTCGAGACGATAACCGCCCCAGAATACCGGCTTGTCCAGCTGTTGCTGATTGGCAACCTGGGTATGCAAATCCCAAAAACGTTGCTGCAATTCCTCACGACTAGCCACGATGCCACTTTGCGGGGTACTGATATGCGCGGCAATCTGGCTTTCGCGTGGACGTTTATGATAATAGTCGGTCGATTCTTCTTCCGATATTTTCTTTACACGACCCGAAATACGAATCTGACGTTCCTGATCCTGCCAGTAGAACAACAGTTCGGCATAAGGATTTTTAGCCAGATCTAAACCTTTTTGACTATCATAGTTGGTATAAAAATCATACCCTGCGTCAGTCGCTCCACGCAGCAATACCGTACGCACATGCGGACGGCCTTGTGCATTGGCTGTTGCCAACGACATGGCATAGGGCTCGTGCAATTTTGCTTCCATTGCATGGTTAAACCATTGCAAGAACTGCATATGCGGATTCGGATTGACTTGCTGTTCCTGTAACTCGCCTTTTTCATAATTCAGGCGTAGTTCACTTAGATCCTTGATCAGATCACTCATTATCTATGTTCCCGTTAAGCTGCATTGGCACGCACAGCATCTGCCAGGCTGTTTGCAAGTGTGGTAACTTCGACCAGATCATCACCTTCGACCATCACACGAATGACAGGTTCTGTGCCGGATTTACGAATCAATAAACGGCCACGACCTTTAAGCTGCTGTTCGGCTTTTTCAAATTCAGCTGCCAGTTCAGGCACTGAATAAGGGTCAAACATGGCATTTAAACGTACATTGACCAGGACATTTGGCAACAGTTTAAAGTCAGCCACAAGTTCATGCAGGGCTTTTTTCTGTTCAACCATCACGGTTAAAACCTGCAGGGCTGCAATAATGGCATCGCCTGTGGTGCTCTTGTCTAAAGTCAGAATATGACCAGAAGGCTCACCGCCAATTACCCAGCCATTTTCTTCCAGACCTTGTAATACATAACGGTCGCCGACTTTGGCACGTAATAACGGCACTTGAGCTTTTTCCAGCGCCAGTTCCAGCGCCATATTGCTCATTAAGGTACCGACGATACCTGCCGGTTTTTTCGAGCTTTGAGTCGCAAGAATATAAAGAATATGGTCGCCATCAATCAGATTACCGGCTTTATCTACGAGAACCACACGGTCAGCATCCCCATCAAAGGCAATACCCAAATCCGCTTGATGTTGAATCACGGCTTGTTGCAAGCTTTCCGGATGGGTTGAACCACAGCCCTCATTAATATTCAAACCGCTTGGCTCATTGTGAATGGCAATCACACGTGCGCCCAGTTCACGGAACACCGCAGGTCCCACGTTATAGGCTGCACCATTGGCACAATCCACCACAATGGTAAGTTCATTCAGATCCAGATGATACGGGAACGTCGATTTACAGAATTCAATATAGCGACCATTAGCATCTTTAACCCGGATACTTTTACCCAGATTCGCCGTGTCTTCAATCACAAAATCTTTTTCAAGCTCCTGATTAATTTCGTCTTGTAAAGCATCTGGCAGTTTTTTGCCTTCTGCAGAGAAGAACTTAATGCCGTTATCAAAATACGGGTTATGCGAAGCGGAAATGACAATACCCAAGCTGGCATGCAAGGCACGGGTCAAGTGAGCAATCGCCGGTGTCGGTAGTGGACCTAAAAGATGAACATAAACGCCGGCGGCATTTAAACCTGCCTGCAAGGCAGCTTCCAGGATATAGCCCGACAAACGGGTATCTTTACCCAGAACCACCAATGGTTTGGATTTTTTACTATGACGTTTTAAAACTTTACCAGCTGCAAATCCCAGTTTCAGGGCAAACTCAGGGGTAATCGGCAATTCGCCAAACTTTCCACGAATACCATCCGTACCAAAATAACTCATCTTTATCTCACTTCTTAGCGGATGATTGATATCACCCATTTTTTTCCTTGAGTCACACTTTACACCAAAATAAAAAAGCCGTCATTTGCATGACGGCTTTTTAAAATTTTAAATCACGGGAGATTAACCCACGCGATAGTTTGGTGCTTCTTTGGTAATGGTCACATCATGTACATGTGACTCCGACATACCGGCAGAAGTGATTTTCACAAACTTAGCATTTTGACGCAGGTCTTCAATTGTCGCAGAACCGGTATAACCCATCGAAGAACGTAGGCCTCCCATCATCTGATGTACGATATTACCCATTGGGCCTTTGTACGGTACGCGACCTTCAATACCTTCTGGAACTAGCTTCTCGGCACCAGCCTTGGAGTCCTGGAAGTAACGGTCAGCAGAACCTGTCGCACCTGCCATGGCACCCAATGAACCCATACCACGATAAGCCTTGTAGTAGCGGCCCTGGAAGAATTCAACTTCGCCTGGTGCTTCTTCAGTACCGGCCATCAATGAACCAACCATAATCGTGCTCGCGCCCGCACCAATCGCTTTAGCCATATCGCCAGAGAAACGGATACCGCCATCCGCGATCAAAGGAATCTGATCTTTCAGCGCATTGGCAACAGAATCAATTGCAGAGATTTGTGGCATACCAATACCCGCCACAATACGCGTGGTACAGATTGAACCAGGACCAATACCAACTTTAACGGCATCAGCACCTGCATCAAGCAACGCCAGCGCAGCATCACCTGTTGCGATGTTACCGCCAATCACCTGAACTTGTGGATAGTTGGCCTTAACCCAACGTACACGCTCAATCACACCCGCAGAATGACCATGTGCAGTATCGACTACAATCACGTCCACACCTGCATCAACCAGGGCTTCTACGCGGCTTGGCGTTTCTGCACCAGTACCGACAGCAGCACCAACACGCAGACGACCCAGGTCATCTTTACAGCTATTTGGATACAATTCAGCTTTACGGAAATCGGTTACCGTAATTAAGCCTTTCAGCTCTTGCTGATCGTTGACCACCAATACTTTTTCAATACGGTGCTGTTGCAATAAAGCTTGGATATTTTCTTTCGATTCGCCTTCACGAACTGTCACCAGACGATCCTGACCAGTCATGATATTGCTGACTGGCTGCTCAAGATTGGTTTCAAAGCGTGTATCACGACCTGTCACGATACCCACCACTTTGCCGTCTTTCACAACAGGCACACCACTGATATTATTGGCTTGAGTCAGCGCAATCAATTCACGTACTGTGGTCTCAGGAGTGACTGTAATCGGGTCTTTAACCATACCCGCTTCGAATTTTTTCACACGGCGCACTTCTGCAGCCTGAACAGCGATATCCATGTTCTTGTGCAAAATACCGATACCACCATTTTGCGCCATTGCAATTGCCATACGGGACTCAGTCACCGTATCCATTGCTGCGGATACAAGAGGAATATTCAGGTTAATGCCACGAGTTAAACGTGTCTTTAGGGAGACATCTTTTGGAAGAACAGTAGAATAGGCAGGGAGTAATAGGACATCATCGAAGGTTAACGCGTCTTGAACGATGGTCAACATAACAGTCTCACTGGTAATTTCCGTGCACTATTATAAACAAATATCGGCTTAAATTTCATTGCAATTGCAAAATTATTTTTTTATTCAAGCTTTGTACACGCAGATCTATGTGGGTGCTAAAACAGTATCAATAATACCTCTGATAATGAAGTTCCCTATTTTAAATATACCCCGATCATTTTAATGGAGTGAAAAGCAGAGCCTAAGCTCTGCTTTGGATGGATTTAGCTGACATATTCAAAACTGTCATCATTGTCAGCTTCATCAGTTTCAATCTGGACAAAGGGCAACATATTGTGTGCAACACGTGCCTTGTTGCATTGATCATCGGCAATCTGCACTTCTTTGCAGGATGAACTGCGCTGCTCATACATGCCGCAGCTGACCTGCTGGCCGATGGTGCCATCAAGTGCGATACAGCGTGGATCTTTTTGATTGGTTCCAGCCATACATGAATAGACTGCTGTCACAGGTTCGGTATAGTGCTCAGGCATATGAATACCTTCAGCCCAATAGAACGAAACCCTGAAATAGGCGCAGCACGCCCCGCAGCTTAAACACGCATCCGGTTTTGGAACTTGAGACAACATTTCTTATAAGTTCTCGTCATCAAAAAAAGTTTTTTGGAGAAGAAATATAAAAAATGTTGTTTTTCCACACAAGAAAAAAATTATTTTTTGTGTGAACTATTCAGGACAGGTAAAAACCGTTTCATCCATCAGGTCAGTGCCGCATTCCAGCGTTTCAATCCAGTCCAGAAACTGGGTAATCTGCTCTTTGCCGATAAATGGTGTGCCATGCTGCGGCACAATCATCTCGATTTCCATGCTGCGTACCATTTTCACCCAGAGACGAATCACCTTGTTATTGCACATATAGCGTTGATGGAAGCTTTTCATTTTTGGGATATGCGCGGCAAAGTTTTCCAGTGGCTTGGCGGCATCTTCAACCATGGACGCACCCATATCACCTGAAAATAAAATTTTGGCAATCGGATCATAAAACTGGAAATTCCCTACCGAATGCAGAAAATGCGCCGGTACCGCCACAATATGAGATTGGCCCAGTGGAATGATTTGACCATGATCCGGAAGCTCCACCAGACGGTCCAGCCAGTTGCCTTTCATCCGGTCGCTCATAAAGGCCGAGTTTAAGTGCGGCAAGAAACGCGCCCACAGCTTGGATGCCACCACTTTGGCATCGGTATATACCAGCCAGCGCGGCATGGAAGTGATAATGTCCGGGTCTTGATGTGAAGCCATGACATAGTCCAGATGGGTCAAGCGGGTGTATTTATTCAGTTCCATGGTCAGCGGCACATAGGTTAAATCACCACCCGGATCGAGTACCGCTGCGCGCTCATGATCAATAATCAAAAACTGGTTTGCCTGAACGCCTTCACCTTTGACCAGACTGGTAAAACTGATGCATTTATGTGTCCCATTATCAAACAGGACTTGCGATGTGGTGCGCTCAAAAACCATGTAAATTCCCCAATTTATAATAAAAATAACGTTTTTATACCCGTATAAAATATAAGGAATTTATCAAACTTACAATCAATAAAACTAGCCATATCACACTATTTATCAAGGTTTTGAGAGAATTTTAACCATAAAAAATCCTGAGTTTTTAGCTCAGGATTCATGTAATTTATTATTTTATAATTTAAAAGAAATAATGTTGGGCCAGGGTCGCGACACCAATCACCAGGAAAATCACCGCACCAATTTTATGAATCAGGCTGATCGGCAATCTGTTCGCCAGCTTATCTCCCAAAAACACTGCAGGTGCATTGGCCAGCATCATGCCCAAAGTGGTCCCCAGCATGACCCAGAATACGCTGTCGAAACGTGCTGCCAGTGCAACTGTGGCAATTTGAGTTTTATCACCGATTTCTGCCAGAAAGAATAAAATAAAGGTTGCGCCAAAGACCCCGAATTTTTGCCATTTATTGATACTGGCATTTTCATCCCCGAGTTCATCCGGAATCAGCATCCAGACGGCCATTGCGATAAAGCCAATCGAGACGATCCACAGTAGCACCTCCGGCCCAATCACCGTGGTCACCCATTGTCCCAATACCGCAGAAAGGCCGTGGTTAATCAGCGTCGCCAATAAAATAGCAAATAAAATAGGAACAGGTTTGCGAAAACGTGCAGCAAGCAGCAAAGCAAGCAGTTGGGTTTTATCACCCATTTCAGCCAGCGCTACAATTGCAGTCGACAGTAGGAATTCATACATGAGGTTTTTCTCTGGCTAGCATCCAATACCAATGACTCACCGCTCCTGCTAGCCAAAATCTGCAGAGTGGTAAATCAAAGGTCTTGCCAACAAAAGAAAGCTTGGAAAAGCTGACTTGGTTCTTTGCTATGATGACCATGCTCGGTTGAGCAAATATGTTGACCATCACCCTTCTGCTTTGCGCAAAAGGCGGCTACTCCCCAATGAAGTGCGCCAAGTATAGAATCAAATAGATTATTTTTCAATGCAGCAGCAAAAAACCCTGCCGAAGCAGGGTTTTTCTCTTTACACCCTCTTTGTCTTTCTCCCAGAGAGAGAATAAAGGGCATATACATGATTTTTTAGATCAATAAAGTACGGATATCTTTGAGCAGCTTGGTCAGCTTGTTGGTGAAACGAGCAGCATCTGCACCATTGATCACACGGTGATCGTAGGACAATGAAAGCGGCAGCATCAAGCGTGGATCAAAGCCTTCACCATTCCAAACCGGTTGCATGGTTGCAGGAGAAATCCCCAGAATTGCCACTTGCGGCCAGTTCACCAATGGCGTAAATGCTGTACCACCAATTGAACCTAGGCTAGTGATAGTGAAGTTCGCACCTTGCAGATCTTTCGGCGACAATTTCTTGTCACGCGCTTTTTGACCCAAGATTCCTAGCTCAGTGGCAATCTGTTTAATTGACTTCTGATCTGGGTGACGCAGCACAGGCACGGTCAAACCATCTGGCGTTGCGACCGCGATACCCATATGGATCTCGTTACGTAGCAATACTGACTTACCATCATCGGCCAAGTGACCAGCAAACTCACGCTCTTCTTTTAACAAGTGCGCAACTGCTTTGATGATGAACGCCATAATGGTCAGGCTCAGGCCTTCTTTCTTGAAGTTGCCTTTCAGTTCATTACGCCATGCTTCCAGTTCCGTAATATCTGCTGCATCAAACTGGGTCACTTGCGGAATGAAATTATTCAGCGACAACTGTGGAATAGACACTTGTTGCAAGCGCGTCAAGGCTTTCTCTTCCACACCACCAAAAGCGCTAAAGTCTGGCAGTTTTGGCAGACCTGCGACTTGAGCAGCAGCGGCTACAGGAGCCGCCTGTGGCGTAGTAAGACGCGTTTTGACATACGCTTTCAGGTCTTCTTTCATGACGCGCGCATGTGGGCCAGATGCTTTGACGTCTGCCAACACGACGCCCAGTTCACGGGCCAGTTTACGCACCGCAGGACCGGCATAAACTTTAGAATTAGCGGCATTCTGCTCTTTGGTCAGCTTGTCAGCATTATCCGACGTCGTGACTGTTTGAGTAGAAGATGCAGCAGGTGCCGGGGCTGCTTTTGGTGCTTCTGCTGCTTTCGGTGCTTCTGCTTTGGCTACGACAGGTGCAGCAGCTGCTTGCGCTTCAGCTTCAATTGTCACCAGTGCAATGCCTTGAGAGACATTTTGACCCAGCTCAACATGAATGGCTTTAATCACGCCAGCTGTAGTGCTTGGCACTTCAACAGTGGCTTTATCTGATTCTACCACGATGATGCTCTGATCTTTTTCAACCGTATCTCCGACCTGAACCAGAATTTCAGCCACAGCCGCCTTGTCTACACCCAGGTCAGGCACCATCACTTCAACATTACCTGCAGGTGCTGCTGACGTTTGTGGTGCTTCAACTGCTTTCTCTTGGGCCGCCGCTTGAGCAACTGGTGCTTGAGGTGGTTCTGGCTGTGCTGACGCTGCCGAAACAGCCGTTTTCACTTTCAGAATGACCACACCTTCTTTAATGGTATCGCCTTCTTTAATCTCTATGGATTCCACCGTGCCGGAAACCGTACTTGGCACTTCAACAGTCGCCTTGTCTGATTCCACCACTACGATACTTTGATCTACCTCGATTTCATCACCGACAGCGACCAGGATTTCCCCTACAGTAGCTTTTTCTACACCAATATCGGGGATTTGTACATCAACCACCTGTGAGCTCGCTTGAGCCTCAGGAGCAGCAGAAGCTTTAGGCTGATGTGAAGCCAGTTCCTGCATGATTTCCTGATCCGGCAATGAAGTCGGAGTATTTTCTGAAGTTTTTTGTGAGGCATCTGCTTGCTGTGGCTCGACCACATCGGCGCTACCGTCTTCAGCTTGCAGTTCAATCAGTACCGCGCCTTCAGCGACTTCATCACCCTGGCTGACCAGAATGCTTTTTACCACGCCTGCTGAAGTGCTAGGCACTTCAACAGAGGCTTTATCAGATTCAAGCAATACAATGCTGTCATCAATCGCGATCGTATCACCGACTTTGACCAGAATTTCGGCCACTGTTGCCTTATCTACACCAATATCAGGAGTCGTAATTTGCATGCTTAGTTCTCCTCTTTGTAGTCAGCAACAGCATGTACACATGGGGTTTCTTGCGGTGCCCAAGCCACTGGACGATCTGTATCAAGCTCGAAAGTCGAGATCGCATCTTTTACCAGGCGCGCATCAACTTCACCTTCATCTGCCAGTTTTTTCAAAGTTGCCACCACAATATGGGCAGCATCAACACCGAAGTAACTACGCAAGTTGGCACGTGTATCTGAACGGCCATAACCGTCAGTACCCAATGCTACGAATGGACGGCCATCTGGAAGATAAGCACGAATCTGTTCGCTATAAGCACGCATATGATCGGTTGCAGACACGACGATACCTTCAGTACCGCGAAGCTGTTTCGATACCCATGCTTCTTTTACGTCTTCAGCCAGCGGATGCAAGCGGTTGTATTCTTCACATGCCATACCGTCACGTGCCAGTTCATTGAAGCTGGTTACGCTGTAGACATTTGAATGAATTTGATATTCCTCACGAAGAATCTTCGCTGCCTTGATCACTTCACGCAGAATCACACCTGAGCCCAGTAACTGAACAGTGGCTTTTTCATCTTCTTCAAGCAGGTACATACCGCGCTTGATGCCTTCTTCAACACCTTTTGGCATTTCCGGATGCTCGTAGTTTTCGTTCATCACGGTCAGGTAATAGAACACACGTTCCTGGTTCACATACATACGTTGTAAACCGTCATGCACGATCACTGCCAATTCATAACCGAAACATGGGTCATAAGAAACACAGTTTGGAATGGTATTAGCCAAGATGTGTGAATGACCATCCTGATGCTGCAAGCCTTCACCGTTCAGTGTAGTACGACCTGCAGTTGCACCCAGCAAGAAGCCTTGTGCCTGTGCATCGCCTGCTGCCCAGGCAATATCACCGATACGCTGGAAACCAAACATCGAGTAGTACATATACATCGGAATCATTGGCAGGTTATTGGTTGAATAACTGGTCGCCAACGCTGCCCATGCACTCATCGCACCGGCTTCGTTAATCCCTTCCTGCAACATGTGACCGTCTTTGGCTTCACGGTAATGCATCAGCTGTTCTTGGTCTTCCGGAGTATATTTCTGGCCATGCGCGGCATAAATACCGAGCTGACGGAACATACCTTCCAGACCGAAAGTACGGGCTTCATCTGGAACAATTGGAACAACGCGGTCTTTAATCGCTTTCTCTTTAAGAAGTGCAGAGATTAAACGCACCATCACCATTGTGGTGGATTGTTCTTTACCATTTGAACCGGCCAAGACCGAATCAAATACTGAAAGTCCAGGAATCGCCAGCTGTTCGCTTTCCTTACGACGTGCAGGCAGGTAGCCACCTAGCGCCTCACGACGCGCCTTCATATATTTCAATTCAGGGGAATTTTCGCTTGGACGGTAGAACGGTACTTCTTCAAGCTGTTCATCAGTGAAAGGAAGGTTGAAACGGTCACGCACGTATTTCAAAGAATTGATTTGCATCTTCTTGATTTGGTGAGTTTTGTTGACTGCTTCGATTTCTTCCGACAAACCATAACCTTTCACGGTTTTTGCCAGAATCACGGTCGGCTGACCTTTGGCCGTACATGCTTCGGCATAAGCAGCAAAGACTTTGTACGGGTCGTGACCACCGCGGTTCAGATTATCAATATCTTCGTCGCTTAAGTCTTTAACCAACTCAGCTGCTTCTGGATATTTGCCGAAGAACTTTTCACGCGCGTAAGCACCACCTTTTACCTGGTAACGCTGGAAATCGCCATCGACCGCTTCTTCCATCACTGCTTTCAGTGCACCGGATTTATCTTTATCCAGTAGTGGATCCCAATGACGGCCCCACACAACTTTAATCACACGCCAGCCTGCGCCGCGGAATAATGACTCAAGTTCCTGAATGATCTTGCCATTACCACGTACCGGACCATCCAGACGTTGCAAGTTACAGTTCACTACCCAAATCAGGTTGTCGAGCTTTTCGCGACCTGCCAGAGAAATTGCACCCAAGCTTTCCGGCTCGTCCATCTCACCATCACCCAGATAAGCCCAAACCTTACGATCTTCTTCTTTAATCAGGCCACGGTTCATCAGGTACTTTTGGATATGTGCCTGATAAATTGACATGATTGGACCCAGACCCATCGATACGGTCGGGAACTGCCAGTAGTCCGGCATCAAATAAGGATGCGGATAAGATGGCAAACCTTTACCACCTACTTCACGACGGAAATTATTCAGGTGCTCTTCAGTCAAACGGCCTTCTAAAAATGAACGCGCGTAAATACCCGGTGCACAGTGACCTTGGTAATAGATCATGTCGCCGCCAAAGCTATCGCTGTTGGCACGGAAGAAGTGGTTAAAGCCCACATCATAAAGGGTTGCGGAAGAAGCAAAACTCGCCAAGTGACCACCGAGATCATCACCGGTTTTATTCGCGCGTAATACCATTGCCAAGGCATTCCAGCGGATCAGCGCGCGAATACGACGCTCCATATCCTGATCGCCTGGCATTGCAGGTTGTTCTTCAACAGAAATCGTATTTAAGTAGGGAGTATTTAAACGCTGGATAGGAACATGCTTTGCAATTGCGCGTTGATAAAGTTTTTCTAACAAAAATGCTGCACGCTCAGTGCCCATGTGCTGCAAAACAGAGTCAAATGCATCTTGCCATTCTTGGGTTTCTTGCGCGTCTGTATCGCCATAAAACGCCATAATCTACAGTTCCTAAAAGCCTAATCTAATGTCTTATATGTACCATATTTAAGACCTCTGCAGGTATGGCCTTAGCTGAATGCGATTTAGCAGTACTATTTAGGAACTAAATGATGGGTGACGTATAATTACACTACATAACAAAAAATAGTCAATAAAGGCGATTTATTATACAATCATTATAATAGTTGGTGATAATATGATATCTAAAAGCGATAAAACAAAAAGCCCTTCAAGTTGACTTGAAGAGCCTTCAGCTTAAACGCTTTAAAATGCTTATCGGAGATTTTTTATGTATAGAGATGCATCTTGTTATTCAGGTCTATACTTAAGGTAACATAGCCAAATAAGTGGATGGATTTTTACGTTGACCGTCTTTTACTACTTCATAATGCAAGTGTGGACCGGTACAGCGACCAGTACAGCCGACGTTGGCAATATGATCACCTGCTTGCACCTGCTCTCCCACACGTGCAATAAGACGTGAAGCATGGGCATAGCGCGTTAAATAGCCATTGCCATGATTGATTTCAACGTATTGACCATAACCTGTGCCCCAACCTGATTTGGTCACAATCCCTGGACCTGTTGCATAGATTGGTGTACCACTTGGCGCTGCAAGATCAAGGCCTGAATGATTTTCAGCACGGCCACTCATGGTACGGCCACCGTAATTTGAACTTACGCGAGAATTAGGTAAAGGATGAGAAATTAGCCAAGAATAAGCACTGTTTGCTGCCGCTTTGTTGGATGAAGTATTGGCATACTTCTGAGCAAGCGTACGATTGTTTAGTTCAACCGGTTTCTCACGAAGCTGAACATTTAATTTAGTCTGTGCTGGAATATCGATATCATCTGGATGAGTATATGCACCCTGTGCCAGAGTACGCGTCAATTGCTCGATACGATCTGTTGAACCATTTTCTTGATTTAGATTGACTAAATCTGCGAACGCAACCGAAGCCGCTGAAACTGATAAAGAAAATGCCAACAAAATACGTCGCATATGCATAAAAAACCTCTCTAAACTGCTTTAATCGAGTTTCTTGAAGATCTCTATCCTTGATATCCACTAAAAGAAGCGCATAAGATTAAGACATAAATATGTAGGAATTATGTATGTCGGAACCTGTCAACGTTTTTCAACAAACAAGAAAACAGATAAAAACAGGAAACTTTTCGTTTCTCTCATCACAAGTCGCTGCCTGGCAGAAACTTACGAAACTCGTACAACCGCTATTGCCCCAACCGGAACTCTGGCAGGTTGTCTGCTATCAAAATGGTGTGTTAACGATTACTGGTGAAAACCAGGCCATGATCAGTCAATTGGCCTATCTTCAAAAGCAATACATTTCACAACTCTCTCAAATAAATGAATTAAGAGATCTCACTAAACTTCAAGTTTGCTTGCGGAATCCTTCGCAAACATCACCTGTTTCAGCAACACCTGAAAGAGCCTTAAATGCAGAAACACAGGAATTACTTCGTAGTGCTGCTGACTTTATAAGCGACCCTAAGCTTAGCCAAGCTTTACTACGTTTGGCAAGCAATAAAAAGTAACATCGCAATCAAATGTAATAAATTTAAAAGCAAACATTATGTGATGTGTGTCACAGTATTAAAGCAATAACAAAAACATAAAGACACAAACACAATGACTTATGTCACATTCACATACATGATTGGACAATTAGCTTCGTCATCAAATGTTACAATTTCATAGCAGCTTGGATCACTTTTCACATTGCGTAAAAGTTGATTATTCAAGGCATGTCCAGATTTGTAACCATCAAATTTGGCAATAATCTGATGTCCGAGCAGGTATAAATCACCCACGGCATCCAGAATTTTATGACGTACAAATTCGTCCGAGAAACGTAAACCTTCTTCATTAACGACCCCAGTTTCATCCACACCAATGGCATTTTCCAGACTGGCACCCAGCGCCAGGTTATTGGCTTTGAGATAATCCAGATCTTTCATAAAACCAAAGGTACGCGCTTCACTGACTTCATAAACGAAGGTTTCAGTAGAAAAATCGATACTGGCAGACTGATGTTCTTTTTTAAAGGCAGGATGATCAAAATCAATGGTGAAGTTCAGCTGAAAGCCCTCATGTGGGCTAAAAATGGCACGTTTGTCATCAATCAGTGCTTCAACCGGTTTAATAATCTTGACGAATTTTTTAGCAGCATCCAGTTCTTGCAAACCACCCTGCATTAACAGGTAAATAAACGGACCTGCGCTGCCGTCCATAATCGGCACTTCAGAAGCCGATACTTCAATAATTAGGTTATCAATGCCCAGACCAGCGATCGCACTCATGACATGTTCAATGGTGCCTACTTTGGCATTTTCCTGAACCAGGTTCGAGCACATAAAGGCTTCCTGAATCAACATGGCATCGGCAGGAATGTCCACCGGCGGATTCAGGTCAATACGACGAAACACAATTCCCCCATCGGCATGGTGCGGCACAAAGTTAATCATGACTTTTTGCCCACTGTGAAGACCGATTCCGCTCGCTTTCACGACACGTTTCAGGGTACGTTGTTTCAACATGCTTTTATCATCTGTTCATCTATAAAACCGCTATACGTTAGCATATTTGGCCATTGATAAAAAACAAAAAGGTGGCTTAAAAGCCACCTTTCCTGTCTAATCCAGCTAAACACATGATGTTACATGTTATTTACGCTGTTGATTCTTAAGATAATCCTGAATACTCATTGGCGTTGGGCGCGGGCTAGAAACTGAAGTTGCTGCTGGATTCGCTGCTGCACCTGTTTCATGTTGCTGACGCTGAATTGCCGGTACATCATCATCTTCCACCACAGCCTGTGCAACTGCTGCTGGACGAGTTGCCTGTACATTAGTACGTTTGGTCGGTTCAACTGAATCCGCTGCATGACGGGTTAAACCTGTTGCAATCACAGTCACGCTGATTTCATCACGCGCATCCGGATCAAAAACGGTACCGTAGAACACCTGACCCTCATCTAAATCGACAATCTGGTTCACGACATCAGTAATTTCTTCAATTTCACCGAAAGTCACGTCATCGCCACCAGTCACGTTGATCAGAATGCCTTTGGCATTCATGATAGTCACGTTGTCGAGTAATGGACTACGGATTGCCTGCTCAGCAGCCTGACGTGCACGGTTCTCACCACGACCCAGACCGACACCCATCATGGCATAACCACGAGTGCTCATGGCTGTTTTTAAGTCAGCAAAGTCAAGGTTGATATGGCCAGGACGGACTACCAAATCAAAAATACTGCGTACTGCATTCAGTAGAACATCATCCGCTTTTTTATATGCATCTTTCATTGAAATATCACGGAAGACTTTCAATAGACGCTGGTTTGGAATGATGATTAATGAGTCTACATGCTGCTCAAGAGCTTCGATGCCTTTTTCAGCAGACTGTAGACGGCGTTTGCCTTCAAAGTTAAATGGCGTGGTCACGACACCAACGGTCAAGATACCCATTTCTTTCGCAATTTCAGCCACGACTGGCGCTGCACCGGTACCGGTACCACCGCCCATACCCGCAGTAACAAAGACCATATCGGTCCCTTCAAGCTGCTGGCGGATCAGTTCACGGCTTTCTTCTGCTGCGGTCTGGCCGACTTGCGGATTTGCACCTGCACCCAGACCACGGGTACTTTGCTCGCCCAGCTGAATTTTAAATTCGGCTTCCATGCGATCCAATGCCTGCTTGTCCGTATTGGCACAAACAAACTTTACGCCCTGGATATCGGACTGCAACATATGTTGTACAGCATTACCACCCGCACCACCTACACCAAACACAGTGAAACGGGCTTGACCATTGCTATCGCTATGATCGTCTTCGAAAAATTCAAATGAGGCCATGACCTATAAAATTCCTAATTCATAATTGGCAGTCACTAAGCCCGTATACTGCCTTAATCTTAATAAAATTGTTTTTAAGAATGCTGCTCATGCGTTCACTTGTCAAGTACAAGCCGGATTAACTACATCTTCCCAACAATATTCACAATAAAAATCGACTTAAAAGATTGATTTCAAGGTGTCATTAAAGCCAAACAAGGCTCTTTTGACCCGCTTGGCCAATGACAACCGTTCTACATCATCCTGTTCCACAATCGTGTCCTGGGTATCACTCTGACTAAACATCAGCAAGCCCGCCACAGTGCTATATTGTGAGCGACGTAAAGCAGCCTGATGTTGTTCATCTGCATACACCTGAGTCGGCGGATTACCTAAATGTGCCGAGACTCCCATGGTACGGCGAACAAAACTCACCATCCCTTCGATATGACTGGCATCACCGGTCAATACCACACCATGATACAAGCCCTGGAGGGCACCATTTTTTACCAGTTCATCACGCACCAGACCCAGAATTTCTTCATAACGCGCCATGATGATTTCGGTCAGCTCGATCCGGCTGATGGTCTGTGGTCCATCAATGCCCTGGAACTGAATCATATGGTCAGGCTTGACCACTTTCAGGTCGACACAGCCATACAATAATTTCAGGCGTTCAGCTTCTTCAGTTGTGGTTTGCAATACTGCTGCAATATCACGAGTCACATGTTCACCGCCACGCTGGAAGGTATGGGTTAAGGCTAGACGACCATCCACATACACTGCAACATTGGTCGTGCCGGCACCTATATCTACTAAGCATACGCCATATTCTTTTTCGTCTTTGAGCAGGCTGGCTTCGGCGGTGGCCAAGCTCGACACCACCATTTTTTCCACGCCAATATTGGCACCTTTCAGGGCGCGATCAATATTTTGCATGGTACTAATCGGCAGCATCATTAGATGATAATGCCCAGTCATGCTATGTGCCGACATACGAATCGGGTTTAGCACCCATTCCGGTGAATCATCCAGCTCAAAACCCAGAGGTACAGCACTGACCAGATAATGATCTGAAGTCAAATGACTGGCTTTGGCCAATTCCAGTGCACGCACCACTTCACTGGTGGTAATCGCATGTTCGCTATTGTCGATCGAGGTACGACCTGAAGCATAAAAGCTTTTTAATTCGGCACTTGGAATAGAGACCCAGGCAGAATGTACACGACATTCCGCCATATCTTCTGCTTCTTGAACGGCATTTTTAATTGCAGTAATAACTTTATCGAGACTGACAATTTTCCCTTTACTCATGCCTCGGTTACGAGCGGTGGCCATACCAATCACTTGGATATTGTCTGGCGCGTGTACCTTGCCAATCAAAACTGAAACTTTGTGTGTCCCAATGTCAATCGCCACAACCGAGGGAACAGCTTCACTCATTATTCACTACTACCATTACGTGTTTGTTAGATTTATGGCTTTAAATGCCTCTATTTTTTAAAGCCGGTCATTATGGCTTTACTGTTACCTTATTCTCAACGCCCGTGTCATCAATGGTTACAATAAAATGTCCATTTACAATTTTAGGCGGAATTGAATTTTTCCACTGGATCGACAATCCATTGCGATAACGCAGGTCGATGGCCGAAATTTTAGACCAGACCGGCTTCAAATCACTCTGAGACAGATGGCTCAGGCGTTGTAATTTGCTCATGGTCTGATCTTTATCCACAATTATTCTTAAACCCGAATCAAACTGCATAAACCAGGTCATTCGCTCGGTGAGATATAATTCTTTTAGACGAATGCCTTGTGGCAAAAATAATTGATTAATTTCATTATAACGACGCATCATGGTTTCTGCATGGCTCGCCGGCCCATGTAGTAACGGTAATGCCTGATAATTCTTGGGTGTGACTTCCGTGAAAATCACACCACTGTCACTCAATAAACGTCCCGTTCCCCAACGCGCAATCGCATGATGCGGCATCACCCGCACCCGAATGCCATTTGGCCAGGCTCGGGACACCACGACCCGATCTACCCAGGACAATTCCAGGGTACGATCACGGATCGCTTCCAAATCCGAAGTAAAATAGTTTTCGGTCACAATCGGTGACACATACTGCATGACCTGACGCTGTTCAGCAACCGAGCGCGTACCCACGACACCCAGCTCTGCCACGTCACTATTGGTCATGACTTTATATAAGCCCAATATTCCAAAGGCCAGCACCAGTAGCGCAATACACAACAATAACCAGCCACCAAAATTGGTCAGCTTTTCTTTGCGTGTTGGCGGCTTGTCGTGAATTGAAGTAATCGCAGCACGTTTACGGCGCATGGAAACAGGAAGTTGAGCCATATTTAGTGTGCCGAACCAGTCAAGGTCTGTTCCAGTATCGCCACACACAGCTCATCAAAACTGTAACCGACTGCAGCTGCCGCCTTTGGCACCAGTGAATGACTGGTCATTCCCGGCACGGTATTCACTTCAAGCAACCAGAAGTTGCCCTGTTCATCCTGCATGGCATCAATCCGGCCCCAACCGCTGGCACCGACTGCCTGGAATGCGCGCAAACTCAAGGCTTTTAACTGCTGCTCTTCAGCTTCACTTAAACCACATGGAATGCCATATTGCACATCATTACGCTGATATTTCGCTTCATAATCGTAGAAGGCAACATCTTGAGGCGGTTCAAGACGAATCACCGGTAGCGCCTGACCATTTAAAACCACAATGGTGTATTCACGGCCGGTAATCCATTTTTCTGCCATCACCACGGCATCATGTTCAGTTGCCTTGGTAATCGCTTCGGCAAAGTCTTCAATTTTCTCGACCTTGCTCATGCCGATACTGGAACCTTCATGCACCGGCTTGATAATCAAAGGCAAGCCTAAAGCATTAACAATGTCGGTCGCATCAGAATCTTTGGTGACAATACGATACGGCGCTGTCGGTAATTCCGAACCCTGCCAGACCTGCTTGGTCTTGACCTTGTCCATGCCGATCGCAGAACCTTGTACACCGGTACCGGTATACGGCACGTTTAACCATTCCAGTGCACCCTGAATTTGGCCGTCTTCCCCGCCACGTCCATGCAATACAATAAAAGCACGATCATAATTTACCAGTTCTGTGACACTACGCTCCTGCGGGTCAAACGCTTCCGCATTAACCCCTGAACGCACTAATGCCTCAAGTACCGCCGTACCACTGTCTAGAGAAACCTCACGCTCTGCAGATTTACCACCAAGCAACACGGCAACTTTTCCGAATTTTGAAGCATTTGACACGTTTATATCCTTAAACTTTTTTCAATCTGGTCAATTCAATTCAGTCATGCAAGATGACTATTTTATATATAAGTGATTTTGCGCAAGCTCGACTGAGATTGCTCCAACATTACCTGCGCCCTGGGTTAATAACAAGTCATTTGCTTGCAATACTTTTCTCATGATCTGATTCAGGTTGCCGTCCGCTGCATCAACCAGAATCGGCTCGACTTCGCCACGTAGACGAATGCTGCGGGCCAAAGTACGGCTGTCCGCCCCGACAATCGGTTTTTCACCGGCAGGATAAACATCCAGCAACAATAACTGGTCTACAGTAGAAAGCACTTCCACAAAATCATCAAAACAGTCACGGGTACGGCTATAACGGTGTGGCTGGAACATCATTACCAAACGACGGTCCGGATGACTCTGACGCGCGGCTTTAATCGTCGCTTCGACTTCTTTTGGATGATGACCATAGTCATCCACCAATTTCACGTCACCGCCCTCAATCGCAAACTCACCCTGAACCTCAAAGCGGCGACCCACACCACTGAAACCTTCCAGTGCACGGCAGATTGAAGCATCAGACACGCCTTCATCGGTTGCTATACCAATCGCGGCCAGGGCATTCAGCACATTATGCAAACCTGGCTGGTTGACCGTTACACGCAATGGCTCACGCTCTTTACGCAATACGGTAAAGTGGGTTTGCATACCATCCTGATCAACATCTACTGCGCGGATGTCATTGTCTTCATTAAAACCATAAGTCAGTAACGGACGTGCAATCCGCGGCATGATTTCACGGATATTGGCATCATCACCACAGACTACGGCCAAGCCGTAAAATGGCAGTTTTTGCAGGAACTGGATAAAGGTATCTTTCAGGACATCGAAGCTACCGCCATAGGTATCCATATGATCGGCATCAATATTGGTCACCACGGCAGCCATCGGTTCCAGGTGCAGGAAAGAGGCGTCTGATTCATCAGCTTCGGCCACGATATAACGGCTGGCACCCAAGGCTGCGTTCATACCGGTACGGTTCAGTAAACCACCGATCACATAGGTTGGATCCATATTTTCTTCAGCCAGCATACAGGTGATCAGGCTGGTGGTCGTGGTCTTGCCATGCGTACCGGCAACGGCAATACCATGACGGTAACGCATCAGTTCACCCAGCATTTCCGCACGGCGAACCACAGGAATACGGTTTTCAATCGCGGTTTTAATTTCCGGATTTTCTTTATCAATCGCGGTAGAGACCACGATCACGTTGGCGCCCTTAATATTATTTGCAGTATGCCCGATATAGACTTTAATGCCATTCGCTTCCAGCTGTGCGGTGGTATTGGATGCCTTGATATCTGAACCGGAAACTTTATAGCCCTGGTTTTTCAGCACTTCCGCAATACCACACATGCCTGCGCCACCGATCCCCACAAAATGAATGTGTTTGATACGGCGCATTTCCGGCACTTTGATTAATTTTTTCGCTTGTTCAGCTGGGGTTACTGGAGACATAGTTTACTCGGATGATAATTCTTGAATTAAACGGACCACATGTTGAGTCGCATCGGGTTGAGCCTGGCGGCGTGCTTTCACGGCCATTTCCATTAACAGCTGGCGATTCAGCATCGGCTCTAATAAGGTTTTTAAACTGTCCGGGGTCATAGTGGCCTGCGGGCAAATCTTTGCCGCATTGATATTGGCCAGGAAACCGGCATTGGCCGTCTGGTGATCATCGACCGCACTTGGCAGCGGCACAAAAATCGCAGCGACCCCGGCAGTGGCAATTTCAGTCACGGTCAATGCACCGGCACGGCAAATCACCAGATCGGCATCAGAATAGGCGTTGGCCATATCTTCAATAAAGGGCTGGACTTCAACTTGCAGATTGGCCGGTGCATTTTCATAACGTGCCCGTGTCGCCTCGGCATGATTTTGCCCACACTGATGATAGACATTTAAAGGTACATTCAGTTGCTTTAAGGCTTCCGGAACCCGTTCATTTAAGGCTTGCGCCCCCAAGGACCCGCCAACGATCAGAATACGTAAAGACAATCCAGCCTTGTCACGCTGCTGATAACGCCAGGACGGATTTAAAATTTCGCTAATTTCCTGTCGTACCGGATTGCCGGTGGTGACGATTTTTTCCTGGGCCGGAAAAGTATTCGGGAAAGCCTGGCACACTGTTTTTGCCACACGCGACAATTGGGTATTGGTAAAACCGGCGACTGCATTCTGCTCATGGATCAGCACCGGAATACCTAAAATACGCGCAGCCAGACCACCCGGCCCGGCTACATAACCACCAAAGCCGGCGACGGCATCGACCTTGAGCTGTTTCATGAACTTCATGGCACTTAAGGTGGCTTTCATAATTTTAAAAGGCGCCAAGGCTTTACGCACAAAACCATTGCCACGCACACCCTGAATATCAATCTGATAAATGGGAATATTCTGGTTTTTTAACAGGCGGTTTTCCATGCCTACGGGCGTGGCCAACCATGAAACCTGTATACCTTTTTGTTGTAAATCTTTGGCAACAGCTAACGCTGGAAACACATGTCCACCTGTACCTGCGGCCATCATCATGACATGTTTAGGCTGTTTTTGCTGAGCATCGGTCACGGTTTAATTCTTCAATACTAAAAATGGAGCAGGAAATCTGATTTAAGTAATCAATTGTAATCACAAACCTCAGGCCATGAAAGTTTATTTACTTTATTTCAACAAGGCTTTAATTGTTTTTTTCACGCAAATTTCAAGTTTAGACTCGTTTTATTTATAAGGTCTGCACTTTTCCTTAGACTTAAGTGAAGCATCATACCAATTTTAAACTCACTTTTCATTATATTATCAATAACTTTGCCACGAAGAGCGCTTTATTTACAGCGGTCTTCCGTTTTCTCCCGTTCACCTCCTCTCTTATTATCATTGGCCGATAATCTTAGGCTTAAATCCTATCAATTTTATAAAAGTTTCATGCTATTTATATCTATATATGAATGATGCTTGATGTACAAGCAGATGCTTTAAATGGACTCAGTTCGGATAGATGTCAAAAATCTCATGTCGTGATGTATGGATTATCTTGGCCGGTTATCTGGCTGCGATCCATGTCGGCAAACTTTCGGCCGTGATTCCTGTGTTGCAACAGGATTTAAACCTGAGTTTTACCCAGGCTGGTTTTTCATTAGCGTTGATGCAGGCCGCCGGAATGCTGTTTGCGCTATGCATTGGCGCCTTCTCGGAAAAAATGGGATTAAAGCGCTGCCTGATCATGGCCTTAATCATTTTAGGGCTGAGCAGTCTTGCTGGGCTTTGGATTACGCAACCTGCCACTTTATATGTATTGCGTTTTATGGAAGGAATCGGATTTTTAACCATCTCCTTGTGCGCGCCTGCAATTTTAAAACGTACCAGCCGCGCTGAAACACTGAATTTCAAGATGGGACTCTGGAGTTCCTATATGGGGGTGGGTGTCAGTCTGGCCGTATTGATGATTCCTCTCCTGCTTGAATATCTGGACTGGCAAACGATCTGGGCCATTTTGGGCTGCCTGTGCCTTATCATTGCTGGCATGATCAAACAATATTTAAATATTGAACCTGTCCTGATAACACAGCCCGACTTTTCCCAGGCAACTACGGAAATACCTCATTCTGGCAGATTGTTAAAATTACCCTGACCCATCCTCCCATTATCTGTCTGGCGATTATTTTCGCCTGTTATACCAGTCAATGGATTACTGTCACGGGCTTCCTGCCTACACTGTATGTTGAACAGGGGCTGGACTTAAAACGTGCAGGGATGCTGGTCTCGATGGTCGTGCTGGCCAATCTGGGGGCACTTTTGGCGCAGGCATGTTGCTGCAACAGGGTTATAGACCGCACACCTTATTGAGTACCGGATTTGTGGCAATGCTCTGTAGCAGTTGTCTGGTATTTGCCGCAAATTCCTAGCTCTCATTTGAATTGCAGGTTGTCAGTGCCGTGCTGTTTTCACTGATTGGCGGGATGATCCCGACCACTGTTTTTGCGATTACCCTGCACTATGCGCCACGCGCCTATGCAGCAGCGGCCAGTGTGGGTCTGGTTTTACAAATTTCAGCCTGCGCACAGTTTTTTATACCGACCCTGAGCGCTGCGCTGATATCTGCCACCCAATACTGGGCCAATCTTGCCATTATCACCGTCTGCCTTTCGATGCTGGGCATGGTAATGACGGCATATTTATTTAAGCGTTACCCGAAATAAAAAGGTAAAAAGAGCCTGCAAGCAGACTCTTCTTTCACCTGATTTTGCCTTTAAACCTGATTGGCCTGACCAGCTTCCAGCACGGCAAACAGATCATCCGCAATCGAGATGCCAAACTGCGTATCAATTTCACGGATACAGGTTGGACTGGTCACATTAATTTCCGTGACATAATTTCCGATCACATCCAGCCCTACAAAGACCAGACCTTTTTCTCTGAGAAACGGCCCTACTTTTGCCGCAATGGCTTTGTCATTTTCAGTCAGGGGGCGTGCCTCGCCTAGGCCACCTGCGGCCAGATTACCGCGCACTTCACCATTTTGCGGAATACGGGCCAGACAATATGGCACTGGCTCGCCATTAATCATCAGGATGCGTTTATCGCCTTCGACAATTTCCGGAATATAACGCTGCGCCATAATCGGCTGGGTACCATTATTGGTCAGTATTTCAATGGTTGAACCGATATTGATCCCGTCCTGATACAGACGGAAAATCCCGGTGCCACCCATACCATCCAGCGGTTTTACAATCACATCGACCTGTTCTTTGAGAAATTCACGGATCAGGCTTTGCTGTGAAGTCACCAAGGTCGGAACTTGCAGATGCGGGAACTGGGTCGCGAACAGTTTTTCATTACAGTCACGCAGGCTTTGCGGTTTGTTGATGATCCATGCCCCTTCGCGCTCTGCCTGCTCCAGAATATAAGTGGTATAGACGAAGTTCATATCAAAAGGCGGATCTTTACGCATCAAGACAACGTCATAAGCAGCGATCGACTCTTTTTGTTTTTCGCCAAGTTCATAATAATGGTCGTAGTCTTCAAATACCTGTAACGGCGCGATCAGACCAAAGGCCTTGCCCTGATCGATATATAAATCTTGCTGCAATGCATAACCGAGTTCATGCCCGCGACGTGCTGCTGCCCACAGCATGGCCATGGTCGAGTCTTTCTTCAGGTTTACATTTTCAATGGGATCCATCACAACAAGTACGCGCATGTGTCTCTGCTCTTTTTCAAAAAATGACTTGGCAAGGAGTATAGCTTGTGTGGATTCTTTTGTTTATGGTGATTTTGCATGACTTATTTTGTATAGGTTTTTAGATAGATGCTCAGGCAATTTGAGCTCAAGGGAGGTATGCCATGCAACAGGCCATTATCGGTTTTCACCTGGATGAGGAACAGCATTGGGTTGCAGAACTGGCCTGCGGACATGGCCAGCATGTGCGGCATACCCCGCCCTGGCAAAATCGCCCATGGGTGATGACCGAGCAAGGACGTAAAGAAAAACTCGGGATGCTGCTAGACTGTAGAAAATGCGAAAAGTGCGAAACTGAAACCTGAACCTATGAAAAAAGTAGTATGTAGGTGACCTAAAAAATAATCTTGTCCAGAATTTGCTAATTTGAGTTACTGCGTTTATGCTTTTATTGCTCAAACATGAAGCGCATTTTTTCAGGGTGTACTTTTGCTCATACGGCTCGTCAAACAGATCTGGTTGGTGATGCTTGTGGTTTTTGCCATAGGCTGGAGCAGTGTGTCTGTCGCATCTGCAAACACCATGCATCTGGTTATGCCGTCTGAAAAAACGAATCCTCATTGTCTGGAAATGACAAAACCCTCTGCTTCTCACTCGCTGCATAAGACTGATCATCATCAAGATCAGGAACTGATTCAGCCGGACTGTGTCAGTGACAGCACCCAGCAGTCATCAGATTGTCTGGATTGTGGCACTATGGCCTGCCAGAACTTGGTCACCAGCCTGCCCATTACAACGCCCGAGTTAAGCGTGCCTGATCACGGTTATCCGGAAAAAACCCTCCTCCCTGCTTACCATGCCCAGCACCTTGCCGGTTACTGGCAAGAAATCCTGCGCCCACCCAAAGCTTGATCCTGAATTTTTAAATTTTTTTATTCATTAAGGATTAAGTTATGTTGCTTAAAATCAGTCAAAGCCTGTGTCTGGGCTTCGGTCTCATCTCGTCGTCTGCCTTGTTTGCAGCCGTAAAAGAATATCATCTGGTCATTGATGAAAGCCCGATCAATCTCACCGGAAAGACGGTCAAGCGTATCACTGTAAACGGAAAATTCCCTGCACCCTTGCTGGAATTTGAAGAAGGTGATGATGCAGTCATTCATGTACAAAACAACCTGAACAATCAGGATACCTCGCTGCACTGGCATGGCCTCCTCCTGCCCGGGCTGATGGATGGTGTCCCCGGATTTAACGGTTTTCAGGGGATCAAACCGAAACAGTCTTTTACTTATCGCTTCAAGGTTCGTCAAAACGGCACCTATTGGTATCACGCACATTCCAAAGGTCAGGAACAGGATGGCCTCTATGGCGCATTGGTGATTCGCCCCAAAGCACAGACATTACTACCTCCACATGAACAAACCGAGCGGGATTATGTGGTGATGCTGTCGGATTTTCACGAACAGGGCAGCCAGCAGATTCAGAACAATTTAAAAAAATCGGCCGAATATTATCAGAACCAGCGCGAAACCGTGGGCGATGTATTTAAGCAGGTGAAACGTGACGGTCTCAAGGCCACCTGGTCAGATCGCAAGATGTGGAGCCAGATGCGTATGCTGAAAACCGACCTGTCCGATGTTACCGGTTATACCTTTCTGGTCAATGGAAAAACGCCGCAACAAAACTGGAGTGGCCATTTCCAGCCCAATGAAAAAGTCCGCCTGCGTTTCATCAATGCTTCTGCCATGTCGTTTTTCGATGTGCGTATTCCCCAGCTGAAAATGACCGTGGTCAGTGCCGATGGACAACCGGTGCAGCCGGTCAATGTAGATGAATTCCGTATCGGAACCGCTGAAACCTATGATGTGATTGTGGAACCCACTGCAGCGCATTACCAGATTGAAGCAGAATCGATCGACCGCTCAGGCTTTGCCATTGGCAGTCTGCATCAGGCAACTGATTCAAGTAAAGCCCCGGCTCCGGTTCAATTACCAACACCGCGCCCTCGTGCCTTATTGACCATGGAAGATATGGGACATGGCGAACAACATGACATGTCACATGACACACACAGCAGTCAGACCATGCAGACTGCCACAAGTGAACATGATCAACATGCCCAGCACGACATGCATGCAAGTCATAATGCCATGTCCGGAACCAATCAGCCTCATCAGCCGGTTGAGGGCTGGGCCAATATGTCTACGCCTGCAGGGCACAAAGCCTTGCAATATCAAGACCTCAAAGCCCTGACACCACAACCTGATACCCGCGCAGCAGAACGTGAACTGGTGATTCGTCTGGGTGGAACCATGGAGCGCTACATCTGGACCATGAATGGTAAAAAATTCAGTGATGCCGAGCCACTTCAGGTGAAATATGGCGAGCGGATCCGGCTGAAATTTATCAATAACAGCATGATGGCACATCCGATGCATTTGCATGGCATGTTTATGCAGCTGGAAAATGGTCAGTCTGCTGCAAATATGCCAAATAAACACACCGTGATTGTGCCGCCCGGGAAAACGGTGACCACCCTGCTCACAGCAGATGAACTGGGAGAATGGGCGATTCACTGCCATCTGCTCTATCACATGAGTGCTGGCATGATGAACAAGCTGATTGTGGCGCATGTGAATGATGATCAAGCATCTCACCCTTCTTCACAAAAAATGCCGTCAAAACCAGCAGCAGCTGAAGGAGCAAGCCATGCACATCACTAATCTTTTTGTAAAGTCAGTGCTCAGCAGTGCACTTACCCTAAGCAGTCTGAGTGTTTTTGCGGCAGCTTCTAGCGAGCATACGGGTCATAATGAACATCAGCATCATAGCGGACATCATGCCATGCAAAACATGACTGATGACCACGCACAGCATACTGAAACAGTAGATGCTGCATCTTATCAACCACCACCAAAGTTATCACATCAACCGCATGCGCCGAGCACACCACAAAATTCAGTCAGTTCTGCCAGCGAACATGATCATCGTAAAGAACATGGTGCACAGATTTATAGCCAGATTATTCTGGACCAGAAATGGCAGCATAGTTCAGAGGGAAATGGGGCATTCAAGTCCAAGAACCAAGCCAGAATTGGCACGGATGAAAATAAAATCTTCCTCAAGCTAGAAGCCGACAAACATGAATCGCATCAGGCCGAATATGATGCCAAAGTGCTGTATAGCCGAAATATTTCCGATTTCTGGGATGTGCAGACCGGGGTGCGCTATCGACAGGAAAATTTAGCCGAGCCTGCTACACAACAGCAGAACGAGCGCTTCGATGCAGTATTTGGGCTACATGGCCTGGCCCCCTACTTTTTCGAAACGGATGCTCATGTTTATGTCGGTGAAGATGACTTTGTCGGATTAAAACTGGAAACAGAGCGTGACCTGTTATTGACGCAGAAACTGATTATGCAGCCCTTTGTCGAACTGGATGTCATCCTGAATGATCAGGCAGCGAATGCGAAAAAAACCGGCCTTAGTCATGCAACCTTGGGTCTGGAAACACGCTATGAACTGAGCAAAAAGCTCATGCCTTATCTGGAAGTCGGTTATGAATACAGCAAAGGCAACCAACAGACAGCCTGGCAGCAAAGTTCTGATTCAGAAAAAGGCTGGATCTATGGTGCAGGTCTAAGAATGATGTTCTAAATTTTTGATACAGAAAATTATGCAGCTACGGGATGTGAAACGCCATTCATGTCCCGTAGCGCTATGGCACTATACATTTGACTGAGAAAGATTTTTTAAGCCTATGAACTGTACATGCGATGCTTTTCTGCACTTTCCCACTCATTAAGAGACTTGTTATTTTGCGAAAAACTAGTCTTCATCGCCTTGATTTCTACTGTTACTTTTAGCCACCAAAGTGCCTAACATAATGATAAAGGTACTCACGCCGCCAATTAACAGGCTCATCAGCCCCATTTCCAGCATAAAATTGCTATCGCCAGTCTCAGGGGCACCCCATAGAAATTGAAGACGATCGCCAAAAACAAAATTGATTGCACATACAATCAGAAAACCAATCAAGGTGGCAATCAGTAAAGTGACCACCAAGTTCTTCCACATTTTACATCCGACGAACAGGATGATCATGGCCAGTCCAACCATGGTGATGATGGATATAAGTAACACACTGTTCCAGTAATCCATGAGACTCACTCGTATTTGGTTTTAAATTAAAATCAAGAAATTCTTATAGTTAATTTTTCCAATTGAATTTTAATATAGGTGGATTTTTATACACAAACAATGACGATAACTATCTTAAAACTACAAATACTAATTTACCCAAAGTTATAAAATACACTGACTTAGTAAAATCTTGCTGGGTACTGAACGATTTTGATTAACATAAAGTAACACAAACACAACGTGTATTTATTGTTTAGCTTCGCTAAAGCTTAAATGCAAATGATAAAGCTCAAGCGAATCAGCTTGAAATGCTTTAAAAAACAAGAATTTAGCTACTTTTATAAGAAAAATAAATAATAAATATAAAAAACTTGAATATTTTCTGATTTAGGCTATGCTGTCTTTAACTAGAAAAAAGCGTTGTTTAGTTAAGCTTCTTTAAGTGCCGCAGTATTATTTATAATCCTCAGTTTTTTCAGATCTTTATTTCAATTCTTGTTGTTTTTCCAAGTTATCCATAGTCATTTGCATGACTAAAATTATTAAAATTTAACAGGTTATATTATGTCTACTACAGTTACCGGTACAGTAAAATGGTTTAACGAAACTAAAGGTTTTGGTTTTATTCAACAAGAATCAGGTCCTGACGTTTTTGCACACTTTAAAGAAATCAGCAGTTCTGGTTTCAAAACTTTGTTTGAAGGTCAGCGCGTTTCTTTTAGCGTGGTTGATGGTCAAAAAGGTCCAAATGCGATCAATATCGTTGCGCTATAATTTAGCACAGCAATAAGAAAAAGCACCTTCAGGTGCTTTTTTAGCTCTGAAGATTCATAATTTTGGTGAAAGGTTTTCTACTCCTCTATTTAGCTCATTAACAGTGAATTTTTAAGAATCATGTTCTGAATCATTGCTGTTGTAAGCGTTACTCTATAAAGAAATAGAAATGAAAAACCCCTGGCATCTGCCAGGGGTTTTCCGTATGCGTTCGCTTGGTATAACTCCTGTCGTACCTTACTTTCCTTGTATTTATCTATTGTTATTCTTGTGTGGAACCTCCTGTTCCTGTTAAAGCTATCATAGGAAATTTCCACTATTCAAAACAGCCGCAAAGTGCTGGAATCGATGTAAGCCAATGCTTACAAGAATAGACAGAGATAATAAATTTCAAATGCTTAGAAAATCGAGTATCTATAAAAAAAGGAAGCTCAAGCTTCCTTTTCTATGCCAATCCAGGCTTAGATCCCGTATTTAACACGGTAATCTTCCATTTTTGCCAAAGCTTCTAGGTCGCCTTTCGCTTCCAGATAATCCATTAAATCTTTCATGGTAATTAAGGCATGTACAGGGATCTCAAGCTCTTGCTGTACTTCCTGAATCGCAGATAAATCACCCTGACCTTTTTCCTGACGATCAAGCGCCACGAGTACACCGGCAATTTGGGCACCGGCATTTTTCAGGATGGTGACGACTTCACGAATCGCCGTTCCTGCGGTAATTACGTCATCAATGATCCAGACTTTTTTACCTGCAACCGAAGCACCTACCAGTACACCACCTTCGCCGTGATCTTTCGCTTCTTTACGGTTAAAACCCCACGGCACACTTACTCCATGATTTTGCGACAGAGCCACCGCGGTCGCTGCTACAAAAGGGATACCTTTATAGGCAGGGCCAAAAATCACTTCAACATGGTCACATTCAGTCAGTTTTGCAGCATAGCCAGAAGCCAGCAGTGTCAAGGCTTCACCATCATTTAACAGACCCGCATTAAAAAAATAGGGACTCACACGTCCCGATTTTAAAGTAAACTCACCAAATTTAAGCACACCGCGTGATAATGCGAGTTCGATAAAAGCTTGCGGGTTAAACTGAGCTGGCGTTGACATGAGGTGCTCCTAAATCCATTAATTAAGGTAAGACTTGCGCATGATACCAAAGAGTAGCTATCCAGGTGATCAAAAAATTCTTCGCGTCGTTTCAATTAATGTCAACGGCTTACGCTCATCTGTCACCAAAGGTCTATTGGAATGGATGGAACAGTCGGATGCCGACGTGATTTGCATACAGGAAAGCCGGATCACGCATGCGCAGTGGACCGATAAATTCAAGCCTGAAGGCTGGTACACGCACCTGTTTCCTGCCGAACGTCCGGGTTATGCCGGTACGGCCATTTATAGCCGTCTGCCTTTTGTGTCTTTAACTGATGGCCTGGGTTTTGAACTGGCCGATTCACAAGGCCGTTTTATTGCCGCTGAATTTGACTTGGGTCTAGAACAAACCGTACAGATCTGTTCCCTGTACCTACCTTCCGGCTCATCAGGCGATGAAGCACAAGCGCGTAAAGATCACTTTCTGGAAGAATACGCAAAAATCCTGAAACAGTGGCGCGATGAAAATAAATCGGTAATTGTCTGCGGTGACTACAATATCGTGCATAAACGTATCGATATTAAAAACTGGTCGGGTAACCAGAAAGCCTCGGGCTGTTTACCGCACGAACGTGCCTGGCTAGATCATATCTACGATGAGCTTGGTTATGTCGATACTTTCCGTGAAGTCCGCAAAGAAGCCGAATTATACTCCTGGTGGTCAAACCGTGGACAGGCGCGTGCCAAGAATGTTGGTTGGCGGATTGATTATCATGCCTGCTCTCCGGACTGGAAAGAGCGCACCATTAATGCCTGGGTCTATAAAGAACAATGGTTTAGCGACCATGCCCCCGTGATTATCGACTACAAACTATAATCTTCATTATTTAATTGAGTGAACATACGTTCACTCAATTAAGGCTTATCTCTTACATGACATGACGTATTTTTTGGGTTTATCTTAATGTAATAACATAGCATTATAGCGCTACGGCACAAGGACATGTCAGGACGACAACATAAGGACAGGACGCCGTAGGACGAAAATAAAACAGACTATAGATTTAGCTTGTTTTGCATGGATGTGACATTGGACGTTGGATTGAGACCCGCATGATCAGGATGATTAAATGCGGGTTTTCTATTTCTATTATTCCCAAATTTTTATTTTTCTTATTATTTAGATTGTTCTTTTTCTTGCTGCTCATATTAAAGCTGCTTGATGTCATTTTGATGACATGACTTTTCTGCTATTTAAAATTTTTTCCTTTTTTTCATTTGCTTTTGCATGGTCTGCTGCTGCCAATTTAGTTAAGCTAGTTCATGATTTAAATTTTTTAGATGGCAGCTATGTTAAAAATTTACGGAATTAAAAATTGTAGTTCGATGAAGAAGGCCTTTGATCTGCTGACGGAGCAAGGTCTGAGTTATGAATTTCATGACTATAAAAAACAGGGCATCGATGCTGAAACCGTCAAAACCTGGCTGGATGCCTTGGGTCAAGATGTGGTTCTGAATAAGAAAGGCACTACTTGGCGTAAACTCAGTGAAGAAGAGCAACAGACCGCCCTGTCGAGTGAAGATGCCCTAATTAATGCATTAACCACCCATACCAGTTTAATCAAACGTCCAATCTTGGCGACCTCTATAGGGTTTATTGCTGGTTTTGATGAAACAGTTTATCGTGGCTTAGCCGGCTAATATCTTATATTGAATAACACTCATAAAAAAAGCCTGACATCGGTCAGGCTTTTGTATATCTGCTTAAAATAAATTAGTTGGCACGAATCCAGGTCTGGTTACGACCCAATGCCGCTACGCCGATAAAACCACGCAGTTCAAGTTTCTTGCCACCATCTGCCAGCTGGCCTTTTAACTTATAGGTCTTACCAGATTGCGGATCAAGAATCGAACCGCTGTCATAACTGGTACCACCAGCATTTTTCAGACCTTTAACAATAGTCAAGCCTTTCAGAGATTTGTTGTGATATGGACCTTCACATTTCTTGCAGGCATTTTCTTCACCTGGAGTTAACACAGACTGAATACTGGCTGACAAAGTGCCGTTCTTTTGTTCAGTGAATTTAACCATGGCCTTAGGCTGCTTGGTTTTATCATCAATGGTTTTCCATACCGTGCCATTTAAAGGATCCGCGGCATTAGCCAATGCAGATAAGCCTAGTAGTCCTAACGTAAGCGCTATTTTTTTCATTTTTCTTCATTTCCTTAGTCTGAAATAGACCCATGTAGTATTAAAAAGTCACAACAATTTTTCAATTTTTAGGTGTGACTATTTAGTGTAACCTTGTAAATATGGTTGGTAAATAATCTATACGATCAATAAAAGCACAAAAAGATGGAAGGAAGATGAAGATAAGCCCGCTAACGAAACAATTAATTACAGAAAGCTTTTTAAAAACGGCCATTCGTGCCCCGAGCAGATTCAGTCTTCCACCGAGTTCGATGCGCATTGCACTGGAACAGATGTGCAAACTTTTTCCTCAGGATAAAACGGTACAGATTCGCTCGCTTCGATTGGCCGGACTGCGCGCGGAAGAAATTAAGCCGCAGCAGGAATCGACCCAGCTGATTTTTCATATTCATGGCGGCGCATTTTACTTAGGTTCTTTAAATACCCATCGTGCCTTTATGACTCAAATTGCAGCTCGAACCCAGATGCAGGTGCTGCATGTAGATTATCCATTATCACCCGAATCTGCCTATCCAGAAGCATTAGAAGCCTTGTTTGATGTCTATAATCTGCTGCTGGATCAAGGTGTTCAGGCCAAAGATATCATTCTGTCCGGTGATTCTTGCGGGGCCAATCTGGCCTTGGCGCTGGCACTCAAAATACAGCAGGAAAGTCTGCCACAGGTCAGCGGTCTGATTCTGCTGTCTCCACTGCTGGATTTAACGTTGACCAGTGAATCTTTACGTTATAACCAGAAGCATGATGCCCTACTGTCTCTGGAAACAGTTCAAACCGGGATTGAATATTATGTGCCGCGTTCGATTGATCGTGGTGATCCAGAAGTTTCCCCTTTTTTCGCCGATTTAACTGGCTTGCCACCGACTCATATTCAGGTAGGTTCCAAGGAAATTCTGCTGGATGATGCTAGTCGTTTTAAAGAAAAAGCGGAACAGGCAGGTGTCGAGGTCGAATTTAAATTGTATACCGGCATGTGGCACAACTTCCAGATGTTCAGTGCCTGGTTCGATGAAGCCAAACAGGCCCTGACCGATCTTGCAGAATTTGCCCATCGTCTGGACCGAGATTAAGCATGATTTAGCATATAAAAAAGGTCAGCCGTAGCTGACCCTTTGAAAAGAGGTTTTAGGTTTTAAATGGCCTGAACTTGCTGCAATGCATTTTGCAATGCTTGGGCTTTAACCGCTTCGCCCATGTTCACTCCTTCAGCACGAATCACTTCGATATCATTCACACCGGTAAAGTTAAACACGGTTTTCAGGAAAGCCTCCTGAAAATCAGCCGGGCTTTGCTCGCCATAGACACCACCACGGCTGCTGGCAATATACACTTTCTTATTGCCCGCCAAACCCACAGGACCTTGTTCGGTATATTTAAAAGTACGTCCCGCGACACAGATCCGGTCAATCCAGGCTTTTAGGGTTGATGGCAAACCGAAGTTATACATCGCTGCACCAATCACCACGACATCAGCCTGTAAATATTGATCTAAAATTTCCTCGCCCAATGCCGTTTGTTCTGCATTCTGGCCCATTAAAATTTCGGCGGTAAGATGAGGAATAGGCTGTGCAGCCAGATCCAGATACTCAACTTCAATGGCCTCAGCATATTTTTGCTGCAGTTGTTCCACCACAGCCTGAGTCAACTGACGCGAAATAGAAGCATCTCCTAAAATACTGGAATCAATCTGTAAAACTTTCATGGCTTCGCTCTTTATCTTTGGTTGTTTCTAACAATGCAGCCATTTTAACGATTGACCATATTGAAATAATTAGCACAAATAAAACACATCATCCTGAATTTAGAACAAAACTGTATACCTCTTAACCTCTTTAATTTTGATTAGAACCTTTTGGTATCGCATAGATCGCTTGCGCTATAGGCAAAGACTGAGCAGATGAGGTATCAACTAAATCACAAAAATGTTTTAAATATTGTTGTTTATCAAGCATTCAAACTTATGTTATCTTGTGTAAATAAAGCTATAAATATCCAATAAGTCTTAAAAAATCTGCCATAACAATTAAAGTCAGACCGGGACCATGAAGCGAATATCGCCTGTATTAGAAAAAGTGCTAAGACACAGAATCAAGAAATATCTGGTCGAAGATGAAGTCGTGATGAACTGGCGTATCCTGAAGAAATGCATCTTGATGCTGACCTTGGGATGCGGTGTACATCTGACCTGGCTCGGCTGGGATCTGTTTGTTTTATTCAATCCGGAGTATTGGCAATATGTACAGATTGAACGGGTTCATTCACAAGTCGTGCTAAACGGCAGTTTTTTATTGATTTTAGCCGTGCTGATTTATCCCTGTTATAAATTTCAGGGCAACCGTCTGGTGGAACGTTATCTGCCCTATCTGGCAGTCGGCACCTTTGTGGTTTCGCTATGCCGGGATGCCTATGTCGTCGGTGTGATCAGTCCAGTCGCTACTACCGCTTACGTCTGCTTAATTATGGTCGGTCTAGTACTGTTTCATCGCACGTTGGTGTATAGCATGCTGATTCCTGCCTCCATTTTTCTGGGCGGATGTGCCTATTTAAGTTTCAGTCATCAATTGCCTTATTCACCGCTATTTAATATCGATGACAAGCTTTTCTATAATGGTTTCTGGCTGTTATCGATGCTGTATTTCATTTTGCCAATTCTGGCCGTCTGCATGGTGTTATTCGAGATTCTGCTGAGTCAGTGGCGGCATCGCGAGCAGCTAATCAAACAGCTGAGCCAGATCGATCCGCTTACCAATCTGTTTAACCGCCGTAGTATCAACCAATGTCTGGATAAACTGAATGCCGCAGCCACTCCAAATTATGCTTTAGTGTTATTAGATCTGGATCATTTCAAGAAAATTAACGATCACTATGGCCATCATAAGGGCGATGAAACCTTAGTCGAAGTGAGTGCCGTGCTGAATCAGCAATTGCGCGAAAGTGATGTAGTCGGCCGTTTTGGCGGGGAAGAATTTATTTTAGTGCTTAAAAATACCAGTCTGGAAAAAGCCGAACAAGTGGCTGAGCGCTGCCGTATCGCCATTCAGCAATTGCAGATTTTCAGTGATGAGGGTGAGCTGATTCCGGTGACAGCCAGTTTCGGGATTGCCATTTCTAGCGCGGAATTACGCCCGCAGCAGTTATTGAGTCAGGCCGATCAGGCGCTTTATCAGGCTAAAGCCGGTGGACGTAATCTGGTCAAAGCCTATGCTGAACCGGCGCCAGTACAGATGCAGGTTTCTTCAACGGGTTCAGCTTTTTTTAAGAACTAGATTATGGATTTTCACTTTGAGCCAGCGCTTGCAGTTGTGCCAGCAATTCTGCCTCGCTAAAGGCACCGGTCAAACGCAAGCCACGAATTTCCTGCTGCTGCGCATTCAAGAATAAATACGTTGGCGGCCCGAGAATTTCCCATTGGTTTAACAGCGCTTGATGAGAGGCATTATATTGGCTTAAATCCAGCTTGATCAGGAAATATGGCGCCAGCGCCTGCTGCACCGCTGCAGATTTTAAAATACGATGTTCAATCGGCTGACAGGCGATACACCAGTCGGCATAGACATCAATAATGATCTTTTGCCCTTGTGGTGCCCTGTCCAAAATCTGCTGAAATTCTGCTGCACTACGTGCTACATGCCAGTTGGCTTCTGTGCTCGCCTGCTCCACAAAAAAACGCTGACTGTGCTGATATTGACTATAAGCAATATAAGGCACGGCCAGTACTAGACACAGGATATATAGCCATCTCAAACCGGTACGATGCCAGAAAATCCGGAACAGCACATAAGCCACGAAGGTCATACCCAAAGCTAAGGATAACCATTGTAAAGCCGCTTCTGAAATGAGTGGGCGAATAAAATACAGCGCCAGTGCCAGCATGATAAAGGCAAAGAGCACTTTGATCTGATTCATCCAGTGCCCGGCTTTAGGCAGAATCCGTGCACCCAGAATACTGGCCAGTAATAAAGGCGTCCCCATTCCAAAACCCAGGGTAAACAGCAGTAAAGCCCCCTGCCACTGACTTTGCGTCTGGGAAATAAACAATAATGCACCTGCCAGCGGTGCGGTCATGCATGGTCCCACCAAAAGCGCCGAAATCATGCCCATAACGCCGGCACTGACCAGACTACCTCCCTGCTGCATGGCCTGTGCCCGATCCAGACGATGAACCAGACGTTGCGGCAATTTGATTTCAAACAGGCCAAACAGATTCAGCGCAAACAGGACAAACAGGATGCTAAATGCGATCAGGGTTCCCGGTTGCTGCAACCAGCGCTGGAAGTTCAGACCAGCTGAAGACGCAATTAGGCCAAGTACTGCATAGACAGCGGCCATACTGCTGACAAAAGTCAGTGCAATCATCCAGGCTTTCAGACCTTTACTGTCACGTACGATCAACGAGGTCAGAATTGGCAGCATCGGCAAGGAACACGGGGTGAAAGCCAGTAAAATTCCCAAGCCGAAGAACAGTAAAAGCCCATAGCCCAAAGAGCGCTCAAGCAACTGGGCTGACCATTTCTGGTCTTGTGCTGCATAAGGTTCAGTTTGTGTGTTGGCTGATGCAGAGATTTCATCTGCTGTAGGTTCTGAGGAATCCACTGTATTAAACAGGGTATTGTGTTGCAGTGATGAAGTATTCAGATCAAGTAAACGCTTTGCTCCTGATCCGGCAGCTTCGAATTGCACCAGACCGGACAAATCGGTCTTGAACTGAATGGTTTGTGGCGGATAACAGATCCGGTCTTTGGCACAGCCTTGCCAACTGACCTGATAGGATTGCCCCGCTTGAGTCGAGATCTGAAACTTTAACTGCTGATAATAAACCTGGGTATGTCCATAGTTATCATCATACAAATCTTCAGCGGGTGGCAACTCAAACGATACCGGCTGGTTGCCCTGCCAAACTTCAATTTTATGCTGATACAGATAATAGTTGTCCGGAATCTGCCAGCTCAGTTCAGCCTGCTGCTGACTGGTGGAGATCACGCTCACAGGAAAAGCCTGCTCGGCAGACAACAATGCCGTTTCCGCCTGAGCAGGACTGCTGAACAAGGTGCTTCCCAAAATAACCGGGGCAAGCATTTTCCCCCAGGTCGGGAACTGCGAGTATTTCATCATCTGTGAGTTGAATAACTTAGAACAGCACAGAGAAACCTAAGCCTGAGAAGTAACTTCGATCTGCACCATCCAGATCTACACCGACATTCGCATCCAATTGGACACGGTCGTTTAAGGCATACATAACCCCGGTACCGAGCGCGTATTGATTATCGACACTTTCAGCTTTACGGTAAATCAGTTCAGAATAACCTGACCAGCGATCAGTAATGCGGTAGCCTAGAGAAGGAATCGCAGACACTGCCCAGTTGCTGTCCTGCCATTCATAACGCATGGTCAATGCGGTACTGACCAAGTCATTATATTGATACGACACGACAGAACCTAGGCTGTAAATATCTTCTTCATTGGTGAAACCGGCATTGCCTGTTGCAATGATGGCTTCGGCCAGCAAAGCCATACTGAGTTTGTCATCATCCAAATCAATGGCCTTTTTCAGACCAATACTAACATCGCCCAGACCATCATCTTCTTCGGTCTGGCCATTGGATTTCACTTGGGTCCAGGTCGGGCCAGCCCAACCTAAACGCAATTCCAGATCATCACTGAGTCCGGTACGTAACAACATATCTGCACTGAGTGTGGTCGCGGTCTGATCGCCCGACTTGCTATAACGCGCTGTAGGCAAGCCTTGCTCCCAAGCGACATTTCCGACTGGAGTAATTCCAGTACTGAGACCCTCACCTGGTCGATCAAATTCAAAATCTGCTGCGAAAAGCTGTGCACTACAACCGGCCAGTGCAATCAAACCCAAGGTTTTTAATGTTGTCATGTTGGAGCTCTTTATTAAAATTTAACTGAGTTCTTTGGTCATTTTTGCGCCATGCTTGCGAAGCAGTTCTAGCGTCTGTTTTTCTTCATCCAAGGCTTCTGACCAGTTGATTTCATCAAAATCACAATCAAAGAATAGATCACTAATTGAAGATAAAATAGTCATGCCATCTTCATCTTTGCTATTTGGATCAACTTTTTCATCCAGTAAACGCTGTACAGCTGGCGCGCATGCGGCACTTGCGGCATCCCAGAGTGGACCATAAATTTCTTCTGCATCCCACAAATGCAGATTCACTTTGGCCTGGATCAGTTCTTCCAGAATTTGTAAATGTACCGCCAAACGTGCCTGTTTCTCCTCTTCTGAAAGTGGTGTTCCGGCTTCATACAGCTCACACACTTCTTCCCACCATTTAAACAGGCCATCTGACCAGACCGAAATCACCGGGCCTTTGTCATGATCAATAAAATTCGGGTTGAGTCCATCTGCCAGCAGCTGTTTGACCTGGTCCAGATTTAATTCTTCGAGTGCTTGCACAAAAAGTTGTTGTTGCGCAGTTAACATGATGGAGCTCACTTTGATTCGTTTTCGACTATTATGCCGAATAAAGCAGGATTTGTTGTGCTTCTCATAACTATATTTTTGTTTAATACGAAAAAAGCCCCGCAGGGCTTTTTCAAATCGGTTCGGCTTAGTCTCCGATATCCGCAGTATCTGTGTCTGCTAGTTCGAGAGCACCAGGACGAACATTGTCTTTTTTCTCGATCACATGTTCCAGACTACGTTTTAGTCGGTCAATTGCACCATGGATCGCAGTATCGACATTATGGCCACGATGATTGACTACGACAGGTTTCAAGCCTGCAGGACGCGCTTCAATCATACAACGAATATCGTCATCGCCGCCTTTGGCGCCATTTTCATCACTGAGATGGACTGAAAAATGGGTAATACGTTCGCTGTGGCGCTGGAATTCTTGATTTAATTCTTCCCGTACATAAGTAATTAAACGATCACTATTCTGAATGTGGTTATCGGTACGAAGTTCAATATTCATATATTACCATCCTCAATCTTTGTAACTTTTGAGTGCAAAATTTTTTATCTTGGCACATTTGTAGCTTGCTGTTTCGCATCGCATTTCACTTCTTCAAATGATTGGAATCACACCCTCCATTTTGAATGATGAACACATTTTTGAGTCTGCAGAATCGTGTCCTTATATCTTGAATATCGGCTGTATCTGGGAAATATGCAAGTGATATTTTGATTTTTTAGCAAAAGAATAATCCATTGTGACAACTGCTTACTCAGGTCAAAAAAGGAGGATTTTTCAAACAGCAATTGCGCAACTCTTCACACAATTTAGTTTGAAATGTTTTTTAAGCCAGACCGATAAATCGCTTAAATAACACTCGACCAGAAAACCTAAAAAAAGAGAAATTAAAAGTATTTTTTTATGGAAATTAGCTCACTTTTATCTAATAATTTTTCTTATAAGATCAGCGTCTAGTCAGCCTTACAGTCCTGAAGAGATAATATGCTTTATCATTGTTTAGTTGCTTGTGCAGAACCAGGAAAATACTCCTTCGTCATTTTAAAATAACAACCTGCAAAATAATTTTTTTAATGAAATATAAGACCGATCCCTCTTATTTTACGATGCCGAGAATAGGCTTATAAAACGAGGGTTATTTGAGATTTTAAAAGTAGCTTCAGTACACAAACAGAACAAAGCTGTTCAGCCTCAGGCCCAAATTAATTACTAAACAATCTGTATCTCCCCCTATTTTTACTGATTTTCTAAGTTAATCATCGTGAATTGAAGTGATTTTATATTTTTAGTTATACATTCAGCCTTTTAAGGCACTACATATTCAACTTTATTTAAAAAATAATGCTTTAGAAAATCATCAGCGAAAGGCAATGAAAATTGAGGAAGATGATCGTCTTCATTCAACTCATGGGGGCTGAAATATATTTAAGTCAGCGATCACTTTTAACTTTATTTTTACTTATTAATCTGTATGCTTATTCTGCTTTCTCGGGGGGATAGATTTAAATGAAATTTACACAACTTGCGGCACTTTGTGCATTGGCTTCAACTGCAGCATTTGCTCAAGCAAAACCAGTTTGGCAGGACTTTAGCGTTACAGGTCTTTATGGTGAAAACTATGAAGTTGTAGACGATCAGCAAACTACTTTAACTATTGAATATGCTGCAAAAGTTAAATATGCAGATGTATTCTTCTTTATGGATCGTCTGCGCGGTGGCGATGATGTTAAAAGTACGTACTTTGAGTTATCACCACGTTTAAGCTTAAGCGAAGTTACAGGCCAAAAACTTGCCTTTGGTCCAGTGAAAGATGTGCTTATTTCAACAACGTGGGAAGGTTCAGATAATGCTGATAACTTCCTATATGGCGTGGGCTTTGACCTTGATATCCCATACTTTCAATATGCAAGCTTAAATCTTTATCGTGCAAACAATGAAAAAGTGTTTGGCAATAAAGACGATTATCAAATGACGCTTACCTATGGTGTGCCATTTAAACTGGGTGCTGAAGATTTTCTTGTAGATGGCTTCCTTGATTGGTCAACTGCTGAAAAAGACGCTCAAGCAAGCGAGTTAAACTGGACTACACAGTGGAAATGGAATGCGGGCAAACACATTTCTCCAGATACCCGTTTATACCTCGGTGTTGAACATTCAGTGTGGAACAATAAGTTTGGTCTTAAAAATCAAGATGAAAACAATGTCAGCGCACTTGTGAAATATCATTTCTAATTGATGTATGATCGAAAGCAGAACTCCGGTTCTGCTTTTTTTAAACTGTGATTTCAGCTCACCTCTACTAGAACAAGAATATGCCTGATTTTGATATTCGACCTGCGACCGAACATGATCTTGAAACCATCCTCAAGATTTATAATCAGGAAGTACTCTATGGTACTGCGACCTGGAACAGAACAGCCTTTGATTTGAACTATTTCAAAATCTGGTTTAAACAGCTTAAAAATCAGAATTTCCCGGTTTTTGTGGTTGAAGATACTCAAAATCAAGTCGTTGCTGGCTATGCCTGTTATGATCAGTTTCGTAGTATTCAGGGCTTTCAACAGACGGTAGAACATTCCATCTTTTTAAATCCAGATTATGCAGGGCAAGGTTTGGGTTCTAAATTATTGCAATATTTAATTGAACAGGCTCAAGTACAGAAACTGCATATCATGGTCGCGGCGATTGATTCTGAAAACAACTCATCGATTCGTCTGCATGAAAAACTGGGCTTCGTTCAAACTGCCTATATGCCGCAAGTCGGACAGAAGTTTGGGCAATGGCGTGATTTGGTACTCTTACAACTCAATCTGGATCAAGCTTGATTCATTCTTAGTTTAAAACTATTTCAGAACTGCTTTCTGGACACTACTCTTCAGCTTTTTAATACTTGGCCATCACGATATTTGGTTGTTATCCAGTTTAATAAGCACAAGTTCTATTTACTTATACGAGCGGCTATGTTTTATTCAGCTAAAAATCATACTGAATAACACCATGTATAAATCTCTATTGTCTATTGGTCTTTTAAGTTTAAGTATGCTCACTTTTGCTGATTCATATTTTGAAAAAGAGCTCCGTTCAGGCTGTAGCAAAGTGCAAAGCTATGCAAATAATGGCAAGAAATTCTACGACCAAAAACAATATCAAAAGGCTATAGCGCAATTTGAGCAACAAGCCGCTTGGTCATCTTTTTGTGCGATGAATGTAGAAGACGGCGTTACAGCTTTTTCTGAGCGTGATATCACCACGGCATTTAATAATGTTGGCTTAAGTTATGCCAAGCTTGGAAAGCCGCAATGGGCACGCGCCTGGTTTTCCGTTTTTCCGAATACTAAAGCCAGCCAGTTCAATCTAAAACAGTTACCTGCACCAGAAAAACCGAAGAATTTTGCAGGAAAATATGTCCGCTATGCAGGTTTTGGTCAGTGGAATACGATGGAAGTTAAACCAGCTTCTAATGCCTACCAGATTGAGTTTAATGGACTCTATATGGGTTTACGCAGTCTGATTTATGGACCAAATATGGGAGAATTTTTAACCCGTATGTCGCTGAATAAAGCTCAGGCCAATTACAGCGTAGAAAATTGCAAAATTGATTTGAAATTTCAGTTTAACGCTCAAATTGGACAACAGATTGTAGTGAATAGCAACAATCCAATGTCTTGCGGTTTTGGCCATAATGTCTCGGCGGATGGCATGTATTTAAAGGTTGAGTGATTGCTGATTCAGCGATATCTTATTACCCTATAACAAACATAATATTCAAAATATTATAGGGGAAATATGGCTGATACGGGCAAAGCGATAGGCGGTGAATTTAGAACTGGAAAATTTGGTATGTACTTCCTTTGGGATGAAAATACAGAAATCTAATCCCTCCATTATTCCAAAAAGAAAATTCCCCTCTCTCTTTAAGAGATGAGAAGCTCTGCTTCGTAAGAGGAGATTTAAAATCTAATCCCTCCAAACCTCCCTTTCTTACGCTTCGATATAAAGCAGTGCTTATATCTTGCTCAGGGGGGCTTTTTCCCTCTCCTTCTAGGAGAGGGTTAGGGAGAGGTAAATAAAGATAAGCCCTCATCCCCCGCCTTCTCCCATAAGAGAAGGAGCTAAAAGCATTAAATCGCCACCAACTCCCGAATTCCCTTCTCCGGCATTTCACTGCCCACACCTTGCGCCACAACCTGCCCACGTGCCATCACGGTATAACCATCGGCAAGTTCTTCAGCAAAGTCATAAAACTGCTCAACCAGCACAATCGCCATCTCACCACCATCCGCCAGTTTACGAATGACCCGGCCAATGTCTTTAATAATGGATGGTTGAATGCCTTCAGTCGGTTCATCCAAAATCAGCACATGCGGTTCAGAAGCAAGTGCACGTGCAATGGCAAGCTGCTGCTGCTGCCCACCGGACAAATCTCCTCCACGGCGGTGCTTCATTTCCTCCAAGACAGGGAAAATTTCATACAAATGCTCAGGCACTTTGCGTGTCTTTGCTCCTTTAAATTTCGCCATACCAATGAGAATGTTTTCCTCCACCGTCAGCGTTGAAAAAATATCTCGACCTTGTGGCACATAAGCCAAACCTTCACGTACACGCTGTTCAGGACCGAGCTTGGATATGTCTTTACCATCCAGCAAAATCTGTCCGGATTTAATCGGTAAAATACCCATCAGACATTTAAGGAGCGTGGTTTTCCCCACCCCATTGCGTCCAAGCACCACCGAACATTCACCCACAGGTGCAGTCAACGACACATCACGTAAAATATGACTGCCACCATAAAATTGATTGACGTCTTTGACTTCTAACATCGCAAGCTCCTTAACGCCCTAAATACTTTTCAATGACATCTTCATTGGCTTGTACTTCTGCCAATGTGCCTTCTGCCAAAATTGCCCCTTGCGCCAGTACCGTGACTTTTTCACTAATGGTGTCAATGAAGCTCATGTCATGCTCGACCACAACGAGGGTGTGATTTTTCTTGAGTTCTAAACACAGCTCCGCCGTGCGTTCGGTTTCGGCATCGGTCATGCCTGCTACAGGTTCATCAAGCAAAATCAGTTTTGGACGTTGCATCAGCAACATGCCGATTTCTAACCATTGCTTTTGACCATGTGACAGCAAGCCAGCAGGTTTATTAATGAACTCTTGCAGACGAATCTGCGTCAATGATTCATCCAAAGCATTTTGTGCATCGGGATCGAGTTTGCTAAAGAAACTCTTTTTCACCCGTTTGTCTTTGGGTGCAGCAAGTAACAGATTTTCCATGACGGTGAAATTTTCAAACACGGTCGGTTTTTGGAACTTACGCCCAATGCCTGCTTCGGCAATTTGTTCAGTGCTCATTTTGGCTAAATCGTAGTTTTGCCCAAAAAATGCTGTGCCTTCGGTTGGTCGCGTTTTACCGGTAATCACATCCATGAGGGTGGTTTTCCCCGCCCCGTTCGGTCCAATGATGCAGCGTAATTCCCCTTCTTCGATATACAGCGATAAATCATTTAGGGCACGAAAGGCATCAAACCAGACACTGACTTTTTCCAGATACAATGCAATGCCATGGGTAAAGTCCGCGCCTTGTTCTTTTGGGCGACCATAGCCTTCAGAAGCATGACCACCATGCGGTTGTAGGATCTCGCTCATTCGCTACGCTCCTTTTTAAAACGGTCAAACAGACCAATAATGCCTTTTGGCAGAAAGATGGTCACCACAATAAATAACGCACCCAAAATCAACAGCCATGCTTCAGGATAAGCCGAAGTAAAATAGGTTTTTACCCCGTTAATGATGCCTGCACCAATTAGTGGGCCAATCAGTGTGCCACGTCCACCCGCTGCCACCCAAACTGCCATTTCAATCGAGTTCACCGGGTTCATTTCACTTGGATTAATAATGCCTGCTTGCGGCACATACAGCGCGCCTGCAATCCCTGCAATAACCGCAGAAAGCACCCAAGCAGAGAGCTTGTACCAAAGCGTGCGATAGCCCAAATATTGCAGACGATTTTCGCTGTCACGAATCGCCCCCAACACACGGCCATAAGGTTTATTCATCAAATGACGTAACCCGATAAAGCACAGCAACAACACCAACGCCGTGATAAAGCACAGGCTTGCCCGCATCGATGCGGAAGTAATATCCATACCTAAAATAGTTTTAAAACCGGTAAAGCCATTGTTGCCACCAAAGCCGGTCTCATTACGGAAGAACAGTAATGCAGCGGCAAAAGTCATGGCTTGGGTAATAATCGAGAAATACACGCCTTTAATTTTCGAGCGGAAGGCAAAGAAACCAAAAATAAAGGCAATGATGCCCGGTACTAACACCACAAGGGCAAGTGACCAAAGGAAGTATTCAGTCCCCACCCAAAACCATGGCACTTCCGTCCAACTCAGGAAGCGCATAAAGTCAGGAATACCATCCCCTGCAGACTGGCGCATCAGGTACATGCCAAAGGCATAACCGCCAAGGGCAAAGTACAAACCATGCCCCAAACTTAAAATGCCGGCATAACCCCACACCAAATCGAGTGCCAAAGCGACCAAGGCCAAGCACATGATTTTGCCAATCAGGGTGACCCAATACGCAGATAAATGCAGGGTTGAATCGGCAGGTAACAGGTGTAACCATGGCAATGCCAATAAAATGGCAAAGCACACGGCAATCGCAATGCCACTATGCGGTTTGTCGGATAATAATTGTGTGATCTTCATGTGCTTACTCCACAAAACGGCCTTTGATGGCAAACAAACCTTGTGGACGTTTCTGAATAAACAAAATCACAAGCACCAAGAGAATAATTTTTGCCAGTACCGCACCAATGCCAATTTCCAAGGCTGTACCGCTAATACCCAGACCAAGCGCTGCAAGGACTGCACCCCACACCTGACCTACACCACCGACTACTACAACCAAGAAGGCATCAATAATATAGTTTTGCCCTAAATCCGGCCCGACGTTACCGACTTGTGCCAAAGCACATCCGGCTAGTCCTGCAAGACCTGAACCTAAACCAAAGGCCATCATGTCGATACGGCTTGAACGAATACCGACTGCTCGCGCCATTTGACGGTTTTGCGTCACCGCACGTACAAACAAGCCAAAACGGGTTTTATTCAGTAGGTAAACCAACAACAAAAGCACTGCAATAGTAAAGACAATAATCGCAATACGGTTATAGGGCAGCATCAAGCTTGGAGTAATCGAGATCCCGCCTGACAGCCAGGAAATGTTAGAAACTTCGACATTTTGCGCACCAAAAGTCATGCGTACCAATTGCATCAGAATCAGGCTGACCCCAAAGGTTGCAAGCAAGGTTTCAAGTTGACGACCGTATAATGGACGAATCACGGTACGTTCAATCAACATACCGATCAGTCCACTCACCAAGAATGCCGCAGGAATAGCGGCGATTAAGTACCACTCGACATAGCTACCCAAATAGCTTTTAAACAGACTTTGCACCACATAAGTAGTATAGGCGCCAATCATAATGAGCTCACCATGCGCCATATTGATGACACCGAGCAAACCATAAGTAATGGCTAAACCGAGTGCAGCAAGCAACAAAATACTGGCGGTACTTAAACCTGAAAATAAATGTCCTGTCCATTCACTGGCTTGAATACGGGTTTTAATACTGTTTTTCGCTTCAAGCAAAGCCGCTTTCAGCTCAGAATGGATATTCGGCTGTGACAACTCATTGTCGATCATCGCCAAGACATCAGGACGATTAGAATCTTGTAAAATTTTTGCGGCTTGAATTTTGACGAGCACATCTGAGTTTTCATAATCCAGACGCGCTTTCAGTTGTGCCAAACGGGCTTTGACTTTATTGTTTTGTTCTTTTAAATACAGCGCATTGATATGTGCTATATCAAGTTCCGCAAGATTGCTTTCATAAATATCAATCGCTTCTAAACGCTCAGAGGCATCATCCGACTTCAACTTGCTTTGTGCCAAACCAAAGGTCAATGCTTTACGCAAGGTATTCACCAAAGTGACTTGTGCAAGGTCGCTTGGCCAATCTGCAACAGCATCTAAACTTGGATAACTGAGCAACTGATCATCGGCTTCTAAAATATAGGTTTGTCCTTGAGAATCGCTATAAAGCTGGTCGTTTTCAACATATTCTGCAAGCTGATCTAGCTGTTCGATACTGCCCGGCCATTGCTTCAGTAAAGCACGGCGCTGGGCAAAATCACCTTGCACAAATTGCTGGATTGCATCTTGTTGTATTGCTGCAGTCAATGCAGTGCTATTTGAGGATTGTTCTGCTGATACCAGTTGCACACAAATAACCTGTACAAATACCAGAAAAATAGCGGCGATATTCACGCGAATATTCATTATATTCACCCCTATTCCATTGGAAATTTTCCGTGGAGAGTAAGAAAAAAATCAGAGGACACCTGCCACGGCTGTGGCAGGCAAAAGATAGCTGTTATTTCGGAATGTACGGGCTCCAAGGCTGTGCCTGGATGGCTTGTGGCGTTTTATAGACCACATCAAACTGTCCATCGCCACGAATCTGACCAATCATGACTGGCTTGTGTAAGTGGTGATTCGTCGCATCCATTTTTAAGGTATAGCCGGATGGGGCTTTGAATTCCTGACCTGCCATCGCTTCACGGACTTTATCGACCTCTGTAGAACCTGCTTTTTCAACGGCTTGCTTCCACATGTTAATCCCGACATAAGTTGCTTCCATTGGGTCATTGGTCACGAGCTTGTCTGCATTCGGCAGTTTGAATTCCACTGCATACTGCTTCATTTTGTTGGTAAATTCTGTATTGACCGGATTCTTCACTGACATGAAATAGTTCCATGACGCCAAATGACCGACCAATGGCTTGGTGTCAATACCACGCAGTTCTTCTTCACCCACCGAGAACGCCATGACGGGAATATCAGAGGCTTTAATGCCCTGATTACCCAATTCACGATAGAACGGCACATTCGAGTCGCCATTGATGGTCGAGATCACCGCAGTCTTTTTACCAGCTGCGAATTTTTTCACATTGCCGACAATGGTTTGATAGTTGCTATGACCAAATGGCGTGTACTCTTCCATGATGTCCGCATCAGCCACGCCTTTAGACTTTAAAAAAGCACGTAAAATCTGGTTGGTGGTACGTGGGTAAACATAGTCTGTACCGAGCAGAACAAAACGCTCCGCTTTACCGCCCTCTTCACTCATCAAGTATTCCACGGCTGGAATGGCTTGCTGGTTAGGCGCAGCACCGGTATAAAAAATATTTTTGGATTGTTCCTGGCCTTCGTACTGTACGGGATAGAACAATAAGCCATTCAGCTCTTCAACCACTGGTAAGACAGATTTACGTGACACCGACGTCCATGCACCGAAAATTACCGCGACTTTGTCTTGGGTAATCAGCTGACGTGCTTGCTCTGCAAACAGTGGCCAGTCAGATGCTGGATCGACCACCACAGGTTCCAGTTTTTTACCCAGTACCCCACCATTATCATTGATTTCCTTAATCGCCATTAAGGCCGTATCTTTCAGTGAGGTCTCAGAAATTGCCATCGTGCCTGACAATGAATGCAGGATCCCGACTTTAATCGTGTCGCCGCTGTCTGCGACTTTGCTTTCTGCGCCCGGGGCTTCTGCTTTTTCAGCAGATTTTGAACACCCCGTTAATGCAACAGCCCCTGCCATGGTTGCGGCTAAAATACTTTTTGAAAATAAATTGCGTTGGAACATCAGATTTTTCTCCAAACTTTATAATGGTGCATTTTTCATGCTTGTCTTGTTGTACATCTGGATGGAGTGATTCAATTTCTGTGCCAAGGCTTCAAAAAATAAAAATTTTTAATTTAACAGATTTCATCATTTATATTATGAATCATGAATTTAGTAATACTAAAAAGAATTAAACCTGTATTTAAATGCTGTATCCGAGCTTAACTCTAAGTAGGTCGCGCAAAGAGCAATGAAAACATAGCAGAAGTGAGATAGAAGATGATGTACAAATAAAGTGCAGCATCTTGAGTAATTTTTGCACTGTTTTAAAACAAAAAAATCCCGCGCTTGCGGGATTTTTTATTGCTTAAATTCGATAGTTTAAACCACCAAATCTGCCAGATTACCTTTTTGTTCTAACCAGTCTTTACGGTCACTGGCACGTTTTTTCGCCAAAAGTTTATCCAATAAACCTGCAGTATGATGAGCATCATCCAGATCCAGTTGCACCAGACGGCGCGTGTTTGGATCAAGTGTGGTTTCACGTAACTGGCTGGCATTCATCTCGCCCAGCCCCTTGAATCGGGTAATTTGCGGATTCTTGGTTTTGCATTTTTTCAGGATGCTATTCAGCTCATCTTCATCCAAAGCGTAGTGCACATCTTTGTTGTCATCAATACGGAATAATGGTGGCATTGCGACATACAAATGCCCCTCTTCTACCAGAGTCGGGAAATGCTTCACAAACAAGGCACACAGCAAAGTCGCGATATGCAAACCATCCGAGTCGGCATCCGCCAGGATACAGACCTTGCCATAACGCAGTTCAGACAAGTCATCCGAACCCGGATCAACGCCAATGGCAATCGCAATATTGTGTACTTCCTGCGATGCTAGAACTTCGTCAGAAGAGACTTCCCAAGTATTCAGGATTTTTCCACGAATTGGCATAATCGCCTGGAAGTTCTTATCACGCGCCTGCTTGGCCGAACCACCCGCAGAATCCCCTTCCACAATAAACAGTTCTGACTGATCCAGATCATGGCCTACACAGTCCGACAGTTTCCCCGGCAAGGTTGGACCCGCGACAATTTTCTTACGTTCTACTTTTTTCGCTGCTTTGAGACGGCGACCGGCTTTGGAAATGGCCATTTCTGCCAGTTGCATGGCGATGTCAGAATTCTGGTTCAACCATAATGCAAAGGCATCTTTGGCAATATTCTGCACAATCCCTGCTGCTTCACGGCTCGACAGACGTTCTTTAGTCTGACCCGAGAACTGCGGCTCCTGAAATTTCAGCGACAGGATATAGTTGACGCCGTCCCAGACATCTTCGGCAGAGAGTTTCATATTCCGCGGCAGCAAATTACGCAGTTCACAGAACTCGCGCATCGCATCGGTGACACCTGAACGCAGACCATTCACATGGGTTCCACCTTGTGCGGTTGGAATCAGGTTGACATAAGATTCCTGGACGCTTTCACCACCTTCAACATTCCAGCAAATCGCAAATTCTGCGCTGGCGCGCTCTGCGTCACCTGTGGCGACAAAAGCTGGTGCCGGAATAATTTCACGGTCTTCCAACTCATCCATTAAATAGTCGACTAGACCATTTTCAAATTGCCAGGTGATTTTTTCATCATTGATCTGATCAACATAATTGATCTGTAAACCCGCCGCCAAAACAGCTTTGGCTTTGAGATTATGTTTTAACGCTTTGAGGGCAAATTTAGGCGAATCAAAATATTTGGCTTCAGGCCAGAATTGTACCGTAGTTCCTGATACCCGTTTCGGTGCCTTACCTGCCAGCACTTCAAGCGGTGCAACCGGTTCGCCATTTTCAAAGGCCATTCTGTACAGGTTACCCTGACGCTGAACTTCGACCTCTACACGGGTCGAAAGCGCATTGACCACTGAAATCCCGACGCCATGCAAACCACCGGAAAACTGGTAATTATCGGTGCTGAACTTACCGCCGGCATGCAGTTTGGTCATGATAATTTCAATACCGCTCTGGCCATATTCAGGGTGAATATCCACCGGCATACCACGGCCATTGTCTTCGACTGATAAAGAACCATCTTTATAGACCGTGACGGTAATCTTGTTGGCATGCCCTGCCAGTGCCTCATCGACAGCATTATCAATCACTTCCTGTGCCAAATGGTTGGGACGAGAAGTATCGGTATACATGCCCGGACGACGACGGACCGGATCCAAACCAGATAAAACTTCAAGAGATTGAGCCGTATATTGAGACACGTTATTCGGTTTCCTTTTTTATGCAGTCCAATAAAAACTGTAAGACGAACGGAATTTTTTCCGCAAAATCATCCATCCCGTGACTGCCATGCGCTTCAGTCATCAGCATTGCAGGGGGATGCGCAGCACTATAATAACGATGTGCTTCACGATAATCCAAAACTTCATCGCCTTGTTGCAGCAGAACCAGTATTTTGTCTGCATCTTGTGCAACAGGCAGGGCCAATTGCTGCAGTTGTAACAGATCTGCCTCATCCAGACACCAGTTCGGATGGACTTGATAAGGCAGTTGCTCGTCAAACAGTTCACGAAACAGTTGCCATGGTCGCATTGCCGGATTGATCAGTACAGCAGGCACAGCATGCTGTGCGACCAGATGTGTCGCATAAAATCCGCCGAGACTGCTGCCCAGTAACGCCACATCATGCATCGATTCAATCAGGCCAGAAACATACGCAATGGCAGCCTTCGGTGACATGTTTAAATCGGGTAAATGTACCTGAATTTCAGGATACTTTGCACAGTAATGTTGCAGCAATTTCCCCTTGATCGAGTTCGAATTACTCTTAAAACCATGCAAATAAATGATATTCATGAACTACCAACAAAAAACCCATCAATCATCAAAATTTAATTTAAATAATGTGAAGTACACTACGTTATAAGACCAGTTAATTGCTTAAATTGTCTGACAAAAAAGCTCAAAATCTTCTCTCATTCTCGTTATTTTAAGCTGAGGCCCTCAAAATCAGGAAACTCAACAAGAAAAAGAATTTATACCGCGAAGTTCTTTAAAAAGAAAGATGGCACCACATGCGGCTCATTGAAAGGACAGGATCAGATGCCAAGTTTGACACCGTTACATGAAACCTATTGTCGATGGGATCGGACCCCGCCGAGTCAGGCCGATGTACTGGAAGGTCTGGCGCAGCTGGTGACGATGCGCTTTAACGATGTGATCCAGGAGCTGATCAAGAGTATTCAACGCGAAATTTTAATGAGTATTTTCGGTTTAAGTGAAAATAATTCTGAAAAAATTCAGAATATTCCGTCGATTGTGCGGCTCTATCAAATGTCTTATGACATGCTATTTCATTACGGCAATACCCTGATTGCCCCTGCTTTGCGCCAGATTATTGAACGCTTTCCTAAACTGCATAATAAACCGCTGACACCTTCCTTGCATTTTCTGGTCAGTGTCTTAAATGGCATTATCGGGGATTATCTGCTGAAATATCAAAACCCTCTAGCCCTGCCGATGGTGATCTATGACCATTATGGCTCGCTGCAAAAAGGTGAGCTAAGCGGTCGTATTACTTTGTTTGTACATGGCTTATGCATGAACCATCTCGACTGGTCAAATCGCAAATATGAAGGCATTGGGGCAAAATTACTGGCGCAGCGCGACCGCAATACCATGCTCTACCTGAATTACAATACTGGACGCCGGATTTCTGCCAATGGTCGCAGTCTGGCGAATACCTTACAGGATCTGGTTGTTCGCAATCCTAGAATTACCAGTATTGACCTGATCGGCCATAGCATGGGTGGACTGGTGTCACGCAGCGCACTGTTCTATGGCAAGCAGAATGTGTATAGCTGGGTCAACATGGTGGAGAATCTGGTCTGTATGGGTTCACCGCATCATGGTGCGGTACTGGAACGTTTTGGTTTTAGCTTGCAGGACAAACTCGGACATTTTCCACTGATCCGGTTGCTTGGCCATCTGGTCAATATTCGCAGTAACGGTATTCTGGATTTACGCCATGGCAGCGTCCGGGATGATGACTGGGAGCATAATCCGCTACGGATCGGCTTTATGGATGATCACCGTAAACCTGCCCCAATTCCCTCGCATATCGATACCTATCTGGTCGCCGGTACCATCGAGTTTGAAAACCGAAAAAACAAGACCTTACATGTAATTGGTGATTATCTGGTCAGTATTAAAAGTGCTTTGGGCGAGCATCCCAATCCGCGTTTCCAGCTCAAAGTCCCCGATGCAAACAAGGCGATTTTTTACGGCCTGAACCATTTTGAAATTCAGTATCATCCGCTAGTGGCCGAGCAGGTGGCGCGCTGGTTCTATCCAAGTGTAGAAGATGAAGCCTTTGATCAGATTCATGAATATGTGATGGATCTGGACAGTCTGGAAGGCATAGCCCTGACCTAAACTGAAGCAAATAAAAAAGCCCTCGATTGAGGGCTTTTTTATTAAATACGGAATTAATATTTATCTCTGAGTCGTTTAACCGGTGCCTTTTTATATTTACGCAGTAGTTGCCACAGGCTAATCAGCAATAAAATACTGAAAAAGATCAAAGACCAGACAGGCAAGGATTGACCCAAGAAGGTCCAGTCAATCGCGGCACATTCCCCTGAACCATTTAAGACCTGTTGCAGTACAGACTGCATCGGCAGGGTTTCCAGCCAGTATTCCAGACCGGGACCACAGCTCGGCACCTGATCCGGTGGCAGGTTCTGTAGCCAGACATGACGTGCAGCCACGCCCACAGCCCACAAAATACTGAGCGAACCCAGCAAGGCATATAGCCGCTTCATGAGATTGGATGCAGGATTATGCAGGAATGCGATCAGTGAGATGATCCCGAGTCCGATTAATCCAACACGCTGAAACACACAGAGCGGACAAGGCGCCAGACCTTGTACATGCTCAAGATATAAGGCAAATGCCATGCCGATGACAGCAGCCAGAAACAACATACCACTCACGAAGCGATAACCCCATTGCATGGTGAATCCTCTTATTTTTTTATCGATATTGGGCTAAATAATCAGCAAAACTGACGCTGCTATCTTGCTCGAGTTGCTGTTGTTGCTGCAATGACTTTTGTGACATTTCTTCAAAATAAGCCAGTGTTTCCGGACTGAGCTGATGCGCTTCATAGACACTGCTGTGTTGCTGGGCCAGATGTTGGCCAAAATGCCACATACTGCCCTGTTCACGCGTATCCCCGACCACTAGGGCAGACAAGGTGGCATCGACTTCATCAACCCGGATCATCATGGTTTTTAGAGCATCAGTATATAAGGTGGTGTCATAGGCCGAATTTAACAGCTTGGCCAGAGGATGCATACGTTGTAAATGCATGGCACACCAGTCTTCAATCGGATAAGACTGACCATTTTCCATAATTGCCGCATTTGGCGCACGGCCACGATTCACGACCTCGGCCTGATTCTGCTCAATGATATCCTGTTCATCGCTGAGGAGCGCCGGACTGTCCTGCAATAAACAGTACAAAGCTACCACTTCGAGGAAGCCGGCCGTATCTTCATTAATCCCAATCGGGCTATAGGGATTGACATCGACGGCACGTAACTCGACATAGGCAATCCCACGATTTTCCAGTGCCTGCGACGGGGTTTCACCCGCGAGTGGCACCTGTTTCGGGCGCACCAGACTGTAATATTCATTTTCGATTTGTAGCACATGATCATTGATCTGGATCGGCTGACCATTGGCATCATCTAGTCCCAGACGACTAAACGGTTTATACGGCGTTTTGACGGCTTTTTGCAGTCCGTCCAGATAGTCCTGCAAATTATTGTAATGAATACCGAGCTGTTTCTGCGCAGAGTTTTGATAGCCAAAACGTCCCATACGCAGTGCAGTCGCATAAGGCGAATACAAGGTACCTTTGACCAATGGCAGCAAGAAATGATCACGGCCAGTCATAAAGCACTGGCAGACCGCCGGACTGGCCCCGATCAGGAACATCACCAGTGGGGTCAGACGAATAAAGTTACGGATCAGGCCCATATAGCGATGACTGCGATAATCCTGCAAGCTCAATGCTTGCAGCGCCTCGTCCTGTTCCTGCTGTTGCAAGGCCTCGAACAGATGATCCGGGAAAGACAGGTTGTAATGCACACCTGAAATCGTCTGCATACGGCGGCCATAACGCACACCTAGACCATGACGATACAAGGTTTTAAATAAACCGATATTCGAGCTGCCATACTGTGCCAGCGGAATACTGTCATCGCGGCTGTCCAGCATACACGGCATCGACAAAGGCCAGAGCTTTTCATCATTTTCCAGATGGCGATGTACAATTGCATGAATATCGCTGAGATAGTCCAGCGCCTTTTTAATACTGTCTTGTGGCGGAGTAATAAACTCCATCAATGCTTCAGAATAGTCCGTGGTGATATGTGGATGAGTCAAGGCTGAACCCAAGGCACGAGGATGCGCTGCCTGTGACAGGAAACCATCACTTTGCATACGTAAGCTTTCACGCTCGATACCACGCAGCATGCCTTTGATGAGTGACGACTCGACCCAGGTCGGTAACACATTTTGGGAAGTCGATTCAGGTTGACTCATTACAATCTCGCTTAAGGGGGCTAAATTATTAAATTAAAATCATCGGTTTAATCAGTATAACGTGATTTCGTGCCGGCACATGACAGGCTGCCTAGTTTTCAGGCAAACTATTGATTTTTAATTTGGCAAATTTTTAACACAAACTTCCTCTATAAGACATGGAAAATTTGTGATTTTATTAACAAATAGATGCTAATGAATTGTAAATATTATGAATTATCAAGATATTTTAGACTTCTGGTTTCATGCGGACAGCCAGCCCTTATGGTTTAGCCAAAGTCATGAATTCGACCAAAGTATTGCGCAGCAGTTCATGAGCACCCATCAGCAGGCAGCCCGGGCTGAACTTTGGGGCTGGCGTAAAACAGCAGAAGGTCGGCTGGCCGAAATTATTGTGCTAGATCAATTTTCACGAAATTTATTCCGTGATTCTCCCCAAGCTTTTGCCCAAGACAGTCTGGCACTGGCCTTGGCTCAGGAAACCATCAGCCTGAATCTAGATCAACAGCTCAGTCCGGAACAGCGTGCCTTTCTGTATATGCCATTTATGCACAGCGAATCCAAACTGATTCATGAATTCGCCTTAAAACTGTTTCAGCGTCTGGGCAATCCGACCAATCTGGAATTCGAGAAAAAGCATAAAGTCATTATTGACCGCTTTGGACGTTACCCGCATCGGAACCAAATCCTGGGTCGTGAATCGACCAATGAAGAACTTACTTTCCTGACCCAGCCCGATAGCAGTTTTTAAGATTTTTTAAGACCGGCTGTCTGAACTGGATCATTGCATCAGGAGATCGAACATGAAAAACATGCTACTGGGATTGAGTATGATTGCTGCCATCAGCCTGACTGGCTGTGCAACCACACCCTCAAAGCCCTTAACATTTGATCAGTTAGGTCGCTACAGTACCACTCCCCTCAATAGCAACACTTACCGTATCAGCTTTCAGGCCCGTCCCAATATGAGCTTTGGCACAGCTGAAGAAATTACCCTGCTCAAAGCCGCACAGACTACCGTACAAAATGGTTTTCAATTCTTCAGGGTACTGAATGATCCAAGTAACCGCACCCAGCAACCTCCACGGCAAGCCATCGTCTATCCGGCGCCAAGCTTTTATCCTTACGGGTATTACCGCCGATATCCGGGATTCTGGCCAGACCCATTCTATGACCGTCCTTATACCGTGACTCTGGATCCTGCCCAGGTGGCTTATACCATTGAATGCTTCAAGGCCAATCAGGCGCCTCAAGATGCCTTTGATGCCCGCTTGATTTTACAGTCACTTGGGGCTAAATATGGTTTAAGTCCATCCGGTGCAGTGCTGCAACCGCAACCGGCCAATCCCTCCTGACAGGATGATCTATGCAGACAGAGCGTATCTCCCCGAGCTTACAACGCAGTAAACGTTTCGCGACCATCGCCCTGGTGGTCGCCGTACTGATCTGGTTGGCATTGATGGTTGCAGCCAAACTGCTACCCGAATATGTCTGGCTCATTCATATTCTGATGCTCTCGGCAGAAGCGGGTGTGGTCGGTGGTCTGGCGGATTGGTATGCGATTACCGTACTGTTTCGTAACCCTTTTGGCAGATTGCCTATTCCCAAGTTTTTACGTGACCATACCGAAATCATTCCACGTAACAAGGCCCGTATTGCAGAGTCGATGGGCCGTTTTGTGCAGGAAAATTTTCTTTCTCCGCAAATTGTACAGCGCAGTCTGGACAGTACCGACCTGAGTCTGGCTGCAGGACGCTGGCTGGCCAATCCACAAAACAATGCCCAAGTGACTCAGGTCATTCAACAGACGGTGCCTAAAATCTTTGAATTTGTGGGACAGGAACAGATTGCCGGATTTATCCAGAGCAACAGCGTGCAATGGGTCAAAAATACCCAGATCAATACTCTGGCCAGTGAAATGCTGCATGCCGTTCTGGACAATGATTTCCATCAGGATGTGCTACAGCGAGGACTGGATGTGGTGCATGCCTGGATGACCTCGCATCCGGAACAAACCCGCGAGCTGACCCGCAACCTGTTTAAGGAAATGGGCGTGTGGAAACTGGCCAAAGGCGCCAGCTGGATCGGGATTGACGTGCAGCAACGCAGTATTGATTCCGTGATCGGGCGCGTTGAAGCCATGCTGGCCGATCCAGATCATCCATGGCGACTTAAAATTGAGAGCATGGGACATAGCTGGATGTTACAGCTGGCGGATAATGACAGTGAAGCCAGCCAGCGTCTGAATGAAACCAAAGATGCCTTACTGGATAGCCCACAAGTGCTGAATTTTATCAGCGGTGCGGTGGTGATTTTATGTGATGCGATCAAGGCTGACTTGCAAAAACCGGATTCGGGGATTGCGGAAAATCTTAGAATTGCCATCCAGCAGGTCGGAGAAAATATTATCTCGAATGCCTCGGTACGTGAGCTGCTGAATAAACGTCTCAGCGGAATCGCGGTTGACCTGAGTGACCAGTATAGTGAAAAAGTGATTCGTTTTATCAGCGAGCGCATTCACGAATGGGATTCAAGCGAGATGATCGACAAGATTGAAAATGAAGTCGGCGGCGACCTGCATATGATCCGGGTCAATGGAGTCGTGGTCGGTGCCTGTATCGGTCTGGTACTTGGGATTATCCGGGCGGCGGTAGAGCATTTAATTTAAAGATGACGCTATTCGTCCCATACATCCCGACTTTTAAAATATCCAAGAATTGACTCCAGCCAGATCAAATTTAAGATTTAAAAAATGATCACTTGGGTGGCTGAGGTCCGGACATATCGACCAATAGCCCAGTGAATTTGCGTACGAATGGCAATAAGGTCACCACAATCGGAAAAGCAATCGCCCAAGAAATCATCCAGTTATGAAACCAGAGTGCCATAAATCCATCAATCCAGCCAAGATTGCGCAGCATATTGATCATGGAAATGATGCCACTCATCAGGCAGGACAGGATAAAAGGCACAATAATCAATGCCCATTTTGCAGGGAGTTTAGGAATATGACCGATAATGGTCGGACGTTGTGATGCAGCCACGACATGCTCTTTTTACTGTTTTCAGATGACTAATATAAGCCAAATTCTGTACGGTGAAGCATTGTTTTTTTCATCTGAAATGTTGAGCTAAAAACTGGTTTTATTTTCACGGGATTAATCCGTTGATTTTCCCTTTCTTTAGTCAAAAACTTCTGACGAAGTGATCCTCCACTTTTTATTCCCGAGAAATGCTTTTACCTAAACAGCCTGAAATTTGCTATATTTGCTGTTTTTCTGCGATCTCTATTTTCGACTGATTATGAATACGGCAATACAAGCAGCTCTCGATCATGCAGTGCACACTTTACAGGCACAAGGCGTACTCCCATCTGACTGGAACAATACAAGTAATTTGACGCGTACCAAAGACCGAAGCCATGGTGACTTTGCGTCGAATATTGCCATGATCGCGTCGAAAGCTGCGGGTATGAAGCCACGTGATTTAGCGGAAAAAATTCTTGCTGCCCTGCCTGAAGTGGCAGATATCAGCAAGGCAGAAATTGCCGGTCCTGGTTTTATTAACTTCTTCCTGAATGCTGACCAGCGCTTTGCAGTCCTTGATCAAATCCAGGCACAACAGGCGACTTATGGTCGTACCCAGGTCAATGCGGATAAACGTATTCAGGTTGAATTCGTGTCTGCCAACCCAACCTCTAGCCTGCACGTAGGTCATGGTCGTGGTGCTGCGTATGGCATGACGGTTGCGAACTTGCTTGAAGCGACCGGTGCAAAAGTCGATCGCGAATACTATGTCAATGATGCTGGCCGTCAAATGGACATTCTGGCGACTTCGACTTATCTGCGCTACCTAGAATTAACGGGTCAGGAACTGGTGTTCCCAAAAAATGCCTACCAAGGCGACTACGTTAAAGAAATCGCGCAAAGCATTATTGATCAGGATGGCGACGCCTATGTACGTCCTGTGGCTGACGTGTATAAAAACGTGCCTGAAGATGTACAGTTTGCAGCTGAATTAGATGCAGATGGCAATAAAGTCATATTGTCTGGCGATAAAGAAAAACACATCGATGGTTTGATCTTTAATTCACAAGCGTTAATTGGCACAGGCTACCGCGTATTCTTGCAAGCCGCGCTTAAAGCTATCTTAGATGATATTAAAGATGACCTAGGCGAATTTGGTGTAACCTTCAATCAATGGTTCAGCGAAGAATCATTGACAGACAAAATTGAAGAAGCCTTACAGACCTTAGATCAGCGTGGTTTCCTGTATGAACTGGATGGCAACATCTGGTTCAAATCCACTGCATTCGGTGATGAAAAAGACCGTGTCGTGAAACGTCGTAATGGTCAGACCACTTACTTCGCGTCTGACATCGCTTACCACCTGAACAAGTTACAACGTGGCTATACCGATATCATCGATATCTGGGGTTCAGATCACCACGGTTATATCGCACGTGTAAAAGCGGCCATTGATGCGCTGGGCTATGACTCGAAAAAATTAACGGTTCTTCTGGTTCAGTTCGTGAGCCTATGGCGTGGCGGCGAGATGGTACAAATGTCATCCCGTTCAGGCCAGTTTGTGACCTTGCGTGATCTGCGTAAAGAAGTTGGCAATGATGCTGCACGTTTTTACTACGTAATGCGTAAGTCTGAACAGCACATTGATTTTGACCTGGATCTTGCTGTGTCACAAAGCAAGGACAATGCAGTGTATTACATCCAGTATGCACACGCCCGTATCTGTCGTATGTTAGAAAAAGCAGCGTCTACCAATGTCAACTTTGATGCTACAGCAGCACGTAATTTGGCGGCTAAGCTGGAGCTTGATGCTGAAACTGAAATCCTGGCCAAACTAGCGGCCTATCCGGAAATTCTGGTCCGTGCTGCAAACAGCTATGAACCACATCAAATCGGTAATTACCTGAAAGAGCTGGCAGCCTTGTTCCACGGCTGGTACAACGACAATAAAGTACTCGGTGATGATGCTGAATTGACCCAAGCACGCTTATTGTTATCAGTGAACGTGCGTCAGGTACTGCGTAACGGTTTAGAACTTTTAGGTGTGTCAGCTCCTGAGAGCATGTAAGCAAAACACTGTTTTGCATGCTCGCAAGGCGAGAGCTAGGCTCGAAGCGAGCATGTAAGCAAAACACTGCCGTTTATCTGCTGAGCAGACATTTTGTAACTTCAGCTATGTGCTTGAAGATACAGATAAATTAAAATTCTGTGTGATTTGTGATCTAGAGGATGACTTTTGTATCCTGATCACATAGGATGAAGTGATAGTAGGGGCATAACTGCTGTTATGCCTTTTCTATATGTCCCGATTAATAAGAGGAAAATCCCAAGTGTTTGGAAAAACGCAGCGCGGTGTATCTGAAAGACCGAATAAGCCTAAAAAGCCACTTATTCCAACCTGGCTCGGCACACTCGTGATCATTTTAATCGTGTTAAGTTTTTTAATGGCACTGATGCTCTGGAAGCCATGGGAACCGGTCAAACCGAAAACTCAAACAAGTGCTGAATCTGTCCAAGAAGAAGATACCAATAAAGATTACCGTTTTTATGACCTGTTACCACAGCAACAAGTGACGCCTATTCCTGAACAGGCCGTCCCTGAAAACAAAAATCAGGATACGGTAGTAATTGTAGAAGCGCCTCGACCTGAAGTAGCTCCACCTGAGGCGACCACAACTGAGCCTGGCTTAGAAGCCAGTGAAGCGCCTGTTGCCGCTCCGGCCAGTTATATTCTGCAAGTCCGCAGCTTTGATGACCCAGATCAGGCCGATGCCCGCCGCGCCGAAATTATTCTCAATGGTTTATCTGCCGATGTGGTACGCAGTGTAGAAAATGGCAAAGTCTGGTATCGCGTGGTTTCAGGCCCTTATGATTCTGCAGAAGCTGCAATTATCGCACAGCAAACCTTGCAGAATAGCGGGATCGATTCCATCGTCGTGAAACGGTAAATTTCTAGAAATAAAAAAAGCGCCTGATGGCGCTTTTTTTTGAACCTCTCCCTTGCG
>NZ_JALJVC010000003.1 GCF_022967985.1 Acinetobacter lwoffii | reverse complement strand
ACAATCGATCCCTCTAAATTCTTGAAATATTTCTGTTCAAAGGCTTCTGGACTTAACCAGCCGTTTGCAGAATGCCTTCTGACCCGATTGTAATAAATCTCAATATAATCAAACAAGACCGCATTCGCCTCTTTTCGAGTCGAAAACACACTGCCATGTACCACATGACCTTTTAATGTATGAAAGAAGCTTTCAGTCACTGCATTATCCCAACAGTTTCCACGTCTAGACATACTCTGAGTACAATCATTTTTCAGTAACAGCGCTCTAAAATCACGACTACAGTACTGTGAGCCTTGGTCCGAATGAACCATAACACCAGTTGGATAACCCTGACGAGCCATTGCATAGTTAAACGTATCACACACCAACTGGCGGTCTATTCGATGGCTGGTTTGCCACCCCACGATACGACGGCTAAATAAATCTAGCATCACACATAAATACAACCAACCTTCTTTAGTGCGGATATAGGTAATGTCTGTTGTCCAGACTTTATTAGGCTGAGTAACTGTAAATTGGCGATCCAACAAGTTGGGTGCTGTAGGCAAACGATGGGTTGAATCAGTCGTATGCTTGTATTTACGCGCAATCCTGCTACGTAAACCAAGCTTTTTTAGCATCCTTCCAATAGTACGTTCGCTCATGTTGTAACCTAAATCATGCATGTCATGTACTAATGAAGGTGCACCCAATCGTGCATGATGCTGCCAATATACGGCTTTTAAGTCATTATATTTCTGTGCCGTATTGGCTTGACGTTTTCGCCAGGCATAATAGCCTGAAGTGCTGACACCTAGGTATTTACAGGCAGAAGATACGGTGACTTCATTCATATCTAGATCTTGAATTACCGTGTACTTTTCTTGGCATGATCTGTTAGAAAGTACACATGCGCTTTTTTTAAGATGTCATTGGCTTCCTTGAGCTGTTTGACTTCTTTCTCTAATTCCACGATCCGCTGTTGTTCTGGTGAAAGTTGACGTTTGCTTGAACCTGCCGGATTGGTTTCACGAATCCATTTATCTAATGTTGAATAACCCACACCTAATTTCTGGGCGATTGCAGCTACAGACTCGTGTGAGTTTGAAAGTGCATAATCAATCGCTTGCTGTTTAAATTCGGGACTAAAACGTTTAGCCATTTCTTGAATCTCCAAAGATTAAAGTTACGTTATCTTTAGAGGGACGTGCTGTCCATTATTTTGTCTAGGATCATATTTCGACTAAACTCTTTTAGCTGTTCGATTTTATAAACTTTATAATTATCAATTAAATTATTACATTGCCTTCTTTGATCACGATAACCATTTTCTCCAAGATATATCTCAACAAATGCATCTGATGGAATTTTTTTTAAGAAGATTCCCCTTAATCCAATATATTTTCTTCCCCACTTTTCTCCATCCAACTCAAATTCGTAATCATCTTTTGAATAATAAGAATGGTATTGATCACTTTCCAAGCATTTCACAACTCTTACTTCTTCTTCATAAGCCCAATGTAATTGCTTATAAAGAAAAGCATGTTTCAGTAATCTCTCATGAGATTCCCACCATATATGATGCTTACTTCCAATTTGCATTAATTGCACGGCATCTATTGAATTAATATGTTGTGGCACTGTATTCACATAAATCATCTCTCCTCTCTGAGCAGGAATCGTATAATTTTCAAAACTTTCTAAACCTGCCTTCTCTGTATCAATCCCGATCACCATTCCTTTATGACTATCTGCATAATGAGACCACATTAAAGGATTTAAGGGGGCTCGAGTTAAAGACAATACTGCATATTTATTGATAAACCGACTTCTTACAGCTTGCGTTTCTATACCAACATTTACCGTTTCCCCCATTAAAGCTAAAGCCGTCACCTCAAATGGATCATTAAAATCGCGCGGCAAAGAAAAGCCTAAAGTACTTGTTTCTAATATTTTTAAACCAGCATCAAAGCCAACATATTTATATAAAATCATTATTCTTATCCAATAAAAAACCCCGCTTTCGCAGGGCTTTTATAGCATACAAATCAGCCAATTAAGAGATTAGTTTTTCTCTTTATCAACGATTTTTTTGTTTGAATCCAAGGTATGAAAAAATGAAAAAGCACTGCTTTCCCATTTTTTAATGGCACGTAAACATAGAAATAAAAAACCCACTCAAATTAAGTGGGTTTTCGCATTCAAATCAATTGATTCGAGAAATTAATTTTTCTCTTTATCAACGATTTTGTTTGCTTGAATCCAAGGCATCATTGCACGAAGTTTGTTACCAGTTACTTCGATACCGTGAGCAGCGTTTTGACGACGACGAGCAGTCATAGATGGGTAGTTCAACGCACCTTCTTGAATGAACATCTTCGCGTATTCACCAGATTGAATACGCTTAAGCGCATTACGCATTGCTTCACGAGACTGTTCGTTGATTACTTCAGTACCCGTTACATATTCGCCGTATTCAGCGTTGTTTGACACTGAGTAGTTCATGTCCGCGATACCGCCTTCGAACATCAAGTCAACGATCAATTTAAGTTCGTGTAGACATTCGAAATACGCCATTTCTGGAGCATAGCCAGCTTCAACAAGAGTCTCGAAGCCCATTTTAACCAATTCAACAGCACCACCACAAAGAACTGCTTGCTCACCAAAAAGGTCAGTTTCAGTTTCTTCACGGAATGAAGTTTCGATGATACCTGTACGGCCGCCACCTACACCTGAAGCGTAAGAAAGAGCAACGTTACGCGCATTACCAGAAGCATCTTGGTGAATCGCGATAAGATCAGGAACACCTGAACCACGTTGGTATTCAGAACGTACTGTGTGACCAGGAGCTTTAGGCGCAACCATGATTACGTCTAAGTCAGCACGTGGAACAACTTGGTTATAAAGAATCGAGAAACCATGAGCAAATGCTAAAGTCGCGCCTTGCTTGATGTTTGGCTCAATTACGTCACGGTAAAGTTGAGATTGGAACTCATCTGGAGTCAAAATCATCACTACGTCAGCTTGTGCTACAGCAGCAGGAACTTCAGCAACTTTAAGACCTGAATTTTCAGCTTTCTTCCAAGAAGCAGAGTTCGCACGTAAACCTACAGTTACGTCAACACCAGAATCTTTCAGGTTAAGCGCATGCGCGTGGCCTTGTGAACCGTAACCAATGATCGCTACTTTCTTAGATTGGATGATAGATAAGTCACAGTCTTTATCGTAAAAAATTTGCATTGCTGTCTCCGCTTAAATGCTTGTTTGTCCGTTAAATCAGGCAATGACCCTTAAATTTACATTGCCTGATACCCTCTTCTTATTCAGATGAGGAAATACTTAAAATTTAGATGGTGAGTACTTTTTCGCCGCGTGCGATACCTGATACACCTGAACGAACCACTTCTAAAATCGTGTGTTCTGCAAGTGCATCAATAAACGCATCCACTTTTTCAGTGGTACCCGCGATTTGAATGGTATAGGTCGTTGGTGTTACATCGACAATCTGACCACGGAAAATATCTGCCGTACGTTTGATTTCGTCACGCGATGAACCCAATGCTTTGACTTTAATCAGCATCAATTCACGCTCAATATGTGCACCTTCAGACAGGTCAACCACTTTCACCACTTCAACCAACTTGTTAAGCTGTTTGGTAATTTGCTCAATCTTGTGATCATCACCATAAGTGGTCAATGTCAAACGTGAAAGCGTTGGATCTTCAGTCGGAGCAACATTCAATGTTTCGATATTGTAGCCACGCTGTGAAAACAAACCCACTAAACGGGAAAGCGCGCCTGATTCGTTTTCTACGAGTACAGAGATAATATGTCTCATTTCGTGCGCTCCCCTTTAGCCAACCACATATCCTGCATCGACTGACCCGCAATCAACATCGGATAAACGTGCTCGGTACGATCTACCATAACGTTAATAAATACGCACTTGTCGTTAATCGCCATCGCTTCTGCAAGCTTCGACTCTAGCTCATCGGCATGATTAATCTGAATACCGACATGACCATAGGCTTCCATCAGTTTGGCAAAATCAGGCAATGAATCTACATAAGAACTTGAATGACGTCCTTCATAGTTCATATCTTGCCACTGCTTCACCATCCCTAAAGACTGGTTATTCAGGCACAGGATTTTTACATTCAGGCCATATTGCTTACAGGTCGACAGTTCCTGGATACACATCTGAATCGATGCTTCACCGGTGATACACACCACTTGCTGTTCCGGGTATGCAAGCTTCGCAGCCATTGCATACGGCAAGCCTACACCCATGGTGCCTAGACCACCTGAGTTGATCCATTGACGTGGACGTTTGTATTTGTAATACATCGCACCAAACATCTGATGCTGACCGACATCAGAAGTAATGATCGCTTCGCCATTGGTCACTTTATCCAATGCCTGAACCACTTGTTGTGGCTTCATCACGCCATCAACACCCGCTTCAAAACGACCGCCATGAACCTTGCGCCATTCATTGATCTGTTTCCACCATGCCGCAATCGCTTCAGGATTTGGCTTAGAAACATTAAGCTGTTTCAACTGGTTCAACATCTCATTCAGTACAGGCTCTACAGCACCGACAATTGGAATGTGCGCCATAATGGTTTTTGAGATTGTCGCTGGGTCGATATCTATATGAATGACTTTAGCATTTGGACAGAATTTTGCAGGATTGTTGGTCACACGGTCATCGAAACGCGCACCCACACACAGAATTACATCTGCATTGTGCATGGTCATGTTAGCTTCATAAGTACCGTGCATACCCAACATACCGATGAACTGTTCATCATCACCCGGGAATGCGCCAAGACCCATCAAGGTATTGGTCACTGGATAACCCAATAGATGCGCAAGCTCTGTCAATTGTGCTGAAGCATTGCCTTGAACCACACCACCGCCTGAGTAAATAACTGGGCGTTTAGCATGGATCAGTTCTTCAATCGCTTTACGAATTTGACCTGAGTGACCACGGAACGGTGGCTGATACGAACGCATCTTCACTTTTTCTGGGTATTCGTAAGCAAATTTCTCTGCAGGATTGGTCGCATCCTTTGGAATATCAATCACTACAGGACCTGGACGACCTGAAGACGCAATATAGAAGGCTTTCTTGATAATCGCAGGAATTTCGCTGGCATGACGCACCTGGAAGCTATGTTTCACGATAGGACGTGAAATACCGACCATATCGGTTTCCTGAAATGCATCTTCACCAATCAGATGACTCGCAACCTGACCTGACAAAATCACCATCGGGATTGAGTCCATATAGGCCGTTGCAATTGGGGTCACCGTGTTGGTTGCGCCCGGACCTGAAGTCACCAGCACAACACCGGTCTTGCCTGTCACGCGTGAGTAAGCATCGGCCATGTGACCAGCAGCCTGTTCGTGACGTACGAGATAATGATTGATTCTGTCTTGTTGAAATAGCGCATCATAAATATGAAGAACTGCGCCGCCTGGGTATCCAAAAACATGTTCAACGCCTTCGTCCGCTAATGCGCGAACAAGCATTTCACCACCAGATAGAAGTTCCAACGTGATTCACCCTAATATTATTCACTGCACAAATGGGAGGCATTTGCAGTGTTTCATTTGTTAACTGTCTGCACTGTTATAGCACACAAACTTCATAGTTTTCATAGCAATAGGAAAAAAATCTGATCTCTTTGCTGTTCGAGCAATACAAGACCTAAAACATGTTGGGATAAACATATTTTGCTTAGCTTTGTTCAATTTCTCGGCTAGAGAAATCGCCCACTGCATGAAATGACACTTAGTCGAAGGGTGATCGATCTAAGGCATATAAAACTATTGCAGCATTCTTGTGTTTTCAGGCTTTAAAGTCAAGTTTAAAAAACAGGCAATCCATGTTTATAGCGCCTAGATCTGCTGTTTTTTACAGCAATATCAGTTTACAGCCATGCATTGACTCTCTTCTTTCTTAATCTAATCCAATAAAATTCATAGGGTTAATGGTTTAATTTTATAAATTTTTAATATGTCTTATATAAAAAAAATGAATGAATTTTTATTAAATGAAAGGAAATTGTTTATCAATAAATTTTGTATACGAAGATTTGTCTCTGATTTCTTATACGCTAGATTGAGCTTATTTAAGCAGTTAGCTTTGAATAAAGCAGATAAAAATCCATCATTTTTACTGAAAATATCACTACAATAATTGCAGTATTCCATGCCTAGCAAGCCGAGGCCCAAAAACAATGAAAATATCTTTTTTAACCGCCTTCAGTTTGAGTTGCGCAGTTGTTTTGAGCATCTGTAGCACCAGCGCTTCCGCGATCCAGTATCATAAATGGGTCGATGCGAAAGGTGTCACGCATTATACCAAGACGCCACCACCGAAATCTGCGAAAAAAGCCACCACAGTGGATACCTATGGCTGGAAAAATTCAGCACCAGCATCATCTAGAACGACTGAAACTGAAGTTCAAACCGAGAACACACCTCAAGAACAACAGCAACAAGCCCCTCAAGTTCCTGCGAATCAGGACCAGCAACAACGTGAAGCCAACGAAGCCTTGCAGCAATCTAAAAATCGTGCAGTTGCTTTATAAGACACCTCTATATAGAACAGCAGGTTTTTTCTTCGGGAAATGCCGGCGCAAAATTCACTTTTAGGTACATTTTGCGCTATGCTGTGCAACAGACTTTTTTCACCGTAATTCACTGATACGTTTATGACTACTCACATTGATTCCGAATATCAAGCCAGTGCGATTGAGCCTCAAGTCCAACAGGATTGGGAATCTCGCAAAGCCTTTAAAGTTGCCGACAAAGTAGAAGGTCCACGTCGTTATATTCTCTCGATGTTCCCTTACCCAAGTGGCAAGCTACATATGGGTCATGTGCGTAACTATACGATTGGTGACGTGATCAGCCGTTTCCATCGCTTAAAAGGTGAAACGGTCCTACAACCAATGGGTTGGGATGCTTTCGGTCTACCTGCTGAAAACGCAGCGATTGCACATCAGGTTGCACCAGCAAAATGGACATTTGAAAATATTGCTTACATGCGCGACCAGTTAAAAAAACTCGGTCTTGCAGTGGACTGGGATCGCGAATTTGCGACCTGTACCCCTGAATACTATCGCTGGGAACAATGGTTATTTGTTCAACTTTATAAAAAAGGCTTGATCTACCGTAAGCTTTCAACCGTGAACTGGGATCCAGTTGATCAGACTGTTCTTGCCAACGAACAGGTTGAAAATGGTCGCGGCTGGCGTTCAGGTGCATTGGTAGAAAAACGTGATATTCCAATGTACTACTTCCGCATTACCGATTATGCGCAAGAGTTACTTGACGACCTAGACACGCTTAAAGATGGCTGGCCACAACAGGTCCTGACCATGCAGCGTAACTGGATTGGCCGCTCACAAGGGATGGACATCACCTTCCCTTCAGCAAATCCAGAAATCTATGCAGACGGTTTAACGGTATTCACTACCCGTGCCGATACCTTGATGGGCGTGACCTATGTTGCAGTTGCAGCAGAACACCCGATGGCGCTGAAAGCGGCTGAAACAAACCCAGAATTGGCTGCATTCATTGAAGAATGCCGTATGGGTTCTGTGGCAGAAGCAGATCTTGCGACTGCCGAGAAGAAAGGCATGGCAACCGGTCTTTCTGTGAAGCATCCTGTGACTGGCGAAGAAGTTCCGGTCTGGATCGCCAACTATGTATTGATGTCTTATGGTTCAGGTGCGGTGATGGCAGTTCCATCACACGATGAACGTGACTTCGAATTTGCCAATAAATATAGTTTGACCATCAAGCAAGTGATTGATGCCAAAGGCGCAGATGATGCTGAGTTCTCTGAGACAGAGTGGCAAGAATGGTATGGCTCTAAAGAAGGTAAACTGGTTAATTCAGGCGAATTTGACGGTCTAGATTTCCAGGGTGCATACGATGCATTCCTTGCCAAATTAGAACCAACAGGCCTGGCAAGTTCTAAGGTTCAATTCCGTTTACGTGACTGGGGTGTTTCCCGTCAGCGTTATTGGGGTTGTCCAATTCCAATGATTAACTGTCCATCATGTGGTCAAGTGCCAGTACCTGAAGAGCAGCTTCCTGTGGTTCTTCCGACTGACGTTGTTCCAGATGGTTCAGGTAACCCGTTGAACAAAATGCCTGAATTCTACGAAACGTCATGCCCAAGCTGTGGTGGCGATGCTCGTCGTGAAACAGATACGCTAGATACCTTCGTGGAATCATCTTGGTACTATGCACGTTATGCATCTCCAGACTTTACGGGTGGCATGGTGAAACCTGAAGCGGGTCAAACTTGGTTACCTGTCAACCAATACATCGGTGGTGTTGAACACGCGATTCTGCATTTGCTTTATGCACGCTTCTTCCACAAATTGATGCGTGATGAAGGCGTGGTACAAGGCAATGAACCATTCACTAACTTGTTAACGCAAGGGATGGTGCTTGCAGATACCTTCTATCGTGAAGCTGAATCTGGCAAGAAAACCTGGTTTAACCCGGCAGATATCGAACTTGAAAAAGACGAAAAAGGCCGTGTGCTTTCTGCAAAATATAAAGAAGATGGCCAGGAAGTTGTGGTTGGTGGTCAGGAAAAAATGTCGAAATCGAAAAATAACGGTATCGACCCACAATCGATTATTGACCAGTACGGTGCAGATACGGCACGCGTGTTCATGATGTTCGCAGCACCACCTGATCAATCACTGGAATGGTCTGATGCCGGTGTTGAAGGTGCAAACCGCTTCCTGAAACGTGTATGGCGTTTAGCAACAGGTTTCCTTGAAAAAGCGAATACTGCTGCAAACATCGACAAATCGGCACTGTCTACGGCTGCGCAAGACCTACGTCGTAAGACACACGAAACCATCCAAAAAGTCGGTGATGACATCGAACGTCGTCATGCATTTAACACTGCCATTGCTGCATTGATGGAACTTCTAAACGCCAACAACAAGTTTGAAGCCCAAGATGACAATGACGTTGCTGTTGCACGTGAATCAATTACCACGCTGTTAACTTTACTTGCACCATTTGCACCGCATTTAAGCCAGACTTTATTGGCTGAATTTGGGATTGAATTGAATTCAACTTTGTTCCCTGCGGTAGATGAGTCTGCGCTGACACGTAATACGCAAACCATCGTGGTTCAAGTCAACGGTAAACTCCGTGGCAAGTTAGAAGTATCTGTAGATGCCTCTAAAGATGACATCTTGGCTCAAGCCAAAGCATTGCCTGAAGTTCAGCAATTCTTGACGGGTCCAACCAAGAAAGAAATTGTGGTACCGAATAAATTAGTGAATTTGGTGGTTTAAATCCTTAAGTTCCTTCTCCTCTCAGGAGAGGGCTAGGGAGAGGTAAATATATAACCCCTCATCCTAACCTTCTCCCAAAGGGAGAAGGAACTTTATGAAGGATTTCACAATTCCCAAACAAAGCCCGTTGCCAGCCAACGGGCTTTGACTTTACAATCCAGTTCAGGATTTCAAATATTCCCCTTCGGGAAGCATAGAGGGCAACACATGCATTTGGGCAAACGTTTAGCAGCAATTGTTTTAACTTGTGGTCTGAGTGCAGGCTTAGTCGGCTGTGGTTTTCACCTGAAAGGAACCAATCCGAGCTCCGCACCTGTTGCTTACTCTGTCATGAGCCTGTCTTTACCGCCCAACACTGAAGAACTGCAAGAGAAACTGGCAGTTTACCTCGGTGCTGCAGGCGTACAGCTAAGTAATGCACCTAAAGCTTATGTGTTACGTGTCCTGGATTACACTCCTCGCCGTCTGGAACTGAACGGTAAACTGGTTGAAACCTTATTACGTTTAAACGTGACTTTCCGGATTGAAGATGCACAAGGCAATCCGATCACTGAACCACGCACTGTCGTGGCAACACGTACGTATCAATATGATATTGAAACGGTCAACACCGATGACCAGGAACAAAAATATCTGAATCAGGTCATTATTGATGATGTGGCGCAGCAGATCGCGCGTCAGATTTCATCGAACCGCTTACCCTTAGCCAAACAAAATACCTCAGCGCAACCTGCTCAATAAGACCTCTTTATGAAACTTGATTATCTGCAAGCCCTGAAACGTGTCGATGAAGCTCGCGGTGCTTGGGTCTTGCATGGTCAAGAGCCTTTGCTGGAACAGAATTTAATTGATGCCTTTCGGGCCAGCTGGCAAAAGCAGGACATTGAACGTCAACGCTATGACATTAGTTCGGTCGCCGACTGGAAAACCGTCTTTAATGCCTTGAACAGCTTGTCGCTGTTTTCAACCCAGTTGGCGATTGAAGTACATGGCAATATCAAACCGGATGCCAGCGCAATCAAGTTACTGAAAAACTATTTGCAGCATAATGAACAAAACCTGCTGTTGGTGGTGATGCCCAAACAGGATAGTAACAGCCTGAAATCCAGTTTCTTTCAGCTGATTGATGCCAATGGTGTGAATGTTTCGCTGGTGGCCAATTATCCAAAAGACCGGCAGCAGATTCTGGGTATTGAAGCTGAAAAACTCGGCATTCGTTTAGCCAATGATGCCTGGCAATGGCTGGAACAACATCATGAGCACAACCTGCTTGCAGCAAAGAACAGCCTGATGCGGGTTAGCGATACCTTTGCTGAAGTCGATATCATTCAGGTTGATCATTTATATGCATGTTTACAAGATCAGTCACGTTATAGCACCTATGATTTGAGCGATGCCCTGCTACAAGGTAATCTTTCCCAGTCGATCAAAATTTTTCAGTATCTAGTCGTTTCAGGTGAACCGATGAGCCTGATTTTATGGAGTCTCAGCAAGGAAATGCGTCTGTTGATGCAGCTGTTTGAACAACCGCAAAATGCCTTGCAAATCGGGATCTGGAAAACCAAAGTCGGGTTATATCAACAAGCCTTGCGCCGTCTCAGCCCACAGACTTTTCTGGCCTGGCCGGAGTTATTATTAAGAATTGATGCCTCAATTAAAGGACTCGGACATGAAAATCCGGAGCATTTGGTACTACAGGCGATTTCCAGTATCTGTGGCAAGCCCCTATTTCACTAAGTCTTTGTCAAAATTCGAAAAATAAAATAATAATCATTCCTATTAGTTTAAAAAAATACACGATTTATCCTAATTTCGCTTTTATAATCGTTCACAATTCTCTGATTTTGAACCGATATTGATCATGCCAAAAATAAAACCGACGAAATTGATTATGGCCGCCGTGATTGCCATTGCGCTCATCGCTGCGGGGTGGTACTTCCTCAAACCCAAAGAACAGCCTCCGCAATATATTACGGCTGAAGTCACCCAGGGCGATATCGAAAGCTCTGTACTGGCGACTGGTATTCTGGAAGCGACCAAGATGGTCAGCGTGGGGGCGCAGGTTTCGGGTCAGGTCAGAAAAATGTATGTAGAACTGGGCGATCAGGTCAAGCAAGGTCAGCTGATTGCGCGGATTGACTCCGTTCGTCAGGAAAATGATTTAAAAACCGCTGAAGCCAGCATTAAAAATCAGATGGCACAACTTGCAGTAAGACAGGCGAATTTGGCTAAAGTTGAAGCTGAATACAACCGTCAGAAAGCCATGTATGCACAGGATGCCACTTCTCGCTCAGAGCTGGAATCGGCATTTGCGAACTATAAAACGGCGCAAGCGGATATCACCGCCATCAATGCACAGATTGAACAGTCGCGTTTGACGCTGGCGACTGCCAAAGAAGATCTTGGTTACACCCAGATTGTGGCGCCGATGGATGGCACGATTGTGGCGATTGTGACCGAAGAAGGTCAGACTGTAAACGCCAACCAGAGTGCGCCGACTATTGTGAAACTGGCAAAACTGGACACCATGACCATTAAAGCTGAAATTTCTGAAGCAGATGTCATGAAAGTTGAAGAAGGTCAAACGGTTTATTTCACTACCTTAGGCAATAACGAGAAAAAGATTTACGCCAAACTGCGTCAAGTTGAGCCTGCACCCAATTCAATTAATACCGATAGCAATACCTCAAGCTCATCGTCAAGTTCTGCGGTTTATTACAACGCATTGTTCGATGTCCCGAATGAAGATGGAAAATTGCGTATTGATATGACGGCGCAAGTTTATATCGTGCTGGATGAAGCCAAAAATGTACTGACCATTCCTGCTGCAGCCATTCAAGGTTCAAACCGTCTGCCACGTGCCAATCGTGGTGAAGCGCGTGGTGAGGGTTCTCGCGGTGAAGGCGGCCCGGCATCACGTTCTGAAGCTGAATCGGCTCAAGGCAACCGCCCTGCCGGTGAACGTCCAGCGCGTCTAAACCTGTCTGAAGCAGAACTTGCGCTGATTGAGCAAGGTAAAGCACAGCGTGGCATGGTTCGTGTCTTGCAAGCCGATGGTACTGCAAAACCAACCCCTGTATTAATCGGTTTGAATAACCGCGCGACTGCGCAAGTGCTGAAAGGTTTAAAACGTGGTGATCAGGTGGTGATTGCCGATGGTTCTGATACCTCCAATGATGCAGCAAAACGCGGTGGCAATAGCCGTGGCCCAATGAGAATGTAAGCATGAATTCACAACAACAGCCTCTCCTCGAGGTGAAAAATCTGGTTCGTGAATTCCCTGCGGGTGAAAGCACGGTCCAGATTTTAAAAGGGGTGAATCTAGAGATTTATCCGGGTGAACTGGTGGCGATTGTCGGTCAGTCCGGTTCCGGTAAATCGACCCTGATGAACATTCTGGGTTGTCTGGACAAACCGACCACGGGTAGCTACAAGGTCAAAGGCCGTGAAACCCGGGAACTGGAAGCGGATGAACTGGCGCAATTACGCCGTGAATATTTCGGCTTTATTTTTCAGCGTTATCATCTGCTGGGCGATTTAAATGCAGCAGGCAATGTCGAAGTCCCTGCGATTTATGCCGGTGCGGATTCATCTGAACGGCATGCGCGAGCCGTCAAGATTCTGACTGATCTCGGTCTGGGTGAAAAAACCCAGAACCGTCCGAGCCAGCTCTCTGGTGGTCAGCAGCAACGGGTTTCGATTGCCCGTGCGCTAATGAATGGCGGTGACGTGATTCTGGCCGATGAACCGACAGGTGCATTGGACAAGAACAGCGGTATTGAAGTGATGCGTATTTTGCGTGAACTGAATGCCAAAGGTCATACCATCATTCTGGTCACGCATGATCATAATGTAGCGAAAAATGCGACCCGGATTATCGAGATTTCAGACGGTAATATCATTTCCGACCAGCCCAATGTTCCTGAAGTCGAAGAGCATCTGGAAAAACAGCCGCTGATCCGCAGTGAACAAAAAAAGATTTCTTCATGGCGTTCTGCAGTTGACCGTCTGGGTGAAGCCTTCCGGATGGCCTTGCTGGCCATGAATGCACATCGCATGCGGACTTTCCTCACCATGCTCGGAATCATTATCGGTATTGCTTCGGTGGTCTCGGTGGTGGCACTCGGTAATGGCTCACAAAAGCAGATTCTGGAAAATATCAGCAGTCTGGGGACCAATACCATTACCGTATTTCAGGGTCGAGGCTTTGGGGATAATTCCAGATCTTCACAGTCCAAAACCCTGATTCCGGCCGATGCCGATGCGCTAGCTGAACAACCGTATGTCGATGGCGTCAGCCCATCGGTGAATAGCAGTGTCACCGGCCGTTATAAAGAAATCGAAGCTTCAGCTACGGTCAACGGCGTCAGTGAAGATTTCTTCTACGTGCGTGGCATGACTTTCCAGTCCGGTCAGCCTTTTGACCGCAGTAGCGTCATGCAACAGGCGCAAGATGTCGTCATTGACACCAATACCAAAAACACCTTCTTTAAGGATGGCACCAATCCGGTGGGTCAGGTGATTTTACTCGGGAGCGTACCGAGCCGGATTATCGGGGTGATTGACGCGCAAAAAGGCATGATGGGCAATAATGACAGCCTGAATGTCTATCTGCCGTATTCCACCGTCATGAGCCGTATGCTGGGGCAATCCAATGTGCGTAGCATCATTGTGCGGATTAAGGATGAATACCCAAGTGCGGCGGCTGAAAATGCGATTCTGAATCTGCTGGTACAGCGACATGGCGCGCAGGATGTGTTTACCCAGAATGCCGACAGTATTCGTGAAACCATTCAGCAAACCACGGCGACCATGACTCTGCTGATTTCAGCAATTGCGGTAATTTCACTGGTGGTCGGCGGGATTGGCGTAATGAATATCATGCTGGTATCGGTAACCGAACGTACTCAGGAAATTGGTGTGCGTATGGCGGTGGGTGCCCGTCAAAGTGATATTTTGCAGCAATTCCTGATTGAAGCCGTTCTGGTCTGTATCTTGGGTGGTATTTTGGGTGTGCTGCTTTCCCTCGGGATTGGCCAATTAATTACCCATTTTGCCGGCGGTACTTTCCAGATGGCGTATTCAACCACTTCGATTGTAGCGGCCTTTGTCTGCTCAAGCCTGATCGGGATTGTGTTTGGCTTTATCCCGGCACGTAACGCTGCTCGTCTGAATCCAGTCGATGCGCTCTCTCGCGAATAAGGAATCTGATATGCAAATGAATTTAACCAAGCTTGCCAGTGCCCTGTTGCTGGGAAGCTCGCTGGTCGGTTGTGCCGCAGTGGTGAAAACCCCCTATGAACAGCCTGCGATCAATATGCCGGGTAGCTTTCAAAACAATAAGGTGCTTAGTCAGCAGATTCATGCCGATATTTTGGCAGATCAATGGTGGACTTTATTTAAAGATCCGCAATTAAATAATTTGGTGAATGAAGTATTGGCGCAGAATACCGATCTGGCAGTGGCCGGCATCAGTTTACAACAGGCCCGTATTCAAGCCAGACAAGCTCAAAGTCAGCAAGGCGTTCGCGTCGGTGATGCAAGAATTTCAACGGGCCATCGTTTTAGCCTAGATGGTGGCGGCGATTCTTCGACGGGTCTTTCACTGGGTTATCCGGACTTAAGCTATGAGCTGGACCTGTTTGGTAAACTGGCCAATCAGACTGAAGCGGCACGCTGGGAAGCACTGGCCTCTGAAGAAGACTTGCAGGCAACCGCACAAAGCCTGATTGGCACCACGGCACAATTGTACTGGCAACTGGCTTATCTGAATGAACGTTATAGTGTGGTACAGCAAAATCTGGCGACCGCGCAAAAAACCTATGATCTGGTGCGGGTGCAATATCGTGCCGGCGCAGTATCCGGTCTGGATTTAACCCAGGCGGAACAGGCAATTCAAAGTCAACAGGCGACTTTAAGCCAGATTGAACAGCAACGTGTGGAAACACGTACCGGACTCGCGGTATTGCTGCACATGCCGGTTCAACAGCTCGCGATTCAAGAGCCAAGCCGTTTACCGAATATTCAATTGCCGAGTATTCAGGCTGACTTACCGGCGAGTTTGTTGTCACGTCGCCCTGACCTTCGAGCCACTGAACTGCGCTTGCGTAAGGCACTAGCCAATAAAGATGCCAACAAAGCCAGCTACTATCCATCCATTAGTTTGACCGGTAATCTGACCACCGGTATTGGCAGCAGTACTTCCCTCTCGAATGCCCTGAAAAATCCGGTTGCAACTTTAGGTGCTGGTCTGACTTTGCCTTTCCTACAATGGAATGACATGAAACGTGATCTACAAGTCAATGAGCTGGAATATGAAAAAGCCATTATCCAGTATCGCCAGACCATGTATGAAGCCTTTGCCGATGTGGAAAATGCCTTGTCGAATCGGACTGAGCTCACTAAGCAGGTGGCTTTGCAGCAACGCAATGTTGAGCTGGCAGAAAGAACTGAACGCTTGACTGAAGTGCGTTATCGTAATGGTGCAGTCGCTTTAAAGAACCTGCTGGATGCACAGGAAACTACGCGCAATGCGCGGCTGTCTTTGGTGCAAACCCGACAGAATCAATATAATGCCTATGTCACCTTGATGCAGGCATTGGGTGGTAGCCCGATTAAACAATTGCCTTAACAAAGCTTGATTCATAAAAAAACCGCTGTTAGACAGCGGTTTTTTTAGCTCGTATGATTTGAGCCAGTTTATTTCATTTGCAAATACGCATTCACATTTTTCAATAATTCAATTGATCGTTCATGTCCGAGCAAACTGCCCTTTTCCAGCCAGTCCCGTGCAATCCCAATATCACGCTCCACGCCAATGCCTTTGGTATATAAACGCCCAAGATGACTATAGGCATCTGCATTCACCTGCGCTGCCGCCTGCTGATAATACTGTACGGCTTGCTCAATATTATTCTCAACACCTTGACCTTGCTCATAGGCTTCACCCAGAGCATTTAGCGCCACACCATTCTGCTGAGCGGCTGCTTTTTGCAGATAGCTCAAGCCTAAGGCAATATCCTGCGCAATCTGTTGCCCTTCAAGATACTTCAAGCCCAATTCTGCTTGTGCCTGGGCATGACCCAATTGCGCAGCTTGATGCAGATAGCGATTTGCCAACTCTAAATTGTTCACAAAGACAGGATAAATACCTGACAGAGCCTGATACAGGAACCAGGCTGCTTCCTTGGAGCCTTTCGCAACCGCCTGATTCAGATACTGGACGGCTTTGTCGCGTGTCGGCAATGGATATTCCGCCAGACTATAAAAACGCCCGACGATATAAATTAAATCCGCTTCAGACTGAGCCACAATCTGCCAATAGTGCTGTGCCGCGCTCTGAATCATTTGTGTGGCTTTGGCAATGTCTTTTACTGTACCGACACCATTTAAATAACACAGCGCCAGCCCCATCTGTGCAGACACATCATCAGGACTAAGCTGATAGGCAGCCTGATATAACTCAAATGCTTTTTGCGGTTCGTTGGCCACCAGGTGCTGCTCAAAATACAGCGCAGCAATCATGCATAATGCAGGCGCATGCTGACTGTTGGCCGCTTCCGACCAGTAACGAAATGCCATGGTTTCATTTTTATCAACATACCAGCCATGAAAATAGGCCAGCCCGATTAAGGTCTTAGCGTGTGCATCGGCGTGTTCTTTGGACTGCTGTAATAAATGCTGGAACACGCGCTGACGCTGGTCGGTATCGATACGGCCCTGTAGCACACCGGCATAATAATCATAGAGACCTTTCTGGTCACCGAGACTGATACAGCGTTTAATAAATTGCAGCGATTGCTTCAGGTCTTGAGGCAGAATCTGGCCACGCGCATAAGAGTTCGCAATCTGCTGATTGGCAGCCAAATGATCTTGTTGCGCCGCCAGAAACAGATAATGAATTCCTTGCACTAAATCCTGGGTCGCTGAATCTGTTAAATAATATTGAGCCAGCTGATACTGCGAATTGGCATGACCCTGCCCGGCATTTTGTATTAACAAGGCCAGACGCTGTGTCTCTGCAGCGGTCTCATTTTGATGGTCTTCGGTCGAAGAAAGTTCAGTGATGCGGTACTGGGCATCCAGATTGCCACGTGCTACCGCATGTCGGTACCAATACAAAGCTTTTTCCGGGTCAGCCTGTTGATACGCCTCCCCTTCATGAATCTGCCCCAAATGATAGGCTGCATCATCACTGCCCAGACGAAAGGCTTTTTCTAGATAACTAATCGCCTTTTCGGTATTCTGCTCATGTCCCAGACCTTGCAGATGCATCAGGCCCATGCCTACATAAGCTTGTGGAATTTCCTGTTGCTGGGCCAGCCCCTGATAAATCTGATAGGCACGTTCATAATTCGGATGTTCCGGATCTGAACTCAAACGTGCTGCATGTTTCAGTTGAGCATCAATCTGCTCAATCCATAAATCATGTTGTACAGCCTTCGCCTGATCACGTTTCACCGGATCCGGACGTTTCCACATCCAGATCGCCAACGCCCCTATCCCCAAAATCAGTACCAGCAAGAACCACATAGCTGCTCCAAAACATTATTTTTGTTCTGCGAATGAATCCTTTCATTCTAAACGCCAGTTTAAAAAAAGCACATAGATTGTGCTTTTTATTTTTTAAATCAGGCTTTTGCTCTTTTATTATCGAGTTTTTTCAAGCCTTCTGCTACAGCGACCATGGCAAAGCTTGAAGTTACCACCACGGCAGAGCCATAACCACCACAGCGCAAGCCGGCACTGGCGCAGACATCGGCACTGGAGAATGGATTATCGATGGAATAGACACAAGTAATGCCGAATTTTTCTTTGGGCTTTTTGCAGATGCCTTTGCTGCGTAACTGGGCACGTAATTTGGCCAGCATCGGATCCTGTTCGGTTTTAGATAAATCGGCGACCCGAATTTTCAGCGGGTCCAGTTTACCCCCTGCCCCGCCCGATACAATTAAAGGAATCTTGTTAAAGCGACAATGTAGCATCAGAGCAAATTTGGCTTTGACATCGTCAATACAGTCGAGGATTAAATCTGGATCACCTGCTAAAGTTTCTTTGATATTTTCAGGCGTCAGGTAATCATCAATCAGATTAATTTTAATGCGTGGATTAATTGCGCGGCAACGCTCGGCCATGACTTCAATTTTTTCATGACCCAAGGTGGTACTCATGGCAGGTAACTGACGATTAATATTAGACGCGGCCACCACATCCATATCGACCAAGGTCAGCTCGCCCACACCGCTACGTGCCAGTGCTTCTACCGCCCATGAACCGACACCACCGATACCAATCACCATCACATGACTTTTTTCATAATGGTTAAAGCTGTCTTCTCCATAAATTTTGGCAACACCAGCAAAACGGCGGTCATATTCATCATCTTGAAGCAGGTCAGTCATAGGTCATCTATAGCAATAAAAATACCGGATCATTTTAGCAAAATCCGCTTTTCTTTACCGCCACTAAATTTTTGATCGATTTAAATGACATTCAGATTGGATGAGAGCGACAACCGACTCGCGATTGATTAAAATATCAACAAATTAATTCTATGTCATTTGGCCAAAAGGAGTGGAATGTCATGCTATTTAACACCCTTTTGGGTTTGAACATTGTTTGTATCGGGCTTTATTTTTATGTTCTGATCAGCCAAAAGAACAAAAATTATTATCTCAGCATTCTCATTCGTTTAATGACTTTAGGATTATTTGGCTTAGTTATTTTCGATCGTTATGAAACACAGAATCATCTGATTGTGTTATTACTCTTGTGGGTAGGCTTTGAAAGCATGGAGCAGTTTTACACTAGAAAAAATCCAGTTCAGTAAAATAAAAAAAGAGGCTTTCGCCTCTTTTTCATCTATCGGAATTAATCTTTATTCATGATGAAAAAATATTCACGATAGTATTTCAATTCCGCAATCGAATCACGAATGTCATCCATCGCCAGATGCGAGGCATTTTTCTTGAGACCGCTCATGATTTCCGGGCGCCAGCGTTTGGCCAGTTCTTTCACTGAAGATACATCCAGATTACGGTAATGGAAATACTGCTCCAGTTCAGGCATCAGGCGGTGCAAGAAACGGCGATCCTGACAGATCGAGTTACCACACATCGGTGAAGATTTTGGATTGACCCATTTTTTCAGGAATTCAATAGTTTGCTGTTCGGCATCCTGAGCGGTCAGTTTACTGCGACGTACACGTTCAATCAGACCAGACTGGCCATGCTGGCGAGTGTTCCACTCATCCATGGCATTTAACAGACGTGCAGGCTGATGTACCGCAAGCACAGGACCTTCTGCCAAAATATTCAAATTGTCATCGGTTACAATTGTTGCAATTTCAATAATTTGATCATTGTCTGTGTCTAGACCTGTCATTTCAAGGTCAATCCAAATCAGGCGGGTATCAGCGGTGCTGCTCATAAATGTGCAATCTTATTGGGTTTAAAAACAACTATAGTAGCAAATTAATTACATCTTGGGTGTCATTCGGGGGCTGCTTCATGCTATTTTTGCCATCTGATTTACCCGGTTTTTTTAGGATATGAATGGCCTTAATACGTAAGCGTCGTCTGACAGAGCAACAACAGCGCCGCATTCAGAAACAACAGAAAACACGTCAAGAAGATCTCGATACCTCCAGTGATCTTGAAGGTTTAGTGGTGCAACATTATGGCCGCCAACTTGAAGTGCAAGCTTTGTCTCGCCCTGACATTCACCCTGAAAAACCTGTGGTCGCCGATGGTGAGCCTGAACCTTTCTGGAAAGAGATTGAACTGGACAGCGTCTGGCGCTGTCATACTCGAACCAATCTGGATTTATTGGTCACGGGTGACCGGGTCAAATGGCAAGCCGATCCGAATACCGGTTTAGGAATTATCACCGCGATTCATCCCCGAAAATCCTTATTGACACGCCCCGACCGCTATCACAAGGTTAAACCGGTAGCGGCCAACATTTCACTGATTGTGATCGTGTTTGCACCATTGCCTGAGCCAGCGCCGGGCCTGATCGACCGTTATCTGGTGGCCTGTGCTGATGCTGATATTCCTGCGCTTCTGGTAATGAATAAAGCCGATTTGTTAAAAGAAAACGATCCGATTCTGACTCTGCTACAAGAATATCAAAACCTCGGTTATGAAGTAATGCAGACCCAATCCGATGGCGACCTAAGCGCTTTATCTAACCGTCTGGAAAATGAAACCGTGGCCTTTGTCGGTCAGTCCGGTGTCGGGAAAAGTACGCTGATTAATGCGATCGTGCCGGATGCGGCACAGAAAACCAATATTATTTCGGAAAACTCGGCGCTGGGTCAGCACACCACGACCTCAACGCGTTTGATCGGTTTTGGGGAAGGCGCGGCCCTGATTGACTCTCCGGGAATTCGTGAATTTGGCCTGTGGCATCTGACTTTAGATAAGGTACAAAGCGGCTTTCCTGAAATTGAAAATCTGCTCGGACATTGTCAGTTCCGTAACTGTACCCATAAGCATGAAAAACAATGTGCTTTACGCCAGGCCGCCGCAGCAGGTGAAATTTTACCGCGCCGACTGGACAGCTATTTACGTTTAATCGACGAAATCACTGAAGCACAGCAAAAAAATTAATTTTCTTAACCCTTGGCCCTTGAAGCGGTGATTTTGATCACCATATTTATGAGCTATACTCTTGGCAATTTTAAAATTGTAATTAGGTGAATTGTGGAACGTTGGTTCGAGTTTATGGGGAATCACCCCTTCTTATTTGGAACACTCGCGGTATTAGTGGTTTTGTTCTTCATTATCGAAGGTCAACGTAACGGTCGTAAAATTTCTCCGCAATCGCTGGGAATTTTAGTCAAAGCAAAAAATGCTATGCTGATTGATTTACGCGATGCCAAAGACTTCCGTGAAGGTCATATCAGCGGCAGCCGTAATATTCCATATAGCCAGATTACAAAACATGTTGAAGAGCTAAAAGCATCTGATCGCCCTTTGGTGTTCATTTGTAACCTTGGACAGGTGGCTGGTACTGCGTTACAGCAGGTCGGTCATGCCGATGCCTACCGTCTTGATGGCGGCGTCAGCAACTGGAAAGCTCAAGGTTTACCTTTGGTGAAAAGCAAATAATCCACGAACAGGAGATTGATCATGGCTGAAGTTACTATTTATTCGACGACAGTGTGTCCTTATTGCGTGCGTGCAAAACAGCTACTGGAACGTAAAGGTGTGGCATATAAAGAGATTAACTTGTCTCAAGAAGCACCAGAAGTCCGTCTTGAATTGATGCAGCGTACTAATCACCGTACCGTGCCACAAATTTTTATCAATGATCAGTTCATTGGTGGTTTTGACCAACTTTATGCTTTAGAGCGTGAAGGCAAGCTTGATGAATTGCTGGCTTAACTTTTATTAAAATTATCACTTCATATTAAGGATCAAAAAATGAGTGAAGAACAACAAGCTCAACCACAATTGGCATTAGAGCGTATTTATACCAAAGATATTTCTTTTGAAGTTCCTGGGGCGCAAGTTTTTACCAAGCAATGGCAACCTGAGTTAAACATCAACCTTTCTTCTTCTGCAGAAAAAATTGATGAAACTCATTTTGAAGTAGCTTTAAAAGTCGTGGTTCAAGCGACCAACGAAGGTGATACCGCGTTTATCGTTGATGTAACTCAAGCCGGTATTTTCCTGGTAGATGGCGTTGAAGAAGAGCGTCTGCCATATATCCTGGGTGCATACTGCCCGAACATCCTGTTCCCGTTCCTACGTGAAGCAGTGAATGATATGGTAACTAAAGGTAGCTTCCCACAGTTGCTACTTACACCAATCAACTTCGATGCTGAATTTGAAGCCAATATGCAACGTGCGCAAACCGCCGCTGTGGATGGTCAAGCTTAATCGCTATCCTTCAAATCTAAAAAAGACCGCTTATGCGGTCTTTTTTATTGCCTTGAGTGGCCTCCCCCTTTATCAAAGGGGGAATGAGGGGGATTTTAATCATTTCCTCACTCAGAGGAAGAAGTCATTTCCCTCTCTCTAACTCTCTACCTGAGGCAGAGAGAACTTATAGGATTTATTCCGAATCCGCCATTAAATCAGCGCTCATACCAACAGTGTTAAAGCCGGCATCAACATACAGGATTTCACCAGTGATTCCGTTAGCCCATGGCGAGCACAGGAATAATGCGGCATTACCGACATCTTCAATTGTCACATTACGTTTCAGTGGAGCAACTTTCTCATTCAGGTCAAGCATTTTACGGAATGATTTAATACCTGAAGCTGCCAAGGTACGGATCGGACCCGCAGAGATCGCATTCACACGAATACCTTCCTGACCCAAGCTAGACGCCAAATAACGTACGCCTGCTTCTAAAGAGGCTTTGGCCATACCCATCACGTTATAGTTTGGCATTACACGCTCAGAACCTTGATAGGTCAATGTCAGCAAACAGCCTTGACGGACTTGCAGCAAAGGTTTTGCCGCACGTGCCATTGCAATAAAGCTATAAGCACTGATGTCATGTGCAATATTAAAGCCTTCACGATCCGTGATCTCGGTGAAGTCACCATCTAGCGTATGTGCCGGTGCAAAACCGATAGAATGCACTACGCCGTCCAGACCATCCCAGTGTTTAGCCAGTTCGGCAAATGCATGGTCAATTTCAGCATCGACTGCCACATCACAAGGAAAAACCAGTTTCGAACCAAACTGTTCAGCAAAGTCATCTACCCGCTTTTTCAGCTTTTCATTTGGATAAGTAAAAGCCAATTCAGCACCTTCACGATGCAATGCTTGAGCAATACCAAAAGCAATCGATAATTTACTCGCAATGCCCGCGATCAAGAAGCGCTTACCCGCCAAAAGTCCTTGTGCCATGTGAATCTCACCTAAAAAAATGTATATGGCATGATGCCAAGTCTGGAGCATTTTAGAAATTGCATAATGCACCTTTTTTTCGATTTATGATGAACTGGGAATTTAAGACTGAGTTAAGAGTATTAACTTAAATGATCAAATGTAGGGCCTGATGAGTATTTTGCCAGAGCTGTTCAGCCAGTTCCTCTTTGTGCATATGTAGACTCTTTGCCAGTCCTTGCAGCACATAAGTTAAATTTGCAGGTGTATTTCGGGTACGTTGCTTGGTCGAGCTTTGACAACAGAGTGGCGTCATATCCGGACAGTCAGTTTCCAATACCAGATGTTCTGGCCCCACATACTGCGCCACTTGATGCAATTTTTTGGCATTTGGATTGGTGATTTGCCCGGTGATACCCAGTTTGAATCCCAGCTTGATAAAAGCTTTGGCTTCCTCAATTCCACCACCAAAGGCATGCGCAATGCCGCCCTGTTTAAATCGGTGCTGTTTTAAAATCTGCAAAACCTCCGCATGTGATTTGCGGATATGCAGCAAAACTGGCTTATTGAATTGTTGTGCCAATTCAAGCTGTGCAGTAAAAAAATCTTTTTGTTTCTGAAAAATTTCAGCCTGTTTGTGCTGTTTTAAAAAGGTATCCAGACCGATTTCGCCAATGGCAATACAATGCTCATTTTTAAGCAGCTGTTCCAGCTCCTGTAAATGATCAGTCTGATGCTGTTCAATATAAAATGGATGCAAGCCCGGGGCTAAATGACTTTGCGGTGCATTTCCCAGGTCATTGATAAAGTCGTGAGTTCCTAACAGATCAGCAAAACGGTTTTGCAAAAAACCAATTAAAACCAGATGCTCGACACCTGCCGCTTTTGCCGCATACGCCAACTGTTCCCGATCAGGATCAAAATCGGGAACATCAAAATGGGTATGCGTATCAAACAGTTTTAAGGTCATTTAGTTTTTTCAGCAGGCGCTGGCTGTGCCTCAGAGGCAGCTTTTTCAGTTTGAGGCAAATATTCAGGTTTCAGCACACCTTGTAGCTGTTCATAAGGAATCATTAAACGTGGCAAGCCAACTACATATGGCCCAATTTCATATTCGGCATATTGCAAGACCAGACCTTGCTGGGCCAGATAAAAATTATCAGTAAGCTTGAACTTCCAGGCTTGTTCATATTCCGCCACATCTTTGGCCAGATTGGATTCTACCACCCAGTTTTTAAACGCATCATAAGCACGCGCTTCCAGTTGGGCTTTCTGTTTGGCCGCAATAATGTCATCCAGCTTGACCAGTTTTTTCTGCTCCAGATCAAAATTATAATAAGTCTGTGCAGATGCGCCGTGTGCTCCTCCCAGATAATAACTGCTGTTCAGAACCACGGTCGCCAAAGGATCTCCTGAATTCAAAATCTTGGGCTTAATCATCAGGCTAATACTATGACTGGCACTCAGGGCCTTGAGCTCTTTATCCAGATTCAAGAAAGTTTGCATATAAGGTTGAGTTTGCTGCTCAAGCTGCTGTTTTGGTGTCACCACTGTTGCTAAAGCAGCTTTGGGTTCAGAGGCGGCAACGTCTGCTTCGCTGGCAGCGCTCACTTTTGCCGGTTCAATCGCATCAAGAGACAGGATATTTTTCAACTGTTGCAGAATCTGCTGGTCGATCCATTCATCAATAAAGCTCTGATTACTGTTCAGACGTTCGATCGAAATTTCCGGACAGCTTTTGTCTTCACATTCTGGAATCGCCAGCTTGAGCTTTTCGGTATCGCCACTGAGTTTAAGTGCTTCAGCTTCGGCTTGTAGTACCTCGGAAGCACTTGATTCTTCCGGCTCATTACTCTTCGGCTGACAGGCACTCAGCAAGATCGCTGATGCCAGGATGGATAGACAAAAGATATTCTTGTATTTTGGCATTCATTCACCTTTTTGGAACCTGTACGCTTGCAGGATCATGAGCTTTAAAACATATGCTGATAGATATCAGCTTTCAAGACCTGTTGTGTTTGTTGTTTTGTTAAATAAATATCCAGTTGTTTGGCATCTTTGCTAATTTCATGGCTGCGAAAATGCAGCCCAATGCCTTCCTGATCAAAGAACCAGTCAGCCTGTCCCCAATACAGTTTTTTCGGCGCTTTCTGCTGAACTTGCTGATCGTTTTCTTTGAGCCATGTATCATAGGCTTGCTGAATAATCTGATCCATTACTAACTGTTGCTTAGGATCGACAATATCCAGTGGGGTTAGCATTTTCTGCTGGCGACGATCAGCCACAAAAAAATAATAGCGCTCATGCACGCTGACATTTTCCTGTTTGGTATCGACCCCAATCTGCATCAACACATATTGATTGCGTTGGTAAGGAATACGGGTATATAGCGATAACTCATAAGCCTTGTTCAGATTGAGCTGCGCCTGCCACGCATCCGATTTTTTTACATAGGCATTGATCGCCTGCTGTAAATTCATGTCCTGTTTCAAGCCGATTTGATCCTGAATCACTTTGGCCTGCTGCTTTTCAATCCATTGGTTCATCCATGGATCAACCGTATGCAAGGTCTGAATATCCAGATTGATACAGTTTTTATTTTCACAAAATGGCAAGGCAATCTTGGCCGGCTGCTCTTGAATATTCAGATAAGGCAAAACATCTGCGGTCTGCTGAGCTGCGGTGATTTGCTCATTTTCCGGAGTATTAACAGGCTCTTTTTCGCTTTGATCACAGCCACTCAGGACAAGACTTAAACCAATCACAGAACCGAGGACGACTTCCTTGCTGAGCTTCATTCTCTTTGCTATATCTATCGAGTTATTAATTGCTTAAATGTAGCATAAAATAAAACAGCTTCCGGAGAAGCTGTTTGATATTTTTAAACTTTAGCTGCGGAACGTTAAAGTTTAGTGTTCACGCGTATTGTGGAACACGATGTCCGGATAACGTTCTTGCATCAGCTGCAAATTCACGCGGCTTGGTGCGAGATATGTCAAATGACCACCACCATCGACAGACAACTGGTCATGAGCTTTTTTCTTGAATTCGTTGAATTTCTTCTCATCATCGCAAGACACCCAACGTACTGTGTTGATGCTGACCGGTTCGTAAACACAATCAACTTTGTATTCTTCTTTCAGACGGTAAGCCACCACTTCAAACTGTAGCACACCCACCGCACCCACGATCAGGTCGTTGTTATTCTGTGGCATGAATACCTGGGTTGCCCCTTCTTCAGAAAGCTCTTTCAGACCTTTTTGCAGCTGCTTGGATTTTAATGGATCCTTCAAGCGGACACGGCGGAACATTTCAGGCGCAAAGTGCGGAATACCGGTAAACTGAAGTTTCTCACCCGAGGTAAATGTATCACCGATCTGAATGGTGCCATGGTTATGCAGACCAATAATATCACCCGGCCAAGCTTCTTCCAGATGCTGACGATCGCCAGCCAGGAAAGTTAAGGCATCGCTGATGCGCACATCTTTGTCCAGACGCACATGCTTCATCTTCAAGCCTTTTTCATACTTGCCTGAACAGATCCGCATGAAAGCAATACGGTCACGGTGCTTCGGATCCATATTGGCCTGAATCTTGAAGACGAAACCGGTAAAGCCTTCTTCATCCGCTTCCACAACACGATCTTGGGTCGGATGGGCTTTAGGAGATGGCGCATATTGACTGAAAGCATCCAGAACATGGTCGACACCAAAGTTACCCAAGGCTGTACCGAATAGAACAGGCGTTTGACGACCGGCCAAGAATTCTTCACGATCTAAAGGCTCATTGGCCATTTGTACCAGTTCCAGCGATTCTTCAAATGCCGCCCAAGCCAGCTCACCGACTTTCTCACGAAGATCAGGATAGTCATAACCATCTCGCACTTCGATCTCAGTAATCACTGAACCGAAACCGGCTTTATACACGTAGAATTTTTCTTCGATTAAATTGAATACACCGGCAAAATCACGGCCAGTACCGAGCGGCCAGGTGATCGGAACACATTTAATTTTCAGAACGTTTTCGATTTCATCCAGCAGCTCAAGCGGTTCACGAATTTCACGGTCCATTTTGTTGACGAATGAAATGATCGGTGTATCGCGCATTCGACACACTTCCATCAGTTTAATGGTACGGTCTTCGACACCTTTTGCCCCGTCAATCACCATCAGCGCAGAGTCTACTGCGGTTAGGGTACGATAGGTATCTTCCGAGAAGTCTTCATGTCCCGGGGTGTCCAGAAGATTGATCATCTTGTCTTTAAAAGGAAATTGCATCACCGAGGTGGTAATCGAGATACCACGCTCTTTTTCCATTTCCATCCAGTCCGATGTTGCGGCCCGGTCAGATTTACGGCTTTTTACCATCCCGGCCACCTGAATAGCCTGACCCCATAACAGCAATTTTTCTGTCATGGTGGTTTTACCGGCATCGGGGTGGGAAATAATAGCGAACGTACGTCGCTGGGCGACTTGTGCCGCCAGTTCTTGCTTAAAGCTCATGAAATACACCTACTGCTCAATGCACAGCATTCGAGATCAAATTCGATCAATATGAAAAAAATTGGCGATATTGTAGCAGAGTTTCAGGGTGGAGTTCCGTTAGCCATGTTGTCTATCCTGACGCTCAATGAATTAGAGCGCTATTAACGGAATTGTAAGTTTTCTAGTCGTTGTTCATCTACCGGCAAGCCCAGCAAAAAGCCTTGTAACTGTTCACAACCGAGCCGGGTTAAAATTTCTGCTTGCGCTTCTGTTTCAACACCTTCGGCGGTCACCACCAAGCCCAGTTTTATGGCCAGCTGAATAATGCTTTCCAGAATCATTTCCTCTTTGGAGCCGACTGCCAGATTTTTGATAAATTCCCGGTCAATTTTTAACTCATCTACGGCGAAATTCTTTAAATAGAGAAAACTGGAATGCCCTGTACCAAAATCATCAATGGCTAGACGGATGCCCATTTGTCTTAAGCGCTTAAAGCTGCGCATACTCACATCAATATGATGCATGGCAGTCGATTCAGTAATCTCGATCATTAAATGCTGAGGACTGATTTTATATTGTGCAAATAACTTTTCTAAAGTACTAAACAAATGCTTATGCTCAAATTGTACTGCAGACAAATTGACCGCGATAGGGAAAAATTCAGTATGTGTCTGTTGCCATTTTTGAATCTGCTGACAGGCCAGCTCCAATGCACAATAGCCCATTTGAATAATCAGTCCGGTTTTTTCAGCCGCATTGATAAACAGATTCGGGCCGAGCAAACCAAACTGGGGATGGTTCCAGCGAATTAATGCCTCTACCCCACACAAGCTACGGTCTTTGGTCCGAAACTTGGGCTGATAAAACAGCACAAACTGCTGCTCTTCCACGGCTTTATATAGGTCATTAATCAGGGTACTCTGGCTCTTGCTTTCATCCTGGTCGGTAGAATAATTAAAGACTGAATAGGTATTGCGCCCCTGATACTTGGAACTCAGCATGGCGGCATCAGCATTGACCAGCAGATCCTGTAAATTCTTGCCGTGTTCCGGATACATGGCAATGCCAATACTGCCCGAGATATGAATACTCTTGCCTTCAATCAGGAAACTTTCCTGAATCAGTTCAAGAATCTGTTCTGACATTTTTGCAGCTTTGGCGACAGATGTGTTTTCCAGTACCAGCAGAAATTCATCCCCACCAATTCTGAGCAGCTTGGAATGATGGCCTAATAACAGATGAATCCGCGTGGTCAATTGAATCAGCAACTGATCACCGACCAGATGGCCAAACACATCATTGACTGCTTTAAAACGATCCAGATCGATATATAATAAAGCAATTTCATGCTGCTGTTCGGACTGACCTGAAAACAGCAGATTTGCATATTCAGCCAGATACAAACGGTTAGGTAATTTGGTCAGATTGTCCTGAATGGTCTGATTTTCAATTTGTTGATTGGCCCATGCAAGCTGACGGTTGCGTAATCCCACACGCAGTTCGGACACGATGATACAAATCAGCGTTACCAGCAGCAATCCACTCATCAGTATCATGGCCAGAAATAGCTGATCATGTGCCTGAACTAATTCCGGTGACTGTTGCATATGGGCGGCAGTAAAATTGAATGACATCATGCTAATAGAGTGCATGCCAAAGATGCTGAGTGCGATCACACCTAATACGAGAACTGACCGGAAAAATGACCAGGTACTTCTGGTACTTCTGGTACTTAACCAGAGGATAAACATAGATGCAGTGCATATCACCAGAACAGACAGGAGCATCAGGCCCAAATCCATCTCATATTTATTCAGCACAAAACTTGCTGTCAGCCCAATAAAATGGATCAACCATATGAATAGGCCCAATAGCATGGCGGTTAGCATTAAATTGAAGGTTTTAAAGTTTAGCTGTAAAGCGCCTGAAGCAAATTTTTTAATCCGTGCGATGAGATAGCAAGCAACCAATGCAGAAAGAATGGACCCGATGAACAGACCAATATCATGCTGAATATCAATCATAAAAAATGTTCCCCATCGGTGATCATTTTTATTATGCTCTGCACTGATATTTCCATTTTCACCCGATCAAATTTGAACTCAGTAAAATCTCAAGACTGACTATCCATGCAAGCCAATTGGTCTGCAACAACATCAGTCTTAACTAAAATTTAGAATTTATATTTCTTTCTTTTGAAGTTGAGAATTGCCCCAAAAATAAAACTCAACAGAAAAATAAAATACAACTTATATATTAGAAGTGTTTCAAATTTAAGCAAATATTTAGCTTCATTTTTTTAGCTCATTTATTCGATCACCATCACAATTTTTTTCTTTTTATTTAGACAGATGGCACTTCATAGCAAAATTTTATTTGGATTTTTATGCAGATTTGCAAAATAAAAAAATAGCCTGTCGAAACAGGCTATTTTTATCAACGATCAATGAGGCTAAAACTTAGGGTTTTGCCTGTAATTTGGCATAGTCCAGTAACACATTTGCCGCTTCAATCACAAACGCTTCTTCTTCAGGCAGAGCCGGACGTTCTTTGGCCTTCATCTTGGCACGTGTTTCAATCAAGGCATCCAGTGAAGCCTGATAACTTTCCCAGTTTGGATAAGGTTTCAGACCTGTTGCAGCTCGACGAGTGTTTTCTGCGTCCAGCGTTTTTTGCTCCATGGCAATCAACTCAGCTTTACGCTGTTGCAAGTCCAGTACCTGACGTTTCTCTTCTTCGGCTTTCTTCATCACGGCTTTACGCTGTTCTAAATACTTGAACTGAGAATCCAGTGTGACCCGTTGCTGAGAAAGTTTGGCCAATTCAGGGACGTATTTCTGTACAGCCCCTTCACGTTTAAATGGTGCCGTTGGAATGGTATCCCACTGCAAGGCATTTTTAGCCTTACGCTCACCAAACTCTTCGTTATAAATATCGACCAGTTTAATGTCTGGAACGACCCCTTTATTCTGGGTACTGCCACCGGTCACACGGTAGAATTTACGCTGCGTCAATGTCGCCTGACCATGCGCCAGACTATCCAGTTGTACTTGTGCTGTACCTTTACCTGTGGTGGTACTGCCAATCACAATCCCGCGTTCATAATCCTGAATCGCAGCAGAGTAAATTTCACTGGCCGATGCAGAGGCCAGATTCACCATCACTGCCAATGGACCTGCATAAGTTTGTGCACCGCCATCATCATCTTCAAAGACGCTGACATTACCATTGCCATCACGGATCTGCACCACTGGGCCAGACTTGATCACCTGCCCCAACATACGTGCCACTTCTTCCAGTGAACCACCTGGGTTATTCCGTAAATCGATAATAATCCCAGCAACATTCTTCGCTGCCAGCTCTTTCAAGGCCTTGTTGGTATCTTCAGATACCGAGCGATAATCGGTACCAGCACGGCGTGCGCGATAGTTCAGGTAGAACGATGGAATTTCGATCACACCATATTGATATTTCTTGCCATCGCGTTGAATGTCGACCACACGTGTACGCACACCGGCATCTTCTTCCTGAATCACGTCACGGGTAATGGTCACATTACGTGCCTGCCCCATGGCAGCACCCGCACCGAGCAAGCGTAGAGTGACTTTCGTGCCACGTTTACCACGAATCAGACCGACAATTTCATTACTTGGCCAGCCAATGACATCGACCATTTGCTCGCCGTCTTGGGCTACACCAATGATACGATCACCTGATTTAACTTGACCGGATTTGCTGGCCGGACCACCTTCAACGATGGTTTCAATCTTGGTATAATCTTCATTGCCACGCTCCGGACGAATCGATACGCCGACGCCTTCCAGCTGTAAAGTGGTCTGACGATTCAGCTCCATCGCATCCACAGGCGGGAAGTAATTACTGTGGGGATCATAAGTCAGCATCATCGCGTTCAGTGTCTTGTCGAGCACATCATCACTTTTGACGCGGCTGAGACGTTCCAGTTGACGGGTATAACGCTTGGTCAAGGTTTGCGCAGGCGTTAGATCTTCAGGACCAGTCAGGTCTTGTCCATTGGCCAATTCCGGATTGGCTTTCAGCGCTTTCTGCTTGGCCAATTCCTCTTCTTTACTGATGGTCAGATTGATCAGCTGAGACACTAGCATTTTTGACCAGTGCGCACGCTGTTCAGCCTCAGTTTTAAAGAATGGCGCTTTCTCACGATCCGTTTCGATATAAACATTTGGCTGATTCAAATTCTGCGGTTTTTTCAGCTCATTCAACATATAGGTGTAGAACTGGTGCAAGCGCTGTTGATATTGCGCATGCATTTCATAAGGGCCAGACAAATTGCCGGCTTTCAGATTGGCACCAAAATTGGCACCATAGCGTTTCTTATAGTTTTCAACTTCTGGGGCCAGAAACAGACTGTGTTCCGGATCAAGACTATCAATATAGAAATCAAAAATACGCTGCGAAGTCTGGGCATCCAGACGCATATTTAAATAATGCTGACGGTCAACCAGGGTTGCCAGCTGACGTGACACCAGCGCCTGCTCTTGAGATGGCTGAATTGCTTTACTGACCACTTCATTACTATTGGCCGCAATCGCATCATTCACTACATGGGTAAAAAAGAATCCACCTGTCGCAATCGCAACTGCGCAAGCTATAGTTTGAAATTTCATAAATAATTCGTACTTCCTTGGCCTAGAGACCAATGTGACCGTGTTGCTTTTCGACCAGAATTTAACGTATTCAGCATCTTAAACAACTTAATATGTTTATGTCGTGTAGTTTTATCATATTCTGTGCTGAGAAAGTGTAGCAAATCATTGCAGAATTCAGGTATTGTTTTCTCCGAAAAACTCTAAAACGGATTCCGCATATGATTGGCGCATTGATGCTCGACATCGCAGGCACAACCCTCACTCAAGAAGATATTGAACTATTAAGTGCGCCGCAAGTCGGTGGAGTGATTTTATTTGGTCGCAATATCGAATCTCCGGCGCAAGTCCGTGCTTTGACCGATCATATGCGTCAGGTGCGTTCTGATATTTTAATTGCGGTCGATCAGGAAGGCGGTCGTGTACAGCGTTTAAGACAAGGCTTTACCCTGCTGCCTGCCATGGGTAAATTTGGCGAACTTTATACGAGCGATCCACAACGTGCCCTTGAACTGGCTGAAAAATGCGGTTGGCTGATGGCGACTGAAGTGCTGGCTGTTGGAATTGATTTCAGCTTTGCACCGGTACTGGACTTGAATGACATCAGTGATGTAATCGGTGATCGTAGCTTTGCCCAAAATATCCAGGACATTATTCCACTCGCCAGTGCATTTCTAAAAGGTATGAAACGTGCCGGTATGGCTTCAACTGGTAAACATTTCCCCGGTCATGGCTCGGTCAAAGCGGACTCGCATGTTGCTGCAGCAATTGATACGCGCTCCTATGCAGAGATCCAGCAAAAAGACATGCAAACATTTATCCAGTTACAACCACAGCTGGATGCTTTAATGCCGGCTCATGTCATCTATAGCCAGGTGGATCCCAATCCAGCCGGATTCTCTGAATTCTGGATTCAGAAAGTTTTACGTCAGGAGCTTGGTTTTGACGGTGTCCTGTTCTCAGATGATTTAAGCATGCAGGCCGCCTGTGTCGCAGGCGGTGCCGATGCCCGAATTCAGGCCGCACTCAAAGCGGGTTGTGATATGGGGCTAGTCTGCAATGATCGTGCAGCACAATGTATTGCACTGGAAGGGATTGTTGATCTGCCCCTTCCGAACCAGCAACGTCTGGAACGTATGCGCGGCAACATCCCGAACATCCAGATTGGGTCAGAGCTTGATCTGGGAGAAGCATGGCGCAATATCCGTGATGAAATAGTGGCGTTCAAACAGCAGATGAGCTAAAGCTTTTTAATCCAGTCAACACAAAAAAAAGGAACACGACAAAGTGTTCCTTTTTAATTATAGTAATGAAAAGGTTACACAATTATTTAATCAATTTAAAAATAACAATAAGGTAAGAACGATATGACAGAAACACTTTCACAACATCGCCATATTTCATTTACTGCGCACTATACCGGCTATATCTGGTATCAAATGGGGATCTCGCATCCAGCCTTTGCGACCACTAAAGGTAAAATTCTGGCCAAACTGCTTCACCCACTTGAATCCTGGGCAGAACGCCATGTCGGCGGTAGCATGCGTACGACACTTAAGCAGCGTCATCAAATGATTGATGAGCATTTGTGTCAACTAATTGAGCAACATCCACAACTTCAGGTTCTTGAAATTGCCTGCGGACTATCTCCCCGCAGCTGGAATTTCAGACAGAAATTTCCAGAGATTAATTATCGTGAACTGGATTTGCCTGATATGGCCAAGATCAAGACGCAGGCTTTACAGCAAATTGATCAGCATGCACCTGAAGTCCTGACTGCCGATATTTTTAGTGAAGAACTGGACTGTATTTTTCAGATGTTTGACCGCAACCAGCCCTTAGTGGTCATTAGTGAAGGACTGATTAATTATTTTGATCAGCAGATGTTACGCATTCTGATGCAGGGTATTACAGAAAATGCGCAGTATTTCCAGGCAGTTCACTATCTCAGCGATATTTACCCCGAACCGGTGAAAAATAAACTAGCGAACTTTATCTGGAGCAGTAGCCGTCTGCTTAAATTCATGTCTCGCAGTGCGTTTACCTTTCATTTTAAATCCCCTCAAGAACTACAGCACTTTTTTCAAGATGCAGGATTTGACCAGGTTGAGGTACAACAACCACAACGTTATTTTGCCGAGCCTCATCAGCCAAACCCGACTCATGAACAGGATGAACATTTAGGTGATCTGGTCTGGATGATTCATGCCGTGAAAAAAAACAGCGTTTAAGTACGCTGTTTTTTAATGCTGCTGTTTTTTAAATTGCTGCATCAAATACTTCAGTTTGTGACAGTACTTTTTGCATTTGTACAAAGCGTAATAAGCGTTCTGCGACTTCAAAACTGCCATGTTTGAATAAAGCACGCAGCTGAGTATCATCCTGTTCAAAGATCAGGCACTCAATCTGAAATTCCCCAACTTCATCTTCCAGATGCAAGGCCAGATCACGTGGATAAGCTGTTGCGCATACTGCCTGTTCTACATCTAACTCCAGCAATACCCCAAAGAAATTCATGTCCACGATCTCTGCTTTTAAAATGAGATCAGAATGACGATGACTGAGGAAACGCTGTGAATCTTGCACCTGAATCCGCTCTTCACCGCGACGTTCAAGCTGCTGTATCTGCTCAGGGCTAAACGGAATAATTCCCGGCAACTGATCGACCGGTTCATCACGTAAGAAGGTTGCAAACAGATGCATGGTTTCTTTACGACGTTGTAACTGCGGTACATGATCGGCGCCTGCAATTTGTACATACTGCATATTCGGACATTGCAGGGCAAAATTGGCATTCTCATGTGGCAAGGTAAAACTGTCATATTGCCCACATGCCACCAGCACTTTGCACTGTGGAATCGGCACATTGGTCAGACGCAATAAACGGTTGCAATTGATATCATAACGATCCTGTTCGGTGGCCGTAAATTCCGCCATCTGTTTAAAGAACAAACGCTTTGCAGTCGGTGACATCCGGGTTTCTGTTAAACGTGCATGATTCACCAGGTACAAAATGACGGCCTGACCAAATTCATCCATACGCTGTTCTTTCATTAGATGCAAAGACTCTTCCAGCAGCATCCGCCAGCTTTTACGGGTTTTCTGCATCACACCCATCAGGATCATCCGATCGACCAGTTCAGGACGCTGATCTGCCAAACAGGAAGCCACCACTGAACCCAAGGACATGCCTAGAATTGCCACTTGCGGCAGCTGCATCTGTTCCAGCCAGCGCCCCAGCATCGCAGCAAGGTCTTCAAGCTCCAGTGTTCCGGCAGACAGCCCCGTATCGACATTACTAATCTGCTGGTTGGCCCCCATGGACGGTAGGTCAATCAGAATGATGGGACCTGCATCAAAAAGCTGTTCTACACAATATTTGTAGGAGTTAAAATTCTGGAAAGCTCCCCCAATAATCACCATTGGTCTTAAATGTAAGGTATCTGGACGGGCGATCGCCATATATTCGATTTTCCAGCCATCCATCCAGGTGGTGCGTGGCGGCTGCTTAAAACTGTGCTTATCATAAAGATCAAAAAAGCCCTTATGGCTAGGTTGTTCCAATACATGGGCATCCATATGAATGATGGAATTCATATTCCTTTTCCTCCGTCCTTGCCTTATTTTTATTGTGCAAGTCATGCTTAACAGATCTTATATTTCAGGCGCATTCCGGTGTGCCTGAACACGCATCCTGCTCTTTAATAATTATAAATGACATCAATGCCGCGTGTTTCATTCTATACAGAGCTGCTTTTCACAAGCAACCGCTTCAGTGACCACTTATCTACTTTTAAACAGAAAACAATTTCAAAATGTTTAGAAGTCTGCGAAAACGGATGATTTTTAATAGATGGGCTTCATTGTGCAGCAGCAGGCTGTTAATATCGAAATGAAATTTCTAAGTGATCAAACCGCTATGCAAGAGTCTATTGAACAATACATGCAAACGGTAGGACAGCAGGCACGCCAAGCGTCTCGCATTTTGGCTCGCGCGTCCACCCAAACTAAAAATAATGCGTTATCCGCTATTTATACGGCTTTGGAAAATAGCCAAGCTGCTATTTTGGTTGCTAACCAGAAAGATATGACTAAGGCGCATAATAACAATCTGGACCCTGCCCTGCTTGATCGCTTAGAACTCAACCCCGCGCGCTTTAAAGGTATGTTACAGGGCCTGAAAGATGTCATTGGCCTGAAAGATCCGATTGGTGAAATTAGTGATATGGCTTATCGCCCATCCGGGATTCAACTGGGCAAGATGCGTGTGCCTTTGGGTGTGGTCGGCATGATCTACGAGTCACGTCCTAACGTCACGTTGGAGGCGGCATCACTCGCGCTCAAATCAGGCAATGCCATTATTTTACGGGGCGGCTCAGAAGCTCTGGAATCGAATCAGGCAATTGCAGTCGCGATTCAGCATGGCCTGAAAGTCGCAGGCTTGCCTGAGGCTGCCGTACAGGTCGTGAATACGACTGACCGCGCTGCAGTGGGCCAGTTGATTACCATGACCGAATATGTGGATGTGATTGTGCCTCGTGGCGGCAAGAGCCTAATCGAACGAATTACCGAGGAAGCACGCGTACCGGTCATTAAACATTTAGATGGCAACTGTCATGTGTATGTGGAAGCTCAAGCAGATTTGTTGAAAGCATTGCCTATTGCGCTCAATGCCAAAACCCATCGCTATGGTGTATGTAATGCCATGGAAACCCTGCTGGTCGATGAAAAAGTCGCTGAAGAATTCTTGCCACGCATCGCAGAGCTTTACCAAGAGAAAAAAGTTGAACTGCGTGGTTGCCGGGAAACCCAGCGTATTCTTGGAGATGCAGTTATTACGGCCACTGAAGAAGACTGGTATACCGAGTATCTGGGTCCGATTCTGGCGATCAAAGTTGTTTCTGGTATAGAAGAAGCCATTGAGCACATCAACAAATATGGCTCGCATCATACCGATTCCATCATTACGGAAAACTACAGTCTGGCACGTGAATTTCTGGCAGGTGTAGATTCAAGTTCGGTCATGATCAATGCCTCTACTCGTTTTGCAGATGGTTTTGAATATGGCTTAGGCGCAGAAATCGGGATTTCGACCGATAAAATCCATGCTCGTGGCCCAGTCGGACTTGAAGGCCTGACTTCGCAGAAATGGATTGTCTTTGGTGATGGTCAGATTCGCCAATAAGTATTCAGATCGCGCATTTAAAACAGCCTCATTTATGAGGCTGTTTTTTTATGGACAGAAAAATTGAAACGGAAATAGATGGATTAGAACCTTCGGGTCATTTTATTAATGAATCTCTTTATAGAATTGTATTTAGAAACAATATTTGCCTTTTCAGGCGCTAAACTTAAAAATTAATCTGTTGCAAAATAAACTTTAAGCAGGATTTAGAATTTTGTTGATATTGATTATATTTTCAGCATCATTTTATTTATAAATGAAAACTATGAACTGATAAATTTTAGTTATTATTGTTAAATCGGTCGATAATGCTTAAGTCTAATCTGCTAAAGTCTATCTAGGACAGAAAAAAAACAAATGTTAAAACATATTCATTGATCTGGATTGCTGCTTCATTGTTCGCAATTGGGTCAAGCAAATGGACGAGAATTTTAATTAAAAATTGGGTAATCAATCGTGTCTAAATCAGTATTAGTTATTAATTGTGGCTCTTCTTCAATCAAGTTTGCATTACTTCTTGAGGAGCAGAATTTCCGTATTCATGGTTTAGCTGAGAACTTAGGCACAGAGAATGCTCGCATTAAAGGTGTGACAGTTGGCAATGAGCCGGTCGATATCCACATTCCATTTGCTGACCACAAAAAAGCACTCGAAGTGGGTCTGGAACGTCTGGCCAACTACCGTCCGGACGCGATCGGTCACCGTGTCGTACATGGTGGCAGCCTGACCAAGGCTGAACTGATCAATGACGAGATTATTGAAAAAATTCGTGAAGCAACGCCGCTTGCACCATTACATAATCCGGCACACCTGATTGGCATTGAAGCCACTAAACGTTTATTCCCGGAATTACCACAGGTTGCGGTATTTGATACTGCCTTCCACCAAACCATGCCAGCGCATGCTTATCGTTATGCCCTGCCGAAATTTTTATATACCGCCCATGGTGTGCGTCGCTATGGTTTCCACGGGACTAGTCATGCCTATGTGTCAGAGCGTGGTTCTGAACTGGCAGGCAGTTTCAAACAAGGTGGCTGGTTAACCGCGCATTTAGGTAATGGTAGCTCGACCTGTGCCGTTTGGAATGGGAAAAGTGTAGATACCTCAATGGGTTTAACTCCACTTGAAGGTATTGTTATGGGCACACGCAGTGGCGATGTTGATCCAAGCCTGCACAGCTTCCTGGCGAAAAACCTGGGTTGGGATATTTACAAAATTGACAAGATGCTGAATAGCCAAAGTGGTCTTTTAGGGCTGTCTGACCTGTCAAATGACATGCGTACCCTGATTGAAGCTTCAGAACAAGGCAATGAAGATGCTGCATTGGCGATTGAAGTATTCTGCTACCGTTTAGCTAAGTCTCTGGCAGCGTTGAGCTGTGGTCTGCCACGTCTTGATGGCCTGTTCTTCACGGGCGGTATTGGCGAGAATTCGGCATATATCCGTGAAAAGACCATGACTTACCTGCCTCATTTTGGTTTCAATCTGGATAAAAACGCCAACAATGAATTGAAACGCGGTACCGAAGGCCGAATCGATTCAGGCACAGGCCCACAAATCTGGGTAGTGCCAACAGATGAAGAAGGCCGTATTGCTCAGGAAGTTCAAAGTGTTGTTGAACTTGAAGTGGAGCGAAATACTGCAAAAAAGTCTAAAGCTGAGGTAACGCCTGCATAAGCAGGCTTAGCCACTTTTTAACTGATTTTTATTATTCTGCGACTGACATAACTTATGAAAACAATTTTATTGGTTCCCACTGGGGAAGGCGTAGGCTTAACTTCTGCATGTTTGGGCCTGATTTATGCACTGGAATGCCAAGGGGTAAAAGCTGGTTTCCTGAAACCTTTTGCTCAGGAATTGAATGAAATCGAAGACCGCACCACGGCTTTGTATCGTCATATTTCTCAAAGTGAAACTGTTGAACCCATCCGTTATAGCAAAGTCTTGCAGCAGATCAATCTGGGTGAACAGGATGAGTTGCTTGAAGAAGCAGTACGTCTGCATCGTCAAATTGCCAAACAGCATGACCTGATTATTGTCGAAGGTTTGCTGCCAAATACTCAGGACAGTTTTGCCGATGATTTGAATGCTTCACTAGCGCAGGCTCTTGATGCCAAAGTTATTGTCGTCAGCAATGCCAATATTCAGCAGCCAAGCCAAACCGCGGATAAAGTTGAACATCAGCTGCGTAATTTTGGTGGCGCTAGCTCTACCCGCCTTGCGGGCATCATGTTGATGCGCACCAAAGGCCTGCCTGAAGAATCTGCGCAGATTCCTGTCACGCTGAATCCGGATTTACGCCTTAAAGCTGAAACCGCCGAATTTATTACAGCTATTCAGCAGACGCATCCGCATATTGGTTCTGAAAAATTGCCAGTGATTGGCTTGGTGCCTTTCAGTAAAACCTTAAGTGTGCCACGCATGTCTGATCTGGCTGCCCATATTTCTGCCTACTGGATCAACGAAGGCGAAGCCAAACAGCGCCGTGTGCAACACAGCAGTCTGATTTCAGCCAATATTGAACATGAACTACATAAGTTTGTAGCTGGCGAATTAATTATTAGTGCCTCTGACCGGATTGATGTATTACTGGCAAGTAGTCTGGCCAGCAGTAATGGGATTCCTTTGGCCGGTCTGGTGCTGACTGAACATCAACAGCCAAATGATCATGTACTGGAATTCTGCCAGGCTGCCATCAAGCAAGGTTTACCGATTTTACATACACCACTCAGCACGTTTGAAACCGCACAAAAACTGGCAAATCTCAGCAATGAAATTCCAGTGGATGATACCGAACGTGCAGATCAGGTGACACGTTTTGTTTCAAGCCATATCAATCCGGAATGGCTGAATCAAATGTTGAATGGTTCTTATAAGCCACGTCTGTCACCTTCCGCTTTCCGTCATGAACTGGTACAGAAATCGATTGCTGCGAAAAAACGTATTGTACTGCCAGAGGGTGATGAACCGCGTACCGTACAGGCTGCGGCCATTTGTCAGGCGCGTGGTATTGCACAGTGTATTTTGCTGGCCAAGCCTGAAGCTGTGCTAGAAGTAGCCAAAGCTCGCGGTATTGAATTGCCTGAAGATCTGGAAATTCTTGATCCGGATCTGGTGCGTGAAAACTACATCGACAAGATGGTGGAGCTGCGTAAAGGCAAGCTCAACGAACTACAGGCCCGTGAACAACTGCAAGATACAGTAGTACTTGGCACCATGATGCTGGCGCTGGATCAGGTTGACGGTTTGGTGTCGGGTGCAGTGCATACCACGGCGAATACGGTACGTCCTGCTTTCCAGCTGATTAAGACTGCTCCGGATTACTCACTGGTATCTTCCGTATTCTTTATGCTGTTGCCAGATGAAGTCTATGTGTATGGTGACTGTGCGATCAATCCGGACCCTGATGCAGAACAGCTGGCCGAAATTGCAATCCAGTCCGCCGATTCTGCCAAAGCCTTTGGTATAGATCCACGCATTGCCATGATTTCCTATTCGACAGGAACTTCGGGTACTGGCGCTGATGTGGAAAAAGTCGCGGAAGCTACACGCATTGCCAAAGAACGTCGTCCTGACCTGTTGATTGATGGGCCATTACAATATGATGCAGCATCGGTGGAAAGCGTGGGGCGCCAAAAGGCACCTGATTCACAAGTGGCTGGACGTGCCAATGTATTTATTTTCCCGGATCTGAATACCGGTAACACGACCTATAAAGCGGTACAACGTGCTGCCAATGTAGTCAGTGTCGGGCCAATGCTGCAAGGCTTGAATAAGCCGGTCAATGACCTGTCGCGTGGTGCCTTGGTCGATGACATCGTGTTTACCATTGCCTTAACCGCGATTCAGGCCGAGCAGCAAGAAGCTTAATACTTCTTGAATTTAAGTTTTCCAAACCATCTGATTGAAAAATCAGGTGGTTTTTTTATAAAAAAACACTCATAGCTTCAATAAATTCAGCACGCGATCATTATCTCGTTTTAATAAACAATAAAAATGCCAGTCTTTCGAACTGGCATTTTCAACGATTACCCATAAAGTCTGTGACATAAAAAATTAAGCTGAGGCAGCCCTGTTTTTCAGTCCACTGACTTTAGTTTTTTATAAGGTGGTCCACTCTTTATGCACGTCTTCCGCCGTTTTATTGAGCACGACGCTATCGTCTTTGATTTCACTTACCCAACTCAAGGGAATCAGATGATGCTCATTATTTTCATCATCACTTCTTGTTAATTTAATTGAATCCTGACCTTCTAAATGGTCCACCTTCCCGACTTGAGTACCACATGAAGCAATGACTGAAGCATGTTCTTTAATATCACTTGCATTAAAATTGTTCATTCTACTTGCCTGTTTCTAGAAGTTGAGAGAAACAGTCTAAGCAATAAAAAATGCCGCATGTGTAAGGGTTTTCAGGCTTTGAGTTTTTCTGGGTTAAAAATGTAAATGGTCAACATGGCTTGAGTAAGCTATAGGAGAGATACTTTTTAAATTTGAGTTTTCAAATATTTTTATAACTGGATTTGAAGATTTGAAGATTTGAAGATTTGAAGATTTGAAGATTTGAAGATTTGAAGATTTGAAGATTTGAAGATTTGAAGATTTGAAGATTTGAAGATAGGTTAATTCTTTGAGGTCTTAAAATAAAAAAGAAGATAAAGCTTAGGCTTGATCTTCTTTCTGACCGTACATCCAAGTTGCAGCGATATATACACAAAAACCAGCTGCCATCAAAATACCTGTAACCATTGTTAGGATCTCCCGTTTCAATAGCTGCATTATGTAAAAGTTTTATGACAGTTATATGACAATCTGTTTTTTATTAAATTTAAAATAATTAATAAAATTCAACTACTTAATATGGAATAAGCAAAATTATGCGTATTTTTTATCTGAAATATGACATTGAATATGACAACTTGCTGTCATATTTGACCCATGGAATAGCTAAAGTCCTTGCTCAGATTGCTTAAACTATAAACTTTCGGCCAATGCTCGTCCAAAATGCCCACAACCCGATTCTTTTGTCTTATAATTTAGCCCGCTAGCTATCAGCCCGCTCAAGAGATATTTGTATGACAACTATTATCAAGCAAGATGACTTGATCACATCGGTTAAAGATGCGCTTCAGTTCATTTCTTACTATCACCCACAAGACTTTATCCAAGCGATGAGCCGTGCGTATGATCGTGAAGAGAACAAAGCTGCTAAAGATGCGATCGCACAAATCTTAATTAACTCACGCATGTGTGCAGAAGGCCACCGCCCAATCTGTCAAGATACCGGTATCGTCAACGTATTTGTTGAAGTGGGCATGGACGTTAAATTCGATTTAACCATGAGCCTGGATGATGCAATCAATGAAGGCGTACGTCAAGGTTATTTAGAAAACTCGAACGTGCTTCGTGCATCAGTTCTGGCTGATCCTGCATTTGGTCGCAAGAACACCAAAGACAATACCCCTGCCGTGATTTACCACAAGCTTGTGCCTGGTAATAAAGTCGATATCACTGTGGCAGCCAAAGGTGGCGGTTCAGAAAACAAATCTAAACTGGCAATGTTAAACCCGTCTGATTCAATCGTGGATTGGGTACTGAAAACTGTTCCGACCATGGGTGCAGGCTGGTGTCCACCAGGTATGCTGGGAATCGGGATCGGTGGTACTGCTGAAAAAGCCATGATGCTTGCTAAAGAAGCATTGATGGAAGAGATCAACATGGACGAATTGCTTCGTCGTGGTCCACAAAGCAAAATGGAAGAGCTTCGTATCGAAATCTTCGAAAAAGTAAATGCTCTGGGTATTGGTGCACAAGGTCTTGGCGGCTTAACCACTGTTCTAGACATTAAGATCAAAGATTACCCATGTCATGCTGCGGGCAAACCAGTCGGTATGATCCCGAACTGTGCTGCAACTCGTCATGCACACTTCCAGTTAGATGGTACAGGTGTTGCACACATTCAAGCACCTAAACTTGAAGACTACCCTGCTGTGACTTGGGATTCTTCATCTTCTAAACGTGTTGACCTCGACACGATTACCCAAGAAGAAATGAATAGCTGGAAACCAGGCGATACTCTGCTTCTTAATGGTACAATTTACACTGGCCGTGACGCTGCGCATAAACGTATGGTCGACATGCTAAATAACGGTGAAGAACTTCCTGTTGACTTGAAAGGCAAGTTTATCTATTACGTAGGCCCTGTTGATCCAGTCGGTGATGAAGTAGTTGGTCCTGCAGGTCCTACAACTGCAACGCGTATGGACAAATTCACACGTCAAGTTCTTGAAGCGACTGGCATGTTTGGCATGATCGGTAAAGCGGACCGTGGTCCTGCTGCCGTTGAAGCCATTAAAGACAACCAGGCAACTTACCTGATGGCTGTCGGTGGTGCTGCTTACCTCGTGTCTAAAGCTATTCGTGAAGCTGAAGTGGTTGCCTTTGCTGACCTGGGTATGGAAGCAATTTACAAGTTTGTGGTAAAAGATATGCCGGTATCTGTAGCGGTTGATGTGAATGGTACTTCTATTCACGCGACTGCACCTAAAATCTGGCAAGCAAAAATTGGCAAGATTCCAGTAGTTGACGCTGCTGCGGGCTAATTTTTACTGCAATAAAACAGCACCTTGAATGGGTGCTTTTTTATTATATTTTCTCAATAAAATATCAATTACCAAGTCCGCGGATCCCAAAGTTTAAAAGGTGCTTCCAACTGTACATCTAATGATGGATCATAAGCAGTCGGTTCAATTTTTTGGGCTTTTTTACGAATCTGGCCTGTTTCCTGATCTTGTGCCACGAAGTTAAAACTGTCTGATTTTAGCTGAGTAAAAGCAATTTCATTCAGGCCAACTTTTTCCGGCATCAGCATGAGCGGCCCGGAAACACTCCGGCGTGTACTGATATTCTCTTCATCATATTTAATAAAATAAGACTGTCCCGCTTCGACAGTAAAATCCAGATATTTAGGTTTCTGGAAATGCAGCGCGCCTAGCGGTCGACTGGTACTCAAACGATACGTCCCTGCAGGCACTTCAATCCAGTAATAATGGTTGTGCAATAAGCTTGGAATATGTTCTTGATTGATAAACAGGCTGGCAGCGACAATTTCCTGACGGTTCCATCTAGAATCGGGCCGGTATAAATATACAATAGCGGCTTCATCATGCTGTGGTTTCACCGTCTGAAACTGGTTGCCCTGCTTTTGATTGACCCAACCGCCAATGGTAAACATACCGATACGATGCTGCTCGACAAAGCCCGGTTTTTTTTCAAGATCGATATTTTTTAAAGTGCTGAGTGGCTGTGTAGGCTCAACGACGGCTTTCTTACCATGACACCCCAGCAATGCCAAACTGCTGATGAGTACAATTGCGACTCCACGCATGCTTATCCCTCACTGCGTCTTTATTCTTTTGTATGCAAGTGCTTTGCGATTTGTTTTTATAAGTTTTAGGCATCCACGCCTAGTGAACCAGATTAACACCGAGTTTTATTTTTGGAAATAAAAAACGTGCGAAAACACGGAGTTTTCGCACGTTTCGGACGAATAGCAATTAAGCAGATTTGCTATTTACGACCTTTAAATCTATTTTTGTTGCTGTCTCTTGCTGATCATGTGGCTGACGCTCGGCACGGTATTCCGGCTCTGCTTCACCTTTAATCACAGCTTCATTGATGACGACAGTGCCGACATCGCTACGGCTTGGCAAGTCATACATGGTTTCCAGCAATGAATTTTCTAGGATCGAACGTAAACCACGCGCGCCTGTATTACGCTCAACTGCTTTCTTAGCCACTGCGCGTAATGCCGATTCTTCAAAAACCAGATCCACATCTTCCATATCAAACAGATGTTGATACTGACGGGTTAACGCATTCTTCGGCTCAGTCAGAATCTGCATCAGTGCTTCTTCATCCAACTCGTCTAAAGTGGCAATCACTGGCAAACGACCAATAAATTCTGGAATCAAACCAAATTTTACCAGATCAGTTGCTTCAACTTGACGGAACAAGTCGGACAGTTTCTTGGTTTCATCTTTTTTACGCACTTCTGCAGTAAAGCCGATGCCACCTTTTTCCTGACGTTGCTGTACAATTTTCTCAAGTCCTGAGAATGCACCACCACAGATAAACAGGATGTTCGAGGTATCAATCTGAATGAATTCCTGCTGCGGATGCTTACGTCCACCTTGTGGCGGAATTGATGCAACCGTGCCTTCAATCATTTTCAATAATGCTTGCTGAACCCCTTCACCTGATACATCACGTGTAATGGATGGGTTTTCAGACTTGCGGGTAATCTTGTCGATCTCATCGATATAGATAATGCCCTTTTGCGCTTTTTCGACATCGTAATCTGCTTTTTGCAAAAGCTTCTGTACGATGTTTTCTACATCTTCACCCACATAACCTGCTTCGGTCAGTGTCGTTGCATCTGCCATGGCAAATGGAACATCAAGAAGACGTGCCAGCGTTTGTGCAAGCAAGGTTTTGCCCGATCCTGTCGGACCAACCAACATAATATTACTTTTTGAAAGCTCGACTGAATCATCAGCTTTCTTGCCATTATTTTGCACTTTCAAGCGCTTGTAATGGTTATAGACCGCAACTGACAAGGTTTTTTTCGCGACGTCCTGACCAATCACATATTGATCCAAGGCCGCACGAATTTCATGCGGTTTCGGCAAAGGACGATTGGCCCAGTCATTGGTTTCCACCTGCTGACTGGTTTGAACCAAATCTAAGCATACGTCCACACATTCGTTACAAATGTATGCGTCCTCGCCTGCAATCAGCTTCCCGACTTCAGACTGCGTTTTACCGCAAAATGAACAATGCTTTTGTCCTTGAGGATGTTCGGACATATTTACTCCACTATCTCAATCTTTAAAACTTATGGACGTTTAGTTAAAACTTCGTCCACAAGACCGTATTCTTTCGCTTGCTGAGCAGTCATAAAGTTGTCACGGTCTGTATCACGTGCAACTTTCTCGTAATCCTGACCGCTGTGTTCAGCCATTAAACGGTTTAAACGTTCTTTAATAAACAGGATTTCACGTGCATGAATTTCAATATCTGAAGCCTGACCACGGAAACCACCTAAAGGCTGGTGAATCATGACACGGGCATTTTCAAGGCAATAACGCTTGCCTTTGGTACCGGCATTCAGCAGGAACGCCCCCATTGATGCTGCCTGACCCATGCAGTACGTTACGACATCAGGTTTGATAAACTGCATGGTGTCATAAATCGCCATACCTGCAGTTACCGAACCGCCTGGTGAGTTGATATATAGATGAATATCTTTATCTGGATTTTCCGCCTCTAAAAACAACATTTGCGCAACGATCAGGTTCGCCATGTTGTCTTCAACTTCGCCCGTCATAAAAATTACACGTTCACGCAAAAGGCGTGAATAAATATCAAAAGAACGCTCACCACGAGAGGATTGTTCTACCACCATTGGCACTAAAGCGTTTTCAATCGTTGGAACATACATACGTTTATTTATTCCTAAATTTTTTGTGACCTAACCCATAATCACAATATGAGGGATAATCACTGAAATTGCAAAAAATTCGCCAACAAATCCATTATATTTTTTGCATTAGTTTTGTGAAAAACAGAAATGCTTTTTTCAGGCATCAATATGAAAAAAAGGCGCATTAAGCGCCTTTTTTATCGAAAGCTAAATTAGCCTTGTTGACGAGCTTGCTGCTCTTTCAATAAGTCTTCATAGCTTACAGTCGCATCAGTTACTTTAGCAGAAGCCAAAATGTAATCAACAACTTGGTCTTCTAGTACAACTGCTTCGATTTGGGCACGTTGTTGCGCATCGTTTTTGAAGTATTCAATTACTTCGTTTGGATCTTCATAAGAAGAAGCCATGTCTTCGATGTACGCTTCAACGCGTGCAGCATCTACTTCAATTTTCGCATCAGCTAAAACACGGCTTACAAGTACGCCAAGTTTTACAGATTTTTCAGCTTGTTCTTTGAACAATTCGTCTGGAAGCATGCTTGAATCAAATGCTTTCGCACCTTGAGCACCAAACTGCTGTGTGAACTGCTGGATCATTTGTTGACGTTGACGGTCAATTTCTTGAGCAAGCATAGCAGCTGGAAGTTCAACTTCGTTTGCAGCTACAAGTGCATCGAAAGTCGCGCCTTTAACCTGGTTGCGAAGGCCATTCTTCACTTCACGTTCCATGTTTTTACGAACGTCAGCTTTTAACTTCTCAACGCCTTCTTCTTCAGATACACCGAAGATTTTCAGGAATTCAGCATCGATTTCTGGAAGTTTTTGCTTTTCAACAAGCTTCACAGTGATTTTGAATTGAGCTTGTTTACCAGCAAGGTTTTCAGCTTGGTAGTCTTCAGGGAAAGTTACATCAATCACTTTCTCTTCGCCTTTCTTCATACCAACGATACCGTCTTCGAAGCCAGGGATCATACGACCAGAACCAAGTACTAGTTTGAAGTCTTCTGCAGAACCGCCTTCAAATTTTTCGCCGTCGATTGAACCTTCAAAATCAAAAGTTACTTGCATGTCTTTTTTAGCCATGCCTTTTGTTTCAGCCCAAGCAGCACGTTGTTTTTGAAGATTTTCAATCATCTTCTCAACGTCTTTGTCATTTACTTCAGCTGCTTTACGCTCAACTTCCAAACCGTCGAATTTCACTTCGATTTCTGGATAAACTTCAACAGTCGCTGTATATACCAGCGCGTCGTCTTTCATTTCAGTTTTTTCGATGTTTGGCATGCCCACAGCATTGATTTTTTCTTGCTGGATCGCTTCGAAAACTGTGTCACGAATAATATCGTTTACTACTTCTTGGTAGATACCCGCGCCGTATTCACGACGAACTACGTTTACAGGCACTTTACCTGGACGGAAGCCGTTGATCTTCGCAGTTTTAGCAGTGCGCTTTAAACGAGCTTCAAATTGCTCATTAATACGGCTCGTCGGTACAGAAACATTTAAACGACGGGCAACGCCCGAAACCGCTTCAGAAGTTACTTGCATGGCTTCCTCTATATATTAGGTTATAACAGGTTTATAAAAATGTGCCACATTATATGACAACATTTAAGGATATACAAAAAATACGCGCGAGTTCCAGTTTTTAAGCCCTTTTTTCACTTGAATTGCCACCTTTCCAGATACCTAGTCAACCCAATTTAAATAGAGAAAATGTATATTTTTATTGCAAATGATAAATACTATCATTAATATCCAGTTTCTTATTTGAGCAACAATACTAATTTATTCTTCGGTTCGGGAATCTGGTCATGCATAGTTTTAGTCTTCGTCCACTTACATTGGCAATTCTTGGGGTTACAGCAACATCTACTTTTGCAGAGACTGTGAACGAGACAGCGACTCCTACAACAACACATCAAATGTCTACGATTGTGGTTTCAGCGGCGGGTTTTGAACAAGATATTAAAAATGCGCCTGCTTCAATTAGTGTAGTAACCGCAGAAGAATTAAAGAAAAAAGGTATTACCAGTATTGCAGATGCGCTCAGTGAAGTACCAGGTGTCGACGTACGAAATGGCCAAGGCAAAACTGGTGGTTTAAATATCCAAATGCGTGGTCTGAATCAATCTTACACTCTTATTTTGATCGATGGTCAGCGTCAGAATACTTCTGGTTCAATTGGTCCAAATGGTTTTGGTGAATTTAGTACAAGCTTTATGCCACCATTAGCTTCTATTGAACGTATTGAAGTCATTCGTGGTCCTATGTCTACCCTTTATGGTTCTGATGCCATGGGCGGTATCATTAATATTATTACCAAGAAAGTTGCATCAGAATGGAATGGTAACGTTTCTGTTGAACAGAATATTCAAGAAAATTCTGATATTGGTAATAACTGGAAAACCAGTGCAGTTGTTAATGGTCCAGTGATTCAAGATAAACTTGGTATACAAGTACGTGGCGAGTTTTTCCACCGCGATCAATCAGATCGACTTGTTACCCCCGCAAAAACTATTGATGAAGGTAGCCAAGGTCGTGACCCACGTACAGTAGAAGCAAATAATTATGCTGTGGGTACAAAACTTACGCTAAATGTAAATGATAATGTCTCTACTTGGGTAGACTTTGATCATGCTAAACAACGTTTTGATAATAGTGATGCCCGTTTAGGTGAACTTTACGAATTCAACCGTACGACAGGTTTACCATCAGGAATTGGTTCATATAAAGACGAGATCAAATTCTTAAGAGATCGTATTTCTGCAGGTGTAGATGCTGAGCTTAGCTTAGGTCAATGGAAAACATTTGCAAACTATGTTTCTTCTGAACAAGAAGGCCGTCGTCTTCCAAAAGGAAATGTACCTGAATACAATTATTATTCAGATGGTACACAAGATCGTATTTTAGAAAATAAAGACCTAACCGTTGATTCTCGTATTATTTCAACACTTGGCAACCATAAACTTACAGCTGGTGTTGAATATAAAGATGGTGAAACCATCGATAACTCAGCAGGTAATGGAGTTGCTTTTAAACAAGATTCTTGGTCTGTGTTCGCTGAGGATGAATGGAATCTAACGGATTCTCTTGCATTCACTTTCGGTGGTCGCTACGAAGACCATAGTGCTTTTGGTGGTCACTTTACACCTCGCGCATATTTAGTTTGGAACACCAATGATCAGTTGATTTTAAAAGGTGGTATAAGTACTGGCTATAAAGTTCCAACAGCGAATGACCTTCATAATGGAATCAATGGTTTTAGCTCACAAGGCCGAAACGTGACTTTGGGCAACCCAGATCTTAAGCCTGAAGAAACCACAAACTATGAACTTGGTTTCGTTTACGACAACTTGTCTAATTTCTCTTTAGCTACCACTGCGTTCTTTACTCAGTTTAAAGATATTATCATCAGTGATGCACGCGTCGTTGAAAACTGTTTATGGGCAGGTCGCCCAACAGGACAAGCACCTGCAAACAACTGCATGACTGTAGGCAGTTTTGATAATCAGCAAAACTTTAGCTTTAAAGGCAATGCAGGCGAAGCTGAAAGCTACGGTGTGGAACTTAGTGCTAAATATGAAATTTCTCCAAGCTTTGATGTAAAAGCAAACTATACTTGGTTAGAGTCTGAAATTACCGAAGGTGAAAATAAAGGTAATCCTATTGAAAATACACCTCGTCACGCTTTGAACTTCACAGGAACTTGGTATGTGAATGATAAGTTCACTACCTGGTTAGAAGCTGAATATAAATCTGACCGTGTACGTTTCATAGATCCTGATTTAAGCGATGTCAATGTAAGTCGTGAAATTGATGCTGTCGGCAATAAGTTAAAAGCCTATGAGCTATTTAATTTAGGTGCATCTTATAAAGTCAACAATCAAGTTACTGTTTCAGGTCGTGTGAATAACTTATTGAACAAAGACTTTGGCGACTATAAGTCATTTATTAATAGTGATAACGAAGTTGAAAATGCTTTCCTATATACTAAAACGACGAGTGGTTTAGCGGGTACTTATATTCCAGACCGTAACTACTGGCTATCTGTTTCATATGACTTCTAATATTTAAGTGAAAGTTATTTAAAACCCTGCCCTGGCAGGGTTTTTTATTATCGCTAGATTAGTACTCCACGAAAAATCCCTAATTTATGTCCCTTTATAGACATCATTATTCTCAATAAAAATTTAATAATCAGATTGATTTATCAATATTTATTAAAATCAAAAACTTAAGTAGATATTGTTATATCATTACATTTAAAAACTCATTTAATATTTTCTTAAAGATCATGAATTCCCATGATAAAAAGATAAAAATAAAAACAAGAATCATTATTATTCGCATACATTTTTAGCATTCATTTATTAGGTTTAACATGACCTTCATTAAAACACGTAAAAAAATCGTTTCCTCTGCAATTGTTTCATCTTTATCAATGGTAGCTGCATCTGCGATGGCAGAAGAACAGGTGATCCAGTTAGAGACTATTCATCAAGAAGTCAAAGCTGAAAAAGCACCCAGCTTAAAAGTAGATCAATCTGCGAATAGCAAATTTGTTGCGCCTTTACTCGACACCCCCAAGTCAGTTTCAGTGATTTCAAAACAGCTGATTACCGATACACAAGTGACGACTTTAGCTGATGCACTGCGTACAGTTCCGGGGATTACCTTGGGTGCAGGTGAAGGTGGTAATCCGAATGGTGACCGTCCATTTATTCGTGGTTATAACTCTGAAAGTTCGATGTATGTAGACGGCGTTCGTAATGCCACCTCACAAAACCGTGAAATGTTTGCGGTAGAACAAGTTGAAGTGACCAAAGGTTCTGCTTCTGCCATGGGCGGTGCAGGCACCACTGGCGGTAGCATTAACATGATTTCTAAAGTCGCTAAAGCAGGCGATTTTCTAGAAGGTTCGGTCGCTGGCGGCACAGATAATTATCAACGTATTACTTTAGATGGTAACAAAGACTTTGGTAATGGTATTGCGGCACGTGTGGCAGTCATGGGGCATCAAAATGAAAAAGCCGGCCAGAAAGACGGTGCAGAATATAAACGTGCCGGTATTGCACCGAGTATTAGCTTTGGTCTGGACACCCCTACTCGCGCGACTCTCAGTTATTACTACTTAAAATCGGACGATACGCCTGACTCAGGTATCCCGTATAACAACCCATTTGCTGCTCCAAGAACTGCAACAGCAACTGACTATCGTCCATTAAATGGAAATGGCAAGCCAATTGACGTTAAACAAGGTCAATATTACGGCTGGAAAGATCGTGATTTCCAAAAACAAGAAAATCAGATCGGAACCATCAAATTAGAACATGACTTAACTGACAATCTAACCATTAGCAATACTGCTGTGTATGGCAACTCTAAGAATGATTACCTTTGGACCAATCCAGATGACTCTCAGGGTAACTTTTACAACAAAGCAGGTTTTACAAGTGAATTAACAGGAAATGTTTGGGCACGTGCCAACTCACGTGTAGCAGATACTGATGCTTTTACCGACCAACTTGCTTTAACCGGTAAATTTAATACCGGTATGCTTAAACATAGTTTTAATCTAGGTGCCGAATATTCAGATCAGGAAACTGATCGTACGCAATATATTATTAATGGCCTAAATGCGACAGGTAGCGCGTATGCTGCTTGCGGTGATGTCACCAATATTGCATCAGGTTGGTGTACTTCTGTACAGAACCCTAACCGTGCTCCATGGACAGGTATGTTAAGTACCAATGGTGCTGACCGTTACAATATCGAGAGCAAATCAAAGTCTGTTTATTTTCTGGATAGTATTGAATTCACCCCTCAGTGGCTTTTAGATTTGGGCGTTCGTTGGGATGACTACTCAACTGAGCAAACCATGACTTATGGTGCACGAAATAATGCAGTTACTGGTGCAAACAATACACCGATTACAGCAAGTGCTGGCGATCAAGTTACGATTAAAAATGATAAAGATTTCATCAACTATCAAGCCGGTCTTACTTTTAAACCAGTTGAAAATGGCAGTATCTATGCAAGTTATGCGACTTCGTCTAATCCAGTCGGTGTAGATGGTGGCGATGGTTCTGAAGGGATTACAGCTGCAATAAATAATCTTAAACCTGAAGAAGTCCGGACCATAGAGTTAGGAACTAAATGGGATGTCTTGAATGATAAGCTCAACCTGACTGCAGCTATTTTCCGCACGGAAAAAACCAATACTCGTGCGACCGGAGATGATGGCACCACAAGTAATATTGGTGAAACTCGTGTCGATGGTATTGAGCTAGGCGTAAACGGTAATATCACGGATAAATGGGCAGTTTCTGCTGGTTATACTTATTTAGACAGTGAGTTAGTTGATGGTGGTTATGAAAATATTGGCACTACAGCAGCTCCAATCTACATTTCCAATAGAAGTAATGGTAATCAGGTTCAAAACGTCGCGAAAAACAGTGCAACCCTTTGGACTACTTATGCAGTAACTCCTGCTTTAACCCTAGGTGCTGGTGCCGTCGCAATGGACAAAGTCTATGGTAATGCTACTAATACCAAGTTTGTACCGGGCTATGTTCGCTATGATGCCATGGCGCGTTATAACGTGAATGAAAATGTTGATTTGCAATTAAACGTCAACAACCTGTCTGATGAACGCTACTTCACAAAAGCCTATTCATCTCATTATGCGACCGAAGCAGAAGGCCGTAGTGCAGTGTTAGCAGTCAACTTTAAATATTAATTCAATGCAACCGCATAGCCTCCTGATGGGGGCTATGTTATTTTTAAAAGACGATTATTCAGGGGTTTCTCGTGCTGCATCATATTCCAAATGTACTGAGCAAAGAACAGGTGCAATATTTCCGTGAGGAGATGAATAAGATTGAGTGGGTCAATGGCAAGGTTACCGCGGGTACGCTCTCTGCGACGGTGAAACAGAATCAGCAATTACCTGAAGATCATCCCCTGACCCAGCATTTAAGTACGATCATTCTTGAATCGCTGGGACAGCATGCTCTGTTTTTATCGGCGGCGATTCCACTGGATATTATTCCCCCGCTTTTTAACCGCTATGAAAATAATGAATCTTTCGGCTTTCATGTCGACAATTCGATTCGTCGTATTCGCGGCAGCAATGAACGCCTCAGAACGGATTTATCCTGTACGGTTTTTTTAAGTGAGCCGGACGAATATGTCGGTGGTGAACTGGTGGTCGAAGACACTTACGGTTATCACGAAGTGAAACTTCCTGCCGGTGATATGATTCTGTATCCGTCGACCAGCTTGCATGAAGTCACGCCAATCACTGCCGGTTGTCGAATTGCTTCATTTTTTTGGGTACAAAGCATGATCCGTGATGATGCAGAGCGGCATATGCTGTTTAATCTGGATCAGAGTATTCAAAATCTGAGAATGCAGCTGGGTGATCAGCATGCAGAAGTTATGAAACTGACCAATCTGTATCATAATTTAATGCGTAAATGGGCTGAACTTTAAAAGATGCCCTGACTTCAATGATCTTTGGAAATCACTGGATTTATTTTTTATTAAAATATACTGCGTTATGGCACTATTGAACGTAATAAATAACGCATTATGTCCAAATCAAGAAAATATAAAATACTATATTTAAAATAAGTGAAAATATTTTTCAATACTTAAACTTTATAAGAAAATCTTTATTACCATACGACTAAAATCCATAAAAATAGCAAAAACTTTTCGGGATAAGTGGATTAAACTTTAAATTATAAGTAAGGCATTTAGTGCATTTGGTAGAGCTAAACCACCAATATTTAGACCATATTTCAGGTTTGAACCAGACTGTCACTAAAACCCAATGAATAGACAAAATCTATGCCGCTGACCCACGCACCGCTTTAACCAAGATTACGGTACCCAAGTTAGCATAAGGAGCTCTCTCATGATGTTGGCTGATCCAAGTAAAAAATACCGTCGCATGTATCAACGTGTGGACTTACCAGACCGTCAATGGCCGAACAATGAAATCAACAAAGCGCCAATCTGGATGAGTACTGACCTGCGTGACGGTAACCAAGCGATCTTTGAGCCAATGAACATGGAGCAGAAATTCAAGATGTTCCAGATGTTGGTCAAAATCGGTTTCAAGCATATTGAAATCGGCTTCCCGTCAGCATCACAAATTGACTTCGATTTCACCCGTAAATTGATTGAAGAAGGTCATATTCCGGATGACGTTTATATCGAGGTCTTGGTTCAGGCACGTGATCACTTGATTCAACGTACCTTTGAATCTTTACAAGGTGCGAAACGTGCCATTGTACATATCTATAACTCTAACTCGCCGACATTCCGCAATAAAGTTTTGAATGTTGATGTTGAGGGTGCAAAACAGTTAGCCATTAATGCTGCACAAAAAGTGAAAGAATATGCCGCAAAACAGCCGGAAACTGAATTCGTATTTCAGTACAGCCCAGAATGTTTTACTGCAACCGAATTAGAAGTCGCGAAAGATGTCTGCGATGCCGTCACTGAAATCTGGGAAGCATCTCCAGAGAATAAAGTGATCTTAAACTTACCTGCAACGGTAGAAGTTTCAGGTCCACACGTCTATGCCGATCAGATTGAATGGATGCACCGCAATATCCAGCGCCGCGACGGCGTGATCATTTCTGTACATTGTCATAATGACCGTGGTTGTGGCATCGCGGCATCTGAATTGGCAATCATGGCTGGTGCTGACCGTGTTGAAGGCTGTGTCTTCGGAAATGGTGAACGTACCGGTAACGTCGACGTGGCTGCGATTGCCTTGAACATGTATACCCAGGGTGTAACACCGAATTTAGATTTCTCCAACATCAATGAAATCATTGCGACTGTGGAAGAATGTACCGGTTTACCTGTGCACCCGCGTCATCCATATGCTGGTGATTTGGTCTTCACAGCATTCTCGGGTTCACATCAGGATGCCATCAAAAAAGGTTTCGAGTTCCAGAAAAACGAAGAAATCTGGGATATGCCGTACTTGCCAATCGACCCCAAAGATTTGGGCCGTGACTATGACGCAGTAATTCGTGTCAATTCACAATCAGGTAAAGGCGGTATTGCCTACTTGTTAGAATCGAACTACAACGTGATCTTGCCGCGTCGTTTACAGATTGAATTCTCTCAGATCGTACAAAAACGTACCGATGAGCAAGGCACTGAAATCAGTGCGACTGAAATCTGGAAGTTGTTCAAGGAAACTTATGTGGATGCTAAAAACGTTCACTATTCTGCGAAAAACTACAAATTGTCAGATGATAATGGCAATCAGGTGATTGAGCTTGATCTTGAAATTGATGGCCAGTCACGTCGTGTTCGTGGTGAAGGCAATGGTCCAATTTCTGCGATTTTGGATGCACTTCAGTTACCGATTGATGTTGTAAACTATGAAGAGCGCAGCATCAGTTCTGGTGCACATGCCAAAGCTTTGGCCTTGATCGAACTTCAGGTAAAAGGTACCGGTAAATCTGCCTTTGGTGCAGGGGTACATGACAACATCGTGACCTCTTCCATCGAAGCGATTATTGCCTCGACCAACCGTCTGATTGATCAAGGTGTGTTAAGCACCGATCAGGTGATTGCTGCTGCCGTCTAAACACGGTATTAGAATTAGCAATAATCCATAGCATTAAAAAGACTTTAGAAGGATACCTGCAAATGGTATCCTTTTATTATTCATACTCAAGATTTTAAGGCGAATCCCTCCCGTGTCTTTTCCAGCTGACTCAGTGGGCATTGTTGTCCCACAAAAGTTCCAATTTGAAGAGCCGTTAGAGCTTGAATGCGGTCGCATCCTCCCCCGTTTTGAACTGATGGTTGAAACTTATGGCGAACTCAATGCCGATAAGTCCAATGCCATTCTGATTTGTCATGCCCTTTCCGGTCATCACCATGCCGCAGGTTATCATCATGAAGATGATAAAAAACCAGGCTGGTGGGATGCCTGTATTGGCCCCGGAAAAGCCATTGATACGTCAAAATTCTTTGTGGTTTCACTGAATAATATTGGTGGCTGTAGTGGTTCGACCGGCCCAACTTCTCCGAACCCGGAAAATGACAACCGCCCTTATGGTCCTGATTTTCCTTTAGTGACTGTACGGGACTGGGTCAAAACCCAAGCCCTGCTTTCTGACCGTTTAGGGATTGATACCTGGGATGCCATCATTGGCGGTTCACTGGGTGGCATGCAGGCATTGCAATGGTCAGTGGATTATCCAAACCGTTTAAGAAAATGCGTGATCATTGCCAGCGCTCCAAAGCTTTCTGCACAGAATATTGCCTTTAACGAAGTGGCACGTCAGTCGATTTTGTCAGACCCGGATTTCCATAATGGTCGTTATCTGGAAAATGACAGCTATCCAAAACGTGGCCTGATTTTGGCACGTATGGTCGGTCATATTACCTACCTGTCCGAAGAAGCCATGAAACAGAAATTTGGCCGCGATTTAAAATCAGGCAAATTTATGTATGGTTTCGATGTCGAATTTCAAGTCGAAAGCTATTTACGTTATCAGGGTGAGCAGTTCAGCCGTAACTTTGATGCCAATACCTATCTGATCATGACCAAAGCGCTGGATTACTTTGATCCGTCGCGTGAATATGAACAGTCGCTCAAAAAAGCCATGGCCAATACCCAGTGCAAATTCCTGGTGGTGTCATTCACGACTGACTGGCGTTTTACTCCTGCCCGCTCACAGGAAATCGTGGATGCTTTAATTAGCAACCATAAACCTGTGAGCTATCTGGATATTGATGCCGAACAGGGTCATGACTCTTTCCTGTTCCCTATTCCGCTCTATGTAAAATCTTTGCGTGCATTCCTGGGTGGTGAAGAACACCTGAAAGCAACACCAAAGGAGGCCGTATAATGCGTATCGATCAACAACTCGCTGAAAAGTGGATCAAGCCCGGTTCTAGCGTACTCGACCTCGGGTGTGGCGACGGTGAACTGCTGGCACAAATGAGTAAAAAGCACGATATTCGTGCATACGGATTAGAAATTGATCAGGAAAAGATTGCAATTGCGGTCAGTCGCGGGTTAAATATCATCCAGCAGGACTTAAACCTCGGTTTAAGCCGTTTTGCCGACCAGTCTTTTGACAATGTGGTCATGGCACAAGCTTTGCAGGCTGTAGATGCACCTGACGTATTATTGCGTGATATGGTGCGTGTGGGGAAACAGGCCATTATTACCTTTCCGAACTTTGCACATTGGAAGACCCGGTCTTTCTTGGCAATCAAAGGGAGAATGCCGGTTTCTGAAGCCTTGCCGTATATGTGGTATAACACCCCGAATATCCACTTATGTACATTTCGTGATTTTGAAGCACTTTGTGCGGAAAATAATATCAAAATTATTAATCGACTCGCTGTGAACGGGAATCAAGAAGATAGTTTGCTGAGCAAGCATCTCCCGAATCTATTTGGTGAAGTCGCAATTTATCGAGTGAGCGCGCTATGAAAAAATTATTATTAAGTACGACGCTACTGGCTGGACTTTTTGGCATGCAAGCCCATGCAGATTATGTTGCACCGAGTCCTTCTGTTGCCAGTCAAGCGGCTCAGTATTCCATCATGGATATCAACAGTCTGACCAAAGCAGCGAAAGCTGGTCAGGCCGGTGCACAGTTTTATCTGGCCACCAAATACCAGTATGGTAAAGACATCCAGAAAGATGAACGTCAGGCCTTTGCCTGGTATAAAGCTGCTGCGGATCAAGGTCTGGCAGTTGCACAGCTGAATGTTGGCCGTATGCTGGCCGATGGTATTGGCACCAGAAAAGATGAAGCGCTGGCACGTCAGTATTTTGAAAAAGCGGCCAGCCGTGGCGATAACCGTGCCAGCTTTAACCTGGCAATGATGGAAGAGAAAAAGAAAAACTACATGGGTGCGTACCAGTGGTATGAACTTTCTACCCGTGATGGCATGCTCGACAATAAGGTGATTACGCTGTCGGAAGGCAGAAAAACTGCCTTGGCGGCGAATTTAACCCAAGAGCAGATCCGTCAGGCGCGTGATCGTGCCGACAGATGGATTCAGGCACAATAAGCTGAATGGTATAAATAGCACCTTCGGGTGCTTTTTTATTGCCGCAAATTCTTCATCCGTTGCTAAAATAACACCCATTCTTTATCTAATAATGAGTTTTTGACATGGCTGCAACTGACTGGTTATCCCAAGGCACACTGGTATTGGCGAGTAATAACAAAGGTAAAATTGCCGAGTTTGAAAAACTGTTTGCCGAGTTACAACTGCCGGTTGAAGTCGTGGCTCAGGGCAAGTTGAATATCGAAGATGCGATCGAAGATGGTCTAAGCTTTGTCGAAAATGCCATTATTAAGGCTCGCCATGCTTCTAAAATTTCCGGAAAACCTGCTATTGCAGATGATTCAGGTATTTGTGTGCCTGTTCTTGGAGGTGCTCCCGGCATTTACTCGGCTCGTTATGCCGGTGAGCATGGCAACGATGCCGCCAATAATGAAAAACTGCTGGCCGATCTCAAACCCTTACGCCAAGAGGGTGAAGCAATTGAGGGTATGTTTGTTTGTGTACTGGCACTGGTCCAACATGCCGAAGACCCCTTACCGCAAGTCTTTCAGGGTGTCTGGCACGGGGAAATTCTGGAAGCTGCACGTGGTGAAAATGGTTTTGGCTATGACCCGTTGTTCTGGTTACCTGAACTGGGTATTGCTAGTGCTGAAATGAGTAAGGAACAGAAAAACAAAATCAGTCATCGTGGACAAGCGATGCAGTTTTTTAAGGCGAGTTTGGCGAAGTAAGTTCCGCCTCTCATTACCCCTCTCCCTTTGGGAGAGGGCTGGGGTGAGGGATTTTTAAAATACACCTCTCCCCTTGCGAAACAGCGTTTCTCATCTCCTAAAAAGAGAGGGAATCTATAGTGTAGGCATCAATACATGCACGACTGCCCCATATAGGGCAATCAAGATCGCACTGGCCAAAGTTCCCGAGGCAATATATTTGGCGGAATGGCCCGTTCCCTGATAATGGGTTTCCAGTGCCACAATATTGGCTGCAGGCGGCAATAAAAAGAACATCAGCATTACCGCATAAGTCAGCGTCTGCTGTGGAATCGGCAAATAAAAATAAGCTGCGCCACACAGTAAAACAGCAAATAGCCCACGACAAAAAATAAGTTGCAGACTGCGCATTAAATCGAAGCGGCTGATCCGCACATTGCTTAGCCACATCCCCAGTACACACATACCACTAAAAGTCACCAGCACTTTATTGGCTTGATACAGTATCTCGACCCAAGCCACTTGTTGCCAGTGATTCAAATCCCAAAATGACAATAAAGCTGCCATCGACAAAGCGACCACCGGAGGTGAGAACAACACATTTTTTAAAATATAACGCGTGTCTTGTCTGGCTTCACTGACTGCCATCACCGCACAGACATTGCCAAACAAGGAACCACCGATGTACAGGGCAACTACGGTACTGGTCGCTTGCGGGCCAAAAACTGCCAGTGCAAAAGGAATTCCCAGCCATGCCCCATTTAAATAGCTCAGGCATAAGGCACGCAGTTTATTTTTCAGGGTGAAATAAAACAAGGCAAAGAATACGCAGGAACAGAAAAAGCTGAAGGCAATCAGCCACAAACTGCTCTCTTGGTAAAACACCATATTGTAAATAATCAGTACCGGAATCAGGACCCGTGCCAATAAAGCTGCCAAGAGAGGGCGAACCGGTTTTAAATATTGCACACCCCAGTAACCGATCAGAAAAGACAGGAGGGGAAGAATCAAGGCCATGACAATGCTGCTGAGATTTCCATATCAGGCTGTATGCTAGCACAGCATACTTTTCATTGAATTATGAATTTTTTTATATGAGTGATTCATTCCCCTGCTGCCGTGTCGGCAAACTGTCATCAAAGCGTCACCGCGCTGTCATACAAGCCTGCTGAGATAGGTACATAAAATATAGAGGATAAAATAATGGCAGGATTATCAATTTGGCATGTGCTGATTTTTGCAATTGTGGTGATTTTATTGTTCGGTACATCAAAACTTAAAAATCTGGGTAAAGACGTCGGCGGCGCGATTAAAGACTTTAAAAAATCAGTCAAAGATGAAGAGGCTGAACAGGCCAAGCTTGCAGAGCCGCGCACCATTGATGCCCAGGTCAAAACGCCTGAACATTCGGTTAAAAGTTAAGAGTTCGCTATGCTCAATATCGGAATGACCGAGCTGCTGATTTTCGGGATTATTGCGCTTTTGGTCCTTGGACCAGATAAGCTTCCGGAAGCAGTACGTTTTGTCGGAACATGGTACGGCAAGATCAAGCGTATGGTGAGCAATGTTCAGAATGATCTTGATCGTGAATTGCGCCTGTCCGAGCTACGTGAACAGATGCAAGCTGAAATGCAACGGATTCAGGAACTGGAAGCCAAGATGCAGGCACAAATGACAGATTTGCAGCAGCCGATTGCAGCTGATCAAGTAAAAATAAAACCTCAGTCTGCTCAGCCCTTGCTCAGCTATCAGCCGGTGCAACAGCCCGTATCCTCCGTGTATTTACCTAAGCCTACAGCAATTCAAACCATGATTTCAGAACAACGCTATACAAAAATGAAGGTGGCCGTATGACATCCTTACCGACCACACCCGCCTCAAATGATGCTGCAGCGCTGAATCTTGAACAGATGCCGATTACCCAGCATTTGATCATCTTAAGAAAGCATCTGTTTAAAGTGGTTGCTGTCCTGATTGGCCTGTTTTTCTGCTTATTACCCTTTGCCAATCAGACTTACCAAGGGTTGTCCGAACCCTTGCGTGCACAGCTACCTGCCAGCTCAACCATGATTGCCACAGATGTCACTGCAACCTTCATGGCACCTTTTAAGCTGAACTTCTTTGTCGCGCTGATGATCGCGATGCCGTTTATCCTGTATCAGCTTTGGACCTTTATTAAGCCTGCGTTGTATGCCAAGGAAAAGAGCCTGGCCTTGCCACTTTTGATCGGCAGTATCGTGCTGTTTTATACCGGCATCAGCTTTGCCTACTTTGTGGCATTGCCCTCAATTCTGCATTTTTTTATCAGTGTTTCGCCGGAAACTGTGGCACCGATGACCGACATTAACAGTTATCTCAGCTTCTGTTTAAAGCTGTTTCTGGTCTTTGGTTTTACCTTTGAAATTCCTATTATTACCCTGGTTCTGATCTTGATTGGCGCAGTTTCGACACAGACTCTGGTAGAGAAACGGCGCTTTATTATTGTGGGCTGCTTCTTTGTAGCGATGTTTGTCACCCCTCCGGATGCCCTGTCGATGATCATGCTGGCTGTCCCGATGTGGCTACTGTTTGAACTGGGTTTGCTGGCAGGGAAACTGATTGAAAAACGTCGGTTAAAGACTGAATAACAATAACCAGCCAAAACAACAAAAATATCGACTTACTCAGGCAGCTCTGGCTGTCTTTTTGTTTTTTTAATTTAAATAAAATACTGATTTATTTAACTTTAATGAAATATTTTCTTAAGATTACTGTCATATCCCAAGCTTAAGGTATTGAAAACTTCTACACCACCAAGCACTTATTTTTTAATTGGGACTTTAAAATGAAAAATGAAGACATGATACCTTGCCAGGATCTGGTTGAAGACAGTAACAACTCAAACAACACGCACTTCCAAACGATTCTGGATCAATATACTAGTCGCCGCAGCTTTATTGCAAAAACTACAAGTGGGGCAATGGCATTAGCATTTGCAGCAACAGTCAGTGGTTGTTCAGATGATGATAATGATTCTGGTACTCCTGACGGTAATCCAACTACACCGCCAGACACCACTAACCCAGATCAACATGCCTGGAGTGATCTAAAAGCACGTCCGAATAAATTAGTCTTTGAGCCGGTTCGCAAGAATACCCAAAACTTCTTCAGTGTTCCTGAAGGTTATGAGCTCAAAGTATTGTATGCGGTCGGCGATCCAATCAACCCTGCTTATCCAGAAAAGACCGATGCAACCTTAGCTTCTGGTGCTTCTTACCAGTTCCGTTCAGGCGATAACCATGATGGTATGAGCTTCTTCGGTATGCATCCAACCAACAAAAATTATGCTGCCAAAGAATCAACACAAGGTTTACTTGTTTTAAACCACGAATATCTACAACAATCTCAGCTCCATACACCAGAAGGTACAATTACCATCGATGGTGTACGTCCAGAAGATCAGGTACTCCGTGAAGTGAATGCGCATGGTGTTTCTGTTATTGAGATCAGCAAAGATGCAAATACACAAGACGTTAAAATCAACTTAAATTCTAATTTTAACCGTCGTATCACTGCAGCAACCGAGATGGAAATTAATGGACCAGCGCGTGGTTCTGACCTCGTCAAAACTATTTTCTCACCAGATGGGACGTTGACTCGCGGTACCTTTGCCAACTGTGGTAATGGTTATACGCCATGGGGAACTTACTTAACGGCTGAAGAAAACTGGAGTGGTTATTTCGCTCGTCAAGCCAACGACACCCGCGCTATTGCAAAAGAAGAAATTTCATTATCTCGTTATGGTCGTGGTGGTACTGATGCCCATTCGTCTCAGTACCGCTGGAATACTCCTGTTGCTGAATTAACCGGTGATAAAGGACTTTATGATCGTTGGGATATTTCAGTTAAAGGCGCAAATGCTTTAGCAGATTATCGTAATGTCATGAATACCTGTGGCTTCATTGTAGAAATTGATCCATTTAGCGCGACTACACATCCAGTTAAACGTACTGCACTGGGTCGTTTTGCACACGAAGACTGCCGCTGTAGCAACCCTATTCCGGGTCAGCCATTAGCGTTCTATATGGGTGATGACGCGACCGGCGAATATATCTATAAATTTGTTTCTGAAGCCGTCTGGGATCCGAAAGACGTCAATGGTGGTTATACTGCTGGTGATAAATACATGGATAAAGGGACATTATATGTCGCTAAATTCAATGATGACGGTACAGGTGAATGGCTAGAACTGACTCATGGCAAAAATGGTTTAACTACTGCCAATGAAATCTATCCATTTGCAGGCCAGGATGACATCGTCATCAATGCCCGTCTTGCTGCTGACCATGTTGGTGCGACCAAAATGGACCGTCCAGAATGGGTTGCCGTGAATCCCGAAAATGGTGAAGTGTATGTAACCTTAACCAACAACAGCAACCGTGGTCGTGCATATGAAACTGATGCTGCCAACCCACGTAGCTACATCGACTTTAAAGGTTCAAGCGCCAGCAATTCAGGCAATATGAATGGTCATATCATTCGTTTCAGTGAAGCTAAAAATACAGTTACAGCGACAAGTTTTGCTTGGGATATTTTCCTGTTCGGTGCAGAAGCACGTGCTGCTTCTAACATCAACCTGTCAGGTCTGGATGATTTAAATGACTTCTCCAGCCCGGATGGCATGTGGTTCGATCCGCGCGGTATTCTGTGGATTCAGACGGATGATGGTCAGTACACCGATGAAACCAACTGCATGATGTTGGCAGCACTTCCGGGTACTGTGGGTGATGGTGCTAAAGCGCTTGCAGCCAGCACCAAAGCAGAAGGACAGGAAACCTTTGTTGGTGCCAAACTCAGCAATGATCGTGTTCGTCGCTTTTTGACTGGTCCATCGAGTTGTGAAATTACCGGCGTGACTATTACCCCGGACTATAAAGCGATCTTTGTCAACGTTCAGCATCCAGGGGGTGCATGGCCAGCCAACCAAAGCGAGCGTTATAGCCGTTTAGGCAAAGTACCTCGCTCTGCAACTGTGGTCATTACCCGTAAAGATGGTGGCGCCATTGCGGGTGAGGCTTTGGAACAAGCGAGCGTATAAAAAAGCTGTTATTCAAAAATGCCGACGTCAAGTCGGCATTTTTTATATCCGGTGATTATTTCAGGCTAATTATTTTCTCAATAGTTTGACCTGCGGTCGCACCTTGTTGTGACTTCTCGATCCAGTGCCATCGTCCCTGCTGCATTCTCAAAAAATTTGAGCAGCGGGTGCCATAGGCCGGACTCTGAATAAAAGTCGAAGACAGCAGCTGTTCCATTTCCACGGAGATGCCGGTATCTGGCAGAAGTTCAGGAATCACCTTACGTTCATCTTCCAGAATATCCCAGACTGCATGACACAAATCTGCTTCTGCGATCTCCTGGTGTTGCAGCATCGGTAAAAATTCCTGGGTAAAGCGTTTACGTAAATGTCGGGTCTTGTACCAGTCTTCACTCATCAGGCCATTCGAAACCACATAGACGCCATGCGCCAGTACTTGTGGTGCTTCACCGCGATTGCTCATATACACCGCCTGATCTTGGTCGCCGATAAACAGGTTAAAGCCGGCATAGTCACACTGGCGTTGTTCCAGATCTTGAGCAAAACGAATCGGCGTTAAGTCAGAATCTAAAAAGTTCTGGATGATATGTCCACGTGAAGTCGGATAATGCCCTTTGTCCTGCCCATCACGAAAATTGGTAATCACCGCCCAGCGACCAGAAGCCGTAATCCCCATCCAGGTGCCGCCCGACTGTAGATCCTGTCCGGCAATTATCGGACTATTCTCCCATTCATGCAGCTCCTGCGTAGGACGCTGATAGAACTCATCCCGATTTGAAATCAGACATAATGAGCTCTGATCCAGAACCCGCCAAGCCAATGCCACGATACACATAATTTACGCTCTCGATCTTTACACATTGAATGTACAACATTTTTCTTTGCTTTAAGCTAAAATCTGTGCAAAACAGAATCACAAGGAACAGGAATGCTCACCTATCCCAATATTGATCCCGTCGCGATTTCGCTCGGGCCCTTACAAGTCCACTGGTATGGACTGATGTACTTACTGGCATTTTTATTTGCCTGGGGATTGGCGACGTTTCGCGCCAAACAACGTGGCTGGACACCGGATATGGTGTCTGACCTGATTTTCTTCGGTGCACTCGGTGTGATCATCGGTGGCCGTGTCGGTTATGTCTTCTTCTACGGTTTTTCCCAGTTCCTGGCCGATCCTTTATGGCTGTTCCAGATCTGGACCGGCGGTATGAGTTTCCATGGCGGTTTCCTCGGGGTCATTCTGGCCATGTTGTGGTGGTGCAAGAAATATAAGATGACCTGGTTCCAGACTCTGGATTTTATCGCACCTTGCGTACCGACAGGCTTGATGTTTGGCCGGATTGGTAACTTTATAGGTGGCGAACTGTATGGCCGTCAGGTCACCGACCCAAACTTTGCCTGGGGCATGATTTTCCCGACTGATCCGCTGCAACTGGTTCGTCATCCATCTCAACTCTATCAGGCACTATGTGAAGGCCTGATCCTGTTTATTGTACTGTGGTGGTTCAGCTCGAAGCCACGTCCACGTATGGCAGTTTCTGCGCTGTTCCTGATCGGTTATGGCCTGGCACGTTTTGTGGTTGAGTTCTTCCGTGAGCCGGACAATGGCCAACTGTTTATTGGCTGGATGAGCAAAGGACAATTCCTGAGCCTACCAATGATCCTGATTGGCTTATGGATGATGTGGTATGCCTACCAGAAGAAAATATATGACTGGGGTCCACAAAAAAATAGCTGAGAAAATCGCGTAATTTAGCGAGGCAGAGGCCTCGCTTTTTTATACTCAAAATATGCTAAAGTGCCGATTATCTCTTCTATTCTTTCATCATTATGCTTGAGTTCTGGTTTAATCCGCAGGTGTCTGTTCTCAAAAAACTGTTGATCTTTATTGTGATTGCAGCGACAGCTGCAGGCTTGTACTGGATGGAACCGCTGCCCTTAGATTCTATTTTGATGTTTGTCGGTACCGGCATCATTTTTCTGATCTGTCGTTACTGCAAAATCCACTTTGCCAGCAAAAATCCGACCGGTTTGCTGTATAGATTACTGACCTGGATTCCAATTGCCTTATTGATTGCTTTAGTTTTTATGAATATGCAACAGGGCGAAATCCTGATTCCGGGTGCACAAGGCATTGCCTTTATGGCACTGGCAATTTGTCTGTTTTCTCCACTGTCCCTGCTCAATCAGAACAAATCAGATGCAGGTTCACCTCATGCTTGAGTTCTGGTATTCGGAACGCTGTAGCCGTCAAATCAAACTCATCGCCATCATCGCGACCTGTATTTTGATTTATACAGCATCGACTGTGGCCCAGTTAGATCCGGTATTTGTGGGGGTGAGTTTAGCGATTGGAATTGTCGTGCATTTACTACACCATTTCCGCCTGAAAATCTCAAAATCCAATCCCTATGCAAATGGCTTTAGCGCCTTGAGCCGGGTCATCCCCATCATTGCCTTAATTACCCTGTTTGGCTATTTACCAGAACAGCACCAGCAATGGGGCAAATTTGCCTTGGGTCTGCAATGTCTTGGCTTTGCCGCGATTGGATTATTTATCGTTTCAATCTATGAAAGCCGTGCGAAGCGTTTTGAGGAATGATCACTTCGCAGTGTTTTCTTAGAAGTAAGTTTCCAGACGATAGTAACTATAAGTCACGTTTTTATTGCGATAAACCGCATGATCTCGCTGTTTAAAATCCGATACCCAGGCACTACCTGAATAAGCCGCGATATGTCCATATTTATGTCCCTGAGTACGGTCAATAATATAGATATCGCCTTTTTTCGGCCGATCAAAAGAAGCATTAATTTTCTTATAACCCAGCTGCATCAGGGTACTTCCCCAATCTGCTGCTGCGACCGGATGATTCACAATTTTCGCACCAGAAGATTGCAGACCGACACGAATACTGCGCGCACATTTCTGTGTACTGGTATTTCGGGTAATGCCTTGCAGATAACTGGTAAATTTCTCGATATTGATACGATGGCCATTGCTTACGCCTGAAGCGTTACGGACAGTGGCTTTTTGGGATGACTTTTTAGGTCTTTGCTCCGATTGGGAACGCACCATGATATTCGCTTGGACAGGAGCATATACTTCGCTCATGTTTACTTGATGATCATAGATCATGCCTTAACAACCGCTCCTCGCCTGTAATTTAGGCTTTCATATTGTTAACAAGCCGAGAATACTAGTCGTTTAAATGTTATCTTTCACATTAAAAATGTAAATAAATTTGTCTATTTTTCCGGCATTCAAATTAAGCCGTTCTTTCTAATACAGTTACAAAACCCATTATCTTTGCAAAAAAAAATGTAAAGCAAAGCTAACTCCGACGCCTTGCAAAGCGTTTTCAGCCTGAAATAGAGAAAATGAGCCGTTACTTTTTTCTACTCAAACGTGTGGATTTAGTCTGTAGCTCGGCCATTTTCAGACAGTATTTCACTACATGATTACATCATTTTGAGCTTTACCGCCTGTATTACACTGATGCGGCATTTTTAAACCTTGAACTAAACTTTAAATATTGAACTAAACGGAGAAGAAAAATGAGTCAGACTTTAAGTGCCGTTTCAAATTTTAATTTAGAACAATATTTAGGCACCTGGTATGAAATTGCACGCTTGCCGATGAAACATCAACCTGAAGACAGCACCGATATTTCTGCGGTATATAGCTTGAATGAAAATGGCAAGGTTCGGGTTCAAAACCGTTGTCTGGATGGCGATGGCAAACTGGATGAAGCCATTGCTGAAGCGACCATTGTCGATGCAGAACATGCCAAGCTCGAAGTCAGCTTTTTACCTGAAGGCCTGCGTTGGATTCCGTTCATCAAGGGTGATTACTGGGTATTAAAAATCGACCCCGATTATCAGACCGCGCTTGTAGGCGAACCGAATAAAGAATATTTATGGCTACTGCATCGCGGTACCAGTCTGGATGAAACCATTCAACGCGAATATTTAAGTTATGCAGAATCTTTGGGATATGATCTGTCTGATCTGATTCATACCGTCCATACGGGCCATAAAACCGCTTAAACTGCAATCAAAAGACCTCTATCAGGAGGTCTTTTTTATTCTCAATTTGGGCGATGAAAGCTCATCAAAAAATGCTATGATGTGCGCAATTTAAATTGTCCCTTTCGACAGAAAATTGATTATAAAATAATCCATTCTGCTGTTAAAACGGCGATTTTCAACAGATTCAAATAGAGAGAACTATGCGCCAATATCTTGACCTTTTACAACATATCCTCGACAACGGCGGCGATAAAGGCGACCGTACCGGTACAGGTACACGTTCGGTATTTGGTCATCAGATGCGCTTTGATCTTTCCCAAGGTTTTCCTTTACTCACCACCAAAAAAGTTCATTTCCGTTCTATCGTGATTGAATTGTTGTGGTTTCTGAAAGGCGATACCAATGTTCAATATTTAAAAGACAATAAAGTCTCGATTTGGGACGAATGGGCGACCGCAGAACAGACTGCGCGTTTTGGCCGTCCTGAAGGCGAACTTGGTCCAGTTTACGGTCACCAATGGCGTAATTTTGGTGCCAGCAAAAATGCAGACAATAGCTATAATCAGGACGGTTTTGACCAGATCAAATGGTTGATCAATGAAATTAAAACCAATCCAAATTCGCGTCGTCTGATTATCTCTGGCTGGAACCCGAATGAAGCAGGTCAGGTCGCATTACCCCCTTGCCATACCCTGTTCCAGTTCTTTGTACACAATGGAAAATTGTCTTGTCAGTTGTATCAGCGCAGTGCTGATGTATTTTTGGGTGTGCCATTTAATATTGCCAGCTATGCCTTGTTGACGCATATGATCGCGCAAGTCTGTGATCTGGAGGTTGGTGACTTTGTCTGGACTGGTGGCGATACCCACTTGTACAGCAACCATTTTGAACAGGCACAATTACAGCTCAGCCGTGAGCCACTCGGCCTTTGTCAATTAAAACTAAATCCCGAGATTAAAGACCTGTTCGATTTCAAATTTGAAGATATCGAAATTGTCGGTTATGAATCTCATCCAGGAATTAAAGCCCCTGTCGCTGTTTAATTTTCTTTATTATAAAGTTCCCCCTCCTCCTAGGAGAGGGCTAGGAAGAGGTTTTTTACCACGCGTGAATCGCCACCTCCTTTCAAAATATATTCCTAGCCCTAAAGCATGAAGGCAATCAATATAGATTTTTAACCTTTCTTTCGTACCAGTAAAAAATTACACGAAGGACTTTGGGCTTGATAAGAAGGATTCAATACATGTCATTTCAAGATTTAGAAGTTGTACACGTCGTTGCCATGGATCAGCAGCGTTGTATCGGCAAGGGCAATGACCTACCTTGGCATATCTCTGCCGACCTGAAACACTTCAAGGAAATCACCCAAGGCGGTGTGGTGGTGATGGGTCGCAAGACACTAGAATCGATGGGACGTACCTTGCCTAAACGGGTGAATTGGGTCATTACCCGTGATCCAGACTGGGCATTTGCAGGCACCAAAGTCGCTTATAGCATTGAAGATGCGCTGAGTCAGGCCGTTGCAGATGTAAAGGCTTCAGAAAAACCTGAAACCATTTTCATCATTGGTGGTGGTGAAATCTTTAAACAGACTATGGATATTGCAGACCGTCTGGAACTGACCCATGTCGAACTGGATGTACAGGGCGATGCCTATTATGCAGCGATTCCAGCAGAATTTAAAAAAGTCGCTGCCGAGCAACATATCGACGACAAAACCGGCATTGCTTTTGAGTTCGCAACCTATAGAAAATAAAGCCTATTTCTCATGAAAAAGTGATGATGCAGGGACGCGAATACATCTCCAGACATTGGAGTCTGTGGCTACTGGGCAGCCTGTTTACTTTATTCGTCCTTCTGTCGAGCCTGTGGTTCAGCCTGATGCTCTGGGTTCATCAACCCCTCGGAAAAATCGGCAGCTTGATGCTGATTGGACTCTGGCTGACCTTTGCGCTGGTCGTTCTCGGGATTTATTTCACCCGGCATCTGATCTCCCGCCAAGTGGATAGCGTTCTTTATCTTCTGGCCTTTTTATTCTGTCTGCTAGGATATTTCAGTCTGGAAGCGCGTCAGGATCGAGAGTGGAATCCTGAGGTTTCCCAGCTTCTGCATTATGAGCAGCAAGGCGATCAGGTTACCTTACATAATATCCGCAACTTTGACTGGCAGGCCGATGGTCGCTATATCGAACGCTGGGAAAGCCGCAGTTTTGATCTGAATCAGATTACTGGCGTGAACATCATTACTTCCTACTGGATGGGGCCTAAAATTGCCCATACCCTGGTCAGCTTCGATTTTGCCAATCAAAAGCCACTCACCTTCTCGATTGAAATCCGCAAGGAAAAGAATGAAGAGTTTTCAGCGATTGGTGGCTTTTTCCGAAAATATGAACTGAGTCTGGTCGCATCGGATGAAAAGGATATTGTCTATACCCGTAGCAATGTCCGTGGTGAACAGGTCTATTTTTTCCCAGTCAAAATGCCGCAAGCTCAGGCTAAAGCGCTATTCAAGGAATATCTACGTCAGGCCGATGAGCTGGCCCAAAAGCCAAAATGGTACAATACCCTGACCAGTAATTGCACCACACTAGTCTTTGATATGGTTCAGGCGATATCGCAACAACAGCTACCCTCAGATTACCGGTTGCTGGCCTCCGGCTATTTACCGAATTATCTCTATGATCTTAAAGTACTGGAACAGTCTTGGGATATGCACACTTGGTATCAACGGGCACATGTCAATCCACGGGTAGAACGCACCGCTAATCTCTCCAGTCAGGACTATTCAAGACTCATGCGACAAGGTCTACCAAAACCCGACATGCAATAACTGTGTAGCAAATCCACTTCAATAAAGATACAAAATCAACTGGAACCTTGATCATTTTTTTGTTTATATACAAACAGCTAGTCAATGATCAGAGTATCTCTCATGCTAAAAAAATTAACTGCAATCGCGATTTTAGGCTCGGTTTTAACGGTCATGGGCTGCGAAACTGTGCCTAATACAGCCACGACACAAACCGTGAATCATTTACAACTTTTGCAAAATCGTACCTGGATTGCGACCCAGATTGGCAATACTGAAATCAAGACTGCGCCAACCGCACGCAATGTTCCGAGTCTGCAATTTGATGCCAGTACCCAGCGCGTTTCAGGTTCAGATAGCTGTAACCGGATTATGGGTAGCTATACAGCAGCAAAAGACACGCTGACCCTGAGCCAGATGGCCACTACCCGTATGGCTTGCATGAACAACGATCAGCTTGATCAGAAATTTAATGAAGCTTTAGCCAAAGTGACTCATTATCAAGTGTTTGGTAAAACCTTAAAATTACTGGATCGCCATGGAAATCTCTTGATCCAGCTGGAAAGTGCTGTTCAGCCGCGTTAATACTTCCCTACAACAAAAAGCCTGTATGGACAGGCTTTTTTATCTTTCATACTGATGAGCTGGAATTTAACCATCAGCCCGATTGAGTTATTTAATTGAATGAGGAATCAACCATGCAACAGGCACTTTTCGGTGGGGGATGCTTTTGGTGTACTGAAGCCGTATTTTTACAGATTCAGGGAGTTCAGCAAGTCGTCAGCGGTTACGCAGGTGGTCATACGACTGAGCCAAACTATGATGATGTCTGTGGTGGCAATACCGGCCATGCCGAAGTCATTCTGATCGATTTCGATGAAAACCAGATTAACTATAACCAATTGCTCGATGTCTTTTTTGCGACCCATGATCCAACCACATTAAACCGTCAAGGCAATGATGTCGGCACCCAGTATCGTTCTGTGATTTATTATCTGAATGATGAACAGCAGCAACAGGCGCAGCAGGCGATCGATGCTCTGAAAGCCGATGGCATCAATATGGTGACTGAACTCAGTCCTGCCCCGACTTTCTATCCGGCGGAAGACTATCATCAAAACTTCTTTGCCAAGAACCCGACCCAGGGCTATTGCAATTTTGTCATTCCTCCAAAATTGAATAAATTACGCAGCAAATTTACGACCCTCTTAAAAACCCATTAAGTTTCATGAAAAATGGGCATAAAAAAAGCGACTGCAATCAGTCGCTTTTTTTATTACCTAAATCTTAGTTATCAGTTGCAAAAGCAATATCGCTGAGTCCGGCTCCACTCGCACGCGACATGACTTGCGCCACAGAGTCATAACGTGATTCTTTATCCGCTTTCAGCACAATGGTCGGCTGACGTTCAGCTTGGCCCGCTTCATTAAAACGGGTTTCAAGCTGCTCTAGCGTCAATACATCGCCATTCCAGGCAATGTCACCTTCGGCATTGATGCTGATCGTGACATTTTCAGGCGGCAGATCGATAATCTCCGCAGTCGTTTGTGGCAAGGTTAATGGAATTGATGGGTTCGCAACGGTCGCTGTCACCAGAAAGATGATCATCAATACCAACATAATGTCGATGAGGGGAATGAGGTTCATCTCATTCATGCCTACATCGTTGTCTTCACCCAGTTGAAAAGCCATTAAGCTTGACCTCCCACGAAACTCTGTTGTGTTACTTTTTCATCAGACTTTTTTGCAGCAGATTCCTGTTGCAGCATGGTATCAATCAACAGACCGTGTGCCTGATCCTGTAACTCGTGTGCCAAGCCACGATTAGCACGTACACAGATGTTATAAGCCAGTACCGCAGGAATTGCGACTGCCAGACCTAAGCCAGTCATAATCAATGCTTCACCGACTGGGGTTGCTACTTGTGCCAGACCGGCCTGACCACTTTTACCAACAGCAACCAGCGCATGAAAGATACCCCATACAGTACCGAACAAACCGACAAATGGAGAAATTGATGCGATGGTACCCAAAACTGATACACCTTTTTCGGCATTGGCTTTTTCTGCTGAAATCTGGCGTAACAGCGCCTGTTCTGCCACTGCCTTACGCTGTTCAAAGCCCAAAGGAGCCAGTTTGGTTTTCAGTTGCTCCAATGCCTTAGATAACTGAGTATAGGCAATCTGTTTCAGTTGGCGAGTGCCCATCAAACGCAGCACAAAAATGGTCCATGTCGCAATCGACATTGCCAATAACACGAAATACAGCGTTTTACTGACTGCATCAGCGTGTTGCCAATAAACTGAAAAGTTCATATTCGAACTCCTAATGGGTGAGCCGTTATTTAACCTGAAAATCGAAAGGCTGTTCCACGCGTGTTGGATAAGCCACACCATTTTCAACATATTTGGTGAGTTGTGCACGACGTACCGCTGCTTCTACTTTGCGCGTTACCGCCGGGCTACAACTTGAATTTCGTGCAGTCGCAGAGACCACTTTACCCTGCTCATTCGCTGAAACATCTACTACCAGTGAACAGGCTGATTTTAATTCACCTGCAGAGAGTGAGACTTTTGGTGAACGCTGCCAGGACACGCCCCCACCAATTGATACACTTTTCGGGGATGGCGCAGCAGCAGGTGCTGGCGGTGTCACAGGCGCAGGTGGCGCGACCGGAGCAGGTGCCGGTTTAATTTTAGTTTCAGTGACCACTGTCGGTACAACCGGACTTGGGGTTGGTTTTGCTTCAACTGGTGGTGCTTTAACCACTTTTGGCGCTTCAGCCTTTTTCACCTGCTCGATTTTTTCTACTTTTTTCGGTGGTGGTGGCAGCGGTTTATCGACAATTTTGACTTCTTTAGGCTTAGGCGGCTCTTTTTGTGGCTCGGCCTTCGGCTTTGGCGGTAAAGGTTTTGGCGCTTCCTGGAGTTTAACAAAGCGCACTTTTAAGGGTTGCTTATCAATAGGTGTCAGCTCAGGTGCTTTCATCTGGCTGATCGCATATAACACACCCACATGCCCAACCAGTACAGCCGCCACGATAGAGATGACTTTCTTTTTCATCTGATTCGGCGGTGTAGGCATTTGGGGCGCAGCAACTTGACTCATTAAATCTATTACCTTGAGGAGATGATGTGGAACAAACTATCAAGCTCATCGGTTAGCACAATTAAAGTATGTCAATAATAAATGAGAAGTGTTTTCATTTGCAACCGCTAATCCTACCTTTGACTGACTTTTTTTGCATCAAAACAAAAAAAGGCACACTAAAAGTATGCCTTTTTAAAACTCAATGCAAGTCTTATTGGAACACGACAGTCTTGTTGCCATCGACAATAATACGGTCTTCCAGATGCCATTTTACCGCACGGGCCAATACATTACGTTCTACGTCCTGACCGAGTTCACGTAACTGCTCAACAGTAAAGTCATGGTTCACGCGCTCCACATCCTGCTCAATAATCGGACCTTGATCCAGATCAGCAGTCACATAGTGCGCAGTTGCACCGATCAGCTTCACGCCTTTTTCATAGGCCTGTTTGTACGGATTGGCACCTACAAAAGCCGGCAGGAAAGAATGGTGAATGTTGATCACTTTCATTTCCCACTTGCTGACAAATTCTTCATCCAGAATCTGCATATAACGCGCCAGCACCAGTAAGTCATTGCCCTGCATCAACTGGTCGATTTCTGCATAAGCTTCAGGTTTGTTGTCTTTGGTCACCGGCACGACTTCGAATGGAATGCCAAAGTTTTCAACTGCTTCGCGTAAAGTCTCGTGATTCGATACCACTTTGGTAATTTCACAAGGTAGGCCACCACGCGCATGACGCCATAACAGCTCAAGCAAGGCATGATCGACCTTAGACACCAGAATACCGACTTTTTTCACGTCACTGACCAGAGCCAGACGCCATTGCATGCCATAGCGTTCTGCCACATTCGCTGCAAAAGTCTGGGTAATACTTTCTTTACGACTTTGAAGATTATCTAATTCAAATTCAACGCGCATGAAGTAACGTCCGCCCTGCGCTGCTGTCGCATATTGGTCAAGCGCAGTAATGTTGGCACCTTGATGATACAAGAAGCTCGAAACAGCCTGCACGATGCCCGGCTTGTCTTCACAAGTAATCAATAAACGTGCGGTGTTAGCAGTCGTCATATTCATGTTGATTTAAGTCACTAATCAGTTAAATTAAAAAATAAGCCGAGTATTCTAGCGCGTTTCTTGGATATTCTGAATAGTTTGTTCAGATTCAGAATCTTTAGACGACGACAGGCTGGCAAAAAGTTCCGAAGAGCCCAAACTACTCAATAAACCTTCATAGGTTTGACGACTTTCACCACGTAAATACGCCCCTTCCAGGAATACCATTTGACGGAGTGCCTGCCAGACCCATTTTTCTTCCAGCGTATTGGAATCGGTCAAATGACCTGACATATACAGGAAATTGGTCCAGTTGGTCAGTACAATCCACAGGTTAATGATCAGTGCTTCAATTTCTGAATCGGTCATGTCCATCAGGCCTGCATTAACAAAGCCTTTATAGATTTTCTGGCCCTGCTGCATGACCTGCCCTGCAAAGCGTGGATACATCTTGCGAAAATCTTCGTTATTTTCTACCAGATGATAGACATCACGATGCAGGAAACGGTAAGCCCATAACTGGCTGCTCAGTACCTGAAAATAATGCACCTTGTCATTGGCATCCAGCGCACGGTCATCCGGCAGCGCCAGCATTTCCAGGGTCTGGTGCTGGTACTGTTCCATCAATTCTTTAATAATTTCATTTTTATTGCGGAAATGATAATACAGGTTACCCGGGCTCATGCCGAGTTCAGCCGCAATGTGATTGGTGGTTACCGATCGTTCGCCACGCTCGTTAAACAGCTGCAAACTGAGCTGCAAGATACGCTCTTTAGTTTTTAAGGTTTTGGTTTGGGACATCCTAAAATAACCATTCAGTTCATGCATTAGCAGGCTAACACACAAAGTCACTTGACTAATTAGAGTATTTGCTCTAAAAATTAATTAATCGATTTTTGAATAATGGTAGTGCGGCATGAACAGTCACACAAAAACAACATCAATGACACCACATTTTTTTGATAGCCAATATCTGAATGAAGTCTTGGCGCAACAAAAACACGCTTACTTACACTACCCTCTGCCGACTGCAAAGGAACGTATCGATCGTTTAGCTCGACTTAAGCGTATCTTAGTTAAGTATCAAGATCAATTTGCTGATGCAATTAATCAGGACTATGGTAACCGTTCAATCGGGGAAACCAAGATTGGTGAACTGCTCACCTGTCTGGAACATATCAAATATTACAGCAAAAACCTGACCCGGTGGATGAAACCCTCCAAGCGTCATGTCGGCATTATTCATCAGCCGGCCAAAGCCTGGGTACAATATCAGCCTTTAGGCGTGGTTGGGATTATCGCACCATGGAACTATCCGCTGTTGTTGTCGATTGGCCCCCTGATTTGCGCACTGGCGGCCGGCAACCATGCCATGATCAAAATTTCCAGTGCATCCGCTGCCTTTGGTGAAGTTTTAGAAAAAGCTTTGGCTGAAGCCTTCCCTAAAGAATTGGTCGCTGTGGTGAATGGTGGCGGTGTGATTTCAGATGCTTTCTGTCGTTTGCCTTTCGATAAACTGATTTTCACCGGCTCAACTGCAGTCGGTAAAACCGTCATGGCAGCCGCTGCCGAAAATCTGGTGCCGGTGATTCTGGAACTGGGCGGTAAATCGCCAGTACTGGTGCATCCATCGATTGATCTGCGCGATGTCGCGCAGCGGATTGCGGTGGGCAAACTCTGGAATGCCGGTCAGACCTGTGTAGCGCCAGACTATATGTTCCTGCCTCTCGGAAAAACTGCCGAGTTCATTGATCACTTTAAAGCCTGTGTCGAAAGCATGTATCCGGATATCACCCATAATCAGGATTACACCTCGATTATTAATGTCAAACAATATAACCGTCTGCAAGGCTATCTGGATGATGCGCGTGAACAGGGTGCGCAAGTCATTGAAATTAATCCGCGTAGTGAAAATTCGGCTGATCTGCGCAAGATTGCACCGACCATCGTGACCAATGTCACCCCGATGATGCAAATCATGCAGCATGAAATCTTCGGTCCGCTGTTGCCGATCATGGAATATGATCAAATTGACGATGTCATCGACTTTATTAATAGCCGTCCGCGTCCACTTGCTTTATACTACTTCGACTTTGATCAGGCGCGTGCCGATTATGTCGCACAGCGTACCCATTCAGGGCATTTCGGGCAAAATACGGTACTGACCCATGTTGCGCAGGACGATCTACCATTTGGGGGTGTCGGTGCATCAGGTATGGGTAAATACCATGGCCCAGAAGGCTTCTTCAGTTTGTCGCATGAACGCTCAGTAATGTCGAATCCAAAGCTGTATAGCTTGAAATACATTCTGCCACCGTTTAATAAACCGATTCACAAGCTGATTTCGAAGACACTTCTCCGCTAAATGATCAAGGCATGAGCTATCGATATAGTTCGTGCCGCGTTTTGACGAAAATCGCTTGTCTTTTAAGCGCATTTTTGATATAAAACGCCCCTTGAATGATTTCAATCCGTTTATTTTTGACTGGCCATACAGATTTGCTGTTGGCTAAATCAATGGAGTTACACCATGTCTAAGGTTTGCCAAGTTACCGGCAAGCGTCCAGTCGTTGGTAACAACGTCTCACACGCCAACAACAAAACTAAGCGCCGGTTCGAGCCGAACCTGCACCACCACCGTTTCTGGTTAGAAAGCGAAAAACGTTTTGTACGTCTTCGTTTAACCACTAAAGGTATGCGTATTATCGACAAATTGGGCATTGAAAAGGTTGTTGCTGACCTACGTGCTCAAGGTCAAAAGATCTAAGGAGTCTGAACCATGCGTGATAAAATTCGCTTAGTTTCTTCAGCTGGTACAGGTTATTTCTATACCACGACTAAGAACAAACGTACTATGCCGGAAAAAATGGAAATCAAAAAATTTGATCCAAAAATCCGTCAACATGTAATCTTCAAAGAAGCTAAAATCAAATAATTTTAGTTTCTTTAAAAAAACGACCTTCGCGGGTCGTTTTTTTTGCACTTTTTTTATCCGGCTTGATAAACTTTCTGCATGTTTTGGCACTTTTTGTGCTTATTTCCCAGCAAACCTAGCTAAAGGAGTATTTAGTGCCACATGACGTAGAGCTCATTATATTACTGGCTGTTGGTTTTGGCTTAGCTTTGGTCTTTGGCTATCTCGCTGCACGGCTACGTCTCCCCCCTTTGATCGGCTATCTCATTGCCGGCATTCTGATTAGTCCCCACACGCCCGGTGTGGTCGGTGATATTCATCTGGCCAACCAGTTGGCAGAATTAGGCGTCATGTTCCTGATGTTTGGCGTCGGAATGCATTTTTCCCTAAATGATCTGATGCAGGTCCGCCGGATTGCCCTGCCTGGTGCGATTTTACAGATTGCAGTTGCCACCTTGCTCGGAGTCGGAGTTTCGATGCTGTGGGGCTGGAGCTTTGGTTCAGCGCTGGTCTTCGGCCTAAGCCTGTCCTGTGCCAGTACCGTGGTTCTACTCAAAGCCCTTGGTGATCGTGGCCTGCTCGATTCGATCAATGGCCGGATTGCTGTTGGCTGGTTGCTGGTCGAAGATCTGGTCATGGTCTTGGCGCTGGTACTGTTACCTGCCACTGCGGTACTTTTAGGTGGGCAGGCGCTGGAAGGCGCAAGCGATGAGAATATCTGGCTTACCTTAGGGATTACCTTACTTAAAGTCGCAGGCTTTATTGCCTTCATGCTGATTATTGGTAAACGCTTGATTCCGATGATCATACAGGTCGTGGCACGTCTTGGTTCACGTGAGCTGTTTACTTTAACAGTGGTGGCTGCCGCCGTTTCAATCGCCTTTGGTGCCTATAAAGTCTTTGGCGTGTCGATGGCACTGGGTGCTTTCTTTGCCGGAATGGTGGTGAAAGAGTCCGATTTTAGTCATCGTGCCGAAGAAGAAACCTTGCCACTGCGTGAAATTTTCTCGATTTTATTCTTTGTCTCCGTCGGCATGCTGTTTGATCCGCGCATCCTGCTGGAACAGCCTTTACATGTACTGGCCGTGGTCGGGATTATCATGATTGGTAAAACTATTGCCGCGATGGCACTGGTGCTGTTCTTCCGTTATCCGATCAATACCGCTTTGACCGTCGGTGCTTCTCTGGCACAGATTGGTGAGTTCTCCTTTATTTTGGCTGCACTCGGTGTTTCGCTCAATCTGCTTTCGCTGGAAGGTCAAAACCTGATTCTGGCAGGTGCCTTAATTTCGATTACGCTTAACTCCTTTATCTTTTCCGCGATTGAGCCGGTACAGAAATGGATTCGGGAACGCTCGACTCTGGCCCGCTTACTGGAACGCAGTGGTGACCCTTTGGCAATGTTACCGGATGAAGTCTCACAGGATTACCTGCGCGATCAGGTGGTCATTATTGGCCATGGTGAGGTGGGACGTCGCATTACCCGCTCATTGATGGAAGAAAACATTAAGGTGGTGATTGCCGAAGAAAACCGTGACATCGTCGAAAACCTACGTGAAAAAGGCATTGCTGCAGTGTCTGGTGTAGCCACTGAAGCCGGAGTACTGATTCAAGCACATATTCAACATGCGCGCTTACTGGTTATCTCTCCTATGGATATTATCGATATTCATAAAATCGTGGACATTGCCAAGACCTTGAATCCACAAATTCAGGTACTGGTCTGTGCAGAAAGCAAGGAAGAAGCTGAAGCCATTCGTCGGGATAATGTCGGTGCGGTTTATTATGCCAAAGAAGAAATGGCGAAAAATATGAGCAATCATATTTTGAATCAGATTGAGATCGCGCATCAGCATACGCCTTCTCATTAAAGTTTTTCTTTGAATAAACACTGAATAAAAAAGTTGCCGGATCTGGCAACTTTTTTTATGTACATCAATATATCTCTGAGCCAAATATTTTATTAACACACTGGCTTCAGACTGCTCACGACTTAAATTTTAAAATACTGATTTTTCATCTTCATTTTAAATGAACGTTTTTGTGATACTTAAAATCTGCCTAATTTAATAACCTATAAAACTCAAAAAGCACACCGATAGTGTGCTTTCTAAATAAATTTCAACGATTAACTCATATACTTTGGTTCTTCATCCACAACTTCAGCCTGCCATTCATTGACCTGCTGTTCCAGCAAGCCATAGAGTGCTGCCTGAATCATCTGTTGCGCAATCACGGGCGTCTGCTCTCCAAGTAGAGCTTTCACCTCATCATTAAATTGAATCATTACCAAAGGCTGTTTATGTGAGCCTGCATTGCGTAGAGCCAACGCGCCACCTTCAAGTTGAACGAGTTCTAAAATCGCGTCTTGATTACCAAATAAATCTTTCAACTGTTCTATAGACATATATCCTCCATGTTCAACATGGTGGCAAAGCGCCGGGTGCACTTTGCATCATTAGAGTAATTGATATAGGGTTAAAAATTGCAATTTCAAGTACAGCCGATCCGATTAAAATTCAATCATCTCACTACGAAAACCATCAATTAATTGCGTCAGGTCACGATGCCACTCCCTCAATATAGCAGTATCAGGTAACCATGCTTGTGGAGACTGTGTGACTTTAATGATGAGATTTGAGGAGGTTTCGTCTTCAGGTTCTGGGGTACTTGGTTCGGGCGCATACTGGCACAGACGGTAAGCGCGTTTCAGTTCAGCAATGAAACCACTCTTGGATAAATGTTGCAGCACCGCCACTTCTGGCGAAATTTGGCCTTTGGCCGCCATCAATTCTTCGATCGATTTTAGCGTCGGATGAGGATCATTCAGGCGATAGTAACGCACCAGTTCCTGTAAAAATGCTAACAAAGCACCATGCAAATGAAACACAGTTGCTTCACGTTGTGCCTGAGCCTGTTGTACATGTTCAGTTTGCTCTGCTTGCTGGCAGGATAGACGGGCAAAATACAGTTTTTGATTGGTACGGTCCGCATGATAGCGAGCAACACGGGTCATCGAGATTTCCTAAGGTTTAAAACAAATTTTGGCTTTTATAAAGTAAAAGGTTCGCCTGCATTTCGCAATCAAAAGATGTTTAGACTGAATCCATCCAGCACTGAAATTCAGAGCATTGAGCTCACTAATTAAGTACGGCGATACTAAATTGTAGCCATAAAAAAAGGAGCCTATCAAGTGCTCCTTTTTTGAGTTTAAGCCTGAGGCTTGTCTTCTACGGCTTTCACGCGGATGCCATGTCCGTGTAGGCGTAAAGTGTTCAGGCCTTTAATGGCTTTGACTGCTTCACGGCCATGCGGCATTTCTACAAAAGCAAAACCTTTTGATTTGCCTGTTGCTGCATCAAGCACCAAAGTACAGGTCTCCACTGTGCCATATTCCTGGAACAGTTTCAGTAATTCGGCTTCTGTGACCGTACGTTCTAAATTACGAACTAAAATTTTCATCTTACAACCTTAAGAAGATAGGCAAAAAATATCAAAAAGCACGCGCCTACTCTACTTTTTGCATGAAACAACTTTGCCATAGTTTAATCGAGATCAATCCCAAAATCTAAATTAATCGACTTGCGTTCAATCAAGGCACTTTTTACCGTTTGCTGCCGGGTCTTGTAATGGGTTTCTGTGGTGCATAAATGCCGGGTGAGATCATTCAGGAAATAGCTTTCGACTTTACGCCCCTGCTCATCGACCGTTTCCCGCGCCCAATGATTCAGGTTCTGTTTGGTCAGAATCAATTCATTTTTTGCCCGGGTCAACGCCACATATAGCACACGACGTTCTTCTTCGACATCATCAAAGTCACCCTGAGCACGTGCATGCGGGTAATTGCCTGGCGTGACATTGGCCACATAACAAACATTTTGTTCGGTGCCTTTGGCCGAGTGAATGGTAATCAAGGTCACCACATCATGGTCCGACTGGCGTTCAATTTCCGAGATTGACACCGGATCCAGTACATATTCCTCTAAAAACTCACTCAGCTGCGAATGCTTGGAGGCCAGCTGTTTGACCAGTTCAAAATCACTCTGGCGACGTGGCCAATCCTTTTTATAGTTTTCCGCCAACTGCGATTCAATCGCCTGAATCGCAAGACCGACACAGGCTTGCACTTCGCCTTTGAGCACACTCATCTGCTGCATGATCAGAATGGTTTCTAATGGTATCTTGCCAAATTTTTCCAAATTATCTGCAATAGCTTCCATTTCCGGTTCAGCCAATAACTGCTGCGATAGCTTACTGGCACCGACATCACCAACACCATTCCACAGGGTCAAGAAACGCATCCAGGCGATATCATCCAGCGGATTGGCGACTACGCGCAGCATGCTGAGCAAATCTTTGACATGCGCCGTTTCCAGCAGCTTCATGCCACCAATAAAGCGATACGGCACATTAGCCGCGATACAGGCTGCCTCAATATGCCGTGCGGCAAAACTGGAACGAACCAGCACCATATGCTCGCCCCACTTACTACCTTGCAGATAATGACGCTCTTTAATATCAATCGCGATCCATTTGGCTTCATCAAACTCATTCGGGAAAATATGCATGCGCGGCTTTACACCTTCTCCGCGATACGCTTCCAGACGTTTGTCATATTTGATTTCAGACTGATCGAGCAGCCAGTTGGACAGATCCAGAATTTCCTGGGTCGAGCGGTAGTTTTTTTCTAATTTAAAAATCTGCGCATCTGGCACACGTTCTTTGAAATAGTGAATATTTTCAAAGTCTGCACCACGAAAGCCATAAATCGACTGCGCATCATCACCGACACAGAACAGGCTGATCCGGTCTTTCAGTGGCTCCAGCAAAGCCCATTGCAATGGATTGGTATCCTGCATTTCATCGACCAGCATATGCCGACAGATTGAAGCGACATAGTCGACCAGACCTTCGGACTGTGCCAGCGCCGTAGCTACTACCGCCAGAATATCGTCATAATCCAGAAAACTTCGCGCTTGCTTACGTGCTTCATATTCTTTCATAATTTCGGCAATCTGGTCCTTTAAGGCCAGATATTCCGGCATCTGTTTTTCCAGCGCCAGACTGAGCTTTTGCCGGGTATTCCTTGCAAAAGAATACAAATCACATAATTCTTGAGGCTTCGGCAGATGATTGGGATTTTTCTTGTCATCACGGCCGCGAATCAAACGAAACATCATCAACTGATCATCACGATCAATAATCGAAAACTGTTCCAGACCAAAAGCTTTCGGAATACGGCGCAGCAGATACATACAGAAGGTATGAAAGGTCGAGGCCCGCAGTCCCTTGGCTTGTTCACCCAGTGCAAGTTCGACACGCGCCACAATTTCACTGGCTGCACGGCGGGTAAAGGTCAGAATTTGAATCTGGTTGGCAGGCACACCCTGCTCAATCAAGTAAGCTGCGCGTGCCACGATAGTCTTGGTTTTGCCACAACCTGCCCCGGCCAGCACCAAACTGTGTTTTGCTTCTGTGGTCGCTGCTTGCTTTTGTTGGGGGTTTAATTCATCAATCAGGGTGGCTAAACTCATTTTCACTCATCATTTTGTGGATGTATGTAGTTTAACAGATCGCTTCCAGAATTATGGCTTTTCAGTTGTCCTGAAACTGTCTCCAATTTTATTTCCTGATTTGATATTAGCTAACGACAGGGCGTGCTGGATTACAGGAGAGAGAAATACTTTCACTCTGTCAAAAGATTTTTAACTATCTCAACGACAGCTTTCTCCAAGTTCATTTCTGCATTATTTAAGGCTTCCTCTAAAGGACAATCTGGCGGATTAATCCCAACAATCTGGCTAAATCCTGACTCAAACAAATCCTCAATCCCTTCACCGACTAGACCAGCAAAAGCAATCACCGGTTTATTGAAGTGTTTTGCAACCTGCGCCACACCAAATGGCGTTTTGCCAAATTTGGTTTGAAAATCAATTTTACCTTCCCCGGTAAACACATGATCTGCTTGCGCTATTTTCTCGTTGAGTTGAACCTGTTGAATCATCAGCTCTACACCTGATCGAATGGAAGCAGCAGTGAATGCCATTAAACCAAAACCCAATCCACCGGCAGCGCCCGCACCTGCCACATGACGATAATCACAGCCAATCTGCTGAGCAACCACATCGGCGAAATGACAGAGGTTTTGATCCAACTGCTTGACCATTTCAGGCGTTGCACCTTTTTGTGGTCCAAAGATTATCGATGCACCATTTGGTCCACACAGTGGATTGTTGACATCCGATGCAATGATTATTTCAGTATCTGCTAAACGTGGATCAAGTTCGGATAAATCCATTGATTTGACCAGATCTAAGTTTCCACCACAGACCTGAATTAATTCACCCGCATGATTTAGAAACCGCACACCCAGTGCCTGTGCCATGCCGGCACCACCATCATTGGTAACACTCCCACCCAGCCCAATGATGATTTTTTTCACACTCAAGTCCAATGCCTGTTTGATCATTTCTCCTGTGCCATAAGTTGAAGTGAGCATCGGATTACGCTGTGAAGGCTTCAATAAATGAATGCCATTGGCCTCGGCCATTTCAATCACGGCAGTTTGACCTGGATCAACCAAACCCCAATAGGTCTGAATACGTTGCTCAGGCAGTGGTCCGGTCACTTCACATGCAATACTTTGCCCCTTTAAACTTGAAATCAATGCATCGACCGTGCCTTCACCGCCATCAGCCATTGGCACATGAATGATATGGGCATCCGGAATGACGTTCTGAATACCGCGTTGCATGGCCTGACAAGCCCGCGCAGCAGACATGCTTTCTTTAAATGAGTCAGGAGCAAGTACAAAGGTGAGCGGCATGATGTAATCTTTTATCCACAAATGAAGTCTAAATTGTGGATAAATCCAGTACTATCCACAAGTCTTTATTTCCAGCCCAGTTCAATTGCAGTTATCTCATTAATCAAGGTTTGATTTAAAGATTCTGGCATTTTACTGGTAGTTTGAGACAGGGGAATATGCCCTGCCATCAGCTCCGCCTTGGATTGCGGAAATAAGGGTTGCTGATCTGGAAATGCATAACCCAGCGGATAAATCGGTTGCCCTGTCGCTAAATCGTATTTATCCGAAGCACCAAAGGCATGCAGCAATTCATGAACCAAGACAATTTTATTCTGTTCAGTCTGTTGCTTGGATGCAAATAGATTCACCGAACCAATCCGGCCTTTTTGCAAGGCGGTTGAATGCTTTAATTGCTTGGTCTGCGCAGGATCATAGTAATTTAAAAATAAAGTCACATTGGCTGAAGGATCTGAACTCTGTCGCTGTTTCCAGGCATAGAAACGGAATTTTAAACTCCATAAAACTGTATTGATGAGCGAAGCCTGCTCAGGGACTTTGGGCGGTAGAACTTTAAGCTCACGGCCTAAATTAAAATAAAAATAAGTCGGCTGTCCGCGATACTGCTGAGCTGCTTTTTCCAGATATTCCCTTGCTCCATTCAGGTCCTGAACTGACAGTTGCTGGATATATTTCTGTGTGGTTGGTAATCCATCAGCACTAATCGGATGCAGCAAAACAATAATCGGCTTTGACCAGTTCTGGTTTTGATCACGATAGGCATTGACTGCGACAATCAATAAGATGATTAATAAAATCAGAATCCGAATCTTTTTCCACATGGCCCCAAATCAACCTTGATTATTGTTTTTAAAATGAAGATACATCATAAATAAAAAATGCCGACTTTCGTCAGCATTTTTTTGAATCTTAGAGTTTAGGCTTCAACCCATTTTCCGTCCTGATAAACCAGAGACCATTTGGTTTGCTTGCCTTCTGCAGTTTCCGAACCAATATATTGTGACTGGTTCTTACGGCTAAATTTTACCAGAGTTGGATTCCCTTCCGGGTCCACATCAGGTGCCTGCAAGATAAACTGATACTTTGGATCAAGCTGATCAGCAACAGAACGTATCTCGGCCACTTTCGGTGCACGGGTTTCACGCACTTTCGGGAACTTGCTTGCCGCCAGGAATAAACCGGCTGCACCGTCACGCAGTACGAAGAAATCGTCATGCTTGGCAGAACGTAAATGCTCCATCTTGATCGGGTCCACACGTGGAGGCGCAGGCTGACCGCTCTTTAAGACTTTACGGGTATTGTCACAGCTGGTACAGGCAAAATACGGACCAAAACGACCCGTCTTCAGCTGCATTTCACCATCACACTTGTCGCATGGGATACTCGGGCCATCATAGCCTTTAATTTTGAACTCGCCTTCTTCAAGTTCAAAACCACTACAGTCCGGGTTATTCCCACAGATATGCAGTTTACGGCCGCCATCAATCACATAGCTGTCCATGGCAGTTTCACAGATCGGACAACGCTTCTTCGACATCAGGTCAGCAGTTTCCGCAGCCTCATCATCAGACAATGCAGCCAGAGACTCAACTGGTGTCAGGTTCAAGGTTCCCTTACAACGCTCTTTCGGCGGTAGGTTATAGCCTGAACAACCCAAGAATACGCCTGTGGTTCCGGTACGAATCTGCATTGGACGGTCACATTCTTTACAGTGTACCGCATCCACTTCTACAGGCTGATTACGGCGCATTCCGTTTTCACCCTGCGCTGTAGTCAAACGTTGTTTAAAATCGCCATAGAAGCTGTCTAATAGCTCTTTCCAGTTACGCTCACCATCTGCTACCTTATCCAGCTGACCTTCAAGATCTGCGGTAAAGGCATAGTTCATCAGATTACTAAAATTTTCATTCAGACGATCGGTGACGATTTCGCCCATCTTCTCGGCATAGAGACGACGGTTATCCAGTTTCACATAACCACGATCCTGAATGGTCGAGATGATTGCAGCATAGGTCGATGGACGGCCAATGCCTTTTTTCTCCAGTTCTTTGACCAGTGAGGCTTCGGTAAAACGTGCCGGTGGCTTGGTGAAATGTTGAGATGGATCAAGTTTCTCAAGTTTAAGCACTTCACCGACTTTGACCGCAGGCAATAAAATATCGTCATCGGCTTTATTGGCACCACGCACGCGAGTAAAGCCATCAAAGACCAAGGTACGGCCTTTAGCTTTCAGTTCCACGCCATTGGCATCCACTAAAATGGTAGAAGACAAATATTCTGCCGGAGTCATCTGACAGGCAACAAACTGGCGCCAGATCAGGTCATACAGACGCTGTGCATCACGCTCAACACCCACCAGACTGTCGCCTTTTAAGCCAACCATAGATGGACGAATCGCCTCATGCGCTTCTTGCGCACCGGCTTTATTGCCATAACGGTTCGGCTTGGCAGGCAAATACTTCTCGCCAAACTCGGATTCGATATGACCACGCACCATATTCACCGCATCATCACTCAAGAAGGTCGAGTCGGTACGCATATAGGTAATGAAGCCGGCTTCATACAGACGCTGCGCCAGCATCATGGTTTTCTTCACAGAAAAACCGAGACGGGTACTGGCTGCCTGTTGTAACGTTGACGTGATATACGGCGCACTTGGATTAACCTTGGTTGGCTTATCTTCACGTGTAGAAACCGTATAATCCGCATCTTTGATCAGGTTTAATAAGGCATCAGTTTCGGCTTTGTTGCGCAGCTTGAGCGTCTTGCCATTTTGCTTGACCGCTTCGAGACGAATATCATCTTTTTTCGATTTGGTATCGGCAAACACCTGCCAGTATTCTTCAGGAATGAAGGCACGAATTTCACGTTCACGCTCGACTACCAGCTTCACCGCAACCGACTGTACGCGACCTGCCGACAAACCACGGGCAATCTTTTCCCAAAGCAATGGCGAAATCATAAAGCCCACGACACGATCCAGAAAACGGCGTGCCTGCTGCGCATTGACTTTATTGGTATCCAGACGTGACGGATGCTTAAAGGCATCCTGAATCGCGTTTTTGGTAATTTCGTTAAAGACCACACGCTGATAACGCGAATCATCACCGCCAATGACTTCTTTTAAATGCCAGGCAATTGCTTCTCCTTCCCTGTCCATATCCGTTGCCAGATAGACTTCATCAACTTGCGATGCGAGTTTTTTCAGTTCGGCAACCACATGTTCTTTGCCAGGAAGGACTTCGTATTTGGCTTTCCAGTCATGTTCCGGATCGACACCCATGCGGTTAATCAACGCATTCTGTGATTTTTCAGCTTTTTCTGCATCCGTCAGTTTGGTACGTGTCGCCGGTTTTTTCTCTGTCGATTTTGCAGAACCGCCAGTCGGCAAGTCACGCACATGACCTACCGATGATTTTACGATGTAGTTCGGACCAAGGTACTTATTGATTGTTTTCGCTTTTGCAGGCGACTCCACAATCACTAGGGCACGCTTGCTTCCAGCGTCGGGAGACTTCGCTGTGCTGCTTTTTGATGTGGACCGAGGAGCGTTCGCCATAATTAACCGTTAATCCTGTTTATTTCTAAATTAAAGTTCAGCCAAAGCGTGTAACAGCGCTTTGATGTCGTCGAGTTGGGTCGCTCTTAAATCAGCTTCTTCATCCCAATACATGCCGACACAGTTGGCCTGCATATCAATAGCATAAATGCCTTTTAATGCAATGGGAAAATCTTTAAATTTCTCATCACCCTGCACGATTTCGAGTTTATTATCGACAACACGGGCGCGCATCAGGGGCAAACGCGCATCTGGCATCAGTACACTGTAGTACGCGACCATACTGGCACGACTTTCAGTCGCCTTCGGGATTTTGGTCCAGTCCGGTGCCACCACCAGACGTGGATGCAAACCCATTTTACGGGCTTTGTCACGCATCAGGCCCAAGGCTTTTTCTCGGGGGCTCACGCGCAACCCGAAAATCGACCCTATGACGAAAATGATGATGACCACCGTCACCCAGATTCCAGTGTTTTCCATAGTTCAACCTTTATGTTCTATTATTAGAGTTGCATAAGCACAATATAAAACGCAAGTTTGCACGATAAAATTAATTCAGGAACATTTCATGACTATATAAAATTTCGTGACCATTCCAGTAAATATAACCTTTCTCGATCAACTCCTTCAGCAGCAAGCGGATGTCCGATTTTGGAAATAACTGTTCCAGTAAATCACGCAGCTCATAAATGTCTTTGGGTTTATCGCCCTGCAATTCACGCAGTTTACGCGCCACTTCCAGTTGTACCGGATCGATCCGGCCAAAGTTCTTGAACAGGTCTTGCTGTGCCGACTGGATTGGTGACTTGAGTATTTCAGATTCAACTGGAGCTTCTTCTGCCTTCAGTTGGGAAATGACCTGATCCAGTTTTGGATTTTCAACCGGGCTTTGTTCATCCAGATTGAGTTGCAGCCATTGTTTCAAAACTTTTTTGCGGAAGCTGATTTGCTCATCATAGCGTTTGACGATTTTCAGGTTAATCAACATGCCGACCACATGCTGAGCTTTTACCGGCATCACTTGCAGAATATTCGCCACTGAGTTTTTTAGGGTTTCCACCGTATTCGGTTTGCCGCTCATTTTCCCTAACGCATCACAGTATTTTTTCACCAGTTGCAAGGCAGGTTTGTTCTTGATGGTATCCAGACTCGGAAGATGATTTTTAGGTTGATCGGTTGGAATGTTTGTCTCATCAGGCTGAATCTGAATTAGGTGACACGGAATATCAGAAGCTTGCAGCATCTGCTGCAACATCTCGCAGCTGTCCATCGCCGAGATCAATTCAACCTCGGTTTCCGGCTCCAGTAGCGCCATAAGCTGACCGACAATGACCGCATATTCATATTCTTTTTGTGGCGATTCAGGCGTGTCCAGTACCACCACCTGACCACTGCTAATCCAGCCGGCAAGCTCGGTTAAATCCTCTAAGGAGAATTCAAATTTTCCGGCACAGCTAAACAGATATAAAGTCGAATAATGCGCCACAATCTCACGCATTAACTTGGCTGTAGGGAAATTATTTTCGAGGTCGAGTAGAACAACTTTTGGGTGCATGGGACGCAATTCCGGAATGTACCTGAGAGCCGGTATTAGAGTAGGAAGTGAGTGAAAGGTCAAATAATTTTATGGCTGAATGGGTGCAGCCCTGTTTCGGCAGAGGGCCAAACTGCATTTTATGAAATGCCGGCAAGAAATCTGTTTGCAAGCGCGAATGTTTGTTTTCAACAGGAAAATTCTTTTGCACTTGATCATCGCGTTGCACTTTATTACTTTTATATGCGTGTTTAAGGCAATTTAAAAGCCCATTCAAAACAAAAATACTTCTCTTTTTATCATCTTATAGATTGACTCATTTTTATTTTTCAATAAAAAACCCTTAGATCAGCTAAGGGTTATTGTTGATTAAATCATTGGTTGCAAATTAATAATGCGGTGGTCGGTCTGCAACCGGATCAAATTCTGCTATGCCTTCAGACAGATCTGAAGACTCAACACGTTGATATAACAGCGTCATTTGCTTTTTCAGGTCAGCAATTTCCAGGGTCTGTTTGGCCACCTGATCATTCAACTGTTCAACTAAATCGTCTAAAAATGCAATTCGCACTTGCAAATCTTCAATGGGTGCGGAAAATGACGCCTGATCATTTAGATTTTGTTGTTTAGTCATTTAAAGTCCTCATTGGGGATTTCAGGAAACATTATGGCCTATATTACCCTTAGGGATGTCCAACTTGCGTTTGGTGGACCCGCCCTGCTCGACGGCGCGAATTTTAACTTGGAACGCGGCGAACGAGTGTGTTTGATTGGCCGTAATGGTGAGGGTAAGTCTACCTTACTTAAGCTGATTGAAGGAAGTTTACTGCCTGACAACGGCGAAGTTTCATTACAAAACGGCATTACCATTTCCATGCTGGCGCAAGATGTACCGATGGATTCAGGTAAAGTGGCTGATATCGTGGCAGATGGCGCTGGTGAAGCGTCAGAAGTTCTGCGTGCTTATCATGCTGCCAGTGAAGCTTGTGTACTAGGTGACATGGACGCCTGTGATCGTATGGGCAACCTGCAACACAAAATGGATCAGCTGGATGGCTGGGCCCTGGAAACCAAGGTCAATTCGATTTTAAGCAAAATGGGCCTGGACCCGGATGCAGATCTTGCCGATTTGTCTGGTGGTCGTAAACGTCGTGTCTTGCTAGCACGTGCTTTACTTACCCAACCTGATGTCCTGTTACTCGACGAACCGACTAACCATTTAGACGTTGAAAGTATCGAATGGCTGGAAAAATTCCTGCTCGATCAAAATAATTTGACCCTATTGTTCATTTCGCATGACCGTGCCTTTGTCGATAGCATTGCTACCCGTATTGTTGAACTGGATCGTGGTCAACTGCGTAGTTATGAAGGTAACTATTCACGTTATCTAGACCTGAAAGCCCAGCAAATGGAAGCTGAAGAAAAGCAAAATGCGCTGTTCGATAAAAAGCTGGCTGAGGAAGAAGTCTGGATCCGTCAAGGGATTAAAGCCCGTCGTACCCGTAACGAAGGTCGTGTCCGTGCCCTAAAAGCATTACGTGAAGAATCTAGAGCACGTCGTTCGCAACAAGGTAAAGTGACGATGGCGACTCAGGATGCCAACCGTTCCGGCAAACTGGTGTTTGAAATTGAGAACCTGAGTGTGAAATTCGGTGACAATGCACCGATCATCAACAACTTCTCTGCACTTGTCCTCCGTGGCGACCGTATCGGTCTGGTCGGTGATAACGGTGTCGGTAAAACTACCCTCATTAAAGCCATTCTGGGCGAGCTAGAACATGGCGGTACGGTGAAGACCGGTACGCAGTTAGAAGTGGCCTATTTCGACCAGCTCCGTAATGCGCTGGATCTGGAAAAATCTGTTAAAGATAACGTCTCAGAAGGTTCTGACCACGTGGATGTGAATGGTAACCGTCGTCATATCTATAGTTATTTACAAGATTTCCTGTTTTCGCCAGAACGTGCCCGTACCCCAGTCAAAGCTTTGTCAGGTGGTGAGCGCAACCGTATCCTGCTAGCGAAACTGTTGCTGAAACCATCGAACCTGATTGTGATGGATGAGCCAACCAACGACCTGGATATGGTGACTTTAGAGTTACTGGAAGAGATGCTGGGTGGCTACAAAGGCACCCTGCTGTTGATCTCGCATGACCGTGCCTTTATGGACAACGTGGTAACATCCACTTGGGTCTTTGATGGTAAGGGCAATATTGACGAATATGTTGGCGGTTATCAGGATTATCTTGAACAACGTCCGGATCAAACCGTGGTTGACCAAAAAAGTGCCGTGAAAAAAGCCATAGCCAAAGCAGAAGCCGAGGCGGCACCGGTCGCTGCCAAAAAAGTTAAGCTTAGCTACAAGGACCAGCGTGCACTCGAGCAACTTCCTGCTGAAATGGAAGCACTGGAAAAAGAGCAGGCCGAGATCAACGCACAACTGGCTGATGGCTCTTTATTTGTGACTGATTCCGATAAAGCATTGAAACTTTCTAACCGTTTATCCGAAATTGATGAGCTGTTACTGGAAAAATTAGAGCGTTGGGAAGAACTGGACAACCTAAGTAACGGCTAAATATTCCCCGAGCTTTTACTAAAGCATCTGTATTCGTACAGATGCTTTTTTATTTCAATAATCTTCTCTGTTAGACTGCATTTAATCTTTTGGCCCTAAATTGTTTTATGAGTACTCAGCCTGCATATCAACCCGGTGAATTTCAATGGTCATTCCTGTTACCTCAATATTGGGGCAAATGGCTAGGCATTATTTTCCTGATGATTCTGGCGATCTTACCTTGGGCCATTCAGCATCGTCTGGCGTCCATGCTGGGCCACCTTTCTTTTAAATACTTGAAATCACGCCGTGAAACCACGCTGCGTAATCTGGAAGTCTGCTTTCCCGAATGGTCTGAAAAGCAGGTACAGGACAATGCCCGTCAGGTATTTATCGATCAAATGCTTGGGGTGTTTGAGACGCTGAATGCCTGGTACAGTCCGAAATGGTTTCAGGGCCGCGTCAGTATTGAAGGCTTGGAACATATTCAGAAGGCACAAGCCGCAGGCCAAGGCATGCTGTTATTAGGCACGCATTCAACTTTGCTCGATGCGGGTGGTTATCTTTGCGCACAATATTTTGAACCGGATGTAGTCTATCGTCCGCAGAATAATCCACTTTTGGACATGCTGATTTACCGTTGTCGCGCCACAATTTATGCCAATCAGATTGACCATGATGATATGCGCGGTCTGGTACGTAACCTGAAAAATGGCCATGCGATCTGGTACAGTCCGGATCAGGATTATGGTTTAAAACAAGGCGTGATGGCACCTTTTTTTGGCGTGCCTGCGGCGACTGTAACCGCACATCGCCGTTTACTGAAAATGACCAAAGCTGCTGCAATTCCTTTATATTTCTACCGTCATGGCGATATTAACAATCCGCGCTACCATGTGCTCATTGAACCGGCACTGGAAAACTTCCCTAGTGAGAATGAAGTTGAAGATGCCACTCGCGTGAACCGGGTGATTGAGCAGCAGTTGCGCATCGCACCGACCCAATATATGTGGTTCCACCGCCGTTTTAAAACTCGCCCTGAAGGTTATAAGGAAATTTACTAAATCTGTTTGATCCTAGACTTTAAATCGCTACAGCTCCTATAGTTTAAAATCCTGTTCATGATCTGTACCTTGATAGATCTACATAGCTTCCGTTAGTCCCGCACGCGTGAAGCCTAAAGCCTGATAAAAATCCTATTGTCTGCTGATCGGCCACTAAAATCTGCTGATGAAATCCTGAATAATATTGCAGCATACTTTGCATGATCCGCCGACCAATGCCTTGTCGTTGCCAGTCTAGACCAACCAATAAATGGGGGGAATACACCCCCAGAGAGCCATCTGAAATCGCATTCGCCAGTCCGACCAGCTGACCATTTATACGTGCAGTGACCAGACCATGCGAATGTTGTAAAGCCTGTAATAAATGTTGTGGTTTTCGGCAGTAGACCATGGATTGGCACGATAGAGCTGAAGTATTTCTGATCCATTCACTGAGTCATCACTGGCAATAACATTTTCCATTCTGCACTGTAAAAATATAGCTTTAAACCTAAAATTATCCTTAATAATCAATTAAATATTTAAAAAAATTCACTCTGAAAATAATTTAACCCGGGTTCTACATCCTGTAAAACCCGGGTTAATGAGGTTGTGCTTTCATCTATTATAATTGGTTCTATTTTTTGTGATTTCCCTTTCAGCATCATATCCATGATGTTTTCATTCAGCTTCGTCTTCCTTATGAGAATATCCTTTCTCGACTCCCTGTGCTGATAAACCTAGAATACCCAGATTCCCAACCCCTGCCCATTCGCAAGAAGCGTAAACTGTTGTAAGCAATATCGTACACTTTTCTTCTAAAAACCTATGAGATTTTGCCCCCTTCTTTATAAGCCAGGGCAACTTCATCAGTGACTATTTTTTCCTCTTTCTCTGCTTTCTGAATGCCCTCTTCAATGGCTTTTTGTGCTTCCTGCTCATCTTTATCAGTTTGTTCTAATTCTTCCTGAATATGCTCGAATACCCGACCGGTTTGTAAAACCAGAAAGACCGGAAAATGGTCAGAACCTACATGCGGTAAACGCTCCATGTGTACCAAGGCAAAATCGGTACTATGAAAGACGTGATCCAGCGACCAGCGGAAAAAAGGATAATCTGCGTGAAAAGTATTCACATAATGACGTCCTACCCGCGGATCCAGCAGCCCACTAATGCGTTGAAACAGGCGTGTGGTACGTGACCAGGCCACGTCATTCAGATCGCCCATGACGATACAGCTTTCATCCAGATCTTTAATCTGATCACCGACAATCAGCAGTTCAGCATCACGCAAGGTAGAATCCTTGGCCTCGGTCGGACTGGGTGGTTTGGGATGCAGACAGTAGAGCTGTACCGGTTGTCCTGAGCGTAAAATCACCGTGGTATGAATGGAGGGAATTTCATCACTCAGAATAAATTTAACCTCAGTTTCACTCAGTTCGAGCTTGCTATATAGATGCATGCCATACAGATTATCCAAAGGCACAGGCACGCGATAAGGATAATCAGCTTCAATCACCGAGAGTGCATTTTGCCAGTTTTGATCGGTTTCCAGAGTCAAAACCAGATCTGGCTGATGAATCTGGATCTGCTCGATCAGTAAATGATATTTGGTATTGGTAGTAAGTACATTGGAAACGACCAGGGAAATCTGACGTTGCGGATCCAGCTGATCATGCTTGACCTGCTTGACCTGTTTTTTCCAGATAAAGGTATAGGGCAATACCATTTTCAACTGATAGGCCAAAGCTGCCATCAGCCCGACAAAAAGCAGCTGATTCAACCAGTTCCAGGGATGATCAACCAGAAGAAAAAGAATAAAGGCGATAAAGCCCAATACCAGAATTTGTAAGCGTGGAAAATCCGCACCCCGAATCCACCATTCATCGCGTGGTATCAGTGACCAAAAACTTAACCAAATGACAATGATTGCCAGAATTTGGATAACCCATATCATAAACTGCGCTCTTAATTAAGTTATTATTTTTTCTAAAAGAAAAATGACGTTATCAATTTTGTATGTATCATAAAGCAGATATTTCTCTCAAGAATATTGATGTTTTGATTGTGTAGCTCTTGCAGTTGAGTCCCTTTTTGGTACACTCGAATCCCTTTTGATTTTTTAACGCACCGAGGCAAAGTGACATGAAAGTAGGTCTGGTCGGTTGGCGCGGGATGGTTGGTTCCGTCCTTATGCAACGTATGGTTGAAGAGAATGATTTTGCTCATTTTGAGCCATTCTATTTCTCTACCAGTAATGCAGGCGGTGAAGCGCCGGCATTTGGCGGTAAGACCGCCCCAGCACTTATGGATGCATCAGACATTAACAGTCTGAAGCAAATGAATGTCATTATTACCTGTCAAGGTGGCGACTATACTTCTGAAGTTTTCCCGAAACTGAAAGCTGAAGGCTGGAACGGTTACTGGATTGATGCAGCATCGACTTTACGTATGGATGATGAAGCCATCATCGTACTTGATCCGGTGAACATGCACGTGATCAAAGATGGTCTAGTCAAAGGCACCAAGACTTTTGTCGGTGGTAACTGTACGGTTTCCTTGATGCTGATGGGCTTGGGCGGTCTGTTCCAGAACAATCTGGTGGAATGGGCAACGTCAATGACGTATCAGGCCGCTTCTGGTGCGGGCGCGCAAAACATGCGTGAACTGATCAATGGTATGGGTTATTTATATAACAATACCAAAGAGTTGCTAGATGATCCGCGTTCTCCAATTCTGGATATCGACTCTAGAATTGCTGAATTACAACGTGGTGAAGGCTTCCCGTCTGCAAACTTTGGCGTTCCTTTGGCTGGTTCACTCATTCCTTATATCGACAAGCAACTGGAAAGCGGCCAGTCGAAAGAAGAATGGAAAGGTCAGGTTGAAACCAACAAGATTCTGGGCAACCAGCAGATCGTGCCAATTGATGGTCACTGCGTGCGTATTGGTGCCATGCGTTGTCACTCTCAGGCATTAACCCTGAAATTGAAAAAAGATGTACCTTTGGATGAAATCGAAGACATCATTGCACGTGCCAATGACTGGTCTAAAGTGGTTCCAAATACTCGTGAAGCATCGATGACTGATCTGACGCCTGTTGCTGTAACAGGTACTTTAAGCGTTCCAGTCGGCCGCCTGCGCAAGCTGAACATGGGTAAAGAATATCTGGGTGCATTCACTGTAGGTGACCAGTTGCTTTGGGGTGCTGCCGAGCCGTTACGCCGTATGCTGCGTATTTTGATTGATTATCAAAATACCTAATATCCTTTGGATATAAAGCCCAAAGCCGATCTTTATTGATCGGCTTTTTTATGTAACTATTGCGTAAGTATTTTACAAAAAACAAACATCCCGTTAATCTATAATTTTCGCTATGCGATAATGACTGAGCTCACGATTAAGATGACTGTACATAACAAATTAAAGCTTGCCATTTTAGCCATTGTTGCTTCACAAAACATTTATGCGGTTAATGTAGATCCGGTACAAATCCAGTCTGCACCTGGGGAATTGCTTTATGCAGAAATGAATTTTCGGCAATCCGATATCAATTTGCCGATTGAAGTCAGTCTGGCTTCGCCTGAAGATTTAATGTCGATTGGAGCATCGCATCAACCACCGGGTCATTTGAACTTTTTTACCCGGCGTAGCAATAATGGCACCGGGGTCATTACTATTACCTCTTCTCGACCAATGACAGAGCGCGAGCTGAATATTATTGTCAAAATCAAGGAAGGCAATGCTGCACGTCTGCAACATATCCGTACGCCCTTACAAGCTAAAACTGATTTATTAAAAGCTAGTCTCAAACAGAATGAACGCCCGCTTGCACCAGTTGTCGTCGTCAGTGAAAAAGATATTGCACTCAACTTACCCGTAAGTAGCCATTACAGTACAGCAGCTTCCGCTGCCTCAAATAAGCCACCGGTTTTAGAAAAGCCATTGGCATTGCAACGCACAGCACCACCTGTATTATCGAATATTTCCATTCCTAAAACTGCATTTGCACCAGCTGTAATGACATCAAGTCCAGCGATTCAGGCGCAAGCGATTGCGCCTGTGCTTAAAAGCGAGGCTGTAACTGCACCCGATATTCAAGCCCCAGTTAAAACTGCAGCGGCGCTTTCAGATTCAGTAAAGACCTCACAAGCAACTCTTGCATCGCCGGCTCCTGCAGCAGCCTCGACTACAAACAAACCAACCAGTACGATACCAGCAAATCAAAGTGCATCAGCACCAAATAAAGCAAATATGCAGAAAGCTGTAGAGTCCCATTCTGATCATCAAACTGCTTCCAGTGATCCATTGGTGAAAAAATTTGCTGAGGAACAAGCCAGAAAATCAACTGGATCAGCTAATCCGGTGAAAACTCCAGCTCCAGTTACTACAAAAGCTTCACCAGTCAAAGCAACTCCGAATCAGACTCAACCTACTTATGTAGTTCAATCCAATGAGTCACTGTGGGGAATTGCCTCACGAATTGCTCAACAGCAGCAGCGCCCGGTCAATGAAGTCATGCAACAAATTAAAAAAGACAATGAGCATGCTTTTATTGGAGGAAATGCCAATCGTCTACGTAAAGGTGCTGCATTGAACTTAAATACGACTCATCCTACACCTGCGCCTATTAAAGTCACTGCGGCAAAGCAAACCGAGCTACCGTCTAAGCCTACTGGCAAGACTAAATACCGCCTGAATCAGGCAGAAATGAGCCTAGTGGCTGAGAACCAGCGCGATTCCGGGCAAGTTTCTGCAAACCAGAACACAGAACGCAATCAAACATCAAAGGAATTGTCATTAAAAGTTATGACAGCCCGAGAAAAAACCGTTAAATTACAGAGAAACGTAACTGAATTAGAATTGGCACTCAATCAGAAGGATCACAGAATTCAGTTATTAAATGCGCGTCTGGCCCAGCTACAACAACAGCTCAAAGCCCAACAAGCAGATAAGAAGCCAATTAATTAAAAAGTTACACATGACGATTTATTGGGATAGGCGAACTTAAACTACTCTATCCCCAAGGGGTAAAACATGCTGATTTATGTGATTCCATTAGTGATATTGATCATCGTATTAATTGTCTTTAAAAAACGACAAGATGCTCAAGAATCAGATAAAGCAAAAACTAAAACGGTAAAAGCGAAAAAACCTGGCTCTGCTTCAAAAGCTGCTCCACAAAGAACCAAAGTAGTGGAGCCAGTCGGGGTCACAAAAAAATCAGCAACGCCATTATCAGCAGAAACACGCAAGAAAATTGAAGGCCTGATTCAGGAACGTAATTTTTTTGCGGCCGAAGCACAGATTAATCAGGCACTGAATCGGGATAATTCCCAGCATGAACTCTATCTGTTGTTATTGGATATTCATATCTTACAGCAAGATGATTTTGCAATTACTCAACTGATTAATCATATTCGTGCTCTGAAAATCGATGAAATTCTATCTCAGGCTGAAGAAAAAAGAAGCGCCTATGAAAGAGAAAAATCGGTTAAACCAGATCCAGTTTCTAAGTCTGTTGCTTTCGCATCGAATACAAGTGATTTTGATGAATTGAGTCTTACATCACTTCCTGTAGATACAAAAGCTGGTTTAGCATTCGAGCAACTACAACAAGAAAGTGCGCCAGTTAAAGAAGAACCAGCACCTCTTGAATTTAATTTTAAGCCGAGTGCTGCGCCTGCCTCAACCAGCGCAACAAAGACTGAGCCTGAACAAGACAACAGTTTTGACTTTAATCCAAAGAGTAGCTTTACTCAGAGTGTGCCGACTGAATCAGCACCAGTAGTGGTTAATGAAGTTCAGTTTGACTTTGAATCTTTTAAAGTAGAGCCAACAACGTCAGAAATTTCTTCTGTAGCTTCTGATCGTCTAGAAACAGATTCTGAAAATAAAACGAATCTTAATCAGATTCCTGATTTTGATCTCAATTTAAGCACTAATAATGAACAGTTACCGGCTAGCGATGAAGAAATCAAGCCTCTAGATTTTTCATTCTCACTTGACACACCTGTACCAGCAGCTGAGAAAATTGCGGTACCAGCGACTGAGTTTGATCTGTCCAGTTTGACAGCTGCAGCACCTGTGACAGAACCAATGCCACAAACCAATCTATCAAGCATAGATTTTAAATTAGATCATTTAGAAACCACGCCAGAAGCACCTGCTGCGACAGCGATGAATTTCGATCTTCCTGCTACGCTAGCTCACACAGTGATAGACCAGCATGATCCACTCGTGCAATCTTTCCCGGAATTACTGGATGTTAATGAAGCAGGTCTCAATCTTGATCTTGCCCAGCAATATATTCAACTCGGTGCCTATGCCGCTGCCCGTGAAATTATTGCCGAGCGAGAAGCTGAATATACTCCTGAACAACAGCAACGCGCAGAGCAATTACTGAATCAAATCGCATCTTGATGCATTTCGATTTACACTAAAGCAGTCAATAATTGGCTGCTTTTTTTATGATAAAAAATATTGCATTAATTTATATGGGTGGCACATTCGGCTGCGTGGGGGATCCTCTCGTACCGATGCCTGCTGATTTATTTATTCCAAAGCTCGAACAGATACTTGCAGAGCAGTATTTTATCGAATATCACCATGCACCCACCATTAAGGACAGTAGTGCCTGCACAGCAACCGACTGGTTGCAACTGGTACAGTTTATTCAGCAATTGCAATCGCGGCAGATCCAGCATTTTGTGATTATTCACGGTACAGATACGCTGAGTTATGCCAGTGCAGTACTGGCACATTTTATTGGAAACTCGGCGCATGTGGTACTGACCGGTAGCCAATATCCGCTGCTGAATGCTCAAGGCAATGAACAGCGTGAATTTAGTGATGCCCTAGATAACCTGAAATTTGCACTAGATTCCGTCAGCGAATGTAGCGCTGGGGTCTATCTGGCATTCCATCATCAGCTGCTACATGCGCAAACTGCACTGAAACAGCATACTACTGAGTTAAATGCCTTTTCCGGTCTTGAGGCCAATATTGCAATCCAAACCAGTCAAGCGTGTTATCAGATCAAAGCTGAAGATATTACGAAAGCGACTGAATTCAACTGCATGAGCATCATGATGCAGCCAGTTGATCTGACCCAGCAGCTGAATAACCTGAACAACCTATTGGCTCGACCACCACATTTTTTATTTCTGCAAGGTTTTGGCACTGGCAACCTGGCGGTCAATGACGCCATGATTGCACTCATTGATCAACTCTATGAGCAGGGCTGTATTTCCGTCTTGACCACCCAAGTGCCTTTTGGTGCGACGGATCAGCGCTATGCTATTGCCGAATGGGTCAATCATTGCAAAATTTTGCTGAATGAAAGTTATGGACATGCGGATCTGTATGCAAAAGCCCTAAAAATGTATTTACAATACGACACTGTAGAGCAATGGCATCGTCATTGGTACGATCAATAAGGTTTTGAGGTCATTATGCAACGTTTTGCGGTGGGAATTGAGTTTTGTGGGATGCATTATCGGGGATGGCAGACTCAACAGCCGGGAGTTGCAAGCGTACAGGAAACCATTGAGAAGGTTCTGAGCAAAGTTGCCGATCAACCGATCCTCTTGCATGGTGCCGGCCGCACGGATGCCGGGGTACATGCGACCAACATGGTGGCACATTTTGATACTGATGCCGTGCGTTCTGAACGTGGCTGGCTGATGGGCTGCAATAGCCAACTCCCTAAAGACATCTCGATCCAGTGGATCAAAGAAATGGATCACAGCTTCCATGCCCGTTTTAAGGCACAGGCGCGCCGCTATCGCTATGTGGTCTACAACCACCCTGTACGCCCGGCATTGCTGCATAAACAGGTCACCCATGTCTATGCACCGCTTGATGTTGAACAGATGATATACGCCGCGAAAAAGTTTGAAGGCACGCATAACTTTGAAAGCTTCCGCGCCGCAGCCTGTCAGTCCAATCAGCCCGTTCGTCATGTCAGCCATTGCCGCCTGATTCAGCATGGTCAGTATCTGGTACTGGATATTCAGGCCGATGGCTTTCTGCACCATATGGTGCGCAATATCATGGGATGTTTATTGGAAATTGGTCAGGGCATGTATGCTGCCGATCATATTGATAATATTTTCGCGGCAGAAGACCGTAAAGCTGCTGGTGTGACTGCGCCAGCAGATGGTTTGTATTTTATTCATGCTGATTATCCGGCGCAGTTTGAATTACCTGAATTACCCTTAGGTCCGCACTGGCTGAATATGCCGGAATAGTTTTTAAATTTTTTAGAATATTTACCTCCCCCTAACCCCTCCTAAAAGGAGGGGAATTCCTCCCTTTTTTAAAGAGAGGTTAGGAGGGATTTTTAACGCTGCTTCCGCTTCCGATATTCCACTGGCGTTTCATTGGTCCAGCGTTTAAAGGCACGATAGAAGGTACTTGGCTCGGAAAAACCGGTCAGATAGACAATCCGCTCGACGCTCTCATTGGTACTCGCCAGCAAACGCTTGGCCAGACGACAGCGATAATCCGAGAGAATCTGCTGAAAGCTGGTATGTGCCTCACTCAGTTGTGTTCTCAAACGGCGTGGCGTGATGTTCAGCTGGGCTGCCACAGTTTCTAGCGTGGTTTCGCCACTCTCCAAAGTAGAGCCGATTGCACGACGTACTTCACCGACCAGATCATATCTTGCCAGTTCCTGTAGCTTTTCAATGGCCAGTTGCTCATGCAGCTGCAACAGCTCAGGTTCAGCCTGCCACAGCGGATATTCCAGGATAGTCGGATCGAAATACAAACGAGTTTCTTTCTGACCTAGACTGACCGGACACTCATAAACCCGGAAGTATTCATCATCAGGTGCCCCTTTATAAAAATTAAAATCGATATAAATCGGCTCAAAACGCCCTTCGGTAATAAATTTAAAGAAACGCAGTACACCTGACATAGCACATTCAGTAAAATGACGATTGACCAGACTCTCAGCAAAAGGCTGTTCACCATTGGTTAAATAGCAGCGATCATCTTCAATCACTAATTTGGCAGCAAAGGCATCGCTGATCAGTCGCTGATAAGCCAAAGCACGTTTCAGTCCCTCACCAAAATTTTCAGATGAAACAAACAGGTGTTCAATGACCTGACCACGATAAAGTGGCAGGTGCTCACCCAGATGCAATCCAATGTCTGGGTCCTTGCTGACTTCCTCTGCCGCCACCCAAAAGGCATATTGGGCACTCAGCGGGGTACGGTCATTGGCTTCCACCTGATTTAAAGCCACTCCTGCTTTGGTCAAAAGTTCTTCTGTTGGCAACCCCGCACGACGAATCGCCTGATAGCCTAAACGCAATACGACTGATGCATCCGTTAGCTGACTCACTCAAAAGCCTTCCTTGTATGTACTTCATTTATACTTAAAAAGATTAATTTTAGATTAACTGTGATTGACCAAACTGACAACAGAAACAGGTGTCTTTTTAGTTAAAAAAATTATCGTGACAGTTCGCCTATTTTACTGGCAGATGATCAGTCTAACGCCCGTTTCGTCTTGTATTTTGCAAAAAAATTGACTATAATTTGCGCCTTTCCAATTTATTCATTCAGGTAGGCTATGGCCAATAAAGAGGAACTCATCGAGTTCGAAGGCGTTGTCACCGAGACGCTTCCTAATACTATGTTCCGTGTACGTTTAGAGAACGGTCACGAAGTGATTGCCCACATCTCTGGTAAAATGCGTAAACACTATATCCGTATTTTAACTGGCGACAGTGTGAAGGTTGAAATGACACCTTATGATTTGACTAAAGGTCGTATCACATATCGTGCACGCTAAGTTTTAGCGCAAGCAAAAGCCACTTTTAGTGGCTTTTTTATTACTTGAATTATTTATCAATCAATAAAATAATTTGACACAGCCTTATAAATTCACGACTATTCATTGAATTAAAAATAACATGTATAAAAACAATGAATATGAAATGCTTATCCCTACTTTCCAGCTTGTTTCTCGTTGCCTGCGCCACGGGCGGCAATCAGTATCTGCATCAGTCTCTACAACCTTATGTGGGTCAAACTGCCGCACAGGTTCGTAGCCAGCTTGATCTTCGTGCAATGGGATTCAAGACCTCCCAGCAACCGATTCAAACCACAGAATTTCTCAGCTACACTATTTTTCGGGATATGAATATTCCAATGGGAACGCCGAATATTAGTCAGAGCATTCCGATCGGCGCACCAATGCCGATGCCCTCAAATGGTGGTTATAACATTGAGATGAAATGCCAAATCTGGTTTGACTTGAAAGATGAAATTGTTCAGGCGATTCGCTTTACCGGTAGAGCTTGCTGAGCTGTACTCATCGAGTTCAAAGCCTGTATCGGATTAAATCAGGGATCAACCTCACCACGCTAAACTTCTACCGTGTATCAAATCACAACAGTATTTTTGCATGGAATGTGCTTACACTCATTTTATTTGGTGTGAGGACAGCTCATGAAGTTCACACTGATTTTAGTATGCTGTACAGCATTCAGTTTGCTTAATGCATGCAGCACCACCTCATCAACAACTGCGCAGCGTGATGCCTATTTACAACAGTTCATTGGGCAAAGCAGCCAACTGATCGATCAAACTCTGGATCTAAAACGTTTAGGTTACCAGCAGATCAGTGAGCCTGAACGCAGCGCAAAACAATTAAGTTATGTGGTACAACGCCCCATTACCATTCCTTTGCCTGTAGCGCAGTTTCCTGCCACAGGGACAGGCACTGTACCGATTCCAGTATCAGTAAGCCCTGCCGGCGGCTATGACGTCAAATTGCAATGTAAAATCACCTTCTTACTCAAAGATAATATTGCCACCGCGGTACGCACCACAGGCCGAACCTGTTAAGCCGTTTAAGCTTTGAAATTTCTATCATAAAAAAACGCAGCTCAAGGCTGCGTTTTTTTGAATCGAAACAGGCTTAGTTCAATGCAGCAACGACTGCTTGACCCATTTCAACCGTACCGACTTTTTGCATGCCTTCAGACATGATATCCGCCGTACGCAAGCCTTGATCCAAGACCTGACCTACTGCATCTTCAATCACTTTAGCAGCGGCTTCTTCACGGAAGGTATAACGCAGCATCATCGCCACCGAAAGAATCGTTGCCAATGGATTTGCCAGGTTTTGACCCGCGATATCTGGTGCAGAACCATGACAAGGCTCATACATGCCTTTGCCATTTTCATCCAGAGATGCCGATGGCAACATGCCGATTGAACCGGTCAACATCGCTGCTTCATCCGACAAGATATCACCGAACAGATTCGAGGTGACAATCACATCAAACTGCTTTGGCGCACGCACCAATTGCATTGCGGCATTGTCGACATACATGTGCGATAAATTAATTTCAGGATATTCGGCATCTTTCAGCGCAGTGACCGTCTGTTTCCACAGCTCAGTTACTTCAAGCACGTTGGCTTTATCCACTGAACACACTTTACCACCGCGCAAATTGGCCATTTCAAAAGCGACTTTGGCGATACGCTTGATTTCAGACTCTGAATAAACGTCGGTGTTATAGCCTTGCTTCTCGCCATTTTCCAGTTCACGAATACCACGTGGCTGACCGAAGTAAATACCACCGGTCAATTCACGTACAATCAGAATATCCAGACCTGCGACGATTTCAGGTTTTAAGCTTGAAGCATCAGCCAGTTGCGGATAAAGAATCGCTGGGCGCAAGTTGGCAAACAGGTTCAGTTCACTACGCAATTTCAATAAACCACGTTCCGGACGGATTGAACGCTCAATGGTATCCCATTTTGGACCGCCCACGGCACCCAGTAGAATCGCATCAGCTTTTTTAGCCTGTTCAGAGGTTACTTCAGGATACGGTGAACCATGTGCATCAATGGCTGCACCACCGAGTAAACCCTGTTCCCATGTCAAATCGAGATTAAATTTTTCATTTACACGAGTCAGCACCTGCTCTGCCGCCTTGACAATTTCAGGACCGATACCGTCACCAGCTAAAATCAAAATTTGTTTAGACATGAGATTTTCCGTTTAAAACGTCAGATTCAGACCTGACAGAGGTTAAATTTTCTTTTCTACAAACTCTGCAATCCCGGTGACTGCATTATAGGGTTTGCAAAAACGACGAATGGTTTTTTGCTCTTGTACCAGATCTACGCAAAGCGGATCCGGTGCCGAAGCATTTAATAAACTGCTGCTACGCGCACTACGGTCACGGAACATTTTTAAGCTATAGCGGTTATTGGCCTGAAAACGATGGAATACATGTAAAGTTTCCGCTTTATCCTTACTGATCGGATAGAAACGCACGACCAGTTCATGCTGTCCTGCCGGCACGGATAAATAAATCGGATTGGCCTGATTTAAATTTTTGGCCTGCAAGCGCACCAGTTTCTGCTTCAGCGCCTCATCACTGATGCGGCCATTGTCGGCGTTGACAATAATGGTCTGATTGAAGCGTTCGAACTGACAATCTGGCGTCCCTGTACAGTAGATCAGGGCATTGCTTTTGCTCTCAGTATTTTCTTTGGCATGTTTGAGTTTCATCGTGTCGATGCTTTGACATGCAGTCAACAGCACCGATACTGAACTTAAAGCAAGCCACTGTTTCCAATAATTCGCCATAATGTCTGTCTTACCCAATCAAAAAACTCAATAATCTTCCGATATTAGCAAGGGCATCGCAGTCATGCCATGACAATTTTTACTGATTTATCCATGAATTTCGGCAAATACCCAAGGACGCGATTGTTTGGTTTTTTCTTCATAGGCACGAATATCATCCGCCACCTGCAAAGTTAAGCCAATATCATCCAGACCATTTAACAGGCAATGCTTGCGAAATGGATCGACTTCGAACTTAAAGCTTTCACCTGTAGGGGTGCGAACTTCTTGTGCCTGCAAGTCAATGGTCAGTTGATAGCCTTCATCTGCCGCACATTCCTTAAATAACTGCTCAACAATATCTTCAGCCAAAATCACGGGCAACATACCGTTTTTAAAACAGTTATTAAAGAAAATATCAGCAAAGCTTGGCGCAATCACGGTACGGAAACCATATTCGCTCAAGGCCCACGGCGCATGTTCACGGCTAGAACCACAACCAAAGTTGGCACGTGAAATTAAAATAGATGCGCCCTGATAACGTGGCTGGTTCAAGACAAAGTCCGGATTGATCGGACGAACTGAATTGTCCTGACCTGGATAACCTTCATCCAAGTAACGCAATTCGTCAAACAAATTTTCACCGAAACCGGTACGTTTGATCGATTTCAAAAACTGTTTTGGAATAATTAAATCTGTATCGACATTGGCACGGTCTAAAGGTGCAACGATACCTTGTTCAACGGTATAAGCTTTCATGTCTGTGCTCCTACGTACCAATTAAAATGAACGGACATCAACAAAGTGACCTGCGATCGCAGCAGCGGCTGCCATGGCTGGACTCACCAGATGAGTACGACCGCCATTGCCCTGACGACCTTCAAAGTTACGGTTCGAAGTCGACGCACAATGCTCACCTGGTTGTAATTTGTCGGCATTCATCGCCAGACACATTGAACAGCCGGGTTCACGCCATTCGAAGCCCGCTTCGACAAATACCTTGTCCAGACCTTCCGCTTCTGCCTGAGCTTTGACCAATCCAGAACCAGGAACCACCATCGCCTGTTTGATTGAAGATGCGACTTTACGACCTTTAATCACTTCGGCTGCAGCGCGGATATCTTCAATACGCGAATTGGTACATGAACCGATAAATACACGATCTAACTGGATGTCTGCTAATGCCTGACCTGCATTTAAGCCCATATATTGATAAGCACGGTTCCAGTCATTGCGTTGTACATCATCTTTGGCTTGTTCTAAAGTCGGTACTGCTTGAGAGACCGGAATCACCATCTCAGGGGAAGTACCCCAAGACACTTGTGGCTCGATTTCTTCACCTTGCAACACGACCACCGTATCAAAGTATGCGTCATCATCTGAATGTAAAGTATTCCAGTAAGCAACAGCCTGATCCCACTGATCTGCAGTCGGCGCATACGGACGGCCTTTAACATACTCAATGGTTTTTTCATCGACAGCCACCATGCCGACACGGGCACCGGCTTCAATCGCCATGTTGCACACAGTCATACGACCTTCAATCGACATGTCACGGAAGACCTGACCGCCAAATTCAATCGCGTGACCAGTACCGCCTGCGGTACCGATCTTGCCAATAATCGCCAAGACCACATCTTTTGGTGTTACACCCTGACCTAATTTGCCATCAACACGCACCAGCATGTTTTTCATCTTCTTTTGAACCAGGCATTGGGTCGCCAATACATGTTCAACTTCGGATGTCCCGATCCCATGCGCCAAGCAGCCAAAAGCACCATGGGTTGCTGTATGCGAATCACCACATACCACGGTCATGCCCGGTAAGGTCAAGCCCTGCTCCGGCCCAACTACATGCGCGATGCCCTGACGGATATCGTTAATATCAAATTCAACAATATTAAAGGTCTTGCAGTTATCATCCAAGGTTTGCACCTGAATGCGCGAGGTTTCATCTTCAATTCCGGCTACGCCCTGCTCACGCTCTTTTTTCGAGGTCGGTACGTTATGATCCGGTGTAGCAATATTCGCGCTTAAACGCCATGGCTTGCGCCCGGCCAATTGCAACCCTTCAAATGCCTGTGGTGAGGTTACTTCATGCAACAGGTGACGGTCGATATAGAGTAAGGCAGAACCATCATCACGTTGCGTTACTAAATGGTCATCCCACAACTTGTCATATAGTGTTTTTGCATTTTGCTTTTGTACTGTTTGGGTCTCGCCTGCCATGTCGATATACTCCACTGGACTGGGTAAATTCTTTCTCTGATTTTGATTATATCGCTGCAATCACATAAATCTAATTTATCATTTTTATCAGTTAAAAAACTTTTTGGAATCTTTTAAAAGCTGAATCAAATTATGCTTTAGCTCTATTTCCATAAATCTAATTTTCCGATTAATTTATAAAAAATATTCGCTTTTACAAATCAAATGAGAATTATTATTATTTCTTCATCGACAGAGATTATTTTTAAGGAACTTCGACATGGCACATATTCAACGCTTTGTAGACAACAACCAGCGCATGTTCAAAAAGACCTTCAGCTACTACATTATGCATATTACAGTAGCGATGATTGTGGGTTACTTGGTGACTGGCAGTTTGACCATGGCCATTGCCTTAAGTTTATTAGAGCCAACGGTACAAGCAGTGGCTTTCTTCTTCCACGAAAAAATCTGGGAGGGTAATAACCAACAGCAGAATGAGGACATTACCGTCTAAACTCTTCGGTCGAGGTTCCAGATGAAAGGCTGTTTTGAGAAAGGCAGTCTTTTTTAGTTTTTAAAATGCCAAGGCTTTGAAAATGTATAGTAATTCAGCACTGCAACATAGATAAGGTAATTTTACTTTGATTTATTCTTAAAATGTAACAATAATAGATTTACACATAAAAATTCTTTATAGGTGATTAAGATGAATCTCGCAGCCTTTGAAGCCTTCGTGAAAGTCATGGAAACCGGTTCGATTTCTCTGGCCGCAGATCAGCTCTTCATTACCCAGCCTGCTGTCACCAAACGTATTCACAGTCTGGAAGAATACTTTGGGGTCAAGCTGTTTGAATCTGCCGGACGTGGCGTACAGGCCACCCACGCGGCGCATTCGCTGTTGCCTAAAGTGAAAAACTGGCTGAATGAACTCGGTGATATTCATTATACCTTGAGCCATGAACAGGGTCAGGTACAGGGCAAACTAAAAATTGGTACCAGCCATCATATCGGCCTGCATCATCTGCCGAGTCATTTGCGCCATTATGTCCAGGAATATCCGGACGTGACCCTGGATGTGCATTTTGTTGATTCCGAGCAAGCACATGAACAGGTAATTGCCGGCGATCTTGAACTGGCATTTTTAACCTTGCCGCCCCGTGGTGATGCGCGTCTGAATTACGTAACCATCTGGAATGATCCTCTGGTCTTTGTGGTGGCACCGTTTCATCCGCTGGCACAGCAAAAAAATCTGTGTCTGGAAGATTTGCTCGACTATCCAAGCCTGTTGCCATCATCACAGACCTATACCTCGCAAATTACTTTGGCCGAATTTGAAAAACAGGGTATTAAACCGAAAGTCAGTATGAGCAATAATCCGCTGGAATCAATCCGGATGCTGGTATCGATTGGCTTAGGCTGGTCGGTACTGCCAAAAACTTTGGTCAATCATGACCTTCACCAACTAGATATTAATCTGGAAATGAACCGTCGCTTGGGCATGGTCTGGCATCCGGGTCGTACGCAGTCCAAAGCGGCACAGGCTTTGGTTCAGCTCATGCAAGGCGCCTCGCTGTCTATTTAAGCTGTTCCTGAACATGCTGCATCCAAAACGGTGCAGCATTTTGTTACCTAAATACACCCCATCTGGCGATATCTTTCGAGTATTTTTAAGACAATTCCATTCTTTTGCAGTGCAGAGGAATGCTTAAACTATTCGATGGAGCCTGACGGATGCAGCTCGATTCTCCCCTAAAATCCCACTCTCAAGATAAAACCAATACAAGCAGCCTGTGGCTTTCGGCCAAACCGATGCTGCTGCCCACGCCGGCACTTGATTTTGCCGATGAACAGACTGCCCGGCACTGCCTGCGCGAATATTTCCTGAACACCTTTGACACCTATGAACAACTGTTTGAATGCCTCAAACATGAAGATGCATTTTTCATCAAGCCGATTACTTTACGTCATCCGCTAATTTTTTATTTTGCCCATACCGCCACTTTTTTTGTCAATAAACTGCTGCTCAGCAAGCTAATTAGCGAACGCGTAAATCCGCATTTTGAAAGTATCTTCGCGATCGGTGTAGACGAGATGAGCTGGGATGACCTGGATGAAGTGCACTATGACTGGCCCAGTGTGCAGGAAGTCCGTGATTATCGGCATCAGGTACGCGCCCTGATCCTGAACATCCTTGAACATGCTCCGCTAACTCTACCCTTAAACTGGCAAAACCCTTGGTGGACCATCATCATGGGCATCGAACATGAACGGATCCATCTGGAAACTTCTTCTGTGCTGATCCGCCAGCATGCTTTGGAACATGTACGCCAGCATCCGCAATGGCGTGCCAATATTATTACCGGCATGGCCCCGGATAATATTTTGCTGGATGTGCCGGAAGGCAAAGTGCATTTACAGAAAGATTTTAACCATCCATTTTATGGCTGGGACAATGAATACGGCCGGCATGAAGCCGAGGTTGCAGCTTTTGCAGCCTCCAAATATCTGGTATCGAATCAGGAATTTCTGGCCTTTGTCGAAGCTGATGGCTATCAGACCGAACACTACTGGAGTGAAGAAAGTCTAGGCTGGCTGCAATTTTCACAAGCTGCTCATCCCTGTTTCTGGCGCAAAACTGAATTAGGCTGGTCACTGCGATTGATGCTAGAAGAAGTGCCGATGCCTTGGGACTGGCCGGTAGAGGTGAATTATCATGAAGCCAAGGCCTTTTGTCAGTGGAAATCCCAACTGCTGGGAAAAACCATTCGCTTGCCGACTGAAGATGAATGGTATCGCCTGTATGCAGTTTCCGATCTGGATTCAGATTTACCGAGCCCTGAACAGGCCAATATCGAGTTGAAATACGGCACCAGCTCCTGTCCGGTCGATCATTTCAAGCAGGGCGATTTTTATGATATTCAGGGCAATGTCTGGCAGTGGACTGAAACTCCGATCTATCCATTTCAGGGTTTTCAGGTGCATCCGCTTTATGATGATTTCAGTACACCAACCTTTGACGGTCGCCATAACCTGATGAAAGGTGGCTCCTGGATTTCGGCGGGCAATGAAGCTTTATATAGTTCCCGCTACGCCTTCAGACGGCATTTCTTTCAGCACGCTAGTTTTCGCTACGTCGCTTCTGATCAAGCATTGCAACATTTCCCTTCGCATTATGAAAGCGACCAGCTGGTCTCCCAATATCTGGAATTCCAGTATGGTATCGAATATTTTGGTATCGCTAATTTTGCCAAAACACTGGTCGATCTGGCACAACCCTATTTTCAGCAAACGCCGTGCCATCGTGCCTTAGATATTGGCTGTGCTACCGGCCGCGCCAGCTTTGAACTGGCACGCTCTTTTGATCAGGTAACCGGTTTGGACTTTTCGGCACGCTTTATCCAGCAAGCAGTTTATTTGGCTCAAGGCGACAGGGTACGTTATCAACTGCCACTAGAAGGTGAATTAAGCGAAGAAAAAAGCTGTTCACTTGAAGATGTCGCTTTGGATCAGGTTGCGCCAAAAACGGAATTTTTTCAGGCCGACGCCTGCAATCTTAAAGCACATTTTAGCGGCTATGATTTTATTCTGGCAGCGAATCTGATTGACCGGTTGCATCATCCGAAAGACTTTTTGGCGCACATTCATGAACGTATCAATATGGGCGGAGTTTTAATGCTGAGTTCGCCTTATACCTGGCTGGAAGAACATACGGCGCGTAGTGAATGGCTGGGCGGTTTTCAGCAAGATGGGGGAAATATTACAACCTTGGCTGGTATTTCCAATATTTTAACCCAGCACTTTGAATTGGTGACCGAACCCCAAGATGTCCCTTTTGTGATTCGTGAAACGGCCAGAAAGTATCAACATACCCTGTCACAAGTCACGATCTGGAAACGGGTTCGCTAAAGGTAAGGTGATGGCCTAAAAAAGCCAATCATACGATTGGCTTTATATCTTATCCTTCACTGGTTGAATTTTCATGCAAGGATTCATTGAGTTGATCTACCACAATCGCCCATTCGCCATCAGATGCTATTTTCTCGCTTAAAAATTGACGTTGTGCCTCTGACCAATACGGCGCATCCAGTAAAGTCAGATCTTTATGCAATTGATGCTCGTGAATAAATGTTTCAATACCTTCTGCACTGGCATCCAAGCCAAGCTGCTGGAACAGATGTGTCATACGCGGTCGAACGTGAGTCATATCTCATACCTCAGAATCTACTATTGTTATCATGTCCTGTTTTTTGAGCATAGCATGTCTGATTCAGCCGGACTATGAAAAAACATTAATATTCAAATGAGGCAAATAAAAAGCACAACCGAAGTTGTACTTAATAATCACATCAATGAGTTCGGAGTGATTAGATCGACCAGTCCTGTATTTCCCAGCCTTGTTCTTGGGCTAGAGTTTCCAAGCGATCATCCGGATTCACTGCAATCGCATGATCCGCATATTCCAGCAAGAAACGGTCATTAATCGAATCTGAATAGGCCCAAGACTCGGTTACATTGCGACCCTCCAGCCATTGTTCCAGACGCACCAACTTGCCTTGCTGATAGCACGCTGTATTGATGACTTTACCAGTATATTTACCATCAATGACTTCAGCATTGGTGGCAATAATTTCAGTAATTCCGAATTCACGAAAAATGGGTGCGGTAATAAAGTCTGAAGTCGCGGTAATCCCCACTAAGGCATGCCCTGCTTCACGGTGGCGCTCAATGGCTTTAAAACCTTCAGGACGCATTTGTGGACGAATGACTTTTTGCATGAACAGTTGATGTAATTCAGTCAAATAATCATTGTCATGTTTGGTCAGAAACTGGAACACAAATTCATTATAGGCATAGGGATCTAACTGGCCTTTTTTATAATCGTCATAGAACTTGTCGTTCATGGCGCGATGCTGAACTGGATCGACCAGGCCCTCACTGACCAAAAACTCTCCCCAAGAATGATCCGAATCCGTGTTTAACAAGGTGTGATCGAGATCAAATAGCGCCAATTTCATGAAAATACTCGTTAAAACTGAAATTTAAGAAAAAAATTGTAAATCTATCTCCGCTAGTCGATAGAAATTCGTTAAGATCATAGCAATTTTAACATTTTTAAACTTTGCTTTTTTCGAGTTGGATAACGAAATAATGCTCCCCGATGGCAAAGGCATAAATTAAACAATTTTTAGGTAGCCAAATGATCGACTCTGAAGGTTTCCGACCGAATGTCGGGATCATTTTGGCAAACGATGCTGGACAGGTTTTATGGGCAAAACGCATTGGTCATAATGCATGGCAATTTCCACAAGGCGGGATCCAATATGGAGAAACCCCTGAGCAGGCACTCTATCGTGAGCTGAGAGAAGAAGTTGGCTTATTGCCCGAACACGTCCAGATAGTCGCGCAAACCAAAGGCTGGTTGCGCTATCGTTTGCCGCATCGATACATTCGTACGGACTCTGATCCGGTCTGTATCGGTCAAAAACAAAAGTGGTTTTTACTCAAACTCACGGCCCCCGTTCAGCATATTCAGTTGAATCTGTCTGATCCGCCCGAATTTGATCAATGGCAATGGGTCAGTTATTGGTACCCACTCGGTCAAGTCGTGAATTTCAAACGTGATGTTTACCGCAAAGCCTTGGTGGAGTTGTGTCAGCAACTGCCCCAGCAAAAACCTTAAAAAATCGCATAAATAATGCAGATTTTTTACGCGGCTATTGTTATAAATAAACTTCATTACTGAAATTCTGAATAGACGGAGCAGACCTTATGTCGAATATGCAACTGGACACCTTGAGACGTATTGTTCAGGAGATCAATGCGTCCACCAGTTTGCATGAATCACTCGACATTATGGTCAAGCATGTGGCCGAGGCCATGCAGGTTGATGTCTGCTCGATCTACCTCCTCGATGAACGCAATCAGCGTTATTTACTCATGGCGTCTAAAGGCCTAAATGCAGAATCTGTCGGCCATGTGTCTTTGCAGACCGGTGAAGGTCTGGTGGGCCTGGTTGGGCAGCGTGAGGAAATTGTCAATCTGGATAATGCCCCTAAACACGAGCGCTTCCTGTTTTTACCTGAAACCGGTGAGGAAATTTATAACTCCTTCCTCGGTGTGCCGGTGATGTATCGCCGTAAGGTCATGGGTGTACTGGTGGTTCAGAATAAAGAATCACAGGACTTTTCTGAAGCTGCTGAATCCTTTCTGGTCACGCTCTGTGCGCAGCTTTCTGGCGTCATCGCCCATGCCCATGCCGTCGGCAATATCGATGTATTCCGTAAGCCAACCAACCTGCCCGCCTATAAAACCTTTCAGGGAGTTTCTGGCTCCGGTGGTATTGCCTTAGGTCGTGCAGTGATTCTGTATCCACCAGCAGATCTTGCCGCAGTCCCTGATCGTGAAGCGGATGACATCAGCGAAGAACTCCAGCTATTAGATAATGCTCTGAATTCAGTCCGCGAAGAAATCCAGTCGCTAGATGACAAAATGCAGGATGCGTTGATGGCCGAGGAACGCGCACTGTTTAGCGTGTTCTTGCGTATGCTGGATGAAAATGCCCTGCCTGCAGAAATCAAGGCTTTTATTCGTGAAGGTCACTGGGCACAAGGCGCCGTGCGAATTGTCATTGACAATCATGTGGCACAATTCTCCCAGATGGAAGATGATTATTTACGTGAGCGGGTGGCGGACTTAAAAGATCTGGGCCGCCGCATTCTGGCGCGCTTACAGGAAGCCGATGCCAGTCACCGTGAACTGACCGATGAAAGTATTCTGATTGGTGAGGAAATATCGACGGCTGCACTGGTTGAACTGCCCGTGGATAAAATTGCCGCGATTGTCACCACTGAAGGCGCCATGAACTCGCATATGGTGATTGTGGCGCGTGCCCTTGGCATTCCCACCGTAGTCGGCGTAACCGAACTGCCAATCAACACCCTCGATGATGTGGAGATGATTGTCGATGCCCATCAGGGCCGGGTCTTTATTAATCCCCCACGTCGCCTGCGCAGTCGCTATAAAGAAATTCAGAAAGAAGAAGAACAGATTGCCAAAGATCTGCGCCAGTACGAAACCAAAGATGCGATTACTCCGGATGGCGTGGCGGTCAAACTCTACGTCAACACCGGCCTGATGATTGATGTGGTGCGTGGCGTGCAGCGCGGTGCCAAAGGCGTTGGCCTATACCGTTCTGAAATTCCGTTTATGTTACGTGACCGCTTCCCGGGTGAAGAAGAACAACGTGCGATTTATCGTCAGCAGCTCAGTCATTTTGCCAATAAACCGGTGGTGATGCGAACGCTGGACATTGGTGCAGACAAAGACCTGCCGTATTTCTCGATTGAAGAAGAAAATTCGGCACTCGGCTGGCGCGGCATTCGTTTTACCCTGGATCATCCGGAAATTTTTTCTTCACAGATTCGTGCCATGCTCAAGGCCAGTATCGGGCTGAATAACCTGCATATTCTGCTGCCGATGGTGACCAGTGTTAGTGAAGTTGAGGAAGCACTCTACCTGCTGGAACGTGATCATGCGGCGATTCAAGAAGAAGAACAGGTCAAGGTAAATAAACCAAAACTCGGCATCATGGTGGAAGTGCCGAGTGTGCTTCATCAGATTGATGAATTTTCCGAACTGGTGGATTTCTTCTCGGTTGGTTCCAACGATCTGACTCAATATCTGTTGGCCGTGGACCGTAATAATCCGCGGGTGGCCAATGTCTATTCACATTTACACCCAGCAGTACTGCGTGCCCTGACCCGTTTGGTGCAGGACTGTCATCGCAATGAAAAACCGGTCAGTATCTGCGGTGAAATGGCAGGCGATCCGCTGTCTGCAGTTTTGCTCATGGCCATGGGCTTTAACACCCTGTCGATGAGTTCAAGTAATATTTTGCGGGTACGTAAAACCATTTGTCATGTTCCGATGAGTGATGCACAGGAATTGCTGCAACATGTGTTAAAAATGGACAATCCGCTCATGGTAAAAAGCTGGTTAGAATATTATTTCAGAACCCATGGTTTAGGGGATATGGTGAAATCAGCATCACGTATGGTGAGTGCCTAATACGGGACTTTTTCCAGTCCCTCGACAGTGGTAGAGGTGCTTATGGAATTTCTGGTCATCCTGTTCATGATTGTTGCAGTGTTCTATGTAGTCATTCTTGCACCGGCCTTGGCTGCCCGCAAAGAAGCTCATAATTCCGGTTCATCTTATATACACCCTGCCAGCAATCGAGCAACGAACTATGCCGATCGGCCTAAAATGACTCCATTATTGGGCATTGAAATTTCGGCATCGCAACGGCGGCGTTTAGGCAGAGATGACCCCTCCGTCATTGCCGCCAGACTCTATCACCAGCAAAAAGATCAATTTGCCAGTTTTCAGCAGGCCAGACCACAGTCTCACTCCCCTCACCACAAAGCGCCAGTGCACAGTAGACTCAATAAATTCTTTAATGACTTAATTGCGGATAAATCGACAACGTCATCCCGGCATCCAAATCAATATTCGCAAACTCGTAACAACCGGCCTGTCGCCCCGCTCTCTCTAGTTAAAACCAATCCTAAACAGCCACCGCGTCATCCCCAGCCACCTTACAGACCTTAAGCAGCCATTAAAAAAGGGCGATCTTCCATGGAATATCGCCCTTGTCTGTGCTTGTTGTAGCCACGTTTTGCATTTTTCTTTCGGTCTACAAAGACTTGGCTTTTGTTAACTTCATGCATGTGTTTTGCCACAAAATTGTGGATCACCACCTGCTCGGCTGTTTTTTTCTTGGCCATTTTACTCTCTATGTGATTTTGAGGAAGGAGTGAGATAATTATAGGGCCGACTGACTAATTTTCAAGCATATTTGCCAATGCTTTTTTAAAAATAAAGACCATCTGGATAGGATTTTCTGTATGCAAAAATGCGAGCTATAGCCAGAAAACACCCTTATTCCATTCATTATTTTTATGGGTTTCTTCAGACCAACAAAACTTGATTAAAAAACTATTTAAAATAAATCAGTTATAAAATGTATTTTAAATAACACTTTTCACTTATTATTTTTATCCTTTGATAAAAACATATTATCGACTTAGATATTGTTATTTTCGTTTAATCCCATTCATTATTCGAGTTATTCAAAATATATAGAATTTGATATTGTCACAGAGTGGAAAACCCGTTACTTTTTAAGAGTAACCATTTAATTTTCAACATTTTAAACTTTATTAAATTTAAAAATATTTTTTGAGTGAGCTCACTCAATTATACCCTGAATTCCGTTTTGTGCTGTAACACCCTTTATTTAAAGATATTGTAAATATAGCGAAACCTGATCTGATTAGCATATATCTCAATATTCTATGAATACTAGGTAAACGACATAAGATATTCAAAACTTGGAGAGGAAAGATGAGCCAAGATTTTAAAAAATGCCCTGTCACCCACCTGACCACTGAAGCTGGTGCCCCTGTGGTCGACAACCAGAACAGTATGACGGCAGGGGCGCGTGGACCTTTACTTGCCCAGGATTTATGGCTGAATGAAAAACTGGCCAACTTTGTCCGCGAAGTGATTCCAGAGCGTCGTATGCATGCCAAAGGTTCAGGCGCTTTTGGTACCTTTACCGTGACCAATGATATTACCCAATATAGCCGCGCTAAAATTTTCTCTGAAGTCGGCAAAAAAACCGAAATGTTTGCGCGTTTCTCAACGGTGGCAGGTGAACGTGGCGCAGCCGATGCAGAACGTGATATTCGCGGTTTTGCCTTAAAATTCTATACTGAAGAAGGCAACTGGGATCTGGTCGGCAACAATACTCCGGTATTTTTCCTGCGGGATGCCCGCAAGTTCCCTGACCTGAATAAAGCAGTCAAACGTGACCCGAAAACCAACAAGCGCAGTGCCACCAATAACTGGGATTTCTGGACACTCTTGCCTGAAGCTCTGCATCAAGTGACTATTGTTATGTCGGATCGTGGGATCCCAACCGGTTACCGTCATATGCATGGTTTTGGCAGCCATACCTTTAGTTTTATCAATTCCAAAAATGAACGCTTCTGGGTAAAATTCCATATGCGTACCCAGCAAGGCATCCAGAACCTGACCGATGCTGAAGCTGCAGACTTGATCGCCAAAGACCGTGAAAGCAGCCAGACCGACCTGTTTGATGCCATCGAACGTGGTGACTATCCAAAATGGAAAATGTACGTTCAGATCATGCCGGAACTGGAAGCCGAAACAGTGCCTTATCATCCATTTGACCTGACCAAAGTCTGGCCAAAGGGCGATTATCCACTGATTGAAGTCGGTGAATTCGAACTGAACCGCAATCCGGAAAACTATTTCCAGGATGTAGAACAGGCAGCCTTTGCACCAAGTAATCTTGTACCGGGCATCAGCTACTCACCGGACCGTATGTTACAGGCACGTTTAGTGAACTATGCCGACGCAGCGCGTTACCGTGTTGGCGTGAATCATTCACAGGTTCCAGTCAATGCTGCACGTTGTCCTGTACATTCGAACCGCCGTGATGGTCAAGGCCGCATGGATGGCAACTATGGTTCATTGCCACATTACGAGCCGAACAGTTTTAGCCAGTGGCAGGAACAACCGGAATTCAGAGAGCCTCCACTGAAAATCACCGGTGATGCCGATTTCTGGGATTTCCGTGAAGATGACAATGATTACTTCAGCCAGCCACGCGCCCTGTTCAACCTGATGAATGACCAGCAGAAACAGGCTCTGTTTAATAACACGGCCGGAGCGATGGGTGATGCGCTAGATTTCATTAAATACCGTCACATCCGCAACTGTTATGCTTGCGATCCAGCTTATGGGCAAGGCGTTGCTAAGGCCCTAGGTATGACTGTAGCAGATGCCCAAGCAGCACGTGAAAGCGATCCAGCCAAAGGTTTGCCTAGCTTTCTCTAAGCCAGTTTAGACACGTATAAAAACCACCTTCGGGTGGTTTTTTATTGCGGCATCAAGCACTATAGAAGCAAGTCAGCACAAAAAGAACTACAACAATGCATCCGAATATTGAAGACATCATTCAACAATACGACATCGTTTTATTTGATGCTGTTTGCGTGATCTGTAATGGCTGGGCACGGTTTTTGATTCAATACGATAAAAAGATTCAGTTTAAACTGGTCTCCGCCCAATCGCCTTTAGGTACAGCACTGCTCGAACATTATCAGATGTCTACTGAACATTACACCACCATGCTCGTCATTCAAGATGGCACACTCTATACGGAATCGACTGCCTTGCTGAAGGTGCTGCAGCATCTCGGTTTTCCCTTTAATTTAATGAGCGCAGGTTATTTGGTTCCACATTTTATCCGAGATTTTCTGTATCGTGTGGTCGCTTTAAATCGTTACAAGCTATTTGGTAAAACCAAGTATTGCCTGATTCCATCCAGCGAAAATAAACGCCATTTTCTGGAAGAAGCTGTCCGTGAATCCTAAACCTGTATTCCTACAATCACTGCGTACTATCCAGCTGACTTTGGTCATACTATGGCTCTATCAGGGACTCATTCCAAAAATTCTGTTCCAATCACCCGCTGAAATTAGCATTTGGCAAAATATGGGTTTTGAGCTAGCACTGGCCAAAGTCTTGGTTAGACTTTCCGGAGGATGTGAAATGCTATTTGGCTTATGCTTTCTGAAATGGAACCGGTCCATACTCTTGCATAGGTTGAATATTATCGGACTTGCTGGATTACTACTGCTGATTGCATTCACAGCCCCGTTGCAACTTACTGCAGCATTCAATCCTGTGGTGATGAATACCGCCATGCTGATGCTTTCTGTAGTGGCCATTCAACTCATCCAATAGGAACAGAGTAAAATATTTAGACAATAATTCGTTTGCCTTCACGTATGCAATAAAACGGATTAATCAACTTGGAAGAATGCTTGATGATCTCATGCAACTCATGTTCCGGCGCATCCCGGTCTTCATCCGTGAGCTGAAAAGTACGGTAATGAATCGCCAGTGAACATTTGGCCTGCAAGTCATGATGGGCATGAAAGGCATCTTCCGGATTCATATGGATCGCGCGCATCAGTTCACGCGGTTCATAAGCTCCTATCGGGAGTAAGGCAATTCGCGGTGCACCCAGACGTTTACGGATTTCTTTAAAATGCGAGGCGTAGCCACTATCTCCGGCAAAAAAACAATGTTCCTTGCCATGTAATAAAGAAAAGCCTCCCCAGAGTGCACAGTTCTGATCGCGCATGCCGCGCCCCGAGGCATGTTGAGCCGGCGTATAGACAATCCGTATCTCTTCAAAAAAGGCATTTTCCCACCAGTCCATTTCATGCACGGTATAATGTTCTGGCAAATACCAGGCATTACCCAGACCAGTATAAATCGGCATCTCAAAAGTGTTGTGCAACCATTCCAGACTGGCCAGATCCATATGATCATAATGGTTATGGCTGAGCAGTACGGCATCAATCTGAGGCAGCTCATCCAGAGCAATGCCAGCCGGAATGACCCGCTGCGGCCCTGTGGAAGCCGATGGACTGGCATATTCAGCCCAAACCGGATCGGTCAGGAAGTTATAGGGGCCGATCTGAATTAATGTGGTTGCGTGACCAATAAACCAGACTTGCCAGTCATCCAGAGCTGCATCTGGACGCTGCTGTGGCAATGCGCGTGGACGAGAAAAAAACTCGGCACGCTCTTCATCAAGATTAACATTCCAGGTTTTGGATTTTCGGGTAATGAGCCATTTGTATAAATCAAAGCGACCACGCGATAGAGAAGCATGCTCAAGATTACGAAACTGTTTTCCGTCGAAATGATCTGAATGCAGATACTCAAACACTGGCTTAGACCAGAGATGTTTCCAACTGGATTCCGTGATTAACTGGAATTTTTTAGTTTTGAGAAGATCTTGCATAAACATCCACTATTTATTATTCGCTATATGCAAGACAACAACCTCTTGAAATGGTCAAGCGGTGCATCTTTTAATGAGCATACAAACTAAAAACAGGCACACTACAACATAGTATGAAATCCGTCACAGAAAATCATGTATGTTTTTGTTATTTTTAGCAAAAAAATGGCATTTCATCGACCTTATGGCTGGCTGAAGCCTTGGATTATCTAGAAAAATATCGCTCGCGCCCTTCTGTCTAAAAATACAAAATGATACTCAATATTTATAAGCCCATGCTGACAAAAGCATGTCTGCCCATTGATGATTTTATGATGAAATTCGCCATACCTCAGTATCATCACATCAATTGTGCGAGAAAGGCAAGTTGAGATCAAAATACCAACCTCAAGCGTTTTTTAGATCTTTATACACGACCTTGAGTTCGTTCCAGCCATACGGCCTTGGTTTGGGGTTTCACAAATAAAGCAATAATTTCCGGGTGCAGCTGTTTAATCTGCGCTTCGATCCGGTTGACACAGGCTTCAATTTCATCAGAAGTTAAATCATCTTTAAATTCCAGACTCAATGATGCAATGACTTGCTGAGCACCCATCTGCTCAGTCAATACCCCATTAGCACTAAAAACTGCCGCATCCTGTTGAGCAATGTTCAATACATCTTCACGCAGTTTTGGATCTGCCGTTTCACCCAGTAACAAACCTTTGGTTTCACGTGCCAGAAACCAGGCAGAAACCGCCAGCACGATACCAATTAAAATCGATGCGGCACCGTCCAATTCAGGAATATTCAGTTGATGCGCCAGCAAGATACCGACCAGAGCAATCACCAAGCCGACCAGGGCGGCAGTATCTTCAAATAACACGGTAAAGGTCGTTGGATCTTTACTGTGTCGAAAGGCTTCAAAATATCCCAGATTTCCCTTTTGTTTACGAAAGGTTTTTAAAGCCACTGACCATGAAAATCCTTCAAAAAGAATCGCCAGACCCAGCACAATATAATTGATCAATGGATCCTGCATGACTTCAGGCTGAAGAATATGCTGTATCCCTTGATAGATGGACACAATCGCACCCAGGGCAAAAACCATCAGTGCCACAATAAAGGCCCAAAAATACAGTTCACGCCCATAACCAAAAGGATGTTTGGCATTTGCCGGTTTTTCTGATTTTTTCATGCCATATAACAGTAAAATTTCATTCAAGGTATCTACTACGGAATGAATTGCCTCACTGAACATGGCAGAACTATTGGTTATATAGGACGCAACAAATTTCACCAGCGCAATCGCCAGATTACCAAACAGGGCTGCATAAACTACGATTTTATTGGATTCAGACATCCTGACACTGTCCTAAATAAGCTTGTGCAAGCTTGAATGATTTATGTATCAAAATCTTAATCATTTATTTTTGAAAGTTGTTTTACAAATTGTTGCTTAGTCGTGATCTCTCACGTTGTTGAATCACTTTACTCTCCACTAAAATAATAAAAGGGCTTTCGCCCTTTTGGTTTTTACAGTTTTAATGCTTGGAAAAATACTGCTCGCGCCACTCTTTCCAGAAATACATGATGATCCCGAACATCACCACAGCAATTCCCGCAAAAGCATGACTGCTGATAATTTCATGATTTAAGGTTGCTCCCAATACCAGAGCGATCACCGGCGTCATCACATTACTCAATGAAACGGTCGAAGCATTTAGACGGCGAATCAGCCAGAAATAACACAGCATTGCCACAATCGAAGACATGATCATGGTAAATACAAAACCGATCATTGCCTGTGTGCTAGGCAACTGAGTCGGCATATGTTGCCAGATAAACGGCACTAAAATGACTGAACCAGCCGCGGAGACCAGCAATGACCCCGTCGCTTGCGACATCGGACTCAAGGGTGCACTAATCTGTTTAACCCAGAAGATTGAGCTGATATAAGACACCATACTGATCAGCATCAGTACCACACCCCAAGGATTAATCTTGCTGTCTGCCGAGTCGGCAAAAACAAAACATAAACCGGCGACGGCCACTGCCATGCCGAGCCATTGCAGCCAGATCAGTTTATGGGTTTTTAAAATCACATGACCGATTAAACCGGCGATCAGCGGTGAAAAACCAAAAATTAGCGCCATCAAACCTGAGGTCAGATAATTGGCCGCCAGATAAATAAACAGCTGCGCACCGATTAAATTCAAACTGCCTGCCAGATAACTTTTCATTGAAGTGCGGTCAAAAGGCAGCGGGTCGCGCATGATCTTCAGCAGGAACAACGCAATAATCGAGGCACCAAAATAGCGAATGATCAGCACCCACATCGGGTGAATCTCGGCCACGCTCCAGACAATCGCCAGTGGCGTTGCCGCCCAGATCAGCACCAATAAAGCGTAAATACTTGCCGTGACCGGCAATGAAGATGAAGAACTCATAAGTCTCCTAAACGAGGCCAAGAAGTTCTGGATCAGCAACTTCAAAAATAGCGTATAGCGAATCCATGCTGAGATGAAGTTTTAATTTTTGATAAATTCATCAAGTTTCGTGCATAAAAAACAGACCTATGCAAAACATAGGTCTGTCCCAAGATATCTCAATACGACTTAAGCAATTTTGCGTAAGTCTTGCGCGATATCTAAATGTTTTTCAACATCAAACGCCGTATTTTTGCTGATCATTTTTTTCAAATGACGCATTTCTTTGGCTGCATTCACGGTAATCCCGCCAACGATCTGACCATCAGTCACACCGTACATCACGAATGAATTGTCTGCACCTTTGGCTGCATCCATTTCACCACGGATATGCCATTCAGCTGCGGCCATATCGCCGACAAACTGGAAGTTGATATTCAGCTGATCCGTCCAGAACCAGGCCGGATTAGCTTTCGGATGTTCCACACCCATCACGTGACGCGCAAAGATACCTGCCTGAAGGTTGGCATTTTCCCAGGTTTCTACACGGCGGTGATTGCCACAGTCACGCAATTGAGTTGCAACATCGCCTGCCGCATAAATGTCAGCATTTGAAGTCTGGCAGTGTTCATTCACCTTGATCGCAACATCAACGTCCAGACCTGCATCTACTGCAAGCTGTGCATTTGGCACGATCCCGATTCCGTAAACTACAGCATCAGCACGCAGCTCTTCACCGCCTTCCAGCGTTACCACGACTTCTTCACCATCTAAACGGCAATCTGCAATCTTGGTTTCAAGACGCACATCGACCTGGTTTTGACGATGCTGTTCTAGCAGGAATTCGCTCAGGATTTGTGGTGAACAACGGCCCATGACCATTGGGCCCATTTCGATCACAGTGACCTGACAGTCTTTGTAACGTGCAGATGATGCAAGCTCAAGACCAATCACGCCACCACCGATCAGGATGATACGGCGACCGGCTTGAAGCACAGGCACCAGTGCCTGTGAATCTTCCAGGTTACGCAGGGTATAGACGTGTTTGCCCAAAGCATCGAAATTAGGCAAACGGCGCGCGGCACCACCTGTTGCAAGCAAGAGTTTGTCATAAGCAACAACATCACCGTTCAGGAGTTCAACCGTTTTCGCTTCGGCATTGATTTTCACCACGCCATTACCGCGAATGGTTTCCACCCCTAAATCTGCCAGTTTCTGTTCTGACAGGATTTCGATCTTGGTGTCTTCAGGTTTTAGAATCACATCTTTAGACAACGGTGGACGCTCATAAGGAAGATGGCTTTCATCACCAATTAAGGTAATTTTGCCTTCATACTTGTTGCCACGAAGTTCTAAAGTTGCGCTCGCACCTGCCTGGCCAGCACCCACGATCACGATGTTGTTTACGTTGCTCATTTTCTTAACCTTTTAACTCTGCAGATACGATGCCGAAGCCCGCAATCCACTCACTAATATCTTCGTAGCAGTGAGTTGTCATTTCATACTCACCGACTTCATGTAATGCAGCAAAAGCAGCCATCCAGGAACGGACTTCCTGACCACCACGGCCACCCTCGACACGAATTTCAGCTTCCGTCATCGCTTCAATTGCAGCAAAGTCAGCTTTCTTGAAGGTTTCAAGCAATGCACAATCCCACTCAGGGTTCAACGGCACTGCAACAGATTTATCACCGGCAGCCAGTTTTTGACCTACTGCAATAATTTTTGCCTGACGGTTCTGGCGAGACTCTTCAGACGGGTTACGACCTGCAATCAGGAATTCTTCCACTTCAGGAGGAACCGAACCCATTTGCGGCGTTGGTGGATCGTGTGACAGACCACCTGTACCCAGTACCAGTACACGTTCATTTTCCAGGTTCAATGACTTGATGAACTGACCTACTGCACGGCCCAAAGCCACTGTACGTTTAGTGGTTGGCATTGGTGTAGCCGCACCATTGATGAAAACCGGAATGGTTGGATAACGGTCGAGCTGACCGCCACACAGGAAATGTAAGGGCTGAGTCACGCCATGATCGGCTTGCATACGATATGAGTACGCAACATCCACACCTTCATCCAACACACGACGCACTAGATTAAGGGCTGTTTCTTCAGGCACATTAATGTGGTCATTGTCTTTACCATAATCCCAGTCCCCTGCTGCTTTGGCACGAATACCGACGCAGAAACTTGGCATCAGGTCATAGAAGAAACCATTAAAATGATCTGGACCAAAAGTGATGATCAGGGTTGGGTCGTAAGCTTTTACTTCAGCAGAGAGTTTTTCAAAAGCAGCACGAACTTTTTGCTTTTTTGATTGATCTTGAGGTGAAGCAAATTCCATTAAAGGACTGTGCGATGCACAAATAAGTTTAACGGCCATGAGAGACTCCTAGAAGGAAAGCAGCCCTGAGAGAAGAGGCTGCCGGTAAGTCCATTTGAATGAGACTAGATGTTTATTCGTCAAAGAAACCTGCACGTGGCTGACGTAGGCCACGAATACCCAGACCGCATTCTGCATTGATCAGAACACCAGTCAAAGGACGGTTGTTTTGACGAGATGCCAACAGCACGTATGAACCGGTCATATCTTCCGGTTCAGGCAAGAAATTCAGTGGCATGCCACGTGCAATTTTCTCAGGATCACGTGCATCGAGCAGGCCCACATTTTCCTGACCCAGCGATGCCGCACCTTTGATATTCACATTCATACCTGACGGTGCAACAGCGTTCACTCGTACTTTAGGCGCAAGCTCGTAAGCCAGTTCTTTCATAATCCCGACACCCGCATGCTTAGATGCAGTATATACAGGGCCTCCGCCAGCGGAGTACAGTGCCGAATTAGACAAAGTAAATATGATAGAACCTTCAGAAGCGATCAATGCATCCAGTGCAGCCTTCGCACCGAAGATCAGAGATTTGGTATTGATGCCCATAATCTCGTCAAAGGCTTTTTCTAGTTGCTCACCAGAGGTATTGACGATATCGGCATAGTGATCCCAAATACCGGCATTACCGACGAAACAATCGAGTTTACCGAAACGTTCCACAGTTGCTTGAACTGCACGAACGTTATCTGCATAGCTGGCTACATCACCTTCGATCGCAAGAACTTTTCCACCGAAGTGTTCATTTAATGAATCTACTTTAGCTTTTGAACGTTGAAGAACCGCAACTTGTGCACCTTCCTCAATAAAACGTTCTACCAAAGCCCAGCCTAAGCCTGAACCACCACCAGTAATAAGTGCAACTTCGCCTTGTAGCCAACCCATGCTTACTCTCCTGCCATCTCTACAAACAATTGACCATCTTCAACAATCACTGGGAATGTTTTGATTGGATCAGTTGCAGGTAGACACAATGCTTCACCTGTTTTTAAACAGAAACGTGCTGAATGCAATGGACATTCCACAGTACCGTCATCTTCAAGGTAACCTTCAGACATAGAAGCATTACCATGACTGCATTTATCGTTCATAGCGAAGAATTCACCGCCATTGTTAAATACAGCAAGCGCTTCGATACCGTTTACGCCACAATCTACTTTTAACGCTTCGCCTTCGTCCAATTCGTCAACTTGGCAAACAAAAATCTTATTCATTAGAAGAACACACTCAGGTTATGTGAACTGTAAGTAACTTGGTCAAGCGTGATCTTACGGTTGAAGATCTGGAAGCCGAGGCCGCCTTCAACTTTACGGATCTTGTCATGGCGTTTACCGCAGTAAATGACAATGTCTTTCTCTTTTTGCGTACGATATAGCAAATAGGTTACGTACACGTCGTATTCGCCTTCAACTTCAGTTGGCTCTACGATCACGTTAGACACCATGTGGGTGGTACGTGATGGAGGCTCTTCAGCCCAAGCCATACCGGTTTCCAGACGTGCTACACGACGCTCTAAAAGGTCTTTCGAATCGTTGAACACCCAAGTTGTAGGTGGTTCAACTGAACGACGACGGTCACGGGTTTGTGCGTTTGGTGTGGTACGTAGCGTGTAAGAAATATCTTCAGCTAACGTATCCAACCATTCGCGGAATTTCCAATCGTCTAGCAATTTTGCTTCGCGATAAAGGAACTGACTAATTTGGTGATGAAGTTCTAAGCTGATTTGACTCATTTCATAAGCTCCTTCTCATATTCGTCAGCTGCTTTTTCCACGTCTTCCCATTTTTCATGGATCAATAAATCTGCCCAGCGGCGGTACATACCACGTGCTGCAGTTTCAGAGAAAATGTAGTTGGTGATACCTGGGATACCATCTTCACGTACTTTTTCGTTGCCTTTACCCATTTCCATAATGAGTTTGTTTTGACGCGCTTTATAACCACGTAAAACTTTTTGGATCTCGATCCAATTTTCAGAGTCATCTTGCTCCAGGAAACCGGCTGGACCAAAGGCACGCGTTGCAGAACGTTCAAATGCTTCTTTCACTTCTTGAGATGCTTCAGCATCAGCAATACAGAATGCCCACACTTCAGTTTTGTTTGGACCACGTGGGTGCCATACACGAAGTGTTGCAGTACCGTTCAACCAAGACAAAGTTGGGAACATGGTGTTGTGACCTGCAAGACGCAATGCACGAGTCTCGCCTAGGCGCTCTTTAACTTCGTCGTAAGTTTCACGGAAGTAGTTGGCAACTTCACCGTCAACCCATACGTTTGCGTCTGGTTTCTCTGTAAAGAAGAAGCCTGAACCGTGACCACGTGAACCGTACTGGATCGCGTCTTTGGCAGTTTCCCAAACTGGACGAGCAGTTTGCGCAGCACCTAATTTTTTAGAAGATTCGTCGTCTGGTTTTGCACCAAGTACCTGAATTGCAGATGCGTGAGAGAACAACGCGTGGTATTGGTCAGATGCGAACTGTTCGGCTGCAAATTTCCAGTTACACTCGATTTCCCATTTGTGTACACCACCCACGATCACAGTACCGCCTTCACGACGATCGACAACACCGTCCAGGTACCAAGCGATATCGCCCATGTATTCTTCTAGATCTGGAGTCGTTTCATCCCAGCATCCGAAGATCAGGCCTTTGTAAGACTTCACACGATTCACTTCAACCAGACCCCATTGCTCTTTACATGCACCATGTGGGTAAGCACGATCTTCAAGCGGAATGTCTTTTAGAGAACCGTCAATACCGTATGACCAGCCGTGGTATGGGCAAGTGAACGCACGTGTGTTACCACAGTCTGCGAAGCTTACGCGCATAGAACGGTGACGGCATTGGTTTAAGAATGCTTTGATTGAGCCATCTTTTTGGCGTGCCACAATGATTGGATCTTCACCCATGTAGGTGTTGAAGAAATCACCAGCCTTAGGAATTTGGCTTTCATGGCAAAGGAATAACCAAGTACGACCGAAAACACGTTCGAGTTCTAATTCGTAAATGTCAGGATCTGTATAAATAGATGGCGTGATACGTCCATTTTGTGCATCGACTAAAGCATCGATTTCGCGCACATCAATTTTTCCACTCATGAAAAGCTCTCCTGTGACCTATCTTTGGCACAAAGTAATAGACTCAACTTTTCAACGATGATGGATTTGACAGCGTTTTTCGGGAAATATTTTTTTTGTTTCAATTAAGAGCTTAAAGCAATTATTAAGCACGTGAATTTTTATATTAAAACATCTATTAATCCCGCCAGAGCATTTAGTTTATGAATGGGAAAATAATCTTCACGACATAGTTGTTTATAGATTATACTTTGAGGAAATTATAGTAAGACATTTTTTGGATTACTCTTTGGGTTGATGACATGGAATTACGACACCTTCGCTACTTTATCACCGTTGCTGAAGAGCTCAATTTTAGTAAGGCAGCACTTAAACTTTATACGGCTCAACCCTCACTTAGCCAGCAAATCAAAGACCTGGAAGAAGATGTCGGGGTAAAGCTACTCAACCGGACCAAACGTAAAGTAGAGCTGACCGAAGAAGGCGCCGTATTCCTGGAACAGGCCCGTCTCACCCTTGCACAGGCGGACAAAGCCGTTGCCATGGCACGTCAGGTGTCACAGGCCAAACAGCAAATGCTCCGTATCGGTTTTGTACCGGTAGCCGAGATGAAAATCTTCCCCTATATCTTGCCAAATCTACGTGTACAGAACCCAGATTTAAAAATTGAACTGCTCAGCCTGAACAACAATGAGCAGATGCGTTTGTTAAAAAAAGGTGATCTAGATCTGACCTTTACCCGTCATAATTTCAATAGTGATGAAATTGAAAGCCAGTTCGTGATTCGTGAACCGCTGATTTTTCTCCTGCCTAAAGATCACCCCTTAGCAAAATACGAAAGAATTCCTGTTAAAGCATTGAATGGTATTGATTTTATTATTCCATCAGCAGAGCAGTCCTTGACCCTGAACCAGGCTATTCTGGACTTTGCCAAAGCCAACGGCATTGAACTCAATATCGTGCAAAAGGCCGATAATATTTTATTTAATATCAACTCGATCGGAATGGGCTTGGGCTGTACCATTTTGCCGGGCTATATTGCACCATTGACCATGGACAATACCGTGATTCGTCCACTGGACGTGGAATTGCCCTATTTAGACCTGTATGTCAGCTACCATAAAAACAACAAATCCTATGCCGTCAGCAAATTTCTTGAACTCTTGACCCGTGTGTTCTATCTGGATATTAACCGTAGCGAACAAAATTAATCCTATTTCTTCTCTGCATTAAGCATATGCCATTCAACTTTTGATAGGCATGTGCTTTTTTTGTTTTATTATTTTATGCTTAAGAATTCAATTTTAATTTAATTTTTTGATAAAGGATCTATTTCTAGCATTTAAATTTGTCACTTGACCTCGACCAAAATTGTGTATTTTTAGCTCTAAATGTGCTGCATTTACCACTTAAGTCTAATAAAGTTTCATTCGGATTTTTCTCAGTTTAAATAGCTCAAACCTATAAAAATTATTAGATTTTTAGATTTATCCAAATAAATGAGAATCAAACTCACTTAAGCACCCTGCCTTAAATATTTCCGATATAAAAAAGGATGACCGAAGCCATCCTTTTTTAAAACTACATCGAGCTTATTTTACGCCGTGTACAGCCAGGTAGTTTTTGATCACAGTGTTGAATTCGTCTGCTTTTTCAACTTGAGACCAGTGACCGCATTGGCTGAAGATATGTGCATCAGCATTTGGCACGATGTTGAGGATGTCCCAAGTACGAGAAACCGGAATCACCACGTCTTGCGTACCATGAATCAGCAATACAGGCACAGTAATGTCTTTCATTTTTTCGAAATCTAATGGGAACTCGAAACGGTCACGGTCACGTGCGCCAACCACATCCATTAAACGATTTGATGCATAGTCATTTGCAGCAGAAGCAAAACGTACTTTTACCAGTTCATCTGTAATCAGGTCTTTGTTCACGACAAACATAGAAAGGGTTTTCTTGATCCCTTCTTCTGTAAGAACTGGGTTTGCATGAGCTTTGAGTGCAGCAGTCTGTTTTGCACCGCCCGTACCCATAGACACGATACCCAAAATGCGATCTGGATAATCCAGTGCCATCTGGAATGCTAACCAGCCACCCAGAGAGTTGCCGACCAACCAGGTTTTTTCGATACCCAAAGCGTCTAGCGTACGGATCGCATGATCTACCCAAGCACGGATACCATATTCAGTACCCGGTGCAACTACAGTTTGGCCATAACCAATGGTATCAATCGCGATACAACGTGCCTGCTCACCAATTTGTGGCAGGTTTAACCACCAGTTTGCCGCAGCCGATACACCTGTACCTGAACCGTGTAAAAATAGAATAGGCGTACCTTCACCAATTTCGTGGTAATGGGTCAACTCGCCTTCAGCGGTTTCAATCCATTTGTCTTCTAAGCCAAAGAATGGATCTGTTTGATAGTCAGGGATTTGAACAGTGCTCATATTGCTTCCTCTTACAGTCTTTCGCTTGCGTGTCCCTCTATTTTCAAGAATTCGACGTCAAGTTGACTCATTAAAATGACTTGTGTACACCCTTATATTAACCGCTCAGCCGCAGCAAACTGATACAAAATTACGATTGCACCCTACAAAATAGATATAATTTAAGTGGTTGTTTTATATATTAATTTAAAATAAACCCTACTCAATCCAAGCCTTTAATGAAACAATGTAACACTTAAACCAAAAAGCAGCCAGAAGACTGACTGCTTTTAAAATATACGGGTATTAGAATTTATGCGTATAAGTGGTGGCGACACGGTATTCTTGCAGGTCTGGTTTTGCTGGATTGGCAAAATTCACATCAATATACATCGCCTGTACACCCAGACCTTTTAATTTACCTTCTGACACAGTGTAGTTCACGATGGCATTCACTTCATCCGTATTGAAGTTCTGGCCTTGATACGCCCAAGTACCTTTCTGATTATAACCTTTGAAATATACGGCTGTTGCATTTAAGCCTTTTGCACCCATTTCAGAGAAGTCATAGCCATAAGAAACACTCCATGATTTTTCTTCTGGCGCGGTAAAAGTCGCTACCCCCCAGTTCGCCAGATAAGGCTGTGGCACCCAGCCACCCAATGTCGGGAATGCGCTATCACCAAACATTTGCTGGTAACCTACACCTACGCTATGTGCACCATGATTCACTTTTGCAGCGACAGATAATGCCTGGTTATCGATCTCACCATACAGCTTGTCACCTGACTCCGAGTTATCGAAGTAACGAATATGGCTATCTAATTTGGTTTTTTCACCGAGCGTAGTTTTGTAATTGACACCCAGATAATGCTGTTGGTAAATGTCTTGAACATCGGCATACCAGTAGCTCGCACCTACTTCTTTAGTAAGCTGGTGGTCTATGCCTGCAATCCACATGCCATCAGCTTCAGCACCCGTATCATAGAAACTTGGTGGAGCAAATTTAGTTAAGTCGCGGAACTGGTTGTCATAACGGTTATTAATGCCATCAATATACGCAAGAGTTAACTTGGTATCTTTAAGGTCTTTAGACTCTAACCAGGCACCACTATACGTCGTCAATAACTGACGCGATGGATCGAATACCAAGACTGGAGATACCGGCAATAACTCGCCGACTTTCAGTTCAGTTTGTGACACTTTGGCTTTTAAGGTCGCACCAACTTTACCAAAATTATCTTTTTGCCCTTTGCCTGGTCCTTCATGCGGTAAAACCCAGTCAGGATTATTATCACGACCATTCAAACGGAACGCATGCTGAATAAGAAGATCTGCACCGACCTGCACACCACCACCGATATCGTGATAACCCGACTTGGCATCCAGAGTCACGCCTTGTGACCAAGAACCCCAATTACGTGATGAATAGTCATCTTGATACTGACGGTCTAGATAAAAGTTCTTAAATTTGAGTTGAACATTGCTGTCGTCAATAAAGTCTGCATTCGTTGCAGTTGTCCCTAAAGTTGCTGTCGCAGCAAGCATTGCAATCCATAAATTGTGACGACGCATGATGAGTTCCCCATTCAGCTGATAAAATCCATGCAGCCATCATGCGCAAGTCGGTTTAAATAAAAAATCCGACCACAGTATTAAACTTTTGCTCTTTTAGCTCTGCATATTTCAAGCCCAGATTTAAGCGCTCAATCTCTTAGATTTTAAACCGATTAAAGAAAATAAAAATTTGACCAGATATTTAATTCAAATTTTTGTTTCTTCTATTAATAAGAGCAATTTTTTTAAAAACTTTAAGATAATATTTTTTATTTATCGTTTTTATGTTTAATGAAAAAATGAAACTAAAATAATCCCTACCTATCACTATAACTAAAATATCTGAGATCAGAGTTTTAATATATTATTAAATCTACTTAATAATAAAAAAGCATCCGAATCGGATGCTTTTTTATTGCCCTTATTTTAATACCACGGTATTAAAAATTAAGCTTGTAACTCACGCGCTTTAGACATGGTTAATGCCAGGTCTTCAATCATGTCTTCCTGACCACCTACCGTACCACGGCGACCAAGTTCCATCAGGATTTCACGCGCAGATACGCCGTATTTCGCTTCAGCGCGTTTAGCAAATAACAGGAATGAAGAGTAAACCCCCGCATAACCTAAAGTTGCCGCATCACGGTCTGCACGAATCGGGTTGTGCATCATTGGAATCACTAGATCTTCAGCAACATCTTGAACTTTGAACAGATCAACACCAGTGTCCATACCCATACGGTTTGCCACAGCGATAAACAGTTCAAGTGGCGTATTACCTGCGCCAGCACCTAAACCTGCAGATGCCAAGTCAACACGTACCGCACCTGCTTGAACCGCAGCAACAGTATTCGATACACCCATACCTAAGTTGTGGTGACCGTGGAAACCAAGCTCAATGCTTGGATCCAAGTGTTGACGTAAGTGACCCACACGGTCGATCACATCCTGAGGAAGCATATAACCTGCTGAATCTGTTACATAGATACAGTTTGCACCGTAAGACACCATCTTGTTTGCTTCTTCAAGCAATTTTTCAGGTGTTGCCATGTGCGCAAGCATCAAGAAGCCCACAGTGTCCATGTCTAGTTTACGTGCAGCGGTGATGTGCTGTTCAGAACAATCCGCTTCAGTACAATGCGTCGCCACACGAATAGTAGAAACACCAATTTCATGTGCCATTTTCAAATGGTCAACCGTACCGATACCAGGAAGAAGCAATGCAGAAATTTTTGCATTTTTCATACGTGGCACAACAGCAGACAAATATTCTTCATCTGTTGCAGCAGCAAAACCGTAGTTCACTGATGAACCGCCCAGGCCGTCACCGTGCGTTACTTCAATTAAAGGTACGCCTGCATCATCAAGTGCGGTTGAAATTGCAATCATTTGCTCAACAGTCGTTTGATGGCGCTGCGGGTGCATACCATCACGCAAAGTCATATCATGAACAATAATCTTAGACATTTTGGTATTCCTTTAAGCTTCAGCGATGTTGAACACGTGTTCTGCGAACATTTCTGCAGTACGTGCAGCTGCTGCAGTCATAATATCCAGGTTGCCTGCGTATTTCGGCAGGAAGTCACCCAGACCTTCAACTTCCAAGTAAATTGATACACGGTTGCCATCAAATACAGGACCATTTACAAGCTTGTAACCTGGTACGTATTTTTGAACTTCCTTGATCATGGCATGTACAGATTCAGTGATCGCTGCCTGATCCGGCTCACCTTCTACTAGACAGTGAACAGTATCACGCATCATTAGAGGTGGCTCAGCCGGGTTAATGATGATGATCGCTTTACCTTGTTTCGCGCCGCCGACTTTCTCAATGGCACCTGCAGTAGTACGTGTGAATTCATCAATGTTTTTACGCGTTCCCGGACCAACCGACTTAGTCGATACAGTTGCAATGATTTCGCCGTATTCAACAGGTTGAACGCGAGAAACCGCAGCCACCATCGGAATCGTTGCCTGACCGCCACATGTCACCATGTTCACGTTTGGTACTTCGCCCGCTTGTAGTAATGCTTCAAGGTTGACTGGTGGTACACAAAATGGACCAATCGCAGCAGGCGTTAAGTCGATCATCAACACGCCAAGTTCATTCAGCTTGCGGCTGTTTTCAGCATGGACATAGGCAGAAGTTGCGTCGAATGCAATTTTGATGTCATCAGCAATCACATGAGGAAGAAGACCATCAACGCCTTCAGCTGTGGTTTTTAAACCCATTTTCGCAGCACGCGCCAAACCTTCAGAAGTCGGGTCAATCCCCACCATCCAAACAGGTTCTAACCATTCGCTACGTTGTAATTTATAAAGCAAATCAGTACCAATATTCCCTGGACCGATCATTGCACATTTAATCTTTTTCATGAATGTACTCTCTTGGAATCTTGATTATTCAGCAGCGAATGCAGCGGTTACTGAACCGAAGCCTTCAATTTCAACTTTGAATTCATCACCTGGTTGCGCCACAACCATTGGACCTAAGGCACCCGTCAAGATGATGTCACCTTTTAACAGCGGACGACCACGGCGTACCATTTCATCTGCCAGCCAAACAGCAGCATTCAATGGGTTTGCCAGACATGCTTTACCCACGCCTTGAGAAACGACTTCCTCACCGCGCGTCATCACCATCTTGCAGTTCACCAGATCAAGATTTTCTAATTTAACTGGCTGAGAACCCAAGACAAATGCAGCAGAAGATGCGTTATCTGCCACAGTATCAATCAGGCTAATTTTCCAATTTTCGATACGGCTATCGACCACTTCAATTGCAGGCAATGCATAATCAGTTGCGCTGATAATGTCTGCATACGTGTGTTTTTTTTTGGTTAAATCCTGGTTAATCACCAATGCGATTTCCGCTTCAACTTTTGGCTGAATCAGGAAACCGGCTGGAATTGCTTCACCATCGCCATAAGCCATGTCGGCAAATAACATACCAAAATCCGGCTGATCTACACCCAGTTGCGCTTGAACGACTTTAGACGTCAAACCGATTTTACGACCCACCAGACGGCGACCTTCAGACAAAGCACGCTCGGTATTCACTTCCTGAACGGCATAGGCGATATCTACGTCAGCACTTTCACCGCCAAGTTCCGGGCGAATCGGTGCAATCGCAGTTTGTGATAATTCAGCGCTACGAAGTGCTTGTGCAACTGATTCAACAACAGCAGAATTCGACATCAATGTTTCCTTAAACTGCAAAAATTAGGCTTATGCTGGGATCTAAGAAGGACAGAAAATATGAAAATGATCAGGCTGATCATCCGCATGGACTGCCTTTCTCAGAGCGAGCATAGGAATAAACAGTTTTAGGATGGGAAAAATCCGGCGTTTGTGCCAATAGTTATTTTATTTTTTGCTATAGCTATTATCTATAAGAATAATTTATAAAAAATTAAATAAAACAAAATCTTATTGTTTAAAACACATCGTTATTTAGCAAAATAACTGCCATAATATGACCGGATAAAATCAGTACAATTACGACTTTAGACTAAAAGATAAGAACCAGCGCTTAAATCTGCAGCATTCCCCAGCCAATTTAAACCGGGGAACTGCTTGTTTTTCATTACAACCAAGATACTGGATTAAACTGCTTGTTTCCATTGGACTTTAGCCAACAAAGCGCTATGCAAAGCAGCCACATCATCCACGATACAGACTGGATTAAATTGTGCTAAAAGTTCAGGTTCATGCACACCATAACTTACCCCAACGCTTGGCATGGCAATATTTTGCGCCATTTCCAGATCATAAGACGTATCACCGACCATAATCGCATGTTCAGCCTGCACACCGGTTTCCGCCAGAATTTCTTCTAACATGAGTGGATGAGGTTTAGAATGGGTTTCGCTGGCTGCGCGCGTACTCACAAACAGCTCTTCACTGTTCGTCTGTTTTAATACACGATCCAGACCTTTACGGCTTTTCCCTGTGGCTACTGCCAGCTTCACGCCTTGCTGCTGTAAATCTGCGAGCATGTGCGCTACGCCTTCAAACCAGGAGTCTCCTGATGAGTTGGCAACATAATGATCGGAATAAGCCTGCAAAATATCCGTATGTAATTCTGGTACTGTCGGGAATAAACGCTGTGCAACTTCAGGTAAACCCAGTCCAATAATACTTTTCGCATCTGCATCCGTTAACGGCTGCTGAAACTGCTGTGCGGCAAACTGCAAACTCGCCACGATTTGACCGACTGAATCAAATAAAGTGCCATCCCAATCGAAAATGACCAATTTTACAGGTGAGTTCATAAAAGATTTCCTAGATTTGATTCAGTCTTGAAGCCCTCTCCTACAAGGAGAAGGAATTTTTCATTCTTAAGCAAATGACTTTAATAAAAGAACCAATAAAGTCGAATTATCAATGAAGTTTTAATTCAACATTACTATTTAATAAGTAACGTTCCCTCTCCTGAACGAGTTTAAAGCACTGCTTTAAACGACGTGCAAGAAGGAGACTTGCTCAGCAGTGCTGCTTAGGGAGAGGATTCTTTCGAAATTTAATCTCCCCTAGCCCTCTTTAAGAAATAGGGGAATTCCCTCCTTTTTCAAAGGAGGGTGAGGGTGGATTAAATTTATTAAAAGAAAAAATAAGTCCTTATTGGGCAGCCGGTTTATCCGCTTTCTGCGCTCTTAACTGCGCCACCAGACTCTGCATATCTTCCGGCAATGGCGCTTCAATCGCTGGATAGCCCGGAATGTCCAGACGCATTGCATGTAAACACAAACGGCGTGGTTTTGGCCCACGATATTCTGTTTCATGACCATACTTTTCATCGCCTACTAGCGGATGACCAATACTCAAACCATGAACACGAATCTGATGGGTACGACCAGAAAGCGGAGATGCATACACCAGTGTGGCATGCATAAAACGTTCCTGCACATTCCACTGGGTTTTAGACTCTTTACCTTCTTTCGGGGACACGCAGACACGACGTTCACCATTGGCCAGCTCGTAACGATGTAAAGGTGCATCAATCAGCTGTTTATCCAGACTGACCTGCCCTTTTACTACAGCGGCATAGGTTTTTTTGATTTTATGTTCACGCAACATATCTTGTAATGTTTTCAACACGCTACGCTTTTTGGAAATCATCACCAGACCGGAAGTATCACGGTCAATCCGGTGAATCAGTTCCAGATACTTTTTACCGGTTGCGGCACGCAAGCCCTCAATCAGGCCATAGGCTACACCGCTACCACCATGCACAGCAATCCCGGAAGGTTTATTCACGACCATCAAACCTTCATCTTCATAAATCACACGGGCCAATAAGCCTTGTGCCACTTTGTCAGAAACAGGTGCAGCAGATTCATCTTTTTGTTCATAGCGAATCGGCGCAACGCGAATCTGGTCACCGATTGCGAGTTTGGTTTCTGCTTTAATGCGTTTTTTATTAACGCGAACCTGGCCTTCACGAATCAGACGATAGATACGGCTTTTTGGCACACCTTTCAGACGACTAAACAGGAAATTATCGATGCGTTGTCCATCTTGATGTTCATCCACTTCAAACCAAGTGACGTTTTGCCATTGTTGCGTAGAATTCATACAGTTACTATGACCCAAAAAATACTAAAATTGATTAAAAACTGATCACTTAGGTTATGCTTTACACAAGAAACATAAGCTTAGCCCATAGGCAGATGATGCAAGGTTTGATATAGTCAGCGCACGGAAACCATCGTTTGTGAGTAAAAGTTGAATCATTTCAGATTTTTCTGAACTTGATTGTTCAATTAAAGACTCACATGATACGGGAAGGTCCCCAAAGAATTATGCCACGCCGAAGGCTTATTATATCGGCAAACAAAGCAAACTGTTGCGTTTAATTGTACCTCAGGTACATAAATCAGTTTGTCTTAAAAAATATGTCGCCAACTTTGTTGGTTTTTAAACGTAAACTGATACACATCAGATTAGTCGCAACCTGAAGACGACTTCAGGCTACAGCGTTGATGCATTGGATCTGCACAGTTTGTAAAGATACGACGACAATTCCGTATCAAGACACTTTCTATAAAGAAGGGATGATCTTCGAGCAATGTGACAGTGAAAGTTACACACATCCAATGCACCGCTCGTCCGCCAGTGAAGCGTTCAGGTGACTTTAATCCGTTTAAAGATTGAAGCCGTATTGCCATCATCAATACGTGAATCAAAAACCGAAGCCCATCTATATTAAATAGAGCTCGGTCATAAAAGACTCAAACCACAATGAAATTCATTGCAGATTTGAGCCATTGATCCGTGATGTGTGATGTTCGCTACGTGTATAGCGATTTTTTGCTGTGTATCACTATAAGGTGTTACACCCATGAAACGTATGTTGATTAATGCAACACATGCCGAAGAAATTCGCGTTGCACTTGTCACTGGTCAGCGTCTTTACGATTTTGATTTAGAAAATCGTACCCGTGAACAAAAAAAATCCAATATCTACAAAGGTCACGTGACTCGCGTTGAACCTTCTTTAGAAGCTGTATTCGTTGAATACGGTGCAGGTCGCCAAGGCTTCCTGTCAATGCGTGAAATCGCAAATTCATATTACAAAGCCGACCCTCGCCAAACTTCAAATATCCGTGAACTGATCACTGAAGGCACCGAACTTCTGGTTCAGGTGGAAAAAGAAGAGCGTGGCAACAAAGGCGCTGCCCTGTCTACTTTTATCTCACTTGCTGGCCGTTATTTGGTATTAATGCCAAACAACCCGAAAGGTGGTGGTATCAGCCGTCAGATTTCCGGTTCAGTGCGTGAAGAACTGAAAGAAATGCTGGCAACACTGAACGTGCCACGTGGTATGAGCGTGATTGTGCGTACTGCCGGGATTGGCCGTTCACAAGAAGAATTGCAACTCGACTTACAGCACTTGTTAGACCTTTGGGCACAAATCCAGAGCACGGCAAGTTCAGGCCCATCGCCAATGCTGGTACATCAGGAAGCGGGTGTGGTAACACGTGCCATTCGTGACTACCTGCGTGATGATGTTGCTGAAATCCTGATTGACTCAGAACAAGCCTATAACGAAGCCTATAACTTCGTAAAAGCGGTAATGCCACGTCAGTTAGAAAAACTGAAAACTTATACCTTAAATGAACCTTTATTCGCGCATTTCGCGATTGAAAGTCAAATTCAAACCGCTTATGAACGTGAAGTAAAATTGCCTTCTGGCGGTTCGATCGTGATCGACCAAACTGAAGCTTTAGTGTCAATTGACATTAACTCAGCAAAATCGACTCGCGGTAGCGACGTTGAAGACACCGCGTTGAACACCAACATTGAAGCGGCAGAAGAAATCGCGCGTCAATTACGTTTACGCGATATCGGTGGCCTGGTGGTGATCGACTTTATCGACATGACCAAAGACCGCAACCAGCGTATGGTGGAAGCTAAGCTACGCGAAGCGACGCAAAGTGACCGTGCCCGTATTCAGTTCGGTCAATTGTCACGTTTTGGTTTGATGGAAATGAGCCGTCAACGTCTGCGTCCTTCTCTTGAAGAAGCGACTGGCTACGTTTGCCCACGCTGTCATGGCACCGGTATGGTCCGTGATCTTCGTTCTTTATCACTTTCGATTATGCGTAAAGTGGAAGAAATCGCGCTACGTGAACGTCATGGTGAAGTTCAAGTCGAAGTTCCAGTCGAAATTGCTGCCTTCTTATTGAATGAAAAACGTCACACCTTGGTGTATTTAGAACAGACTTCAAATGTACGTGTGACTGTGTTGCCTCACCCGCATCTGGAAACACCGCATTATGAAATCACTTATAATGCCGAAGGCTTTGCACCAACCAGCTATGAACGTACTGAAGCAACTCGTTCAAGTGAAAAAGAGTTGGGCTATGAGTCATCTGAATGGCATTTAGAAGAAGAACAACATACGCATGCTGCTGCACCAGCGCCTGCTCAACAGCAAAACAACGGCAGAAACAATAAACGCCGTAACCAGCAAAACCAAAATGCACAGCAAGTACCTGTTGCGCAACAAGCTCCAGCCCAAGCACAAGTTGCTGCTCCTGCATCTAGCCCATGTGCCTGGTTAGAAAACCTGTTTGTTCAAAAACAGGCTGCGACTGTTGATCAATCGCGTACTGCCAACAATGCAGCTGCAGCAATTGAACAAATGATCAATGGCGGTGCGGTGAGCCGTGGTCAGTTCGGTCAATTGTCTGCACCAGTGGCACAACCTGCGCCACAGCAAGTGTCTCAACCTGCTGCTCCGGCAAGCAGCAATGCCTACCTTGCACCATCGACTGTAGCGCAAAAACAGGAACGTGATGCTGAAAAACCGGCAGAGCGTGATGAAAGAGCGCCGCGTCATAACAATAAAAAACCACGCAATCCGAAGCACAAAGAACCGCGTGAGCAGGTTCAGTCTGAAGCTTCCGCTCCTCAGCAACATCAGGTGCATGAAGAAGTGATTCAGGTATCTCGTCAAGAGCAACGTCATGAAGCACGTGAAAACAAGCGTAATTCTCGCCGTCAGCATCACAATGAGCCATCTCAGCAAAATGATGTTCAAAACAATGAACAACAGGCTCAACAGGTAATGCCACGTCGTGACCGCCGTAACCAGCCACGTCAGGAACGTCCAAATCGCCACCGCGATCCAAGCGTGCTGAATGAGCAGGCTCAACAAGCAGCACCTGCAGTCGTTGAAGCGCCAGCAGTCAATGACAAGCAGCTTCGTGTTGAGTTGGTCGATGCACCACGTCAAGACGTGATGCCAACAGCCATGGTCGTGAATATTGACCAGGCGAAAAGCGAAATCGTGGCATTGAATGACAATGCTGCAGTTGTAACGCCAGCGGTTGAAGTTACTGCACCGGCAGATGCGCCAGTTGAAGAAGCCGCTGCTGAAAATGTAGTAGAAGCTGCACTGACAGCACCTGCTGAAGAAGTTGTGACAGCGGAAGAATCAAGTGCTGAAAAACCTCGTGCCAGCAACGATCCGCGTCAGCGTCGTCGTCAGCAACGTGAAGGACAGCCTCAACAGGCTACAGTTCAAAAGTTGACTCCGTCACAAGTACCAACTTTGGGTCAGTTCACTATTGGTAGCCTGATTCGCCATGTTTATGGTGAAGACTGCTCCGTGCTCATTGAACAGTTTGGTTTATTGCCAACCTTCAACCGTGCTCTAGAGAAGTTCACAAAAGAGTACAACGCGAGTCTGGTGGCTGCAGCATCGCCTGTCGCAGAGAAAAAACCGGTCACCCGTGATGTTCAAGTGACGGTAGCTAAGGTTGAAGCAGAGCCTGCTCCAGTTCTGGATCTAACTCCACCAAAACCGGTGTCGGACAAACGTGTCGCAAACGATCCACGTGAGCGTCGCCGTCTGGCTAAACAGGCTGCAGAACAGGCCCTGCAACAAGCCAAGCAACAGGCCAAAGTAGAAACAGCTCCGGCAGTTGAAACTGAGCCAGAAGCACCTGTAGCAGCAGAAGCGCAAGCAGAGTCTGCTGAAGCAGCGGCAACTGAAACTCCAGTAACCACTGAAATCGCTATTGAAGAAACCGTAAATGCTCAGCCAGCTGAACAAGCAACTGAAACGACGGCACCAGTAGATACAGCTCCTACAGAAGCGGCTCCAGTGACTGAAGCTCAACCTAGAGATGCTGCGCCAGTTGAAGCAAATGCTGAATCAGAAGCTCCTGTTACAGAAGCCCAGGATCAGGCCAAAGTAACAACAGAAGACACTGAAGCCAGCGAAGCTGAAAAAGCGGAGAAACAGGCTGCTCGTCCACGTCGTCCACGTGGTCGTCCACCGAAAAAAGCCAATACTGCAACTGAATCATAATTTGCTCAATTGCAGTCATCTAAAAAAACCTAGTCATTTCGGTGACTAGGTTTTTTTTGCTAGATTTAGTCAGAATAGGTTGATTGCACTAGTGTTTTAACGCTAAAAGATGGATAGCTCGTCTACTGTATATAAATTGAACGTATCGGATACGAAAAATAAATAGGATTCTCATGACCCAAATGAAACCACACGATCTGATTGGGATTGCAGATGTCGCTGCCAAAATCCCGGCTTTTTTGACCAAAGTGCCCAATTTGCTCACTGGTCTAAGACAGGCATATTTACGTACTCCGAACACACCGGCCGGCTTGGGTCTGGCTTTTGAAAAAGCGACCAAGCGTAACCCCGAAGGTATCGCCTTGCGTTTTGAAGAGCAAAGCTATAGCTATGCTGCTCTAAATGCTCGGGCCAACCAGATTGCCCATTTCTATCTCTCCTTGGGTGCCAAGAAAGGTGATGTAGTTGCCGTGATGGTCGAGAACCGCCCTGAGCTGATTGCTAGCGTGATTGGTCTGGCTAAACTGGGTGTGACCACCGCCTTGGTGAATACCTCTCAAGTCGGCAAAGTGCTGACGCACAGTATCAATCTGGTCAAACCGATTGCTCTGATTGTGGGCGAAGAATGTCGTCATGCAGTCAACGAGATTCGTAATGACCTGAATATTAGCAGTGATCGCTTGCACTGGTTTGCAGATCAGAATACTCAAGCCGATCCGGGTCAGGCACCTGAAGGCTTTATCAACCTGGCTGAAAAAACCGATCTCTCTCCCAAATTTAACCCACCGACCACCCATTCGGTGCAGGGCAAAGATGGGCTGTTCTATATTTACACCTCGGGCACCACAGGTCTACCTAAAGCGGTGATCTTTACCAATGGCCGCTGGACGCTCGCTTATGGCACCTATGGGCATGTGCTAAACCTCAATCAAGATGATGTGATGTACTGTACCCTGCCGCTTTATCATGCCACAGGCATGGTGGTGTGCTGGTGCGGTGTCATTGCAGGTAGCAGCACCCTGGCGATTCGGCGTAAATTTTCGACCTCCTCTTTCTGGAAGGATGTACAAAAATTTGATGCCTCTGCGATTGGTTATGTCGGTGAGCTGTGCCGTTATCTGATGGATGCTCCCTCATCTGAACTGGAAAAAGGCCACCGCGTGACCAAGATGATTGGAAATGGGATGCGCCCAAATATATGGGATAAATTTAAATTCCGTTTTGGCATTCAGGAAGTGCTGGAACTATATGCCTCCAGTGAAGGCAATGTCGGTTTTAGCAATATTTTCAATTTTGACAATACCGTCGGTTTCTCACCCACACCGTATGCCATTATTGCCTTTGATAAAGATAAAAATGAGCCGGTACGAGACCTTAAAGGCCGTTGTAAACGGGTGAAAAAGGGCGAGACTGGTTTACTGATTGGTAAAATCACCCGTCGTTCACCTTTTGATGGCTATACCGACCTGGAAAAAAACAAGTCAGTCATCATGCAGAATGTATTTACCCAAGGTGATGCTTACTTCAATACCGGGGATCTGGTGCGTAATATCGGCTTCCGTCATGCGCAGTTTGTCGATCGTCTGGGTGATACTTTCCGCTGGAAAGGGGAAAATGTTTCTACAACTGAAGTGGAAAACATACTGACCGAGTATGACAAAATCGTTGAAGCGGTGGTGTATGGCGTAGAAATTCCCAATACAAATGGTCGTGCCGGTATGGCCGCGATTACCCTGCAACCCGATGTAAAATTGGATGATGCAGATTTAGCAGCCATGGCCGCTTGCTTTAAAAAATGCTTGCCGGCTTATGCGGTACCGGTATTTTTACGTATACAACAGCAGATTGAAACTACAGGTACCTTTAAATACCAGAAAAATAAATTGAAAGAGCAAGCATTTGATCCGAGTAAAACCGATGAACGCCTGCTGGTGTTATTGCCAGGTGCAACGGCATATTCGGAGCTCACCGCAGAGATTTTTGCCAATATTCAGGCCTATCAATATCGCTTCTAAGTACTGAAGTTGCCTATTTTTTGTTTAGATAAAGCATAATTGTTGTATTTATAATCAAACATGGGCAACTTTGTTATTTTTTGCTTGCGCTGAAATGAGATCTTGCTACAATACGCTCCATCAAACAAAGTGGTGCTTTAAGCTATTTAGCTTGACTTGCACTGCACATTCAAACCTGGTTTGAATGATGGTTCAGGGTCGTTAGCTCAGCTGGTAGAGCAGCGGACTTTTAATCCGTTGGTCCCGCGTTCGAATCGCGGACGACCCACCACTTATTTGATATCCCTTGATGGGTCGTTAGCTCAGCTGGTAGAGCAGCGGACTTTTAATCCGTTGGTCCCGCGTTCGAATCGCGGACGACCCACCATCTTCCGAAAGGATCACGTAAAAGTACACCACACTCTTGCGTCATAAAAATGGTCATCATCATTTTTATTCCTCAGGGTCGTTAGCTCAGCTGGTAGAGCAGCGGACTTTTAATCCGTTGGTCCCGCGTTCGAATCGCGGACGACCCACCATTCTTTCCTTAGAATGTCTCCCTGATTTCCCTTATTATATTTTAATTAAATTGCGATGTTTTGGTCGTGTATTTCTGCGCCCAGATTTTAGGCTCACACGTTCCCACAACTTGCCTTTATTGTCTAATCTAAACAGTATTTGAATTAGGCTTTCTACCAGATCAGCCGATTTTTATCGGGTATTATTCTTGAATATGAAAGGACGTGTCTTTGACCAGTTCATAGGCTTTCGAAGGTGCCGGATAGCCGCGATCAAATAATTCCCGGTTGGTTTTTTCTTTTTCACTATAGATTTTTTCCAGATTCATGACTAAGTGATTTGAATCTTTAATCTTATAGTAAAAGCTCGCCCCTTCTTTACGATTCACTACTATATCGGTACGCTCCGGATTGATAAACCAGCGGTCTTTACGGTAGGTAATATTATGAGCCGTGCTGCTTTTGGTATTATCAATAAATACTTTGCCATACTGTAAAATACTGCGATGCACCGTACCGTCCGGCATTAGAGTCAAAATAAATTCTGCCTTACCTTCAGTACAAGGCGCAAAGCGGCCATCACAGTCGATTTCAGTATGATAGCGACCTATAAACACCTTGGCATCCTCTGGTACAGTTGCCGGGTTTAAATCTGCTTCTACCGGAAGAGTCGCCTGCCCTGCGACCTGAGTTAAGGATTTGGCGCTGACAGTCACCACATCGGCCTTCGTATTGGCAGCGGAAATTTTAACGCCCTCTTCTGAGGTCGCCTGACCTTCCTGTTCAGGTTTGACTTGCTGCTGATCACAAGCCTGCAAAATCACCATACTCCCCAACACCAGGCTACATTTAAAAAAACTGCTTAATGTACAACGTGATACATCCAATTTCATTTTTAACAAACCTAAATAGGAAACATGGCGAGCAAAAAGCACCCAGCAAAGCTGATGAACTTTACACAAGAGTTCAATAGAATTTTCACTATGTTAGTAGCTCTTAGATCTGGTTTTAATCTTTATTAACATTACTTAACGATTTTATTTGTAATCAGCACTTTAAAAAGTTTAAGTAAACTCCATTTCTTTAAGTATGGATCCATTTTAGGATTCAAACTTATTTTTAATCAGGAGATTTTAATGGCCAATGTTGGTTTATATCGCTCTAACCGCTCAAACATGATTGCAGGTGTAATGGGTGGTATTGCTGAACGTTTTGGTTGGAACGCAAATTTATTACGTCTGATTTTTGTGGTGATTTCAATCATGAGTGCCGCATTCCCGGGTATTTTGGTCTATCTGGTGTTGTGGTTAATCATGCCGAAAAAACAGTACAGAATTGATCATGACAGCGTTCATCAACCTCAGGGCTATCAAAATCCTGTGCGTACAGTGAATCAGGATAAACGCTATTAAGCTGTACAGTCATTTTTAACAAGCGTTCTTAACCAGTTTCATCGCAGAGCTTCCTCTTTCACCCCGGTTAAATGGGATGAAATTTTGATGCCACGGTAATTTCCCCAAGTTATCGTGGCTTTTTTTTGCCTATATTTTTTGTTATTTCTTTGCTGTATTACAGCTTTTCACTTTCTTTCTCAGTTGAATTCACGATAAGTTCAAGATTCCAATTTTTGAAATGGATTTCACATGACTCAGGCAGAATGGATGATGCTGTGGCTCTGTGCCGTCGCAGCCCTGCTGCATGGTTTAAGCGGCTTTGGCTTTCCTATGATGAGTACGGCTGTTCTGTCCAGCGCATATCCGCTTAGCATCGCGGTTACCCTTGTCATTCTGCCCTGTCTGCTGCTGAATCTGATCATGCTGAATGCTGACCCTGCGCATAGCCTGTTGAATAGTATTGGCTATTATATAAAACGTTATTGGCCATTAATGCTTAGTAGCCTGGTCGGCAGTGTACTCGGGGTCAAGCTATTACTTTGGCTAAATGAGGCTTATTTAAAACTGTTATTGGGTCTGGTAATTATATTTTATGTCTTGGACCAGTTACGGGCACGCCCCTTACAAGTTAGTCCGCATATTTCCAGCATGCTCTGTTTTGGTTTACTGGCCGGCATTATTGGAGGTGCAACCAATGCCATGGCACCTTTTCTGATGATGTATCTGATGAGTTGCCAACTCTCTAAAACAGATATTGTCATTATCAGTAATCTCAATTTCATTGCCGGTAAACTGATCCAGCTGGTTTTACTGTTTCCAATTCTGATCACACTGGAAACCCATCAACAGCATATTCTGATCGGGATAAGCTTATTCGCCCTTGCTGGTGTCTGGATTGGAGGCAAAATACGCCATCGTTTATCTCAGCAACACTTCAAATGGATTGTCTTGGCTTTACTTTTCGGCTTGGGCCTGTATGCCTTCTGGCAAAGTACTGGATTATTGCAACAATCTGGTTATAGTATCTTTAAATAGGATATTTTTTAAGCAAAACAAAATTACAAATTTAAAGCTAATATAAAAAATGATGTAAATAAAAATCTTGCAAGGAGAGCATATGACTCAGACCAACCTAGCTACCCCGACCAATGCCATGCCCAAAGGGCTGCTTAAAGGCTGGATTCTTATTTTTGTCGCAGCCATTGTAGCCTATGGCTTATATCTTTACCTGCCCTATGACCAGAATGCCAATAAAGGACTGGCCCTTTTAGCCTTTATCGGTATCTTATGGCTGACTGAAGCCATTCATATCACGATTACAGCTTTACTCATCCCCGTGATGGCGGTATTGCTGGCCATGCCAATGGCCTCTGGTGAGGAACTGGTTCCGATTACCACACAAGCCGCTTTGGCCACTTTTGCCGATCCTGTCATTTTCCTGTTTTTTGGTGGTTTTGCGCTGGCAACGGCGTTGCATATCCAGAAACTGGACCGGAAAATTGCCATGTGGATCATCTCCATGTCCAGAGGGCATCTGGGCATTTCTGTACTGGCGATTTTTGTGGTGACGGCGCTGCTGTCCATGTGGATTTCCAATACGGCGACTGCTGCCATGATGCTGCCTTTGGCCTTAGGCTTGCTTTCACATCTGGATGTCAGCAAGGATCGTAAAACTTTTGTCTTTATCCTGCTCGGCATTGCCTATTCAGCCAGTATTGGCGGACTGGGCACCATGGTCGGTTCACCTCCGAATGCCATTGCCGCCAAGGCACTTGGCTATGATTTTGCCGACTGGATGAAAATCGGCTTGCCGATGATGTTCATTATTCTTCCTGCCATGCTGGTCAGTTTATATCTGGTACTACGTCCAAAACTGAATCATAAAATACAATTTGCGACCGAAGATATTCCTTGGACCAGAACCCGTATAGCCACCATGATCCTCTTTCTTTGTACTGCAATTGCCTGGATTTTCAGTAAAAAATTCACTGAAATTTTTGGTATTTCCCAGCCGGATACCTGGATTGCAATTTCGGCTGCCTGTATGGTTGTGATTCTGGGTACCGCAAGCTGGAAACAGATTGCAGAAAATACTGATTGGGGGGTGTTATATCTATTTGGTGGTGGTCTGACCTTGAGTGCCATTCTAAAGGATTCAGGCAGTTCGCTGGTACTGGGTCAAACTCTGGCCAATGCCTTTGGTGATACCTCCCCGCTGATGATTATTTTTGTAGTCGCTACTTTTATTATCTTCCTGACTGAATTTACCAGTAATACCGCTTCGGCTGCCCTGCTAGTACCAGTATTTGCCGCAATTGCGGATCAGATGGGAATGCCCAAAGAAATTCTGGTGATCGTCATTGGTATTGGTGCTTCATGTGCCTTTATGCTGCCGGTAGCCACCCCACCAAATGCGATTGTTTTTGGAACCGGTCATATCCAGCAAAGCGAAATGATGAAAGTTGGTTTTGTGCTGAATATCATGTGTATCTTTATTATTTCACTGTTTATTTACTGGTTCTTTATTTAATCATTACAGCTCTTAAACATCACACCCTCTACAAAGCACACTCCGGTGTGCTTTGTCGTATCAATCGCCTATATGTTGAATCTTTCTCTCATCGAAAAATAATATGCTTTTAACAATGATAAAGATAAAGTCTTTATATTAAAAACATCAAAAAGTAGCAGATAGATAGTGGACAGGATATTTCACTTAATCTCTCAACCGATCCAGAATTCCCCTTGGAAAATGACATTTAACCTCGCGCTTGCACCTCTGATCATAGCTGTAATTTTATTCCCTTATGCGCTATTTCATGAAGCCAGCTCTGGGATTTTCTCCATTTTCAAGAGCCTGTTTTCAGCGCTTTTTATTAGCTTTTTTGTCTGCCTGACTTACTGGATGATGATCTTCCCTTTCCGATCAGTGACTCACCTGCTGCTACGCCATTATCAACTGTTTAATATCATCACGATTTTAATGAGCTGCGTACTGGGAACCCTGATTCTGGCCTATATCTCGCATCCTTCAAGTGAAAATTTTAGTTCCCATTTTTTGTTTCTGCTGTGTTTTTCCCTGCCGATGGCACTATTTTACAGTTTTCTCAGCCGGCAAGCTGACCAGAGTTGATCACACATGCTCTGTTAAATTCCGTTTTAATTCGGTTTTAAACTTTCATTTTAAAATGATTCAGCTCCTGATTCAGTGCGGCAATCATATCTGCCCGACTGATAATTCCCACCAATTGCTGCTCGCTCACCACCGGAATATAGTTGAACGAACGCTCGACAAAATACGGCACCAGATCCTGAATGGGTTGTAAAGGCTGCACCGTAATTACCTTACGGGTCATGATATGTTTGACCTGATGCTCCCAGCTGCTACGGACATCAGCCGCGCGCTTGAACCATTCCACCACCTGATACATTGCCAGTGTACCGACCAGTTGTTCATCGGCATTAACGACGGGCAGGCTCATCAGGTTCATTTGCTTGAACTTGTCCAATGCGTGCTGGATATCATCATTTTCATGCAGGGTTGCTACATCCTTCGTCATAATATCTTGGCAGCTAAATTCATGTACCGCACGCGCATTGGCGCGGTTTTGTGCCTCCAGAATGATTTTTTGCAGGTCATATTCACTGATATCCAGCAACTCGGTGCGCTGATCCAGCACTTCCTGAATATCCTGTGGTTGAATCGTGACTTTCTGGGTCGGCGTCGGATCCTTGGAACGAGTATTTAGTTGAGCTTGCTGCGGATAATCCTTGCCAATCATCCGGTTAAAGACAATGGCAATTACCATCAGTAAAATTGAATTGAGTAGTACCGGATAAAATACAAAGGCATAACCGAGTTCATGCACCGGCTGGCCGCCCAGCACTGCGGTAATGGCCACGGCGCCACTCGGTGGATGCAGGGAATCCGTGGTCATCATCAGGACAATTGCCAAAGCCACGGCTACACTAAAAGCCTCAGTTGGACTGGCAATAAACAAGGCACAGCTCACGCCAATCACGGCAGCAATGGTATTCCCGACCAGAATATTCCAGGGCTGTGCCAGAGGACTGGCAGGCACTGCAAATAGCAATACCGAAGAGGCGCCCATCGGGGCAATATACCAGGCTTCAAAATCCCCCAAAATCCATAAGCTCAACAAGGACGAAACTACCAAACCCAATAGTGCTCCAGCTCCGCAGAGCAAACGGTCTTTGAGTGGAAGGACTTTGAAATTCGGTTTTAAGGTATTGAGCCAGTCGAGATGGGAGTGAAACACAGTGCGCCTGATCTTATTGTTTATAGATTTTGGGCATTATAGAACCAAGCCCGATGAAAGGCATCTGTGTTTTACATCTTTTCACCATTCGCGAATACATGCTTTTTAAAACAATATTTCACTCAGGTTAAAACATTCATCCTGCTTTTTATAGAATGATCACGTCATCACCGATAGTCATTTGCATAGAAAAATCCTTTTTACCATGCTGCTTAAATCGTTGTTCAAAAATTTTTAAAACAACCTAATGGCTCATTTCAGGTTGAATCAGCGGCTGGATTTTTAACAGTTCGACCTGACCATAATAAGTTGAAAATGCCACATCTCCGGCATCGACTCCAGTGCCAATCCGAATAAGATTTTCGACCGGCGCCAGACGGGTCGGATCAAACTGTACCCATCCACCATCTAAATAGGCTTCAAAAATGGCATGAAAGTCAGGTAAAAACTTTTCAATTTCTACATAACCGACCACCATGCGTGCCGGAATTCCCAAGGCACGGCACAGCGCAATGCCTAAATGGGCAAAATCACGGCATACGCCTGCGCGATGCACCAGCACATCTGTGGCAGTGGTGAACTGGTCAGAACTCCCCGACACATAAAAAATATTATTATAAATCCACTGTTCGATCGCTTTGACCCGAGTATAGCCCGGTATCATCCAGCCAAATGAGCGTTTTGCCATTTCCAGTAATAAATCCGAATTGCAATAACGGCTGGCCAACAAATAAGGCAATACTTCATCGGGCAGCTCAGGAATGGTTACTTCTTTCATACCTTGCTGAAGTTCCAAAGAGAGGCTCGGTTGACGAACCACTGTCGCCGTATAATTCAGCTCAAAAACCTCACAGGGTTCGACCTGTAGCCGAACATGACGATTTTGATGCTGCGCATCCTGAAATTCATGCCATGTCACAGGCAGGTTAAAGCTGAGTTGTTCTCCGAGAATCTTCTGATCGGAATGATGTGCCGCCTGAAGCATAAAAATAAATTCTGTCGGTTGCACGACCTTGTATTTTAAATGGCATTGAATTTGGTAAGTGGTCATGAAGTTCCTTATTTTTAAGCATTATTATATTGCGTGAATATTAAACTAATTTTAGAGTCGCAATCGTATGAGATCCGTTGAACTTTATGATTCTCCGCTTAACAGCATGCCATACATCTGATTTATTCCTGATTTTCAGATCAGCCTGTATCGGCCAGTACAGCTAAAATCGCAGTAAGCTTCTAAATACCGCGTATCCTTTAAGCCTGTTTTATTTTTTTCAAAAAAGTATCCGTACATTAACCCTTTGCCACTCCCCTGCAAAGTCCTTATAATTGAGCACAATTTTTCTCTAATTTTAAGTGGATGACCATGAGTCGCGCCATATCGCATATTGATACCTTCCAAGGCTTAATTCTTGCCTTACAAACTTACTGGGCGGAGCAAGGCTGCGTCATTTTGCAACCTTATGATATGGAAATGGGTGCAGGGACATTCCACACTGCGACTTTCCTTCGTGCGCTGGGTCCTGAAACCTGGAATGCCGCTTATGTTCAACCGTCACGTCGTCCGAAAGATGGTCGTTATGGTGAAAACCCGAACCGTTTGCAACATTATTATCAATTCCAGGTGGTGCTTAAGCCAAACCCGGACAATATCCAGCAGCTTTATCTCGATTCATTAAAAGCGATCGGTATTGATCCTTTAGTTCACGACATTCGTTTCGTAGAAGACAACTGGGAATCTCCAACACTGGGTGCTTGGGGCTTAGGTTGGGAAGTATGGCTCAACGGTATGGAAGTGACTCAGTTCACTTACTTCCAACAAGTCGGCGGTGTTGAATGCTACCCTGTGACTGGCGAAATCACGTATGGTCTTGAGCGTCTTGCCATGTACTTGCAGGGTGTAGATTCTGTTTATGATCTGGTTTGGACCAAAGGTCAGTTCGGTACGGTAACTTACGGTGATGTGTTCCATCAAAATGAAGTGGAACAATCGACCTATAACTTCGAATATGCCAACGTTGAAAAAATGTTTGAATTGTTCGATTTCTATGAAGCTGAAGCAACGCGTTTGATCGAAGCGAAACTTCCACTTCCTGCATATGAGCAAGTCGTGAAAGCATCACACAGCTTCAACTTATTAGATGCGCGTGGCGCGATTTCTGTGACTGAACGTCAACGTTACATTTTACGTGTACGTACCTTGGCACGTTCTATTGCGACCAGCTATGTAGCAGCACGTGCGGAACTTGGTTTCCCAATGGCAGAACCTGCTTTACGTGATGAAGTGTTGGCACAGCTCAAAGCACAAGTTGAAGCAGAAGCAAAAGTTGAATCTAAGGAGAGCAAATAATGTCTAAACATACCGTTTTGTTCGAATTGGGTTGTGAAGAACTTCCACCAAAAAGCCTGAAAAAATTACGTGATGCACTACATGCAGAAACCGTTAAAGGCTTAAAAGATGCTGGCTTAGCGTTTGATTCGATCGAAGCTTATGCAGCACCGCGTCGTCTTGCACTTAAAATCGTCAATGTTGATGCTGCGCAAGCTGATACACAAAAACGTTTTGACGGCCCTGCTAAACAAGCAGCCTTTGATGCTGAAGGTAACCCGACGAAAGCACTTGATGGCTTTATGCGTGGTCAAGGCATCACAGTAGATCAAGTTTCGACTTTCCAAGCGGGTAAAGTTGAAAAAGTGTGCTACTTAAAAGACGTAAAGGGTCAAAGCCTTGACGTTTTACTGCCACAAATTTTACAAAATGCGTTGGATAATCTTCCAATTGCAAAACGTATGCGTTCTGCGGCAAGCCGTACTGAATTTGTACGTCCTGTGAAATGGGTTGTGTTGTTGAAAGACAACGACGTAGTTGATGCGACGATTCAAGATCACAAAGCCGGTAACGTGACTTTTGGTCACCGTTTCCATGCACCTGAAGCGATCACGTTGGCAAATGCAGATGCTTACTTAGATGCCCTTCGTAGCGCTTATGTAGTAGCTTCTTTTGAAGAGCGTCAAGCAATCATCGACCAGCAAGTTAAAGCATTGGCTGATGAAGTCAATGCCATTGCAATCGTGCCTGCGGATCTTCGTGATGAAGTGACTGCACTCGTTGAATGGCCTGTTGCGCTTCGTGCAAGCTTTGAAGAACGCTTCCTTGCAGTTCCTCAAGAAGCATTGATCACCACCATGCAGGACAACCAAAAGTACTTCTGCTTAGTAAACGCTGACAATAAACTTCAACCGTACTTCATTACTGTGTCGAACATTGAGTCAAAAGACCCGACACAAATTATTGAAGGTAACGAGAAAGTTGTTCGTCCACGTTTGTCTGATGCTGAATTCTTCTTCTTGCAAGATCAAAAGCAACCGCTTGCATCTCGTAAAGAAAAATTGGCGAACATGGTGTTCCAAGCAGAATTGGGTACGCTTTGGGACAAATCGACACGTATTGCGAAATTGGCTGTGGCTTTAGCTCCAATTACTGGTGCAAAAGCGGAAGATGCTGAAAAAGCGGCGCTTCTTGCAAAATGTGACTTAACCTCTGAGCTTGTTGGTGAATTCCCTGAACTTCAAGGGATCGCGGGTACTTACTACGCACGTCTTGAAGGTGAAAATGCTGAAGTGGCTGAGTCTTTAGGTGAGCAATATCTTCCTAAATTTGCGGGTGACGTTTTACCGAAGACTAAAACAGGTACGACCATTGCCCTTGCGGATCGTTTAGACACGCTCACAGGTATTTTCGGTATTGGTCAAGCGCCTACAGGTTCTAAAGACCCGTTTGCACTTCGTCGTTCTGCAATTGGTATCCTGCGTCTTGTGACTGAAAATGAGCTTGATGTTTCAATTGAAGATTTGATCAAGCTGGCTTTGGCTGCTTATGGCGATGTATTGAAAGATCACGACAAGACTTTGGCGGATGCTGTTGCATTCCTTGAAGGTCGTTACCGTGCGAAATACGAAGATCAAGGTGTTGCTGTTGATGTTATTCAAGCTGTTCAGGCGTTATCGCCAAAATCACCGCTTGATTTTGACAAACGTGTAAATGCGGTTAATCACTTCCGTGCATTACCTGAAGCTGCTGCTCTTGCTGCTGCCAACAAGCGTGTTGCAAATATTCTTGCTAAAGAAGCGACACCTGAAGGTACTGTGGTTGAAGCTAACTTGGTGGAAGATGCTGAAAAAGCATTGTTCGCTGAACTTGCGAAAATTACGCCTGTGGTTGAGCCGTTATTTGCTGCGAAAGACTACACTGCTGCCTTGTCTGCACTTGCTGCACTTCGTGCGCCAGTAGATGCGTTCTTTGACGGTGTGATGGTGATGGCTGATGATGCTGAGCTTAAAGCTAACCGTTTACGTATGCTTGCACAGCTTCGTGATTTATTTACGAAAGTGGCTGATATTTCGGTGTTACAGCATTAAGCAAAATTATACGAAGTATTTAAAAAACCGCTAGAAATAGCGGTTTTTTTATTCTACTATTACGTTGTTGCATTTGAGGTAGGAAGTCCATCCCATCTATATTATTTATAGGTGCAACTGATTCTTAAAGAGATTATCTCTTTAAACCTTTAGGTTTGATTCTCTTTGTCTATCAAAGAGGATATTAATAATTTTATTTACCTTAAATGCAACGCTCTAAAATATGTCAATAAAAGATAAAATTTGGTGGACAAGAAAAGCTAAAATTGAACAAGAAATTCGTCTTTTAAGATATGAGTTTCATAGCCAAGTATTATTGATTTGGTACTCGTTTTTTACAGTGGCAATTTCTATCCTGCAATCCCAAAGTAAAAACATGCCTTTCGAATCATCTACTTTATTAGTTTTTTCAGTACTGACTTTAGTTATGTCTGGAATAGTTAGTGCTCAAAAATTTCACTCGAGATCAGAAAAAGTTAAAAAATGTTACGAGCAATTAAATACTTTAATTTTATCTAATCCAGAAGATATTGTTGAAAAGTATGAATATATATTAAGTGGGTGTGAAAATCATATAAAATCAGACCACCATATATCAAAGTTAAATGTTTATTTTTCTACAATGAAAAGTAAAAGAAATGAGATATCCCCTCCTCTGACATTTAAGGACTTCTTTGAGGCTTGGCTAAGTAAAATTAAATATTATTTGACAATAGCAATGCTTTATACTCTACCTTTTACTAGCTCTTATTTAATGTCTGAATATATAAAATGAATTCTCTAAAATATTTCCATACCCATGAGCAATTAGAAAAAATTTATTTAAAACATATTTATCACAGTTTTGCAATTGGCACAGATAATATATCTCACAACACTTTTAATAAAAATCTTCATAATGAAATTGAAATTATTTATAGAAAGCTTAACAATAGAACTTATAAATTTACCAGATATAAATTAAATTTACTAAACAAAGGTAGACAGAAATACCCACGTGAGATTTACATTCCAACAATAAGAGATCGAATAGTTTTAAAAACAATTCATTTATTTTTACAAGATTATTATTCTTTACATATAGAAAATAAATTACCACAAGTAATAATAAAAGATATTGCTACTTCAATAAAAGATTACGACTCATATATAAAAATAGATATAAAAAATTTTTACCCTTCTATCAATCACAATAAACTTTTTCTAATTTTAAAAGAAAATATTGAATGTGAATATACTTTAGAAATGATTAAAAAGAGCCTACAACCTCCAAAAAACGAAATAATTGGTGGAATACCTCAAGGTTTAGCAATATCAAATATTCTAGCTAATATTTTTCTTATTAGTATTGATAAAAATTTAAAAAACACAAAGAATATAAAATACTTTCGATATGTAGATGACATTTTAGTTCTATGCAATTATTCTAATATAGAAGAATTAAAAGCTAAAATTAATACATTATTTAAAGAACTACTTCTAGAAATTCACCCAATTTCTAAAAATAGCAAATCAAAAGTAGGGAGCATTGCATTAAATAAATTTGATTATTTAGGCTATTCTTTTGAAAACGGGAAAATATCTGTTAGAAACTCTACTATTAACAATTTACATACTAGTATTATCCAATGTTTTACAAAATATAAATATTCAAAAAATAAAAATATTGAATTTCTAATATTCCAGTTAAATCTTAAAATAACCGGGTGTATTGATGACGGAAAAGCTAAAGGTTGGCTCTTCTTTTTTTCTCAAATAAATAATCTTACAATTTTAAAAAAGTTAGACTTTTTTATAAAACATACGTGGGAGAAATTTGGGATAGAGCCTAATTATTTCTTATACATAAAGAGTTTTTCAAAAGCATATTTTGAAATTAGATATAATTTTAAAAATTCTACCTATTTTTATAATTTTGATAATTTTAACTTAGCTCAAAAAATCAAGATACTTGAGGAAATATTTAATACTTCCACAAATGGTATGTTTGAATCTGAAATTAATGATCTTTTCAGAATTAAGACTAAGGGGCAAATAAATAAACTTCTGATTGATTTAAAAAACTTTTCCTAAGTTTAATTAATTGCGATATTTATACATCTTTTATTCAGCTAAAAGCATTTAAATCTTATAGGCATTTCACCTTATATTTCATATACTCAAACCAACAACACTCAACAAGAAAGAATCATATGAAATTTAAAACACTCATTCTGACTGGTCTTGCGAGTATCGCAGTTACAGCTTGTACATCTGCACCAAAAATCCCACAGCTTCAGGTTGGCGTCTTACAGGAAGTCCAAAACCTCGAAGTTGTTCCAGCCACGACCAACAACAAGGCCAAACTGACTAAATTCCTCGACAAATGCGTGATTGAATTTACCGGCGATATCGGCAATAACCATGTCATTGAACAATGGTCATTTAAAGGCATGACTCTAATCGATGCCGGCTCAGCGACTTTCCAGCGCGACGGTACTAGCACTGCACAAAAATTTGACCTGCACGATGCAGGCGTACAAAAGAACTTTGTCAGCTTACGCGAACATTTCGCCAAAGATGCCCTGACACAATGTGACTAAAAAATCGCCCTGTGTCTAGTCTCAGAACAGGGCTTTTATTTTGCTAAAAATCAATCCAAGGTTTCTCCTGATATCTACTGCCTTTCTTTAAAATTACAATATTCCGGCACAGATCAACCTGAAGGCACTGCACTCTTCACAGGATATTCATTGTTTTTGATCAATTATCCGTTACACTGAAAAACAAACTCAGACCGCACTTAGACGAATTCGAGGTCGATCCATAATGAATATCAAAACCCCAATTATTTTAACGACAGCTTTGATGCTTTCTGTCCCAGCATTCGCACAAACCACGACTCAGTCTGCTAAACCGGTTAAGCCTTATGGTGAAAATCCGAACCTGCTGCATGTCTTTGCTTATAAAGCACAGGAAGGCGTGATTAATACCGCCGAGAAAGTCGGTGAAGCAACGGAAAAAGGCATTGCCAAAATCAAGCCAGGGGTAGACCGAGCCTGGAGTAATACCAAGTCTGCAACCTCAGATACACTGCAAAAAGTAGATCAGGGTGCAACTCAGGCAGCCCAACAAACCGGTCAGAAAATCCAGCAGACCAAAGAAGTCTGGCGTGGAAATTCACAACAGGCACCTATCGTGCAGCAGCCTTTAAGCCAGTCGAGTGCGACGCAAAACCCAAATACACCACAGACTCAACCCCAGTCAGGATCAGCTACCAGTTATGCGGTAACCGATTTATAAAAAAAGCCCGTGATGGGCTTTTTTAATTTTTAGAAAATAAAACTATTACCTTGTATCGACGCGATCTATGAATTGACCTGTCGAATCGGCTGACCCTGTTTAAATGCTGCTACATTTTCGACCATTTGATCCACAATCCGTTGTCTTGCATCGACACTGCCCCAAGCATTATGCGGTGTCACAATCAGGTTGGGAATCGTAGAGTCGAGCAGCACATTGCCCTGTTTCGGTGGTTCTACCGTTAGAACATCTGTCGCTGCACCGGCAATCTTGCCTGCACGCAGAGCCTCAGCCAATGCCGCTTCATCGACAATTCCGCCACGCGCACAGTTAATTAAAAATGCGCTGCTTTTCATTGCATCCAGCTCAGTATGACTGATTAAATGGTGGGTATCTTCAGTGAGTGGACAATGCAAAGTTAAAAAATCGACTTGAGGAAGTAGCTCGGCAAATGGCGCACGAGATGCATCCGCCGGACGATTTGGCAGCGCGGCAATAAGCACTTTCATGCCAAAGGCTTCGGCCAGTTTCGCCACCGCATGGCCCAGTTCGCCATAACCCACAATGCCCAATGTTTTTCCGGCCAGCTCGACAATTGGCGCATCCAGCAAACAGAACTGACTGGCTTTTTGCCATTCGCCTTGTTGTAACGCACGTTGGTAAGACAGGAATGAAGTTGCCAGATTCAGCATCAACATGATGGTATGCTGCGCGACTGCCGAAGTGCCATAAGCCTGACAGTTACACACGACGATCCCTTGCGCTTTGGCCGCCTCAAGGTCGACATTATTGGTGCCGGTTGCAGAGATTAAAATGAGTTTGAGTTGAGGGCATTGCTGAATCGTAGCTGCATCGATCATCACCTTATTCGTAATGATAACATCGACATCAGCTACACGGGATGCAATCTCGGCAGCCGAGGTCGCCGGATACAAAACCAGTGGATCAAATGCGGCATGCAGTGCCTGAAAGTCTAAATCCTGCTGGTCTAAAGAAGCATAGTCTAAATAAACGGCTTTCATGGCTGTTCCCTCAATCCTGTTTGACAATTTATGTCTGTCATTTAAAACAAGTCATTGAGTCTTTTCAACCCGTTTCCAGCCTGATGCAATTAATCCAGCGGTTTATCCATATGATTACGTAGTGACTTGCGGATACGATACACCACATACACGGACAGAATAATCATAAAGATGATGGACGCACTGACCATGATCACTGCAGGATGCACAGTTTCTGCATGTGCCAGATTAGGTAGAATCAAACCGAAGATAAAACATACTTGCATCATCCGAGTCGCTTGCATCATAGAGATCCCCTTCTTCGTTTCAACCATCGGGAACGATATAATTGGTTTATTATTTATACCGCTTATCTCTATATTATGCCAAGCTCACCACAAGTCAAGTAATTGTTTTTTATAAAAATTTTATTTAATTTATCTCGCTGTGCGTCACAAACTGCGTATTTTTGTCACTATCGTTGATAAAAGCAGCAGCACCATACTCATTGGTACTCAGATTCAGCTGCTTATAGCTAAACATATAAAAATCGCTATAACGCTTCATTAAAATCGGGTGCATACCCAGACTGAGCTCATCCTGTTCCTTGATCAGTTTCATGATATGCCGGTCGTTCATCACCACCAGATAACGTTCATCATTCAGGTTAATGCTCAATAAACCATTACCTTTGGCATAAATCGGAATCAGGAATTTATGGTTCAGGGCAATTGCGCCTTCTGCATAACTTTCGATTTTATGGCTGATGACATTAAATACCAGACCATGCCCATACTGGTCCAACAGCAACTGACGATTTTCCTGCGGCAAATTCACATGAATGCCCAGTTTGAGCAGGTCATGCTGATCAACCTGTTTATTGCGTAACAGTTCCCGCAAAATCACCTGTTTCTGGCTGGCATCAAAAAACTGGTTATCCAGTTGCAGATCGTTATTTTTCAGAATGTGCCCCAAAGCCATGCGGTGTCGTGGCAAGACATTTTCAATCACCTTACGATAATAGAACTTGCTGTTTTTCTTGACCCGACGCATTTTCTGGTAGAAATAACTCGGCTCATAGTCATGTACCAAAAAGTCATAGAGCAATTCGGAACTGGCCAAAACTGCGATCGCATCATGTCCGGTAAAAGGCAAATGCAGCACATGATGATGCGGAATCAGCGCCTCTAATTTCAGATAATGGGCACGATCTTCGGCACAGTAAGGATCATAGACAATAATATATTCACATGCAGGCTCGATATCCTGAGCTTCAACCCGCATCCCGGCATTCAGCTCTGGCTGATAGAACATGTTATAGCGGGCATCGTGTACATCTTCCGGATCAATCGAGTATTGCGGCACCATCGCCACCACCCGTTGTACGCCCAAGGCACGGGAATATTTAATCGCGGCATAGCCACCCATCGAGCCACCATAGGCAATACGCTGCTGAAACGGCGCAATCAGATCTGCGATGGCTTGCAACATGTTCCACATGGAACCTTGCGGAAACCAGGATTTATGCTTGGGCATAATGCCAAGCACATTAAACTCGAATTTCGCCAATGAATTTTCTGCATTGATGTTGAGGCCCTTGGCACGGGTAATCAAATCGCCAAATGAAAAAATCAGTTCTGAAGAGGATCCCGGCATAAAAATCGCGCGTATATGTTCATCTTCAAAAACAATCTGCTTGTCCATAACTTTCCCGTGCTGGTAAATCGAACCCTTCCACAACAATTCAGTCAATGAACGCTGTCAAAAAAGTGAATATGCTATTTTATATCGATCAAAAAGATTAAAAAGCGCAAAATATGACACAATCATTACATCCTGCAGCAAAACGGGGTTTTAGTGCGTCGGCTGAGCTCTATCAGCAAGTGCGTCCCGATTATCCGGCAGAAATCAGCCAGTGGCTGAGTGAAACGCTGGCTTTGCCTGCAGATGCGCATCTTTTGGATTTGGGCAGCGGCACCGGCAAGTTTATCCCCTATTTACGCCCGCTCAGTAAGCACATTATCGCGATTGATCCTGTCCCGGAAATGCTGGCTCAATTACAACAGGCGCATCCGGACATTCATACTCTTGAAGGCGTTAGCCATCAACTTCCCCTGCCTGATCATAGCCTGAATGCGGTATTTTGTGCACAGTCATTTCACTGGTTTGCCGATTCTGCTACCTTACAAGAATTAGATCGGGTACTCAAACCGCAGGGTTATCTGGTGTTAATTTGGAATCAGCGCGATACTCGGATCGACTGGGTTCAGGCCTTGGCCGATTGTATTGCCCCCTTGGAAGGCGATACGCCGCGCTATCATAGCGGCACCTGGCGCGAGGTCTTTGCACAGCAAACGCTATTTCAGCCCTATGCAGAAACCACAATGACCCAGCAACAGCATGGCAGTGTCGAGCAGGTGGTATCCAAGCGGCTGCTCTCGACTAGTTTTATTGCAGCCATGCCTGAACAGCAGCAGGCACAGTTAAAACAACAATTTGAACAGATCATCCAGCAATATACAGCCAAAAGCGCAGAGGAAATGATCGATTTTCCTTATGTCACCCATATCTATGTGTTCAAGAAAAGTAATTAAAAACAGGAGGCGATCATGCATAAAATACCAGGAATGACACGAACGCTGTTGTTCGCTGCGGCCATGCTGCTGATGGCATGTGACCAGAAAACGACCAAAACTCCGACTGAAGCGACAACAGATAATACGGCTTCAGATCAAGTCATGCAGGAACTGAAAACCGAGCCACTGAAAGACTTCCCTAAAACTGCTGATGATCCGCATGATATTGCTGCATTGACGGATTATGAACAGCGCTTTCAGGAAATGAGCAGCGACTTGGAAAAAGAATTAAACAGCATGCGCGATGATGAAAATATGACAGAAGAATTTGTCCAGCAACGTCAGCGTGATCATGTCCAGTCAGCATTGAATATGTTGAAGGCTTTAGAACTGAAAACCGAACAGGGCCGTTATATTCAGGGCTTAATGTATCAATACTGGGAACATCAGGACAAATTACTCAATACTCCCAAGACTCAAGCTACACCCGTGAATGAAGCCAGTGAGAATGTCAAAGGTCTAGGGAAATATCTACACGCCCAAGAACAACTGGAACGCTGGCGTTCGCAATATCCGGATCTCGCCAAGAAAGAACCCGCTTCCCGGCAAGTGAAGGAATAGTCTAGGATGCTAGATTGGCACACAGCTTAGATAAAATACAAAAATAATCTAAGCTGAACTGGCAGCTTTAAAACAGCGTCAATGAACAAGGCCGGATCTGTTGAGTCTGCATTCAGTATAAATACTAGATCATCCTAGCTATAAAATGACTTAATCTGCTGTCAGAAACTGATGCACACCTTCACCCGCTGCACGCCCTGTGGCAAAACAGGCTGTCAGTAGATAACCGCCGGTCGGTGCATCCCAGTCCAGCATTTCTCCGCAAAGAAATACATGTGGGTTAGATTTCAATTGTAGCTGTTCTGACAACACTTCACGCTTGACGCCACCCGCACAGCTAATCGCCTCTTCAATCGGGCGGAAGCCGCTGAGTGGAAGGGTCAAATGTTTAATTTTTTTGGCTAATGCAGTAGCATCTTGCCATACTGCTTTGTCTAGCAATTCCCGTACTAAAGCCGCCTTAGCACCGTCCAATCCGGCTTTACGCCAGACATTAGTTAAAGACTGCTTCTTACTTGGCTGTAATTTTTGCGCAAGCTGTTCGATGCTTTGATTTGGGAATAGGTCCAGATGCAGCTGCATAGGCTTCCCCTGTTTTAGTTGCTCGCGTAAGCCACGACCCTGCTTATAGATCAGACCACTTTCCAGACCATAATGACTGATCACGATATCGCCGATGGTCTTTTCACCTTGCCCAACCCATGCCTCGACACGCTTTAACGGTTGACCAAAGACTGGCTGCATAAACCGAGACCAGGGATATTCCACTCCGGCATTACTGGCCTGAAATGGCTCAATTTCATCCGTTTTCAGCCAGGCTTGCCATGCCCCATCACTACCCAACTCTGACCAGGACACTGCCCCACAAGCCAGAATAATGACATCAAAATGTTCAGTGCGATGTTCATTATTTTTCAGATCATGCAGCTCAAGCTGTTGCTGCTGCAACTGGCTGACTTTATGTCGGTAATGAAACTGGATACCATGACTGGCCAAACGCTTGAGCCAGGCACGCAGCAAGGGCGCGGCTTTCATCTCTGTGGGAAATACCCGGCCAGATGAACCGATATAAGGTTCAATACCGAGCTGTTTCATCCAGTCTTGAATCCAGACCGCATCCCACTGTTTGATCCAAGGGGACAACCACTCCACCTGATCATAACGTTGTACAAACTCTGGCACAGGCTCGGCATGGGAAATATTCAGGCCGGTCTTGCCTGCCATCAGGAATTTTCGCGCAGCAGACGGTTTTTGCTCATAGACATGCAGCTCATAATCAAACTGACTGAGCACTTCTGCTGCCATTAAGCCTGCGGGGCCTGCGCCCACAATAGCAATGCGTTTGCTCATCTGCTTAGTCCGAGACGGTGGCATTCTGCCCTTGCAAAGGCTGGAAATCATCAAAACGTGTCACATAACTTTCAGGCTTGCTGATGATTAGTTGCTGGCATAATTCGCCGCGTTCCAGATATTTAATTTCAAAATGGGTGCGCGCCGAATCTGCAGCAATCACTTCTTTGACAAAAGGCAGCTTCCAGAGCTCTCGCACCTGTATTTCTGCTTCTTCGATATAGGCAGGAATATTACTGGCCAAAGTAATCGTTCCCCCGGTTTTCAGGCGTGAAAGCAGAAACTCAAAAAATGGCATATTGACCCAGCGCTGTGCCGGATTATGCGGTTCAGGATTTGGATATAAAATAAAGAATTGTTCTACCTGCTGCGGATACAGTGCATGTACGATCCACGGTAAAGCATCGGCATGAACGGTTTGTAAATTAGTTTGACCCTCAACAGCATGCTGTTTTTGCATCGCCAGAAATTTTTCACGGGTACGTTCAATTGCAATCAGTTGAGTATCGGGATTGTTCTTGCTGAATAACAAGGCATGTTTACCTTTACCCGCTCCCACTTCGACGCAGACCGGTTCAGGACTGATGCTTTGAAAATCACGGGGCGCATGCATACGCTGTGCTTGAAATTGACGAATCGGCATAATCAGATCAAACTAATAAAAACCGCATAAGTCTAACAAGTGCGGCTATATTTGCCTAATCGAACCTTTATTTTTCTTTGGAGTCGTCCCATGCCTACCACTTTAAACTGTCCGCGCTGTGGCAAGCTGACCACATGGGAAGATAATGAATTCCGTCCTTTTTGCTCAGAACGTTGCAAGATGATTGATCTAGGCGCTTGGGCCAATGAGGAATATAGTTTGCCTACTCAGGATGCACCACAAGCCGACAACAGCGAAGAATAAAATGTCTTCCCTGTCGAAAATTCTGTCTGAAAGCAGAATCTTGTCGAAATTAAGTAAATAAATCATATGAATTTTATAAAATTACTTAGATAAAGCAACACGAATTAACATCATTCATAAAGCCTTAGTATTATTGTTCTACTCTAAATTTTCACATTATTTTTAGAGCAATAATATGGGTTATATTATTTTAAGAGTCATATTAATTGGGGTCGGTCTACTCGCACTTCTTTCTTTGGGAGTCGGCATTTTCCAACAAGATAGTTTATTTATTGTATTGGGTGTGCTTTTTGCTTTTGCCGCTTGGCTCATACACATGCAAACGCGACAACTTCGCAATAATCCCTTTTCAGAATAAAAATAAAAGACCAAACTATGTTGGTCTTTTATTTACGCTTTTAACCCGCTTTACCTGCAACAAAAGGATTATGCTGCTTTTCAAAACCAATGGTGCTGATCGATCCATGTCCTGAAATGAATTGAGTTTCATCCGGCAGACTAAAACATTCTCTCTGAATGGAATCTAAGAGCTGCTGATGGTTGCCACGCGGGAAATCAGTCCGGCCAATTGAACCTTTAAACAATACATCCCCTGTCCATAACAAGTCATAATTTTTGTTATAGAACATCACATGACCTGGCGTATGGCCTGGAGCAAAACGCACTTCAAATTCTTCATTGCCGAGTTTGAGCACTTCTCCACCTTCCAGCCATTGGGTCACTTCGACTTTTTCCGGAATCGGGAAGCCATAACGTGCAGAAACTTCCTGAATCATGTCGAGCCAGAATGCATCTTCCTTATGCGGTCCGATTACCGGCACATCCCAAGCCTTTTTTAACGCGCCCACAGCACCCGCATGGTCCAGATGACCATGGGTCAACCACAAGGCTTTAACTGTTAAACCCAGTACTTCAACTTCAGCCTTCAGTTTCTCAGGTTCGCCCCCTGCATCAATCAAAATGGCTTCTTTGGTGTCCGCATCCCAAACGATGGAACAGTTTTGCTGAAATGCAGTAACTGGAACAATTTTGACTTGTAACATGGGGTGAAAAACCTCGGGCAAGTTAATGGGCAAGTATCTGTGTCAATGCATCCAGATTAGCTTGTAGCAGACTGTTGAGCAATTGCAAATGATCTTCACGGCTATTTAATGCCGGAATATAACTATAGCTTTCACCGCCGAGTGCTTTAAAAATCTCGGCATTTTCGATTGCCAGCTCTTCAAGCGTTTCCAGACAGTCCGCGGAAAATGCTGGACTCATTACTTGAATTGATTTCACCCCCTGCTTAGCCCAATCTTCAAGCAAAACATCGGTATAGGGCTTGATCCATTCCTGTTTGCCAAACCGCGACTGGAAGCTGATCGCATATTGATCTTCGCTTAAACACAAGGCTTTAGCCAACAGCTTGCCAGTTATGCGGCAACGGTCGGCATAAGGATCGCCTTTATCAGCATAGGGCTGTGGAATACCGTGGAAAGACATCAACAATTTCTCTGGCTGACCATGAATTGCCTGATAGTCCCGTACACTTTGAGCCAGCGACTGGATAAATAAAGGATGTTGATAATAATCCCGGATCACTGTCAAACCGGGTAAATTGCGCTGTTTAACCACCCATTTCGCCACAGCATCGTATAGAGGTGCGGTCGACGTGGCTGAATATTGGGGAAACAGGGGAAATAGAATCACGTGTTCCTGTGGCTGCGCGGAGACTTGTGCCAAGACATCCTGAATGTTGGGATTGCCATAAGTCATGGCAGGCACCACATTCAGCTCAAACTGTGGATACAGCTGGGTGAGATGCGTCTTGACTGCTGCGACCTGCTCAAACAGAATTTCACGCATCGGCGAATCCTGTCCCCATACTTGCGCATAGGCCTGTGCTACCCGCTTTGGACGGAAGGGCAAAATGAATAAGCGCAGAATGATTTGCCAGATCGGTTTGGGAATTTCAATCACACGCTGGTCAGATAAAAACTGCTTGAGGAAACGGCGTACCGCTGGAATCGTAGGCTCATCTGGTGTGCCCAAGTTTGCCAATATAATCGTCACTTTCGCTTTAGCAGGAGAATACATTCAGTTCGTCCGTCATGATATCAACCCCTGTACTTTAACAGCTTTTTATTTATTCTCTCTATGGATTAATACGCTGACTTATATTGAAAAGTGCGATCTAAATCCAGCAAGCTGCTGTCCAGCAACTTCTGTGCTTTTGGCGTGATCTGCCACAGCATGCGCTGTCGGTCATCACGACCGGATGGTACAATCCAGTCATTCTGGCGCATTTGAATTTTTAAACTATGCAAGGCACGGATATTCATCTGGGCACGCGCGACAGCATGCGCTCGCGGCATCTGCACCCGCGCATCCTGCAGACCGGTTTCATTCAGATATTCATTCATGCACTTCGAGAAAAATTCCTCAGGGGTCGGATTGACAAATGTTGAACCCAGCAATGCCAACAATTGTGCCCAAGTCAGTTTTTTCTGGACTTTGATTTCCTTGAAGTTACCATCCTGATAAGCATGCATCCGGTATTCAAAAGAAAAAACTTCATGCATCGCCACTTTGGGCAAACTCAGGAATGGATCGACTTCTGCAGTTCCGCCATCACGTTCCAGTTGGGCCACTTTAGCTTTCAGCTGATCAATCTCGTCATGTAGCGCCTGAGTATTTTGCGGACGCACCCAGCCAGTCACCGGATAGCGCTCCAACATTTGCGGCATGTTAAAACGCACTGCCATTTCCAGATCGCGCAGGCTACGGTAAGTAAAAACCTGATCCACTTCCTGCTGTAACAGTTGACGGAATTCCTTGAATTTTTCCTGTAATTCCGGTTTGGCATCATGCAATGCACTTTCACGTGATGCCGGATCATCATGCATAAACACAATAATCGGTTTTTGCTTGGTCACGGCATAAATATATTCGAGATGCATATAACCGACACCCGATACCGACTGCTCCCCATACTGGCTTCCCAGCAAAATCACGACATAATCACAGTCATCAATCTGGCGGCGTGCAAATGCAGTATTCAGCGGTGTACGCTGTTCCAATCCCCACGAGAAAAACCCCATTCCTACCAGTGTTTGAGACAGAATAATACGCTCCGGTTGCATTTCTGCCCCAGAGGTTGAGATGAACACTTGGTACCGTTTATCCAGCATGGGCTATCCTCTTCTCCTGTACATTTGGGTAAAATGCATCATCACATGCTTCTTTACCCAATATGGCCACCCCAAAATCAAAATATCTTTCTTCTTAAATTATAAAAATGAGTTTTAAACTGCACTCATATTACTGACCTGCCATTTTAAATCGGCCGGAATCAGGTGCTGCAAAATCGGTCGGAGCTGTTCAGCATTCTGCCCACTCACCACCAATTCAATTTTCACGCTTTCTTTAGACTCATGCTCAAATAATAACCCATTTTTAATTAAAATTCGGGCCGTTTGTCTTGCAACCGCGAATCCAGAGTCAATTAATGTCAGCTTTTGACCAAAAATATACTGAATTGACGATTTTAGGAAGGGGTAATGTGTACATCCTAACACTAAATAATCAGCGCCCTGATCTACAACTGGTTGTAAAATCTCTTTTAATGTCTGCAAACAGGCTGCACTCATCTGCTCTCCAGCCTCAACAAAAGGCACCAGATCCAGACTGGTCACAGGCAGGACTTTGACTTGAGCCGGTTCGGCAAAACGGGAAATGACATCTTTAATCAGCTGGCCGCGGAAGGTTGCAGGCGTGGCCAATACCGCCACAGTTTTCGACTGGGTATTCAGGACGGCCGGTTTAAGTGCGGGTACTAAACCGATAATCGGAAAGTTTTCACCATAATAGTCACGCAAATAATCCAGACTAAAAGCGGAAGCGGTATTACAAGCCACCACCGCAACTTTACAACCTTGACGATAAAGCCATTCAATCGCCTGAGCCGTCAAGGTACGAATTTCCTGATCATCTCTCGGGCCATAAGGCACATGCGCAGTATCCGCATAATAGACAAAGCGTTCATTAGGCAAATGGCGGGCAATTTCCAGGGCGACTGACAAGCCGCCTACACCTGAGTCAAAAATGCCAATAGGCGCATCTGCCGTGGCATTGGGCATCGGGTCTAATAACTGGGAAATTGGTTGAATAGCGCTCATAACGTTGCAGGTGGCTTGTTTGAAATTTCTAGCATTCAAGCTTAAACCTCAGGTGCTCAAATGCAAGTCTAAATCACCACTTTTCAAACTTAAAACGGTTTCGCCTGCCGGATTTTCATCAAGCTCTCCCATCTCGACCAGATGTAAAAATGCCGCACGCTGAATCAGGGCATTAATCCCAAAACGCACATGCACATAAGGCCGCAACTCACCTTTGTATTCACGCATAAAGATTGGATGTTCAGCATCAACAACAATCAGGTCTTGCGTGGTTGTGCCCAGTTGCAGATAAATCCTTCCATTAATTTCAACCTGATCGACCTGATTGACAAATAAAGGTTCATCTTCAACTTCAATTTCAATCATTTCTACCGGTGTTTTTAGATAGAATTTATCGTTTTCTTTCCAGAGTACCGTTGCAAACAGGTCAATCATAGGCTGACGCTTGATCAATTGACCTTCGTGCCACCATTCGCCGTTGGCTAAAACCTTCAGATCCATGACGCCACAATGCTTTGGCTGCCATTGCTCCAAAGGGGGAATTGACCTTTTGTGACTGCCCTGTGCATCTTTTAAGTATTGTGCGATATCCATTAAATTTTTATCATCGGGATAAGTTACTTTTTTCGTCGGATTTGTGCTGGGTACTGGCTTATCCATAAAAGAAGACCTTAATGACGGAAAAATAATATGTTTCAGCCAATTGGCTAAAACCGGCTTTAAAACTATACTAGCCCAGATTATCAAAGACACCAGCATTTTTGTGTCTAGGAACCAAGAACACTTATGGCAGCACCCAACCATCCGGTTATGGTTGCCACCGAATAGTAATATGAGGAGTCCTACATGGAACACATCGAACG